>NZ_BCPV01000011.1 GCF_001544135.1 Geobacillus zalihae NBRC 101842 | reverse complement strand
GGGAAACAGCCCCTTTTTCCATTATGTCAAATTTTTCGGCAACACCGCGTTTCACTCTTTTTTCATTTAGAAGTGTTCATCTCCACAAAGTGTACTTGACAAGTGAGGCTTTTTCGCGCGTCACCATGTCTGAAAAATGTTGATTTACTGATTTTCCCTTACAGAAGAAAGCGTGAGATGTTTTGAAACCGTCAAGCACAGAAATACATGATTTTTGCTGATGGAGGGCGTGTGCTCGGCGCAGGCGGCGTTGAGCCTTTTTGGGGACTTGTGTTCACTTGAGCGACTTGAAAAAATCCCCTTTGAGCGACGGCCATATTTGGGTTGCGATGTGCGAATAATATAAAGAACGAGCGTCAGTCCGGCTTTGTATAAGCGGGGTGAAAAGGGTGTTTGGGACATTATTGAAAAGAAGAGAGAGAACGCTTGAACGGACGGTTGTGGAAATTCAGCGGGGAAATGAAGCGTTGCGCAATGAGCTCATCCGGCAATATAAGCCGTTTATCGTTAAAACAGTCTCAAGTGTATGCAAGAGGTTCATTCATGAGGAAGATGATGAGGCGAGCATTGGACTGATCGCTTTTAACGAAGCGATTGAAAAATATGCGTTGCACAAAGGAGGTTCCTTTCTGTCGTTTGCGGAGCTGCTCATTAAGCGGCGCCTCATCGATTACATTCGAAAAGAGGTGAGAATGCGAGAGGCCATATGGCATGTCGAAGATGGAGAAAACGGCGAGCAGGCGGCGCAAACGTACGTAGATGCGAAATTATCGGTTGAGGAGTTTTATAGGCAAATCGAACAAGAACAGCGTCGGGAAGAAATTCTTCATTACCAGCAAGTGCTGAAACAATTCGGCATTCATTTTCACGATTTAGTCGAACAATCGCCAAAACATAAAGACGCCCGCCTAAACGCCATTCGCGTCGCCCAGCTGCTTGTCGAGAACGAACACTTGGTCCACTTGCTGTTTCAAAAAAAACAGCTGCCGATCAAGCAGTTGGAAGCGATGGCATCCGTCAGCCGCAAAACGATTGAGAGAAATAGAAAATACATTATTGCGATCGCGGTTATTTTGGCAGGCGATTACATTTACCTAAAGGACTATATAAAAGGGGTGCTTTCATCGTGAAAAAGGGAATTGTGCTGGAGTTGGATGAAGAGTTCGTCACGGTATTGACGCCGGAAGGGGAATTTCTTCGATTGAAAAAAGAAAAAGAATGGGAGATTGGAGAAGAGGTCAAAGCGAATGCGGTTGGCCGTCCTTTTCCGTTTTGCCGCCGTTCGTTTCGATATGCGCTCATAAGCGTTCTGACGGCGGCCGCGGTGCTTCTGGCGACTTGGATTCAATGGCCTTCTAATGCGGTGTACGCCTACATGTCGATCGACATCAACCCAAGCATGGAAGCGGGAGTCGATGCGGAGCTGCGCGTGTTGACACTGAAGGCTTACAATGAGGAAGGAAAGAAGGTGCTGACGGCGCTTCCTTCCTGGAAACGTCAACCGTTTTCTTCGGTAGCGAAACAAATCATTGCGCTAAGCGAACAAAAGGGGTATTTAAAGAAAGGCGGGGAAGTGCTGATTACGACGGTGGAGAGGGAGCGCGACGCCTCTTCGGCGCGGAAGCTGTCTGCCGCGCTCGCCGATATCCAGCGGTCAGTGGCGGATGACCGGATTGTCATTACCACGGCCAATAGTACGATGGCCGTGCGCAACCAAGCTGTCAAACGGGGGATGACAACCGGAAAATTATTGCAAATCGAGAAAAAGGTGAAACCGGCCTCGTCTACATCCACCAAGCCGGACAAAGGGAACGGACAAGTCGGAAAGAGTGAAAAGAAAGCATCACCATCAAAAGGGAGAAAACTGGAACAGCCGGCGCAAGTGAAACAGAAGCATAGGGAACAGAAGACGAAACAGCAGAAAAAAGAAAAACAGATGCCGCACGAGCGGAAAAACTCCGGTTTAAATAAGGAAAGCTCTCCGTCAAACAAGGAAATGTCTCCGAAAGGGAAAAAACATGGAAACGCCAGACCATCGCGGCCGGGCGGTCATTATGTAGAGAAAAAAGCGGCAGGCGGCCGGCCGGATGGCAACGACCAAAAAGAGCGGCGCCATCCGGCCCATCCCGGCCGTCCTTCGGAAGCAATGAATTCCAAAACAAAAAAAGCCGAGTGATGGCGCTCGGCTTTATTCTGTTCTCCGGCCGGCCAGTTCGCTTTGCGCCTGGGCGACGAGCCGTTTTGTAATTTCCCCGCCGACGGAGCCGTTGGCGCGCGAAACCGTGCCAGCCCCGAGCTGTACGCCAAACTCTTGGGCGATTTCGTATTTGATTTGTTCCAACGCTTGTTCGATGCCTGGAACAAGCAGTTTGTTGCTTGAACGAGCCATATGAAATTCCTCCTTGATGGTTTTTTGATGAGGTATGATTAGTATGGACGACCGAACAAAGAGATATGGTTGGGAATTACAGGAGGAATTTTTCATCCTATTTCGCGCAGGAGACTCCCACTTCAACGACCAAAGGGAGTAAGTGGGAGAGGAATGCGCGTTCCCCTTTTCTTTTGTGTATGATATAATAAAGGCGTGGAGAAAACCGTTTAATAAAGGCACTCCAATCACGGCTACTCGATGTATGGAGTTGGTTACAGGAAACGTTGTAACCGTAAAACATCGAGCGTAGATCCGTCTGTTGTGTGTGGAAGCCAAGTACTGCCAACAGACACACCGAGAGAATCGGTAACGATGCAGGCATGACCTACGTCGTTGGGTAGTTGTCAACCTGCCCTGATGCAACCCCAAGTCAAGGAAGGAGGACGAAGTCCGCTTGTACTTCTGGGGAGTTGCAAGCCCCCACTTCAAGCGTTAGCTAAGTGGGGGTAGTTGACGGGTTCGTGGAACGATTTCATGCGCCCACTCATTATTTTGTCCGATCCACAGCTGTTTACGTTGCCGCTTGGCCTCAATCGCTTCAAAGGACAGTACATCAGCTATTGGAACTACATTATGGCGGCATCCATGGTGTTTACGCTGCCGGTGTTGGTCATTTACGTCTTTTTCAACCGCTACTTCATCAAAGGAATTTCGTTCACGGGCGGAAAATAACGGACGTTTTGTACAACGGTTTTCCGGTCATGACAAGAAGGGGCTGTTCGCCAAACGGAGGGTTGTCCTCCTTTGGTGGCAGCTTTTTTTCGCGCGGCATATCCATGAAAAAAACGCACATCATATAAGTGGAAATATCGACTTCATAAGAAAGGGACCGAAGCGATGGAATGGACGGTGCAGCTGTCAAAACAGGCAGGGAGGCAGGCTGGTCGGGGGTGGGCGGTCGCTGCGCTTGCCTCGATTCCGCTTGTCATGACGCTGGGCAATTCGATGCTCATCCCGGTGCTGCCGGCGATGGAACGGCATCTCGACATCACGCCGCTGCAGTCGAGCCTGCTGATCACGATGTATTCCGTTGTGGCGATTTTGTTCATTCCGCTGGCCGGATATATAAGCGACCGCATCGGGAGAAAAATGGTCATCGTTCCAAGCCTGTTGCTGGCGGCGGTGGGAGGGGGGCTGGCGGGATGGGCTGCTTGGCGGGTGAGCGACCCGTACGGCTGGATGATCGCCGGGCGCATGTTGCAAGGGCTCGGGGCGGCCGGGGCGTTTCCGATCGTTTTGCCGCTTGTCGGGGATTTGTTTCCGGATGAGGAGGAGGCAAGCCGCTGTTTAGGGACGGTTGAAACGGCGAACACGTTCGGCAAAGTGCTAAGCCCGATTCTCGGGGCGATGCTGGCTGGCATCATTTGGTTTTTTCCATTTTTTTCGTTCCCTGTCTTTTGCCTGCTATCGGCAGCAATGATGGTTTGGTCCATCCAGGTGCCGGCGCGTCGGGAGCGGCCGTTGCCGTTTCGGGATTTTATTGCGGTGGTGGCGGCGATTTTCCGCCGCGAAGGGCGTTGGCTGATCGGGGTGTTTGTCATCGGCGGTTTGTTGATGCTTGTGTTGTTTGCGTTTTTATTTTTCCTTTCAAGCCGTCTTGAAGATGTGTATGGCATTGATGGAATGAGGAAAGGATGGGTGCTCGCCATCCCGCTCGGGGCGCTCTGCCTCGCTTCATTTGCGGCCGGGAAAGCGATTGGCGACCGGAAACAGCGGATGAAATGGGGCGCTGCAGCCGGCTCCGTTCTATTGGCGGCTGCGTTGGCCCTCGTTCCCCTTCATCCATCCCTTTCCGTTTGGCTGGCGTTGTTCTCGGCAGCCGGCATCGGCATCGGCGCTGCGCTGCCGTGTTTAGATGCGCTTATCACGGAAGGAATTGAGAAAAGCGAGCGCGGGACGGTGACATCGTTTTACAGTTCGCTTCGTTTTATCGGCGTGGCTGCCGGGCCGCCGTTGGCAGCCTGGCTGATGAAACATGGCACGGCGCCGCTCCTGTTGCTTCTTAGCGTCATGGCGCTGCTTGGCGGCGCTGCTGCTTTTTGGCTCATTCGCCCAGAAACCGATGAAGGAGGAGTAGCATGAAAGCCGTTACGTATCAAGGCATCAAAGATGTAGCTGTCAAACAAATGCCTGATCCGAAAATTTTAAAAGACGATGACATTATTGTCAAAATTACCAGCACCGCGATTTGCGGCTCCGATCTCCATTTAGTGCATGGGATGATTCCGAACATGCCGGAAGATTTCATTATCGGCCATGAACCGATGGGCATTGTCGAGGAAGTCGGCCCGGCGGTGACGAAAGTGAAAAAAGGCGACCGGGTCATCGTGCCGTTTACGATCGCCTGCGGGCAATGCTGGTATTGCCAGCACGGGCTCGAAAGCCAATGCGATGCGTCGAACCCAAACGGCGAATCGGGGGGGTATTTCGGCTATTCCGAGACGTTTGGCGGCTACCCGGGCGGGCAGGCTGAATATTTGCGCGTTCCGTTTGCCAACTTCACTCCGTTTGTCGTCCCGGAAAACTGTGAGTTGGAAGATGAAAAATTGCTGTTTTTGTCGGACATCATCCCGACCGCGTTTTGGGGCGTTGATGAGGCGGGGGTAAAAGATGGCGACACTGTTGTCGTGCTCGGCTGCGGCCCAGTTGGGCTGCTGACGCAAAAGTTTGCCTGGATGAAAGGGGCGAAACGCGTCATCGCCGTTGATTACATCGATTATCGGATCGAACATGCGAAAAAGACGAACAAAGTCGAAACGTTAAATTTCACTGAATACGAGAATGTCGGAGAATATATTAAAGAAATGACCGGAGGCGGGGCCGATGTCGTCATCGATTGTGTCGGGCTCGACGGAAAGATGACGCCGCTTGAGCTTATTGGCTCAGCGCTGAAGCTGCAAGGCGGGGCGATGGGGGCGATCGTCATCGCTTCGCAGGCGGTGCGCAAAGGCGGAACGATCCAGCTCGTCGGGGTATATGGCGCCCGCTACAACCAGTTTCCGCTCGGCGATTTGTTCTCACGCAACATTACGCTGAAAATGGGGCAGGCGCCGGTCATTCATTACATTCCGACGTTATACGAGTGGATCGTGGAAGGGAAGTTCGATCCGACCGATATCATTACCCATCGCCTGCCGCTTGATGAGGCGCAATACGCATACGAAATTTTCGACGAAAAGAAAGACGGCTGTATTAAAGTCGTGCTCAAGCCGTAACGTTCTAGCGATGCATAAAGGCAGTGCGGCCGAGACACGATAAGAAAAAATGTGGGAAGGAGGATGCGGGTGAACAATGTAGCGTTCCCGGTCGCCTGTCTCCATGACGGGACGCTCCGCCAGCTGCAGCAGCTTGAACAGCGGCTGCGCGAGGAGACGGGGGAAGAAATTGTGCTTGTCGCTTATGAGCGGAAAACGGTTGATGAGGAGGAGACGAAACGATGATGAAGCGAAAAGTGAAATTTGACGCAGCGAAAAACAACAATAAAACGCCAACGGAAAGCTTGCCGGATACCGAATTTGCGGCACAATATGCCGGCGAGGAGGACATGATCCGCGGCGCGAACCGCAATTCGAAAAAAGGGCGGCAAGGAGGCGGGGATGGGTAAAGAGCAAAAAGGGCGGACTGCCCAACGAAATGAAGAAATGGCGTTTGAATGGGGCGATTTCGCTGCCCACGAGCCGCTTTGGATCATGGAGGAACAAAAACGGGCGAAAGAAAATGAAAAGAAACGAAAAAAGCAGGGATAACGCTCCCTGCTTTTTCACGTGGTGCACAAAAAAGCCGTGCCTCCGGCGTTTGGCCGTTAGGCGGATGCCGAAGCGGACAAGGCGGACAGCGGCGCGGAAAACAGCGTTGCGCCGGTGCCGGACGGATCAAAATAGGCGACGATGACGGTTGGCGCAAACGAGAGCTGCTTCGCGGCGATATAGCGGCCGACATCAACCGGCACGATTTCCACGACCGTATGTTTAAACAATTCCTTTTCCCCGAGCCCAAGGGCGGCAAAATCCGCTCCGAGCGCCTCGGGCCGTTCGAGCAGCGCACGGTAGACGGCCGTGCGCGCCGTTTTGTCCGTTTTCTCATTCCACCACGGTTTGCGCGGCTTATATTTTTGATTGCGCAAGTAATCGTATTTCATGAGCGACTCGGCGACCGGCAGCGCGTCCGGGACGGCTGTGCGCAAAAATTCATGCAGGCGGCGGAACAAGTCTTCCAGTTGGTGGCCGATGCGCGCCCAGCCGCGCTCATCCCAATACGTGCCAAACTGCTGGAAAAAGTCAAACGGCGACGGGAACACATCGGTCACCAAGTACTCGATCGTTTCGTCCATTCGATGGGCGTTCCAATATTTTTCAAGCACGTCTTCCACTTGCTTGATGCGGATGACGTCATCAAACGACAAGACGTTGTTGGCGAGCACTTCGTATGGCGCATGGTCCATATACACATAGCCGTACTCCTCGGCGCGCAGGCGCAACCCAGTGCCGCGCAGCAGTTTCAAAAAGCCAAGCTGCAGTTCTTCCGGACGGAGGGCGAACACGTCGTTAAACGTCTTTCGGAACGAGTTGTAGTCTTCTTCGGGAAGACCGGCGATCAAATCCAAATGCTGGGCGATTTTCCCGCCCTCTTTAATCATCGTCACCGTTCGCGAAAGTTTGGCGAAGTTTTGTTTGCGCATAATGAGCCGGTTTACTTCGTCGTTCGTCGACTGGACGCCGATTTCAAAGCGGAACAGGCCGGGCGGCGCTTCGCGGTTTAAAAACTCGATCACCTCGGGACGCATGATGTCGGCGGTAATTTCAAACTGAAAGACCGTGCCCGGTACATGTTCGTCAATCAAAAAGCGGAACATGTCCATGGCATAGCTGCGGCTGATGTTGAACGTCCGGTCGACGAACTTGATCGTCCGCGCCCCGTGCCGCATCAAGTAGCGCAAGTCGTCTTTAATTTTTTCGCGGTCAAAGTAGCGGACGCCGACTTCAATCGAGGACAGGCAAAATTGGCAGCTGAACGGGCAGCCGCGGCTCGTTTCAACATACACGACCCGGTTTGGAAGATGAGGAATGTCTTCCGGGAAGCGAAACGGCGACGGCATGTCGGCAAGGTGGATTTTGTTTCGCTGCGGATTGATGACAATGCGGCCCCCGTCGCGAAATGCGAGACCGGCGACATCACGGACGTCTCCATGGCCGTCTAAAGCGAAAAGCAGCTGTTTAAACGTTTCCTCTCCTTCGCCGACGACGATAAAGTCAAACTCCGGCACCCGCTCCATCCATTCACGCACATCGTACGACACTTCCGGTCCGCCGGCGACGATGACAATATTCGGCGCTGCTTTTTTCAACAGCTTGACGACTTTGATCGTTTCTTCAATGTTCCAAATGTAGCAGCTGAAGCCGATGACATCCGGACGGCGTTGGTACAAATCAGTCACAATGTTCAGCACCGGGTCTTTGATCGTATACTCAACAAGCTTGACGTCAAATTCGGGCTGAGCGTATGCTTTTAAATAGCGGATGGCTAAATTCATATGAATGTATTTGGCATTCAATGTCGCACAGACGATGTTCATCGCAACAAAACCCCTTTGTCTATAATATAGCAGCAAAACTCCTTTGTCTATAATTTATAGATGCAATTGGAAGCTTTCATTTGGCTTTAAGCGAGGGGGGAGAGTTGACTATCATGCAGTTTAGCCAAATGAAAAAGCTGAAAAACTTGTCGAACATTGTGGAAAAGAATTTTAAAAAATCTTCGTAAATCAAGGGAGGAGTAAATTTTTCCACATCGAATATATATTTCGTTGAATGGTTTGAATAGACAAGGAGAGATGGATATGGCCCAAAGCCTTTCTCCTCGGGAAGAACAAAATGCATCGACGGATGTGCGGTCGCTTGAAGAGGAAAATCGGCGGTTAAAAGAGCGGTTGAACAGTTATTCGATCATTTTTGAGCGGTCGCTCGATGCGATCGTGATTTTAAATAAAAACGGTGAATTTGTCGATGTGAACGAAGCGGCGTGCAAGCTGTTTGAGATGGATAAGTTTTCGTTGATCGGCCATTCGTTTTCTTCGTTCCTCGAACTTGTGCCGCCCGATATTTTGCTGTTTCAGCAGTCGATGCTGCAAAAGTTCGGTTCGTTCAGCGATGAACTGCTCATCAAACTGCCGGACGGCAAAGTGAAGCATGTGGAATTTTCGATGAAAAAGGATGTGTTCGACGAATTTGACCTTGTCATGATGCGCGACATCTCAGCCCATAAGGCGCTTGAGCGCGAACGCATCATTCATGAGTTTTTGTTTCGCGACGTATTCAACCGCGCCGTTGACGGCATCGTCATTTTCGATGAATTTGGGCGGTTTATCGATGTCAATCCGGCGTTTTCGATGAGCTTGAACTTGGAAAAAGGAAAACTGCTCAATTTGTCGTTTCAGCAGTTCGTCGCCCGCGAATGCGCCAATGAGTTCGCTCGGCTGCTCGCGGAAGTGAAAGAAAAGGGAACGGCCAAAGGCGAGTTGTCGCTTGTCCGCCCGGACGGAACGGTGAAAATGTTTGAGCTGACGGCGACTTCCAACGTCTATAGCGGGTTTTACATGGCCATTATGCGCGATGTGACAGAAAGAAAAAATATGGAAATCAAGTTGCAAAAAAGCGAAGAACGGTTCCGGGCTATTTTCGAACAAGCGCATGAGGCGATCCTCATTTGGGACGATTTTGGCTACATATTGAACGCCAATCCGGCGGCGAGCCGGACGTTTGAGCTGCCCTTGAATTTGCTTGTGCGCCGCAATTTGTTTGATTTTGTCGACTATGGGGACGAAAAGGTGAAACGCATTTTCAGCGAGTTCCGGCGCAAAGGGGAAATCCGTGACGAGCTGACGTTTCATATGCCGAACGGTGAGGATAAGCAGCTCGAGTTCACCATGAAAAAAGGAGCGATCGACGGGTACCACTTGACGATTTTCCGCAATGTGAGCGAGCGGCGGAAAATCGAGCGCGAGCTGCGCGAAAGCGAGCAAAAGTTCCGGAGCATTTTCGATCATGCGATGGATGGTATTTTGCTTTGGGATGCCAAGCATCGGATCATCGACGCCAATCCGGTTGTCTGCGGCATTTTTTCCGTCGAAAAGGAGGCGCTGCTTGGCCGAATGGTGGTCGAGCTCGTTCCGGAGCGGGCGCGCCGCCAGCTCAACAAGCTGCTTCAACAATGCCAACGCACCGGCGAAGCGAGCGGCGAGGTCGAATTTTTCGACGAGGGAAAAGGGAGAATTATTGAGTTTTCACTGAAAAAGGAAGTGATTCCCGGCGTCGGGATGATGATGCTGCGCGATGTGACCGAGCGCAAGGAGATGGAGCTGCAGCTGCGCAAGTCGGATACGCTCAACGTCGTCGGGGAATTGGCCGCCGGCATCGCCCATGAAATCCGCAATCCGATGACGGCGCTAAAGGGTTTCATTCAGCTGTTGCAAGGAAGCATTGACGGCGACTATTCGATGTATTTTAATGTCATTATGTCGGAATTGAAGCGGATCGAATCGATCATCACCGAGTTTCTCGTTTTGGCCAAACCGCAGGCGGTGCAATACAAGCAAAACGACATTTGCAAAATCATGCAGGATACGATCGATTTGATCAGCGCCCAGGCGATGATGCATAACGTGCAAATCATTGCCGATTTCGACCGCGGGCTGCCGCCGGTGTATTGCGAGCCGAATCAGCTGAAGCAAGTGTTCATCAATATTTTGAAAAACGCCATCGAAGTGATGCCAAAAGGCGGGGACATTACGGTGCGCATCACCCGCGCCGGGTGCTATGTGCGCATCTCCATCACCGACCAAGGATGCGGCATTCCAAAAGATAAAATCAAAAAGCTTGGCGAGCCGTTTTATACGACGAAAGAACGCGGCACCGGCCTCGGCTTGATGGTCAGCTATAAAATCATAGAAGAGCACCAAGGGAAAATTGAAGTGGAAAGCGAAGTCGGCGTCGGCACGACGTTCCATATCACGTTGCCGATCGAACGAATGGAAAGAGAGGACGACGATGACGATTGAATATGCAGTATACCGCTCAGAGCTGCTCGGCGACATTTACGTCGCCTCCGACGGCGACGCGATTGTCAAAGTCGAGCTGTTTCCAGAAGAATGGCGCGCGTTCGCCGGCGAACATTCGGTTGTCAAAAGCTGGTCGCCGCTTCTTGAACGCGCGCTTAGGCAGCTGGATGAGTATTTCCACGGTCGACGCCAAGTATTTGACTTGCCGCTGAAATGGAAAGGGACGCCCTTCCAAGAAGAAGTGTGGGCGGCGCTTTGCCGCATCCCATACGGCGAGACGGCGACATACGCTGACATCGCTGCGCAAATCGGCCGCCCGAAGGCGGTCCGCGCCGTCGGCCAGGCGAACCGGGCGAATGAGCTCGCCATCATCGTCCCGTGCCATCGCATTGTCGGCAAAAACGGCGCCCTCGTCGGCTACGCCGGAAGCCGGACCGATGTAAAAGCAAAGCTGCTGGAGTTGGAGCGGCGCTATCAATCGCGCTTCAGCTGATCGGTGGGTGTGTATGCCTCCCAAAATGGCGCCCGCCCCCATGACGCGAATCCATGGGGGCAGGGAACGGGACATTATTTTTTTTGCCAATGCGACAACGCGAGGGCGCCGACTAAAATGGCGCCTTTAATAATGTCTTGGGCGTAATACGGGACGTTCATCATCGTCAAGCCGTTCAACAACACGCCCATCAAAATCGAACCGAACAGGGTGCCGATGACGTTCGGCTTGCCGGCGCCGAAGACAGAAAAGCCGATGTAGGCGGCGGCGACGCTGTCCATTAAAAGCGAGGCGCCGGCCGACACTTGCCCGGTGCCGATGCGCGAGGCAAGGACGATGCCGCCTAAGGCCGCAAAAAACCCGCTGATGACGTATGCATATGTCCGATAGCGGTTGACCGGGATGCCTGAGAGCCTTGCCGCCTCGCGGTTTTCCCCGGTCAAATAAAAGAGGCGGCCGGGTTTCGTGTACGTTAAAAACAGATGAGCGGCAATGACGACAAACAGCATAAGCAAGACCGAAAACGGCACGCCGAACAGCTCTCCCTGGCCGATAAATAAAAAGGAAGGAATGAATTTGCCCGGCGCCGTGCCGCCATCGGGCAGCGGCATGTCGTTGTAGATCGAAAACCCTTTCGTATAGGTGAGCTGCACGCCGTTAATGGCGTACATCGTCGCCAACGTCGCGAGCAAATCGGGCAATTTGAATTTGACGATCAACAACGAGTTCAAGAGCCCGACAGCAATGCCGAGCAACAGCGGCACGAGCAAGGTGACGAAAATTTCTTGGCGGTACAGGACGAGCGCCGCCGCACTGGCAATCGTCGCCAAGCTCACTGTCGAACCGACCGACAAATCGAAGCCGTCGACGATGAGCGAAAATGTAATGCCAATGGCCACCAAGGTGACGATGGAAATGGAACGCAAAATGTCGCTGAAGTTTTCATAGGTGAAAAACCGGTCTTGTGTCAGGCCAAAATAGGCGATTACAGCCAAAATGGCAAGCAGTGTGCCATGTTTATACAAAAATTCAAGAATGAACGGCGCCGCTTTTTTCGACGGCGGCGCGGAAACGGCCGGCTGGCTCATCGATCTCACCTCCGCTGCAATAGTAAACAAGCTGTTCATACGTCAATTCAGCGGCCGGCAGGCGAGCGAGCAGCCGGCCGTCGACCATCACGTAGATGGTGTCGCAAATGTCAAGCAGCTCTTGAAATTCGCTGGAAAAGTACAGCACCGTTTTTCCTTCATCGGCAAGGGAGCGAATGATGGAAAACACCTCTTGTTTCGCATGGACGTCGATTCCTTTGGTCGGTTCGTCAAACAAAAAGACGCGTGCGTTTGTGTTGAGCCATTTGCCGATGACGACTTTTTGTTGATTGCCGCCGCTCAAGTGGCGAACGACGGTGGTGCTTGACGGCGGATGAACACCTAGCGAGCGGACGAGCCCGTCGGCTTCAGCCGCTTCTTTCGCCCAGCTGATCCATTGCCAGCGCGACAGGCGGGAAAGAAGGCGGACGGTCAAGTTCGTTTTCACTGATTCGGGCAAAAACAACCCTTGTTTGCGCCGTTCTTCCGGGATGAGGCAAAGGCCGGCGTCGATGGCTTCATAAGGCGATGAGAACACATAGCGTCTGCCATCAATTTCCCACTCGCCGGATGTGTTCCGGTGGGCGATGAGGCTTTCGGCAAGCTCCGTCTTGCCGGCGCCAACCAAGCCAGCGATGCCGACGATTTCGCCGCGGTGGGCGTATAGGTCGACTGTTGTCCCGGTTTTGTCGATCAACATTCCGCGGGCGGCAAAGGCGATGTCGCTTCTGTATGTGCGTGCTTGTTTCGCGGCGGCGGTCCGCTTCGTTCCAGTCATATGAAGGACGATGTCCTCAAGCGGCAGGCTGCGGGCGCCTCCGTGATAGACGACGCGGCCGTCGCGCAAAATCGTCAGCCGGTCAGCGATCTCCTGCACTTCTTTCAGTTTATGAGAGATGTAAATAAAGCCGACGCCTTGCTGCTTCAGTTCATCGATGATGGCAAACAGACGCCTTGTTTCCGCCTCGCTTAAGGCGGCCGTCGGTTCGTCTAGGATGATATAGCGCGCGTTGGATGACAGCACTTTGGCGAGCACAATCAGCTGCTTTTCATGGAGCGAGCAGTCGCGAACCAATTTCGTCGGCGGCAACGACAGGCCGACGCGGCGAAGCAGGGCGGCGGCCCGCTCTTTTTCTTGACGCAGCGAGCGAATCGGCCGTTGCTTCACATGGACGAACTCGTCCGCCGCTACATTTTCGTAAATCGGCAAGCCGGGAAAGAGCGCTGTGTCAACTTCTTGAACGACGAGGCCGATGCCGGCTTGTTTTGCTTCGCGCGGCGATGAAAACGTGTATATCGTACCGTCGATCGTGATCGTACCAGCGTCAGGCGGAATGGCGCCGGCCAAAATGTTCATGAGCGTGCTTTTGCCGGCGCCGTTCATGCCTAAAAGGGCGTGGACTTCGCCAGGACGAACGTCGAAGTCCACGCCGTCGAGCACGCGCACGGCGCCAAACGATTTTTCCATGCCCCGCATTGACAACCCGTTCATTTTTTGTTCACCTGGGCTTCCAACGTTTTCATCCACGGCGAGATGGCGACATTGGATTGCCCCCAGCCCGGGATGTATTGCGAAAGCTCATTCATCGACACTTGTTTGTCCGGAAGATCGGACCGTTTCACTAAATGCGGCTCAAGCGAGTAAATGTTCGGCGTTTTTTCTCCAGCGATTTTTTGATACGCGAACCGCACTTGGACGCGGCCGACTTCGGCTGGGTCGGTCGCCGTTGTCGCCACCCATGGGCTGTTTGGTTTTTGGATCATTTGCAAGTCTTCATCGCTCAAATCGATGCCATACACTTTAATTTCCGTGCGCCCAGCTTGCTCGATGGCGCGCGTCGCCCCTTTGGCGAACTCGTCCCAAGTTGCGAAGACAGCGTCAATGTCGCCTTTGTTCGGGTATTTTTTCAAAATCGCTTCCATTTGCGTTTGTGTGTCCAAAGCTGTGTTGGCGCTCGCCGTGCCAAACTTGGCAATTTCTTTAATGTTCGGATAGCGTTTTTTGAACGCGTCATAAATGACATGGCGGCGTTCCATCGGGGTAAAGCCGCCGACCCAAATCGTGACGATGTTGCCTTCCCCGTTTAAGTCTTCTGCGAGCGTTTTTAATGTTTTCCAGGCGAGGCTGTAGTCGTCTTGGTCGATGACGGTGACGCCGGGAATGTTCAAATCGTTGTCAAACGCCACAACTGGAATGCCTTTGGCAACGGCTTTTTTCACCGGGCCTTCGAGCGCATCGGCGCGGCCGTGGTCAAGCAAAATGGCGTCCACATTTTGTGTAATGGCCGTCTCAACGTACGATGCCATTTTGGTTAAATCGTTGTCGGCGTTGTAAATTTGCACTTCGCCGCCGAATTTTTGCACTTGTTCTTTGACGCCGGCGATGTATTGCGATGAGAACGTGCCGATGGACAGTTGCATAATGGCGGCGATTTTCACCGGCTTTTTCAACTTTTCAGGAATGGCCGCTTGCTCGTCGCTTGTTGCCGTCGAGTGGCTGGATGTCGTTTCCGTTTTGTTGTTCGTGGTCTTGGCTCCGTTGGCTGGCTTGGAGCTAACGGCATCTTGCTCGTGTGTGCAGCCAGCCAAGATGGAGAACACGGCAAAGAAAAGAAGAAAAAGGGAAGATAAGGCCTTAAATCGTTTCATGTTGCTCCTCCTTTGTGAATAATGATGGCAGCGTTGCGTTGTAATTGCCGCGAATGATGCCTTTTTCGGTAATGATGGCGGTAATGAGTTCGTTTGGCGTTACGTCAAACGCCGGATTGTATACGTTGACGCCTTCCGGAGCGATGCGCACGCCGGCGATGTGGGTCACTTCATCCGGATGGCGCTCTTCGATCGGGATGTCCGCACCTGTTTTCGTCGTCAAATCGATCGTGGACAACGGCGCAGCGACGTAAAACGGAATGTCAAACGACTTCGCGAGCAAGGCCAGGCCGAACGTGCCGATTTTGTTCGCCGTATCGCCGTTTTGCGCGATCCGGTCGGCGCCGACGATGATGGCGCCAATGCCTTTCGCCTTGATCGCTTGCGCTGCCATGTTGTCGGTGATGAGCGTCACATCAACGCCCGCTTGTATCAGTTCCCAAGCGGTCAGGCGCGCCCCTTGCAACACCGGCCGCGTCTCGAGAGCGTAAACGGATAGTTCAATTCCTTTTTCTTTCGCCAAATAAAACGGGGCGAGCGCCGTTCCGTAGCGGGCGGTGGCGATCGAGCCGGCGTTGCAGATCGTCATCACCCGATCGCCCGGACGAAAGAGCGACAACGCGTATTCGCCGATGCGGCGGCACACATCCTCATCTTCCACTTGAATGCGAATCGCTTCGTGGACGAGCGTCGTTTTGGCCTCGTTGACGGAAAGGGCGTCGGCCGCAGCGGTGACGAGCCGATCGAGCGCCCAAAACAAGTTGACGGCAGTCGGCCGGGCACTGGCTAGGTAGTCACGATCTCGTTTCAAGCGACGGCGGAATTCATCGACCGACTCGGTGTCATAGCTCGAAGCGGCGAGCGCCAAGCCATAGGCGGCAGTGATGCCGATCGCCGGCGCGCCGCGCACTTTCAGCGTGGCGATCGCGTCATATACGTCTTCAATGGTGTGCAAGTCGATATATTCCGTGACTGTTGGAAGTTTTTGTTGGTTTAAAATCGTCACATGCGTCTCGCGCCATTCGACTGAGCGCGGGATGGCAAATGTGCTCATTGCTGTCTTCCTTTCTTTTGGCGTTGTTCGTTTGTCCGGCCCGTCGCCGGCGGGCCGGATCGAATGGCATTACTGCTTGGTTTCGGCGAGCAGCCGGCGGAAGCCATCCGTTCCTGTCAGCTCAGCCCGCTCAATGATCAAGCGACGGCCGAGGCGGAGCGCATGCCGTTTGGCAACAAGCCGTTCATCTTTGTGCTCGATGCCGTCAAGGTCCGCCACATGGGCGAGGCCGATCGTCCGGCGGATGACTTCGCAGCCGGCAAAGCCGACAGCATCGATGAACGCGTGCCGGAGCACGTCCTCGAGCAAGCCCGGCGTCGCGGCGTACGTTTCCACGCTCTCGGTGCGCCAAAGGTTTGAGAACACGGACGCAAAGACGTCCCATGTCCGGTCGATGTGGTCAAAGAGCGGTTGGCGCTCTAATTCAGAGCGGGACAACGCATTTAACAGCAAATTGGCGAAAAATTGGCCAAGGTCAAACCCGATCGGACCGTAAAAGGCGAATTCTGGGTCGATCACTTTCGTTTCGTCGGCGCTTACGAAAATGCTGCCGGTATGCAAATCGCCATGCAAGAGCACATCGGCTTCGGTTAAAAACTTGCGCTTCAGCTTTGCTGCTTCTAGGTGGAGTCGGTCATCGCGCCAAAGCGCTTCAACGTCTGGGCGCAATTCGTCTTCAAAGTTGTTCGTTTCGTGGTCAAAAAACGGGTCGGTGAAGACGAGGTCTTCGGTAATTTTGCACAGTTCCGGATTGACGAAGCTTTGCGCCAATTTCTTTTTCTCTTGCTGGTTCATGCCGAAGTCAGACGTATAAAATGCCGTTTTGGCGACAAACTCGCCGATATGCTGGGACAAAAGCGGATACGTTTTCCCTTCGATCAGCCCTTTGCGGGCGATTTGCAAACGGGATAAGTCTTCCATCACCGTAATGGCGAGCGATTCGTCAGAATAGTAGACTTTCGGCACGTATTGCGGCACATAGCTCGCAAACGTGCGCAGCGCGTTGCTTTCGATGACGGCGCGCTTTAACGTAAGCGGCCAGCTTTCGCCGACCACTTTGGCGTACGGCAACGCTTGTTTGATGATTACGCCTTGCTTTGTTTCTTGGTCGACGATATGAAACACTAAGTTCAAGTTGCCGTCGCCGATCTCGCGGCACAAAAGAGGCGCCCCGTCGCGGAATAAGCCGAGGCGGACAGCGAGAGATACCGCCTTCGGTTCGGTCAGCGGTTCGTAAACCGATGTTTGAACAGTGGTCATTGCCTTGTTCCCCCTTTTTTCATTTCGCTCGTTTTCAAATGCCGGTTCTGACGCGCGCTAAAACTCGGCGTTTCCGACAAATGAAAAAGCCTCTTTCGCATACGGAAAGAGGCTTGAAGATTCATTCGTTCTTCGCGCCTCTTATCTTTCAGAAAGACATCGGTCTTTCTGTTGGACTTAGCACCGTGCCCTGCGGAAGCATGACGCTTCCGGCGCCGCCCTTGGCGTGCGCCCTATCTCACGATAGCATTACGGTCGGTTGCTGGGCTTCATTGGGCCAATTCCCTCAGCCAACTCTTGATAAGAGTACCGATTTCTTGTATTCAGTTTCGGGAATTTTCACGATGTTCTCAATCGTTTGGTTGTTTGATTCGAATGATACATGGTCGGCCAATCGATTGTCAATACGTTTTGAAAAAATTTTTTGCCGTTTCATAGTCGTGCGGCCGGCGGTCGGCAAACACCGGGATGCGCGCACGGACGTCCGCAACGAGCGCGGGATCGATGTCGGCCGAGAGAATGCCCGGCTTCTCGTCCGCCTCGGCGATCACTTCGCCCCATGGGTCGATGACGAGCGAATGGCCGGCAAAGACGTTGTTCGGGTCGCGGCCAGCCCGGTTGCAGGCGACGACGTAGCATTGGTTTTCAATCGCCCGCGCCATCAAGAGCGTCCGCCAATGGTGCAGGCGGGGAAGCGGCCATTCGGCGACGACAAACAGCACTTCCGCCCCAGCCAAAGCATGGGCGCGAATCCACTCCGGAAAGCGGATGTCATAGCAAATGACCCCAGCGCACGGCAGCCCGTCAAGCGAGAACAAGCCTGGCTCGTTTCCCGGCTGCAAATACAAATGTTCATCCATCAATTGGAACAGGTGAAGCTTGCTGTATTCGCCGACGATTTGGCCATGACGGTCGGCCACGATCATCGTGTTTGTCACGCCGGCGGCTGTTTTTTTGGCGACCGAACCAGCGACGAAATGGACGCCGTACGTTTGCGCCAATCGGGAAGCGAGCGCCTTCGCCCGTTCGGCGCCTTCGTCGGCAATTTCATCCAGGCGCGTCAAATCGTAGCCGGTCGTCCATAACTCTGGCAGCACGATGATGTCAGCGCCGTCTTTGGCAGCGGATTCCACGGCCTGTTCGGCTTGCTGTTCGTTTTTTGCTGGATCGCCAAATGCAATGTCAAGCTGCAGGCAGGCGATGCGGATCGTCATGAGCGTTCACCTCGGAAAAAAATTTTTCTTTACATTTTGCTTTTAACGATATATGATGTTGCACTAGAATTTCAAGAATTTTTGAGAAGGTGTGGACGATGACGATCGAATTTCCCTTTTCCGAACTGCTTGAACAGCTGCCGAAGCAGTTTTTCGCCTCGCTCGTGGCGAAAGTCGGTGCGAAGATCAAGGCGGGTTATGATGTGATCAACTTAGGGCAGGGCAATCCGGATCAGCCGACGCCGGCGCACATTGTCGAAGCGATGCAGAAGGCAGCCGCGAACCCAAAATACCATAAATATTCGCCGTTTCAAGGCTACTCGTTTTTGAAAGAAGCCGTAGCGGCGTTTTACGCGCGCGAGTACGGGGTGACGATCGACCCGGCCCGC
This sequence comes from Geobacillus zalihae NBRC 101842, assembly GCF_001544135.1. Taxonomy (GTDB): domain Bacteria; phylum Bacillota; class Bacilli; order Bacillales; family Anoxybacillaceae; genus Geobacillus; species Geobacillus zalihae. The sequence goes on along the minus strand of NZ_BCPV01000011.1, from coordinate 60,822 downwards.
GAGGTCGCCATCTTGTTCGGCGGCAAAGCCGGGCTTGTCGAGCTGCCGCTTTGCCTCGTCAACCCGGGCGATGTGGTGCTTGTCCCGGACCCGGGCTATCCGGACTATTGGTCGGGGATCGCGCTTGCCCGCGCGCGGATGGAGATGATGCCGCTTTCTTCGGAAAACGGATTCTTACCGGATTACGAAGCCATTCCGGAGTCGGTCGCCGACCGAGCGAAGCTCATGTTTTTAAACTATCCGAACAATCCGACCGGTGCGACGGCGACAAAGGAATTTTTCGCGGAGACGGTGGCGTTTGCCGCCAAGCACGGCATTGCCGTCGTGCACGATTTCGCTTATGGGGCGATCGGCTTTGACGGCCGGAAACCGGTCAGCTTCCTGGAAGCCGATGGGGCGAAAGACGTCGGCGTCGAAATTTATACGTTTTCGAAAACATACAATATGGCCGGCTGGCGTGTGGCGTTTGCCGTCGGCAACGAGCGGATCATTCGGGCGCTTGAGCTTTTGCAGGATCATTTGTATGTCAGCTTGTTCGGCGCCATCCAAGAAGCGGCCGCCGCGGCGCTCCTTGGTCCGCAAGATTGTGTCACGGAGTTGGTCGCATTGTATGAGGCGCGCCGCAATGCGTTCATCGCTGCGCTCTGCGAGATCGGTTGGGAAGCGCCGGCGCCATATGGGTCGTTTTTCGCCTGGCTTCCGCTGCCAAAAGGCATATCATCCGCTGAGTTTGCCGACATGCTGCTTGAGCGGGCGCATGTCGCCGTCGCCCCAGGCATCGGGTTCGGCGAGCACGGCGAAGGGTATGTGCGCGTCGGCCTCTTGACCGATGAAGCGCGGCTTCGCGAAGCAGCGGAGCGGATCGGCCGCCTTGGATTGTTCGAAAAAAATTTTTGAAAAATGATTGACAACGCCAATCGGCGATGTCATAATTCAAAGTAAATTTGCCAATTGTTTGACAAGTGCATAAACGAGCAGGCTTTCTTATCAAGAGCAGGCGGAGGGACGAGCCCAATGAAGCCCGGCAACCGGCTTGGCGCGCGCCAAGCACGGTGCTAATTCTTGCAGCGGAAACGCTGAGAGATAAGAAGAGCGCCATGGATGAGTGACGCCTCTTCTTAGGAAGGGGCTTTTTTATTTCGCCATATATTGAAAGAGGGATGGACGATGAGTGCAGTCATTGCGACGTATTTGCTTCATGATGAACACGATATTCGCCAAAAGGCGGAAGGAATCGCGCTCGGCTTGACAGTCGGCACATGGACCGACTTGCCGCAGCTGGAGCAAGACCAGCTTCGCAAGCATAAAGGGGAAGTCGTTGCGATCGAAGAGCTTGACGAGAGCGAGCGGGTAAACGCCTATTTCGGCAAGCGGTTGAAGCGGGCAATCGTCAAAATCGCTTACCCGACCGTCAACTTCAGCGCCGATTTGCCGGCATTGTTGGTGACGACGTTCGGCAAGCTGTCGCTTGACGGGGAAGTGCGGTTGCTTGATTTGGCATTTCCGGAAGAATGGAAGCGGCAGTTTCCGGGGCCGCGCTTTGGCATCGCCGGCATTCGCGAAAAGGTCGGAGTGTACGACCGCCCGCTGTTGATGAGCATTTTCAAAGGCATCGTCGGCCGCGATTTGGCGTATTTGACATCAGAGTTGAAAAAGCAAGCGCTTGGCGGCGTTGACTTGGTCAAAGATGACGAAATTTTGTTTGACAGCGATCGTCTGCCATTTGCGAAGCGCATTACAGAAGGCAAAGCGGCGCTCAAAGAGGTGTACGAACAAACAGGCAAGCGGACGCTGTATGCCGTCAACTTGACCGGCAAAACGTTTGAACTGAAAGAAAAAGCGAAACGGGCGGCTGAGCTTGGCGCCGATGTGCTGTTGTTCAACGTGTTCGCCTATGGATTGGACGTCCTGCAAGGGTTGCGGGAAGATGAAGAGATTTCCGTTCCGATCATGGCCCACCCGGCGTTCAGCGGCGCGATCACGCCGTCGGAGTTTTACGGCGTCGCCCCGTCGCTCTTGCTTGGAAAGCTTTTGCGGCTTGCCGGCGCCGACTTTGTTCTGTTCCCGTCGCCGTACGGCAGCGTCGCCTTGGAGCGCGAGCAGGCGCTTGGCATCGCCCGGGCGCTGACCGATGAACAAGAGCCGTTTGCCCGGGCGTTTCCAGTGCCATCGGCCGGCATCCATCCGGGCTTGGTGCCGCTCCTTGTCCGCGATTTTGGCCTTGACAGCGTCGTCAACGCCGGCGGCGGCATCCACGGCCACCCGGACGGGGCGATCGGCGGCGGAAAGGCGTTTCGCGCCGCCATCGACGCAGCGCTGGTCGGCCGTCCGCTTCGTGAAGCGGCGAAAGACAACGAGGCGCTGCAAAAGGCGATCGACCGCTGGGGCGCTATTGAGGTGGAAGCATGACGAAACAACTCGTTCTTTTTTGCGATTTTGACGGCACGATCACGGAAAACGACAACATCATCGCGATTATGAAACAGTTCGCCCCGCCGGAGTGGGAGGCGCTAAAGGACGACATTCTCGCCCAGCGCATCTCCGTTCAGGAAGGCGTCGGAAAAATGTTTTCGCTTCTTCCGTCAGCGCTGAAAGGGGAGATTGTTGACTTTTTGCTTAGCACCGCCCGCTTGCGCGAAGGGTTCCGCGAGTTTGTCGCATGGACAAAAGAGCAAAGCATCCCGCTCTATATCGTGAGCGGCGGCATCGACTTTTTCGTCTATCCGCTGCTTGAAGGGCTCATTGAACCGGAGCGCATTTTTTGCAACGGCTCCGATTTCAGCGGTGAGACGATCCGCATCACATGGCCGCATGCATGTGACAGCCGGTGCCAAAACGGCTGCGGCTGCTGCAAGCCGTCGCTATTGCGCAGGCTTGCCCGCCCGGACGGGTATCACGTCGTCATCGGCGATTCGATCACCGACTTGGCGGTGGCCAGGCAAGCCGACTATGTGCTGGCGCGCGATTTTCTGCTTGAAAAATGTCAAGAGCTTGACCTGCCGCACGCGCCATTTGCGACGTTTTTTGACGTGATGGATGCGTTGCAGCGAATGGAGGTGATCGTATGAGCATTGTCGTGAAAAAGTGGAACGAGCTTGCGGAAGTGAAAGCCGAGCTCGCCGCCCGCGATTGGTTTTTCGCAACAAGCGGCAATTTGTCGATCAAAGTGACGGACGACCCGTTGACGTTTTTGGTGACAGCGAGCGGCAAGGATAAGCGGAAGCAAACGGATGAGGACTTCTTGCTCGTTGACGCTGCCGGCCGACCAGCGGAGAAAACACATTTAAAGCCATCAGCGGAGACGCTGCTGCATGTGGAAATTTACAACCGCACAAACGCCGGTTGCGTCTTGCACGTTCATACCGTGGACAACAATTTGATTTCTGAACTGTATGCGCAAAACGGGGAAGCGGTCTTTTCCGGCCAGGAAATCATCAAGGCGTTCGGCATTTGGGAAGAAAATGCCGCCGTGCGCATCCCGATCATTGACAATTACGCCGACATTCCAACGCTCGCTCGGGAGTTTGCGAACTATATCCATGGCGACGCCGGCGCCGTGTTGATCCAAAACCATGGCATCACGGTCTGGGGGCGTACAGCGTTTGAAGCGAAAAAACATTTGGAGGCATGGGAGTTTTTGTTCCGCTGGCAGGTGAAGCGGCTGCTTTTGCAGCGGGCCGGCCTGCCGGTTGGCTAATCCATATACATTTTTCCAAAGGAGGATGTGAACAATGGCAGTCATCAAAGTGAGAAAAACGGGCCAAGTGATTGAAGGAGAAGACAATGTGCGCGCGTTTTTGAACAGTCAAGGGGTGTTGTATGAACATTGGGACATCACGAAACTGCCGGAGCATTTGCGCGATAAATATGTTCTGACAGATGAAGAAAAAAATGAAATTTTAGCGACGTTCAAAGACGAAATTGAAGATTTAGCGGCGCGCCGCGGCTACAAAACGTGGGATATCGTCGCTCTGTCCGACGCGACGCCGAACTTGGATGAGTTGCTGAAAAAATTTGAACAAGTGCACATCCATACGGAAGATGAAGTGCGCGCCATTACGGCCGGCCATGGCATTTTCATCATCAAAGGCGACAAAGAAACCGGCTATTTTGATGTAGAGCTTGAAGCCGGCGACGTCATTTCCGTGCCGGAAGGGAATCCGCATTACTTTACGCTCATGGATGACCGTCGGGTCGTTGCGGTGCGCTTGTTTATCGACCCGTCCGGCTGGGTCGCTCATCCATATGAAGAAAAAGAGGAAGCCGTCCAATAACAATGAACGCCCCGCTGCTTATATACAGGCAGCGGGGTTGTTTTCGTTAAAACGATTGTGTTAGAAAAATCATAAACAAAATGCCGACAATAAACGCGTACGTCGATGTCCGTTCATTTCCATCGCCATGGCTTTCGGGAATGAGCTCTTTGTAAATGATAAACAGCATCGCCCCGGCGGCAAACGCCAACCCGTATGGAACGAGGCCGCGGAAGAGAGAGGTTAAATAAAAGCCGAGCAAAGACGTCACAATTTCGACCGCGCCGGTTAACGTGGCAATGACAAACGCTTTAAAGCGGCCAATCTGCTGATTGACTAAAAACAAGGCGACCAAAAATCCTTCCGGCGCGTTTTGCAAGCCGATGGCCAATGCGATCAAATTGCCGATTTGCGAAGCGCCGTCTGAGGCGTAGCTCACCCCGACTGACAGCCCTTCGGGGAGATTGTGCATCGCAATGGCGGCGATGATGAGCATCGCCTTTTCGTCGAATTGCAAGCCGCTTTTCGTATGCTCCAAGTCGATATGGGGGACGGTCATCTCAAGCAACGTTAACACGAGCACCCCCGCCGCCAATCCGATGGCGAGCGCCTCAAAACCGCCGGACCGCAGGGCCTCGGGAATAAGACTTGTCATCGAGGCCGCCATCATAATGCCGGCTGAAAACGCGAGGAGCACATCGCGCCAGCGGTGGGTGAGCGATTTGGCCATAAACAAAATCGGCACAGCGCCAAGTCCGGTCGATAAGGCGGACAGCACACTGCCGGTCAATACCCCGTTCATCCAATTCCCCCTTCATCAGCCTTTATTTTTTCATATGCGCCGTTTCCACAAATGTGACAATCGCCCAAGCGCTGCCCTATCACAAAATTATCATAGCGAAAGGAACGGCCGCTGGCGAGAAAAATGGACCAGCGCCTGGCAAAAACGGTTGCCTGCCTGTTTGCTGTTCAAGTATAATGCAAGTAAGAAATGGTTAAATGCAAAGGGTTGGATGGCATGGAACAAAAAGAGCAAGAACTCGAGCAATCGCTAAAGTTGTTTATCGTATTGTCGCGGGCTTACCGCGCCGTAAGCGACCAAGTGAACAAATCAATCCACTCATTCGGGGTCAATCCGACCGAATTTGCCGTGTTAGAATTGTTATACCATAAAGGGGATCAGCCGCTCCAGCAAATTGGCGAAAAAATTTTGCTGGCGAGCGGGAGCATCACCTACGTCATTGACAAACTGGAAAACAAAGGATTGATCGTCCGCCGCGCCTGCGAAAAGGACCGGCGCGTCACGTACGCGTCCATTACAGAAGAGGGGCGGCGGTTTATTGAACGCGTATTTCCCGAGCATGCGGAAAAAATTCACGAAACGGTTTCGGCGCTGACGGCGGCAGAAAAAGAGCAGGCGATTGCGCTGCTGAAAAAATTAGGATATGGGGCAAAAACAAGGGGCTGACGCGAGGTCGGCCTCTTTAATTTTGCCGGAAATGGATACGTTATATAAAGAACATACCATAGCCAGCAAAAAAGGAGAGATCACCATTGATGGTTCCAGTAGGGGTATCGAATCGCCACATTCATTTATCAAAAGAACACATGGCGGCGCTGTTTGGCGAAGGCGCCGAGCTGACGGTGCTCAAGCCGTTGTCGCAGCCTGGCCAGTTCGCCACCAAGGAAACGGTGACGGTCGAAGGGCCGAAAGGGAAAATTGAAAACGTCCGCGTCCTCGGACCGGTCCGTTCGCTCACCCAGCTTGAAATTTCGAAAACCGACAGCTTCAAGCTCGGCGTCGCGCCCCCGGTCCGCTTATCCGGCGATATTGACGGAACGCCGGGCATTACGATTCACGGACCGAAGGGGACGGTGACCGTCGACAAAGGGGTGATCATTGCCAAGCGCCACATTCATATGACGCCGAAAGATGCCGAGACGTTTGGCGTCCGCGATAAACAAGTTGTGAAAGTGAAAACGCAAGGGGAGCGGGCGCTCATTTTTGACGAAGTGATCGTCCGCGTCAGCGAAGATTTTGCATTAGATATGCACATTGACACCGATGAAGCGAACGCGGCCGGCTTGAAAACGGGCGATTATGTCGAACTGCTTCCATCGTGAAACCATCCGCGCCAAAGGCGGACAAAGCGCCCTCTCGGTACAAACGAGAGGGCGCTTCCCATTAATGCGGCCGCTTCTTCTCTGATGCTAGTGTGCCGACAAGATGAAACGGCGCATCACGCCGAATGGCGTCAATGACGCCGCTGCTGATTTCTTGATGGGTGAGCCAACGCGTGCTGTGCTCTTCGATCACGAAGCCAAGCTGAATTTGCCGGTACAGGCAAGCGGAAGACAAACGGAGTTCCCGCTTTGCCTCGGCCGGATGGGCCCGGCTGCCGAGCACGTGGAACAGACGCCAAGGACCGGGATGTCTGCTATTTTCCCGGATGATGGCCGGAAACGCCTGTTTCCCGTCGCTGTGCACCCATGCGACAACAAGGTCGAAGGCTCTGTTTTCATTGATTGTTTGGTGAATCAAGGAACATAGTACATCATGATCGCGATAATCGACCAAAAGCGGGGTAATGGCCTCCAGATGTGCGGCGCGGGCGATGAGCCGTTCCATCCGTTCCCTGTTCCGGGCGACGATGGATACATGGTACCCTTCTCGCACGAGCCAAAGCGACACGTCGGTTAACATGCCTGTCCCACCGATGACGAGTGCGTGCATGGTGGTTCTCCTTTCGGATTAATGCGATGCTCCTTTCAAATAGCGGTCAAACCAGTCGACGATATGGCGAAGACGCTCAAGCCGAAGAGCAGGGTTGCCGGTGCGCGACAAATCGTGGTTGGCGTCCGGAAAGCGGACGAGCTTTGTTTCCCGCCCGAGCTGCTTTAAGGCGACAAACAGCTGTTCGGCCTGCTCGATTGGGCAGCGGTAATCGCGTTCGCTATGCAAAATTAACAGCGGTGTGCGCATGTGTTTGACGTATTTGAGCGGCGAATGATGCCAAAGCCGCTCAGCGTCTTCCCAAACGTCGCAGCCGACTTCCCATTTCGTGAAAAAGTAGCCGATGTCGCTCACGCCGGCGAAGCTGAGCCAGTTGGAAATCGAGCGTTGGGTGACGGCGGCTTTGAACCGGTCGGTATGCCCGACGATCCAGTTTGTCATAAACCCGCCGTAGTTGCCGCCGGTGACGCCAAGTCGTTGTTTGTCAATAAAGTCGAACTTGCTGATCGCGGCGTCGACGCCAGCCATAATGTCTTCATAATCCATGCCGCCATAGTCGCCGCGCACGGCATTGACAAACGATTGGCCGTATCCGTGGCTGCCGCGCGGGTTCGTAAACAGCACGGCATAACCGGATGAAGCGAGCAGCTGAAATTCATGGAAAAACGTAAATCCATACATCGCATGCGGCCCGCCGTGAATTTCGACGACAAGCGGCGCCTTTTCTCCTTCGTCAAGCTCAGGCGGTTTCATCCTATTTCGCGCAGGAGACTCCCACTTCAACGACCAAAGGGAGTAAGTGGGAGAGGAATGCGCGTTCCCCTTTTCTTTTGTGTATGATATAATAAAGGCGTGGAGAAAACCGTTTAATAAAGGCACTCCAATAACTGCTACTCGATGTATGGAGTTGGTTACAGGAAACGTTGTAACCGTAAAACATCGAGCGTAGATCCGTCTGTTGTGTGTGGAAGCCAAGTACTGCCAACAGACACACCGAGAGAATCGGTAACGATGCAGGCATGACCTGCGTCGTTGGGTAGTTGTCAACCTGCCCTGATGCAACCCCAAGTCAAGGAAGGAGGACGAAGTCCGCTTGTACTTCTGGGGAGTTGCAAGCCCCCACTTCAAGCGTTAGCTAAGTGGGGGTAGTTGACGATCCAGCCTTGAATCTCCAAACCGTCCGCCGATCGATACGTAAACGGTTCGGCAGCGGCGAAGGCCACTTCATGTTCAAGCGCTTCATTGGCACGCGTAAGCCGTGTTTTCGTTCCATCGGCAAGCGAGACCGCATATAAATCGCCAACGGACGTAGGCGAGCTGATGGCGGCGACGGCTTGCCGTCCATTCGGATGGACGGTGAATCCGTATAGATGAAAATCTCCTTCGACCACTGGAACGATCGGGCCGGCGAGCGAGACGAAATATGCGTTGACGCGTCCGCGCTCTGAGGCGGTGACATACAGGCCGCTTCCGTCGCTCGCCCAAATCGGGCCCGGGCCTTTCGCATCAGCGTGCATGTCGCCGACCATGGCGTCACCGAGATGGACGTCCCAGTCGGCGGTCAACACCCGCTTCGTTCCACGTTCCGGCTCAAAGACGTAAAGCCGGTGAAGCGTCGCCCCAAGATAAGCCAAATCATGGCCGATGGCCGCGAGCTTCATTCCGTCCGGCGACCAGGCGAGTGAAGCGAACGCGCCGCAGCCGTTCGTCAAGTTCGTTTCTGTTTTTTTCTCGAGATCGAGCAAAATGATGTCGCGGGTAAAGGCGGTGTCCGGATCCTCGTTTCGGTTGGCGACAAAGGCAAGCGTCCGTCCGTTTGGCGAAATCGCAAACGAACCGATTTCCTCCTCGCGGCCCGTCAACGCTTCGATTTTTCCTGACAGCACATCGATGCGCGTGAGCACCGCCCGTTTGCCGTCAAGAAAACCAGCCGCGTCCGATTTGTAATACAGCCGCTCGATCACGCGCGGTTTCAGGTCGGCTCGCTTCACTTCTGCCTTTTCCGGTTCTTCGCGGTCTTCAATCGTTTCATCATCGCCAAGCGTCGTTAGGGCGATGAGAAACGTTCCATCCGGCGACCAGACGTAATCGCGCACGCCGTTTTTGAAAAACGTCAGCTGGCGCGCTTCGCCGCCATTGGCAGGCAGCAGCCAAAGCTGCACACGCCCCGAGCGGTCAGACAAAAAGGCGATCGTTTCGCCGTCCGGGGAAAAGCGCGGCTTCGTGTCGCGACAGCGCCCGAACGTCCATGGACGGACGGCGCCGTCTTCCGTCCACATAGATAGATGGGAGCGGTATTGGTTTTCTTCGTCGATCGATTTTTCCACAAACACGACGCGCGTTCCGTCCGGCGCGTAGTGCGGGTCGCGCACCGAGCGGAGGCGAAGCAAATCTTCCGCCGTCATGCCGCGGCGTTTCGTCAGGTGCTCGTTGTTGTTCATCAGCAAGACCTCTCTTTCCTTCAAAAATGGAACCATCTTGTATATTTCGTCTTACGAAAGAAAAGATCCTGCCCCAAAACAGAAAAAAACGAACGCCCAAACGATAGGCGTCCGTTTTTTAGCTATGCCGACAGTTTTTGTTTTTCATTTGCCTGCTGCGCTGCCTTTTTCACCTGCGGGTAGAAGATCACGCCGCTTGCCAGCAAGGCAACGCCAAGCAGGAACGTTTTCATATCCGCCGTCCCGGCGATGACGACCCAGACGGAATACAATGTTGCCAGCGCCGCAACGATGCCGTCAGCGAGCCGCTCCCGTCCTGCCGCATACGTTTCTCCCGTGAGCGTGAGCTTCAGCTGGAAGACGGAAGCAATCAAATATGGAACGAGATAAGCGAGCGTGGCGATGTAAATGACGAAGTCAAACGCTGTTGCCATCGAGTTGGAAATGGTCGAGAAAATGAACAATTGCGCCAGCGCGTTTGACAATGTGAGCGAGAAGCTCGGTGCCCCTTTTCTGTTTTCCTTCAAAAAAACCGGCAAAAACATCCCTTGTTTCGCCGCCTGGTACGGCACTTCGGCGCTCAACAAGATCCAGCCGAGCGTCGAGCCAAGCAAGCTGATCAGCCCAAGGCCAGCCAACACGTAGCCGCCCGCCGGTCCGACGATGGCATTGATGGCGTCCACGAGCGGTTTTTCCGATTGAATCAGTTCGCGTTGCGGCAAGACGCCCATCACCAAAAAGCTGATGCCGATGTAAATGGCTAAGGCGATGAGCAGGCCGGCGATCGTCGCCCGTTTTACGTCCGCTTGTTTGCGCGCGCGGGAAGCGAACACCATCGCCGATTCAACGCCGACAAACGCCCAGAGTGTCGATAAAGCGGCGTTGTTGATTTGTCCAAGCAAACCGATCGGCTGTCCGTTCCCGTCATAGCGAGGGGCATCAAGCGGGCCGATGACCGCTTTGTCAAAGGCAAACAAGGCGATGACGATAAATAGGAAAAAGCCAAGCACTTTGGCCGCGGTGGCGACAAAATTCAGCTTGCCAGCGCCTTCTACACCGCGCAAAATGATGATATGCATCCCCCAAAGGAGCGCCGTGCAGACGAGAAACGTCAACAAGTTCCCAAGCTTCAAGGTGAACGCCCCGGCGGTGAACACCGTTTGGCCGCTTGTCAGCACCGGGAAAAACGTCGACAAGTAGCTTGCAAATGTTGTAATGATCGCGACGTTGCCGGCAAAGTTGCCGACCCAGTAGCCCCATGATGACATAAAGCCGGATAAAATCGACAAGTTCGAACCTTTCGGAAACAGCTCCTTCGCGTAAATTTGCGGACCGCCGCCTAAGTCGGGCTTGCGGATTGCCAAGTTGCCAAACACAAGCGCCGTCATGAGGACACCGGCTCCGGTCAGCAGCCAGGCGAACATGACGCCGATGGGGCTCGCCGCCTCCGCCAACGAGCGCGGCAGCATAAAAATGCCGGATCCGACCATATTGCCCACGACAAGCGCGGTTAACACCCAAATGCCAAGTTTTCGTTGCTGATCCAAGGTCAAAACGCTCCTTTCAAAAAAAGAAAGCACCCGCGCCTCTTCAGCGGGTGCATGATCGATTCGCATCCAACTGAATGGCGATAGCGCTCCATCGCCCAAGGGCGATGGCAGTCCTGCGCCTGTTCGGCCGCAGGCCCAGCTTGCGCCGCCGGAGCGCGCCGCAAACTTCGGCGGTGAACCCTTTCCCGCTGCGTCATCGACCGCTCCGAGCCTCGGCAGCGCTACTTTTGTTCACCGCAACCTCTATCCCATGAAAGTGGAGAGGGGGATATATGGTTTTCGACATTATATTACTCAATTCGACAAAAAACGTCAATATGTTTTTAGGAAATACCGAAGATGGAACGAGATTACTAATCTAGGGCCGCTATTTGGAGGATGAAAGGGGGGAGAATAGGAATATGACTTGTTTTTGAAAATTCTTTTATTCATGAAAAGGAAACAAAGCAAAACGAAAGACATGAACTAAAATACTGGATATCAAAAAGTTGAAGCTAAGGTAGCATCAAAAATTTTATGAAAAGCACGTGTGAGCGACTTGTTGAAGGAAAATAAAAGAGATGGCGGGGCGGATTCGCCCTTGGCCAACACTTGCCAAACGAGAGAAAGGGTCAGTAGGAGGAAGGATAGGAAAAAGCATAGGAAAGCAGCTCTTGTCCCATCCTTGTAAATTAGGACATTATTTCAGAATCCTTTTTCAAATTCTTTCGGAACGTTTGCACGCTCTCTCAGATAAAGATTTCCAACGCGACTGATGGACCGATGGAAAAGAGAAAGCGCAAAATTTTGGTGAAGAGCCTTTTTATGCGCATATATGGGTGGTTTTTTATATATTATGCAAAGGTTGCGAAATATGGGTGAAATGATTAGTATAATTTGTGGTGATGAACCCAGAGAATGGGAAATCGAGAAGGATTTTGAGGATTCATGGCGAATAAACAGTAGGTCGGCTGAGTGATGAAAAAATGTAAAAATGAAAGGAAAGAAGGGACAGAGCATGAAGTTTTCCGAATTTCGTTACGAGCGGCCGGACATCGCTCAATTGCAAGCATCGTTTCAAGAAGCGCTTGATTCGTTCCGCCGTGCCGGGAGCGCCGCCTTGCAGCACGAGGCGATGAAGCGGATCAATGCACTGCGCCGCCGCTACAGCACGATGGCGAACCTTTGCCACATCCGCCATACGATTGATACAAACGATGAATTTTATAAACAAGAACAGGACTTTTTCGACGAAACCGAGCCGGTCGTCAAGGGGCTCGTCAACGATTATTACCGCGCGCTTGTTTCCTCGCCGTTCCGCGCTGAATTGGAACAAGTGTGGGGAAAACAGCTGTTTGCGTTGGCGGAAACGCAACTGAAAACATACGCGCCGGCGGTTGTCGAAGACTTGCAAAAAGAAAACAAGCTGGCCAGCGAATATACGAAGCTCATTGCATCGGCGAAAATCATGTTTGAAGGAGAGGAGCGGACGCTCGCCCAGCTGCAGCCGTTTGTCGAGTCGCCGGACCGCACGATGCGCCAACGGGCGAGCGAAGCGCGGTTTTCGTTTTTCACGGACCACGAAAAAGAGCTCGATGAGCTGTATGATGAGCTCGTCCACGTCCGCACAGCGATCGCCCGGAAGCTTGGGTTCAAAAACTTTGTTGAGCTCGGCTATGCCCGTTTAGGACGGACCGATTACAATGCCGACATGGTTGCAGGCTATCGCCAGCAGGTAAAAACGCACATCGTCCCGCTCGCGTCCAAGCTGCGCGAGCGCCAGCGGCAGCGCATCAAGGTCGAGAAGCTCTACTATTACGACGAACCGTTTATGTTTCCAACCGGCAACCCGGCGCCAAAAGGCGATGCCAGCTGGATTGTCGAAAACGGCCGGCGCATGTATGAAGAGCTGTCGCCGGAAACCGGCGAGTTTTTCCGCTATATGGTCGAACACGAATTGATGGACCTCGTCGCCAAAAAAGGGAAGGCGGGCGGCGGCTATTGCACGTATATCGATGATTACAAGGCGCCGTTTATTTTCTCGAACTTTACCGGCACATCCGGCGACATTGACGTATTGACCCATGAAGCCGGACATGCGTTCCAAGTGTATGAAAGCCGTCATTACGACATTCCGGAATACAACTGGCCGACGCTTGAGGCGTGTGAAATCCATTCGATGAGCATGGAGTTTTTCACCTGGCCGTGGATGGAGCTGTTTTTCGCCGACGACGCCGACAAATACCGGTTCGCCCATTTGAGCGACGCGCTCTTGTTTTTGCCGTACGGCGTGGCGGTCGATGAATTTCAGCACGCGGTCTACGAGAACCCGGATATGACGCCAGCGGAGCGGAAGAGTGTCTGGCGCAGCATCGAAAAAGCGTATTTGCCGACAAGAGACTACGCCGGCCATGACTACCTTGAGCGCGGCGGGTTTTGGCAGCGGCAAGGGCATATTTACACCGATCCGTTTTATTACATCGATTACACCCTTGCGCAAGTGTGCGCGTTTCAATTTTGGAAGCGGGCGCAAGACGACCTGGCTGCGGCGTGGCGTGACTATGTGGTGCTTTGCCGATTGGGCGGCAGCCGGCCGTTCACCGAGCTCGTCAAAAGCGCCAACCTCGTGTCGCCGTTTGCCGATGGAACGGTCGCTTCGGTCGTCGGCCATATCGAGCGATGGCTGGACAGCGTCGATGACAAAGCTTTGTAAAAAGAAGAAAAAAGGCGGGCGGGAACGGCACCGCCTTGCCTTTCTTTATTTTGGAAACTTCTGCTGAACTAGGGCAAAGGGGGAAAACGGATGATCCGTAAAGCCACATGGGCCGACGCACCGGCCATCGCCTCCGTCCACGTCGAAAGTTGGAAGACGACGTATGGCGGCATCGTGCCAGACGCGTACTTGGAGACGTTGACAGTGGAAGAAAAGCAAACGTTATGGGAGAAGGTGCTCCGCCAATCGGATCATTCCGTGTTTGTCGCCGAGGAAAACGGGCACGTCGTCGGATTTGTCTCGGGCGGCCGAAACCGGGCGAGCGACGGTTCAGCGGCACAATATGACGGGGAGCTGTACGCGATTTATTTGCTTAAGGAAGCGCAAGGAAAAGGGCTCGGCCGGCAGCTCGTGCAAGCGCTCGTCGGCGATTTGACGCAAAAAGGCATTCATTCGCTGGCTGTCTGGGTGCTTACCGACAACCCGTCCCGTGGTTTTTACGAACGGCTTGGCGGTGAAAAAGTGGCCGAGGAAAGGGTGGAAATCGGCGGAAAAGCGTTGTGGGAGCGGTGCTACGGCTGGCAAGACATGCAAACGATGAACGAGTAGAGGGGCTGCCGACAGTTCGGCAGCTCAAAAAATTTGTTTTGCGAGTGATTACTCACTTTACAAACACGTTTGTCCTATTTTATACTTTTGTGAGTGATTACTCACTATTTTATTTCAAGAAGGAGGAAAGGTGCATGAGCATTTTGAGAAGTAAGTGGGTGGCCTTGTCGCCTGTCATGGTGGCCATTGTAGTATTGATTTTCTCTCTTGTTCTTGTTCCAACCGTGCATCCGAAGCCGCAAAAGCTTCCCGTTGCGTCTTTTTCAGCTTTTTTGCCATTGAAAGCGCGGTGCTCAGTTGGATTGGGTTAAAAGGGATTCCGATTTTTATTCTTCTTTTGTTCTTCGGCGCTCCGCTGCTTTCCATGGCGCCGGAATTGATGACATCATTTTATCGCGATTGGGTTTATTCATGGCTGCCGCAGCGCTTCATGGTCGAGGGGCTTCGGGAACTCTTTTTCTTTGATCCGACATTTCAATGGAACGAACCCGTTTCCGTCTTATGTTGGCTGGCGCTTGTCGGGGTTGTTCTCGTCATCGTTTCGGCATTCAAGAAACGTATGGTTCAGGAATCGGAGGAATCCGGCAAACTGGTGACGTCATGATGAGGTGTAAAGGGGGAATGAACAATGCGCACTCATCCGCCTATTCAAGTCGAGCGTGTTTCCAAGCGGTTTGGAAAAAAAGTAGTCATCGACGATGTGTCGTTGGATGTCCAGACGGGGGAAATATTCGGCCTGCTCGGCCCGTCGGGGGCGGGCAAGACGACGTTGGTGCGCATGATCGCCGGCATTGATCAAGCGAGTGAATTCGGCGCTGGGAAATGGTCGTTGGCTACATGATCGGGTTCGGATTGTTTACCACGATTCAAGCGAGCTTAATTTCATGGTTTGCCATTGATGTGTTGGACATGATGATGGAAGGTTCGTTTTGGTATGTGCTGCTCATTACGTTTTTGCTGGCGATGACAGCGCTGGCGCTTGGGATGCTGCTGTCGGCGTTCGCCAACAACGAGCTGCAAATGGTGCAGTTTATCCCGCTTGTCGTCGTGCCGCAAGTGTTTTTCTCGGGTTTGTTCAATCTCGACACGATGGAACAATGGCTTCGTTCCTTAAGCGTCATCATGCCGCTCACCTACGGGGCGGACGCGCTGCGCGATATTATGGTGCGCGGAGAAGGTTTTAGCGCCATCGCCGTTGATGTGTACGTGCTACTTGGCTTTACGATGCTGTTTATGCTATTAAATGTAGTAGCATTGAAAAAATACCGCAAGCTGTAAGGAGTAGAGTCATGAGCGAGCATTCATGGATTCAGGAATTGCTGCAAATCGGCGGCAAGGAAGGGCAGTTCAGCGAAAAGCAGCTAAAAATTTTGGAAGCTGCCGTTGAAATGTTCGCCGAGAAAGGCTATGCGGCGACGTCGACGAGCGAAATCGCCAAAAAGGCTGGGGTGGCGGAAGGGACGATCTTTCGCCATTATAAGACGAAAAAAGATTTATTGCTGGCCATCGTCACGCCGACGTTGTTTCATTCCGTCGCCCCGTTTTTGGCGAAAGAATTCGTCCGCGAAGTGTTTGACAACGAATATGAGACGTACGAACAGTTTTTGCGCGCGGTGCTCGCCAACCGCTACACCTTTGTGAAAACGTATTTGCCGGCGATTCGCGTGCTTTGGCAGGAGGTTGCCTTTCATTCCGAGATTAAACAGTGCTTTCAACGCGTGTTTACCGAGCACGTGTATCCAAAATTCGCCCGCATTGTCCGCCATTTTCAAGAAAAAGGTGAGTTGGCCGAGCTGCCGGTTGATTCGGTCATCCGCTTGACGATCACATCGCTCGCCGGCTTTTTGGCCGCCCGCTTTCTCCTTTTGCCTGACCACCATTGGGACGATGAGGCGGAAATGGAGCGGACGATTCACGTGTTGATGAACGGTCTGCGGCGCTAACCGGCCGGCTTCCGCGTGGGAGCCGGCCTAGCCGTTTTTCTTGGCATAATCGAGGATGGCTTTGGCAAAGTGTTTAAAATCATCGAGATGGTGGTCGATGATGGCTTGCAAAATGCCAAGGTTCAGTTGTTGGTAGTTGTGAACGGCGATGTTGCGGAATCCGACCATCGCCTTCATCTTTTTGCTTACGGAAGGGGAGATGACCCCATGTTCTTCGAGGAGAGCGAACGCATCGCGGCTATGCTGCGGCAGTCCGAATTTCTGCTCGGCCACGATATGCATGGCCAAATCGATGCATGCCTCGCACGCCCGCTGTAAATTCAGAACGATCGAATCTTGTTTTGTGTAATTTTGTAAATTTTTTGGATCGCCGTTATATTCTTCACGAATTCGTTTCAGGCAGCGTTCGATCACGCTGATCTTGTTTAAAATGACATCACTTTTCATATATGCTCCCGCTTTCCGTAATTTGTTTTAACACCGGTGCTCTCTCTTCGTTTAGTTTCACATACATTTTCAATGTTTTCATTTCGAACTCAGCCCGTTTCCGCTCGTCGCGGCAATCAATGGCTTTTCCCGTCGAGACGACTTGCGCTTGAAACACCGTGCTGGCTTGGCGCAAATCGACAAGATCGACATCGCGTCCTAACTTGCCAGCCAACTCCCCAGCGAGCCGAAACAGCTCATACGGATCATGCGGCACGCCGTCGCTGACAAAGGCGATGTCGACATCGCTGTCTGGGCGCATCGCCCCACGGGCGGCTGAACCGAACAGGTAGATGACGAACGGGTGAAGAGCCGGGCGGAGCGTCTGAATGATGATCGTCTCCATTTCGTTTGGCAATCGCGATGCCCCCTTGCGTTTTTCTTCATTATAGCAAAATCTTATTGTTCTTGGCGAAAAGATGGAAAAAGAAAAAGGGATGGCGATGATGCGCCAATCCCTCTGAGCGAAAGAAGCAGGGGCTGATTGATTCATTTCCTCCTTACATACAAACTTCGGGGCGGCTCTTTTTGCTGCTCTTCCCTAAAACACTTCCTCACCCCGAAAACGGGATGGGGCGATGTTCGAGTCATTCGGGTGATGGATGATATAGGTGTGCGCGTTGGCCGTTAAGCCACAATTAGGCGATTTCCGCCACAATGGCATTGTCCTTGACATCGATGCGGATCGCACGCACCGATTGATCGGCGTCAAGCAGGCAGTCGGCGATGTTGTCTTCAACATGTTCCTGGATGGCGCGGCGGAGCGGGCGGGCGCCAAAGGCCGGATGGTAGCCAAGCTCAGCCAGCTTTTCTTTCGCCGCTTCGGTCACTTCGAGTTCGATGCCTTGTTCGCGCATTGCCGTTTTGACCTCGGCAAGCATCAAGTCGACGATTTGAAGCAAGTGCGCTTTTTCAAGCGGCTTGAACTCGATGATGGCGTCGAAGCGGTTCAAAAATTCCGGCTTGAAGTAAGCGTTCAAGGAGTCAAGCACGCTTGATGCGCCACCGCTTTGTTTTTCAAAGCCGACGGTGATTTTTTTGTCGGTCACCCCAGCGTTGCTTGTCGCGATGATGACCGTGTCTTTGAAGCTGACGGTGCGGCCTTGGCTGTCGGTTAGGCGGCCGTCTTCCAAAATTTGCAAGAAGATGTGCTGTACATCCGGGTGCGCCTTTTCAATCTCGTCAAGCAAGATGATGCTGTACGGGTTGCGGCGCACTTTTTCCGTCAGCTGGCCGGCTTCTTCAAAGCCGACATAGCCCGGCGGCGAACCGATCAGCTTCGAGACGGAATGTTTCTCCATGTATTCGCTCATATCGAGGCGAATCATGGCGTCTTTTGTGCCAAACAGCTCCTCGGCGAGCGTTTTGGCGAGCTCCGTTTTCCCGACGCCGGTCGGGCCGACGAACAAGAACGAACCGATCGGGCGGTGTTTCGCTTTCAAGCCGGCGCGGCTGCGGCGAATGGCTTTCGCGACTTTTTTCACCGCTTCCGCTTGGCCGATCACTTTTTTCGCCAAGTGTTCTTCAAGATGTTTCATTTTTTCTTTTTCATCGGCTTGCAGCTTGCCGACGGGGATGCCGGTTTTCTCGGCGATGATTTGTTCGATGTCGGCGGCATCGACGACAGGGCGTTCTTGGGTGACGCCTTGCTCGAGTTGTTTTTCGAGCTTCAGCTCTTCATCGCGCAGTTTCGCCGCCAATTCGTAGTTTTCTTCTTTCGCCGCTTGTTCTTTTTCTTTCGCGATTTGGATCAACCGCTCTTGCAGTTGTTTTTCATCGGTCGGGCCGAGGCGCAAGTTCGCTTTCGAGCCGGCCTCGTCAAGCAAGTCGATCGCCTTGTCCGGGAGGAAGCGGTCTTGAATGTAGCGGTGCGACAGTTTCACGCACGCTTCGATCGCTTCATCCGTATAGCGGACATGGTGGAATTGTTCGTATTTCGGCTGGATGCCTTTTAAGATGACGATCGCTTCCTCAACGGTCGGCTCGTGGACGATGACCGGTTGGAAGCGGCGCTCAAGAGCCGCGTCTTTTTCAATTTGCCGGTATTCTTTGAGCGTCGTCGCCCCAACGACTTGCAGTTCCCCGCGGGCGAGCGCCGGTTTTAAAATATTGCCGGCGTCCATCGAGCCTTCAGCGGCGCCAGCGCCGACGAGCAGGTGGATTTCGTCAATGAACAAGATGATGTTTTTCCGCTCTTGCAATTCGGCGATGAGCCGTTTCATCCGCTCTTCAAATTGACCGCGGATGCCGGTGTTGGCGACAAGCGACGCCACGTCAAGCAAGTACACGTCTTTGTTCAATAGTTTTTCCGGCACTTGCCCTTCGGCGATTTTCAGCGCGAGCCCTTCAACGATGGCTGTTTTCCCGACACCCGGCTCCCCGATCAACACCGGGTTGTTTTTGTTGCGGCGGTTTAAAATTTCGATCACGCGGGCGATTTCTTTGTCGCGGCCGATGACCGGATCGATCAAGCCCGCTTTCGCCATTTGCGTCAAGTTGCGGCCGAATTGATCCAAAAATCCACCGCCATGGCTTTGCGGGCGCTTCGCCATCGTTTTCGGCGCGCTCATTCCGGCGTTGGCGGCTGTGAACGGGCTAGTAAAGAAGTCATCAAAGGAAAACGGTGAAAAGCCGAAGTTCATCGGAATGGACAGTTGTTGTTTTTGCTTTTCATAGCATTCATGGCACAGGTGAAGTTGTTGTTTTTCCCCGTTCCATTGCAAGTTGACAAACACTGTTGCTTCACGTTGTTGGCATGCTTGGCATAGCATGAGACATACCCCCTTTTCTCTTATTCGGGATTTTACTTTGACTTTCTTTGACTTTCTGACTTTATTATACTTTGACCTTTTTTGACTTTCAAGTGTTTTGTACAAAAAAATTGTAATAACGATGAAATGTTTTTGAAAAAATGGTGAATACTAATGTAGGTGCGGCAAAGCTATGATAAAGTGAAAAACAGAAAAAGAGGCGGAAAAGACTCCGTCTTTGGTGCTCATGATGATCATGAATTTGAAGGAAAAAGGAGAAAGGTGAAGATGAGAAGACAGGTTGGTTTCGCGTTTGCTGTTGTACTTTTGGGGATGATGATCATGGCTGCTTGTACAAATCACAACAAGCAAGCCGAGACGCCGGCCGTGCTTGACGTGAAAATCGATGCGCCGGATCATATCGATTTGAACAAACCGACCAAGCTCGCCTGCGTCGTGACGTACGGCGGCGAAAAAGTAGACGATGCGAACGAAGTCAAGTTTGAAGTATGGAAGCATGGAAGCGACGAGCGGGAAATGCTTGAAGCGAAGCATGACGGCGACGGCCGATACTCGGTGGAAAAAACGTTCACCGAAGCGGGAACATATTCGGTGGTCGCCCATGTGACGGCGCGCGACATGCATAACATGCCGAAGAAAGATATTGTCGCCGGCAGCCCGGAACAGGCGGCGACGGCCGACGGTGCGCGCGAAAATTCCCAAGGCAGTGCTGAAGAAAATCATCATGGCGCCGTCGCCATTTCGCTGTCGTCCCGTTCGTTCGAAGCCGGAAAACCGGCGGCGTTGACCGTCCGCCTCTCCAAAGATGGGAAGCCGTTGACAGGTGCGACCGTTCGTTTTGAGATTTGGCAGGCGGACAATAAGCATGAATTTGTCGATGCAAAGGAAAAAGGAAACGGCGAGTACGAAGCCATGGCCACGTTTGCCAACAAAGGAACGTATTCGGTGAAAGTGCACGTCGAAGGAAGCGGCGGGCTGCACGAACATCAAGTCGAACACGTGACAGTTCATTGATGGAAACGCGATTTCACATCGCATGCCATATTAATGAAGAGAGTTTGCGGTGTGTGAGAAGGCATCTTGTCTCGGATGCCTTCTTTTTTCGTTCTGTCGTCTTTCTTGTCCATGCCGGACATATACATATATATGGAAAAGCAACGGACAAGAGAGGGAGATGGAGGATTTGGGCAAGAGACACGAGTGGTCGGAGGCGTGGCAAATCGCTGCTGTTTACGTTGGAACGGTGATTGGGGCAGGATTTGCGACCGGAAGAGAGATTATGGAATTTTTCACTCGTTATGGGACGGCTGGAACGGTTGGCATCATCATCAGCGGTTGTTTGTTTATATGGGGAGGCGCGCGGCTCATGGTGATGGCGCGCCGCATTGGAGCCGCGTCCTATGATGAATTGAATCGCTATTTGTTCGGGAACATGTTGAGCCCGTTTGTGACGCTCGTGATGACGGTGATGATCGCAGGGGTGACGGCGGTGATGATCGCCGGGGCGGGTGCCGTGTTTGAAGAGCAGATCGGCTGGCCGAGGCAGGCGGGCGTCACGCTGACGCTCGGTTTGGCGCTTCTTGTCATGTTGTTTGACCGCAAAGGGCTGTTTGGCGTCAACGTGTTCGTCGCGCCGATGATGGTGCTGTTCAGCGCCATCGCCTTTGTGAAAACAATCGTGGCTGGCGATTTGTGCCGTCCGGACATGGCTGCGGTGGACTATTCCCTCAAGGCGATGTTGTCCCCGTTTTCCTATGCGGCCTTTAACTTGGCGATGGCCCAAGCGGTGCTTGTCCCCATCGCCCGCGAAGCGACCGATGAGCGAGCGGTGAGGCGCGGAGCGATGTTAGGCGGAATGGTGTTGACGGTTTTGCTGCTGTTGAACCATATGGTGCTGCTGTCGTTTCCACACAAGGACGATTATGATATTCCAATGGCCGAAGTCGTTCATACGTTTTTTACTGTGTTGTATTGGCTTTATGTCGTCGTCATTTACGGAGAAATTTTTACATCGGTCATCGGCGGCATGTTTGGACTTGCACGCCAAGTGCGCGTTTGGGCGCCGCTTGGCGGGAAATGGCTGGGCGTGCTGCTCGTTTTGCTGTTTGCGGCGGTCAGCCCGTTTCATTACGGGGAGCTGCTGTCATTCATCTATCCGCTGTTTGGCTATATGAGTCTTGTGCTTTTGTGGCTTCTTTGGCGCCGGCAGCTGCCGCGCCGGTAAATGAGCCCTTTCGTTCCCCAAAGTTTTTTGGTGAAGGGGGACGAAAGGGCTTCGTTTCGTTATGAGTGGAAGCGGGCGATCATGTTTTCTAAATCGCGCGCTGCTGCAGCCAACGTGTCGGCTTCCCGCGCCAACTGGTGAAGGGCGAGCGTCTGTTGCTCAAGCCCCGCCGCCGTTTCTTGCACCATGTTTGAAAAATCGGCGGCGACGGTGCGTACGTCTTCCATCAGTCCGCCGAGCTGCTCGCCGTCGGCGGTGATGTCGTTGACATATGATTCGTTTTGCTGAAGCAAGTCGTTCAGCTGGGCGAACATGCCTTGAAACGATGTGAACGTTTCCCCTGTTTTCCAAAGAGAGTCTTTCGTTTTTTCGACGTGGCGGCCACTTCCTTGCATCGCATGCACGGCTTCTTTGAGCGCGTTCGTCATGGCGTCGAGCGAGGCGAAAATTTCAGCGGCGAAGGCGTTTGTATCTTCGGCAAGCTTCCGGACTTCTTGGGCGACGATGGAAAAGCCGCGGCCCGCTTCACCCGCCCGCGCCGCTTCGATCGAGGCGTTGAGGGCGAGCAAGTTCGTTTGCTTGGCGATCGTGCGAATGGCGGCGATCATCTCATGAACGCGCGCCGCTTCATTGGCTGCTTTGTCGATGAGGGCAGTCATTTCGCCGATGCCGCGCTGCATCGCGTCCATGTTTGTTTTCGTTTCCTCAATGAGGCGGATGCCTTCTGCTGCTGACGACCAAGCGTCGCCCGCTTGCCGTACGACGCGTTCAACGGCGGCCCGCATGAGTTGCACGCGTTCCACCATCTGCCCGATGACGTCACCCGCTTGTTCGACGGCGGTCGTTTGTTGTTTCGCCCCTTCGCGGAACGTTTCGACGGCGGCGGCGATTTCGTCAAACGATTCAGAGAGGCGGCGCATTTCCATCTGCTGTTCAACGCTCACATCATGCACCGTTTTGGCCGCTTTGCCAAGCTCATGGATGATCGTGCGGATGCCGAGAATCATTTTGTTGATTTCGTAGGCGATTTGATGAAATTCATTCCGTTTTCCCGTCGTTTTCACTTCTGTCCGCAATTGACCCGAGGAGACAGTGCGGGTGACGCTGTACCAATGGCGAAGCTCGGCGGCAATGGCCCGATGCCAGGCGGCGCCAAGCCCAAGCCCAGCGAGAGCGGCGCACAGCGCGGCAAAAACGGGCGGCGCCCCTGCGATGGAAGCGGCCAGCCCAACGGCTGCGGGCGCGATGGCGATGCTTGCTAACACCCATTGCAAATACGGACGGTGCATGAGCCGCCCCATCCGCAAATTGAACCGCCTTCCGCCTGGCTTCGTCCAAAACGGGCAGCTGGCGTCAATCAGCACCTCGCCCGTATCGCGTTCGTACACTTGCAAGAGCGGCTCATTCGTGCGGGCGGCAGCCAGCCCGACCGGGTCGGCAAACACCCTTCCCTCGCGAAGGCGGTTCGTATGGACAACTCCGTATCCGCTTTCATCGACAAGAACAAAATATTCATCACGGCCGAGCCGCTCGTCTAAAAAGGTGCGGATGCGGTCAAGCTGTTCTTCAAGCGGACGGGTTCGGTCGATCATCTCCCGCAGCGCTTCCGCCGTTTCCGTCACTTTTTTCAACGCTCGTTTCGCCCGGCGCTGGTTCGTCAGTTCGCTCATAGACGATTCTCCTTTTCTCATTTGTCTATTTTCAATAATATATAGAAGATTTTGTCGAATCAATAGGATGAAAGGGGGATGCATAAAAATATCGATCGATTGGAAGACTATGCTGTAAACGGAAAGGCGAGGGGATGTTCGTGGGTTTATTCTCATTTTGGAAAAAAAAGAAAAAACGCCCCCCTCAGCGGCCCATTTCGCAACTTTGGGAAAAGCTTCGGCAATCGAGCGATTTTGTCGAAGTGTCGTTTGTTGTCGGAGGCAAGGAGCTGTCGATTTACTATTTCGATTCGCTCGTTGATCCGCAAGTGCTGCAAGAGCGGATTTTTTGCCATTTGCAAAACGACATTCCCCAGCATCCGAACGTCCGATTGGAAGACTTGCAGCAAATCGTGCCGATTCAGCGCATTGAGGTGAGTGAAGACACGGCACTGATTGAAGAGAAGGTGCTGAAAGGGTTTGTCGCGGTCACCTTCCGCGAGCAACCGAACAAAGCGGCGCTCATGGGCGCCGCGGCTGAAAATTTGGGGCTTCGGGAAAACAATGATTCGGAAAACGAATTCAGCGTCGTTGGGCCCAAAGTCGGATTTGTGGAAAATGTCGGCGTCAACTTGCATCTCATCCGCCGGCAAGTGGTGACGCCGAATCTTGTCTTTCGGGAAATGTCGATTGGTTCGGTGTCGAAAACGAAAGTGGTCATCGCCTACATCGATGGCGTCGCCAATCCGGAAGTCATTCAAACGGTGACGCAGCGGCTTGAGTCCATTCATTTTGACGTCGTGTTTGACAACGCTATTTTGGATCAGCTGCTCGCGGATAATTCACGGACGCCGTTTCCTCTTTTTATCTCGACCGAGCGGATCGATCGGGCCATCTATGCGCTTGTGTCGGGTCAGGTGGCCATTTTTTGCGACGGCTCCCCGTATGCCGTGATTGGCCCCGCCGCTCTCTTCGATTTTTTTACGTCGCCCGAAGATTATTACTTGCCATGGGTGCTCGGTACGTTTTTCCGGCTCATTCGGTTTTTCGGCGTTGCGTTTTCCGTGTTGGCGTCGCCGATTTATGTGGCGGTGCTGACGTATCATTATGAAATGATTCCCGAAGACTTGCTTGGACCGATCATTTATTCACGCTCGAACGTGCCGTTTCCGCCGGTGCTCGAGGTGCTGTTTTTGGAAATTACGATTGAGCTGTTGCGCGAGGCCGGGGCGCGGCTGCCGACGAAAGTCGCACAAACGCTCGGGATTGTCGGCGGGATTGTCATCGGGCAAGCAACCGTTGATGCCGGGCTGACGAGTACGATTTTGTTGATTGTCGTCGCGTTGGCGGCGCTCGCTTCGTTTACAACGCCGATTTTCAAAATGTCCAATACGATCCGGCTCATTCGGTTTCCGTTTATTTTGTTTGCTGCATGTTGGGGCGGGATCGGCATTATCTTTGCCGTCTGCGGGCTGCTCATTCATTTAGGGCGGCTGCAGTCGTTTGGCTATCCGTATTTGCTGCCGTTTTATCCATTTCGTGTGCGCAGCTTCCGCGATACATTCGTTCGTTCGCCATACAGTGAAACGGCGGAGCGGCCGATGTTTCTTCGTCCGCGGTCGCGGTTTCGTTACGATCCGAATGCGGCGAAGCAAAAACGCGATATTGATGAGTAAGGGGGATCGTGATGAGGCGTGGGCTTCTATGGCTCGGTGCGCTGCTGTTGCTTGGCGGCTGCGCCAGTTCGCGGCCGATTGATGAAATTCAAATTATTCAACAGATGGGGTATGATTTCGAGAACGGCCGCTACACGGGCACCGCGGTGTACCCGACGTTCAAGCAAGGGCCGATGACAAAGCCGAATATGCTGACGACGACGTCGCCGACGGTCTACGACTTGATTCCGCGCCTGTCATCGAAATCCGCGCTGCCGGTTGAGGAAGGGCAGCTGCGCTTGATTTTGTTCGGCAAGGAGTTTGCCAGGCGGGGGGTGACGCAAATTACGCACAGCCTCGCGCGCAACAACAAAGTCGGCAGTCATTTGCTGCTTGGCGTGGCGGAAGAAAGCGCGAAGGAGCTGCTGAAAACCGCGGCGAACACGACGCTGAGCGATACGTTGTATTTGCCGAATCTGGTGGAGCAGAATGAGCAGTCGATGAACTTGCCGAAAACGAATTTGCACTTGTTTTTGTATCGCTATTTTTCCCCGGGCAGCGATCCGTTTTTGCCGTATTTTGAGAAAAAAGGAGATTTCGTCAAGCTTGAAGGGGTCGCGTTGTTTCGCGACGACCGATACGTGGGGCATGTGAGTTTGCGTGATTCGTTTTTAATGAAAATTTTGCTTGGAGAAACGAAAAACGGCGTCTACCAGCTGAAGGTTGGGAATCGCGGGAAACAGGGCGAGGATCGGGTGATGCTGCAAAACTTATGGGCGAAGTCGAAATATGAATGGAAGCGTGATGGAAGCCGCCATGTGCTTGATGTGTTCGTCCATATCCATGCGTCGGTGCGGGATTACCCGTCGTGGCTCGATCATTCGGGTCAAGATTTGTTTGCTGATGTGAAGAAAAAAATGCAAAACGAATTGGAGCATAATATGCGTCGGTTATTCCGTTATTTTCAGAAAAAACGGATTGACCCGCTCGGCATCGGCGATTTTGTTCGCAGTGTGACAAGACATTGGGATTCCGACGCGTTTTACCGTGAATACCCGGATTTAGACATCCGCCCGCACGTCACGGTGGATATCGTCCATACCGGCATTGGCGAATAAGACGGGGAACATGAGGAGGGATTAGGATGAAGCAGGCCATTCAGGAACGGTTTCTCATCTCCCCGTTTCTTGTGTTTTTTGTCATTCATGCTACGCAAGTTGGGATCGGGGTACTCAATTTTCAGCGTCCACTGATGAAAGAGGTGGGGCAGGATGCCTGGATGGCAGTCTTAATGGCCGGGCTGTCGGCGCACGTGTTGATTTGGCTCATGTATCGGCTGTTGTCGCATTCGCCATCAGGCGGAGACCTCGTGTCGCTTCATGAACAGTACTTCGGGCGGTGGATCGGCGGGGTGCTGAGCCTTGGACTTCTTTTTTACTACGCGTTGGCGGCGTTTATGGTGCTTCAATCATACATTGAAATCATTAAAGTATGGGTGTTCCCGTTGATGGGGGCGTGGCAGTTCAGCCTTATGTTTTTGCTGATGACGTATTATGTCGTCTCCGGCGGGTTTCGCGTCGTTGTCGGCTTATGCGTTTGGGGGGTGGTGACTCCGCTGTTGACGATTTTTCCGATGGTTTTCTTTCCGCTTGAGTATGCTCAATACCGGAATTTATTGCCGGTGTTCGACCATTCGTTTGGGCAATTGGCAAAAGCATCGAAAGAGATGGTGCTGCAATATTTAGGGTTTGAAATGCTGCTGATGTATTACCCGTTTTTAAAACAGGCTCCGTCCTCGCAAAAGTGGGCGCATGCGGCCAACGCATTTACGATGTTCATTTATTTTGTTTTGATCCTTATTTCCATCGTGTTTTATAACAAAGAGCAAATTCAGCATATTACATGGCCGACGCTGACGCTGGCCAAAATTCCGGAAGTGCCGTTTATCGAGCGGATGGAGTATATTGTCATCTCGATTTATGTGCTCGTTGTGTTCCCGATCATCGCGGTCTCTATTTGGGCGGCGACGCGCGTGATCAAACAGCTGTTTGCTGTTCAGCAGCGCCGTTCGCTTCCGGTGTTGCTCGCTTGCTTGTTTGTCGGGGGAATGTTTTTTCAGGAGAAGACACATATTGAGCAGTTGACGGAATGGACAGCGAAGGCGGGATTTTATCTTGTCGCGGTGTATGTTCCGCTTTTGTATCTATACGTATGGACGGCGGAAAAAGTGAAAAAGGCGCTACAACAAAAGCCATAAGTATGGTATAGTAATATGGAAAACAGAAGAATCGCAATTCCGTACGCTTGTACGGGAGAGGTTTCTAGCAAAACCCTCTATAAAAAACTAGGGACGGCTGTATCCTAGGGGTATGGCCTTTTTTGTTTTGGAAACCTCTTCTTCTGCTGATTCAG
The DNA here is from genome assembly GCF_001544135.1 of Geobacillus zalihae NBRC 101842. Taxonomy (GTDB): domain Bacteria; phylum Bacillota; class Bacilli; order Bacillales; family Anoxybacillaceae; genus Geobacillus; species Geobacillus zalihae. The sequence goes on along the minus strand of NZ_BCPV01000011.1, from coordinate 33,403 downwards.
AAGGAGGTTGATTGTGATGAAGATGAAGGAAGAAAAGGCGGTCGTTGTCTTCAGCGGCGGCCAAGACAGCACGACGTGTTTGGTTTGGGCGAAAGAGCAGTTTGGGGAAGTGGAAGCGGTGACGTTTGACTATGGGCAGCGTCATCGCCGCGAAATTGAAGTCGCTCAGGCAATTGCCGCTGAGCTTGGCGTTCGCCATACGGTGCTCGATATGTCGCTGCTTGGGCAATTGGCGCCGAACGCCTTGACGCGTGATGATATCGCCATCGAACAAAAGGAAGGCGGGCTGCCGACGACGTTTGTGGACGGACGCAATTTGTTGTTTTTATCGTTCGCGGCGGTGCTTGCCAAACAGCGGGGCGCGCGCCATATTGTGACGGGAGTGTGCGAGACGGATTTCAGCGGCTATCCGGACTGCCGTGATGTGTTTATCAAATCGTTGAACGTCACGCTGAATTTAGCGATGGATTACGAATTTGTCATTCATACGCCGCTCATGTGGCTGACGAAAGCGGAGACGTGGAAGCTCGCGGATGAGCTCGGGGCGTTCGAGTTCATTCGCACGAAGACGCTGACGTGCTATAACGGCATCATCGCCGACGGCTGCGGCGAATGTCCAGCGTGCGTGCTGCGCAAGCGCGGATTGGATGACTATTTGCGGGAAAAAGCGGGGGTGGAGCGGCCATGATGCACCAGCTTTATCCGCAAGTGATGCACCCTTACCGCTATGAGCTGAACAAAGATATGCACATCGCCGCCGCCCATTTCATCCCGCACGAAGCGGCCGGGAGCTGCGCCAACGTGCACGGCCACACGTACATCGTCAATGTGACGATTGCTGGCGATGAGCTCGATGAAAGCGGATTTTTGGTCAATTTTCAAACGATCAAACAGCTTGTGCATGGAAAGCTGGATCATACGCTGCTCAATGACCACACCGATTGCTTTGATGAAAACGACCCGAACCGGTTTCCGACGACGGAAGTGGTGGCGCGCACGATTTATGAAACGATTCAGCGCTATTTGGATACGCTGCCGCACAAGCCGACATGTTTGCAAGTGTTTGTCCGCGAAACGCCGACGAGCTATGTCGTCTACCGGCCGAAAGCGGGGGACCGGTAATGGCGCGCACGATTCCGGTGCTGGAGATTTTTGGTCCGACCATCCAAGGAGAGGGAATGGTGATCGGCCAAAAGACGATGTTCGTCCGCACAGCCGGCTGCGATTATCGCTGCCGCTGGTGCGATTCGGCGTTTACGTGGGACGGATCAGCGAAAGACGAGATCGAGCAGTTGACGGCAGACGATATTTGGCGGCGGCTTGAAGCCATGGGCGGCCGCCGCTTCCGCCACGTGACGATTTCAGGCGGCAACCCGCTTCTCATTGCCGCTCTTGGAGAGCTTGTCGCCCTTCTTCACGAAAAAGGGGTGCGCGTTGCGGTTGAAACGCAAGGGAGCCGCTGGCAAGACTGGCTGCTCGATGTAGACGATGTCACCATTTCCCCAAAACCGCCAAGTTCGGGGATGGACACCGACTGGTCGGCGCTCGACCAACTCATCGGGCGGTTGCAGAAAGATCAAAGCCGGACGCGGCGCGTCAGTTTGAAAGTCGTCGTCTTTGATGACGCCGATTTGGCGTACGCGAAAGAGGTGCACCGCCGTTACCTAGGCGTTCCGTTTTACTTGCAGGTAGGCAACGCCGATGTGGCCGATTCAGATGTGGATGCACTCCGCACAAAGCTTCTCCATCGGTTGGAATGGCTGGTGGAGCAAGCCGCCGATTCGGAGGAGCTGGCCGACGTCCACATCTTGCCGCAGCTGCACACGCTTCTTTGGGGAAACAAGCGTGGCGTGTAAAGCGGGGGTGCGGCCGCTCACGTTGCATGAATCAAAGGGAGGAATGAAGGAATGGCAGGAAGAAAAGAGGAAGAATTGAAAGACTTGACGCTGCTTGGCCATCAAGGGACAACGTATTCGTTTACGTACAATCCCCATCTTCTTGAAGTGTTTGACAACAAACATCCTGACCGGGATTATTTCGTGAAGTTCAATTGTCCGGAGTTCACTTCGCTATGTCCGAAAACCGGCCAGCCGGACTTCGCGACGATTTACATCAGCTACATCCCGGACAAAAAATGCGTCGAAAGCAAATCGTTGAAGCTGTATTTGTTCAGCTTCCGCAATCATGGCGACTTTCACGAAGACTGCGTCAACATCATTATGAACGATTTGATTAAAGTCATGGAACCGCGCTATATCGAAGTGTGGGGCAAATTCACCCCGCGCGGCGGCATTTCCATCGATCCGTACTGCAATTGGGGGCGCCCGGGGACAAAATACGAAAAAATGGCGGAATACCGGCTGCTCAACCACGACTTGTATCCAGAAAAAGTCGACAACCGCTAAACTACAAAAAAGAGGTAGTTTTTTCGCCAACACTCCTATATAATGGACAGTGAATGTTTGCCTTGGAGGTTTTGGCGTTGGAGCGAAGAACAGCTCTTTTGCTTGGGGCGAGCGGCTTGGTCGGCGGGGAACTGCTCAAGTTGCTGCTTGAGTCGGATTTGTACCGGCAAGTGACCATTTTTGTCCGCACCCCGCTGCCGATTAAACATGAAAAACTGCAGCAAGTCGTCGCCGATTTTGCGCGGCTTGAATCGTATGAGCGGCATTTTTATGTCGATGATGTGTTTTGCTGCCTCGGAACGACGCGGAAAAAGGCGAAAACGAAGCAGCAGTTCATTCAAGTTGACTATGAATATACGCTGCGCGCGGCGGCGTTGGCGGAAAAGTGCCGCGTGAAAAGCTTTTTGACCGTCTCTTCGGTTGGCGCCAACCCGTGTTCGCCGTTTTTTTACCAGCGCGTCAAAGGAGAGGTGGAAGAGGCGTTGCAGCGGCTTTCCATCCCATCGCTTCATATTTTCCGTCCATCGTTGCTCGTCGGCAAGCGTCGGGAGTTCCGCCTCGGCGAGACGCTTGCCGGGTGGCTGTTATGCCGGCTGCCGTTTTTGTTCGTCGGCAAATGGAAAAAGTATAAGCCGGTTGACGCCCATCAGCTTGCTTTGGCGATGTTTTACCGGGCGGCGTCCGCAGCGAACGGCGTCCACATCTATGAATGTGATGAACTCGCCCGCATTTCGTAAACAAAAAAGAGGCTCTTGACGGCCTCTTTTTTCTATTCAATAATCTTATAATTTTTATGGTTGACCACCGTCCGCTCTTGCAAATCAAGCTCGCGGTAGTTTTTCATATATGTCAAATCGACGATGACCGAGTTTTCGTTCACTTTTTCCACGATGCCGCGCAATCCATTTTTAAATTCAATAATGTCCCCGACTTTTGCTTTTTTCACCATTCTATCATTCCCCTTTTTAAACCGAATATAGTCGTCGGCGGCTAAAACGGGCGTGATCGGCCGAAAAGGCGGCCGGCCGGTGCGCCCTGGCCGTTGTGCCCGCTCTTTATAAAAAGGAGCAGGCGCTTTTTTACTAGTTTGCCTTATTTTTATGCACAAGTAAAGGGGTTTCTTTCCTAAAATTTGATATTTTAAAAAAAAAACAAGGGGCGAAGCCGTCCCCTTGTTTTCATCTACTTGGCAAACACATGGTTGCCGATGACGACCGTCACCGGACGGGAGCGCAGCCATTTGCTTTTCGCCGTTTTCGGATTGTAGAAATAGAGCGAGCCGTTTCCTAAACCGCGAAAAGCAAGTGCTTCTTCAACGGCGCGATATGATTCACGGTCAGCGGGTTCATTGATCGTTCCGTTTGCGACCGGCGTGAATGCATAATGGCCGCCAGAGCGCTCATAAATAACGGCGCGGATCGTATCCGGAAAATCCGGATGGTCGACGCGGTTGAGCACGACCGTTGCCACGGCTACTTTCCCGGCGTACGGCTCCCCTTTCGCCTCAGCATGGACGAGGCGAGCGAGCAAGTCTTTTTCCGCCGCTGTAATGCCTGCGTTCGGGATGATCAGTTTTTCGCCAGGATACAGCCAATCGTCTTTTCTATTTTTTTGCATCAGCTGTTTGAGCGGCACACCGTATTGCTTCGCGATTTTCCAAAGCGTGTCGCCGCGCTTGACGGTGTGGATGGTTGCCGCATCGGCATGGCCGGCAAAGAAAAACATCCCGCACAATACCGCCATCACCCATGCTTTTCCTTTTTTCATCCTGATCCCTCCTCTCGTAAACTCGCTACTAGAGTAACAAGGATGGGAAGATGATTCATTATCGAAATGATGGAAAAAGTGCGCGAAGCATTGAAATGACTAGTTTCATAGGAGGAATGGAAATTTCTCCGCAAGCCAAAACATCCGGCTTTCGGGGCGGAAAGCCGGATGTGAAGCCATGGGGACAGGAGCTTTTAGCTGCGTGGAGCATCCATATAGTGGTAAATAACGTGGCCGCCGCGCTGGGCGATGCCGCGAAATCGTTTGAAGTCGGGCTGTTTGACGAGCACGGCACGAAAAACAGGGAAGTCCTCTTTTTTCACCAACAGTTCGGAGATGATTCCGTTGCGCAATTCATCGATTTGCTTGGCCGCCAGTGCTTCATCCATCGCATGTCCCCCCAAGCGTTGATTCGGCATCGTCACCGTTATTTATCGTATCACAGACGCCTGTTGGGTTAAATACCTATATTTTGGCCGGGCAAACACCCTTTGCTTGTTCTGACATACAATATGGGTGGGTACGCGCCCCGAGAATATAAGCAAGAAAGGGAGAGAACAATGAATCATTGGGATCCGTATATGAATGGTCCGTTTTCAACCTCTTCCGGCCATGACAATGAAGCCGGGTGGATGGAGAATAACGTGCCGCCGATGGCTCCGCTATCGGCAACGACGCCAAATGAAGCGACGCCGACTCAAGTGATGCCGATGGCGTATTATCCGCCGGCAGCGCCTTATGGCTATTGGTGTCCACCGGTTGCGCCGCCAGCGCCGCTTGTCAGTCCGGTCCATCTTGACAGTCCAGACAGTCCGGACAGCTCCGATATGATGCTGCCGGCGCCGCCGCTCGGTTTAGGAGCCGGGCCGAATATGGCCCATGCTTCCGTTTGGCCGATGGGTGGGAAAGAAAACACGCCGCCGATGACGCCTGATGACGCCGCTATTCCGTATGGCATGACGGCCCCGTATGCAGAAAACGTCCCCCCGGCTGGCAGCACGGCTCCCGTGGCCGTTCCTGGCACGCTGTCTGGAATGGCTGCTGGTGCAACACCAGGTTTCGTTCCTGGCGCACATCCGTATGCGCCGCTGTACTATCCACCGATGGCGCCGCAGCCGTATGCCCCGGTGATGCCGTATGGCTATGGCTATCCCGCTGCGCCGCTGCCTCCATATTATGGCGGAGGAACCCCGTATGCACCTGGCTTTCCAATCTCGTATGGCCCCTATCGGTAAGATGCCAAAAAAGACCGCCGAATGGCGGTCTTTTTTACATCTGGAGCCGAGAAAATCCTCACTTCCATGCGTGAGCGCAAGTGGGGGATGAATCGGTATCTTTCCTCATCCACCTTTCTCTTGCATCAAGAGAACGAAAGGTATAAAATGGTCATGAATAGAACAAACGTTCCTTATCGTAGGAGGGAAGGCCATGCATAAGGCCTACCTCTTTCGGTTGGATCCCATCCGAAAGCAAACGGAGCAAAGGAAGGGAGAAGAGATTGCACATGAGCATGGAACAGAAAACAGCCATTGTCACCGGTGGAGCGAATGGGATCGGCAAGGCGATCGCTAGAGCATTCGCAAAACAGGGAGCGAACGTCGTGATCATCGACCGCGATATTCAAAACGGTGAAGCGTTCGCCGCGCAATTGCAGTCGGACGGGTTCAAGGCGATCTTTGTGGCAGCGGATGTGCGGAAGGTGGACGATATTGAACGGTTTGTACAAGAAGCTGCCGGCCGCTTCGGCCGCATTGACTATTTGATCAACAATGCTGGCGTCTCACGCTGGAAGTCGCCGTATGAGCTGACGGTTGAGGAGTGGGATGACGTGCTGTCAACGAATTTGCGCAGCGCTTTTTTTGCTTCTCGAGAAGCAGCGAAATATATGCGCCGCAATGCAAAAGGCGGAGCCATCGTCAACATTGCCTCGACAAGGGCGCTCATGTCCGAGCCGAATTCCGAGGCGTACGCTGCATCGAAAGGCGGCCTTGTCGCTTTGACCCATGCGCTGGCGGTGTCGTTTGCGGATGATCGCATTCGCGTCAATTGCATCAGCCCCGGTTGGATTGAAACGGGCGATTATGGGCAACTGCGAGACATTGACCACCGGCAGCACCCGGCCGGCCGCGTCGGCAAACCGGACGATATCGCCCGCGCTTGTCTGTATTTATGCGATGAGGAAAACGATTTTATCACCGGGGTCAATTTGGTCATCGACGGGGGAATGACAAGGAAAATGATTTATATTGAGTAGGGAGCGGGCGTTTGTTAAAATAAACAAAATGGGGACGGCTTGAAAGGAAAAGGTGGGACGGAAAAATGAAAATCCGCAAAACGCCGGTGATGGACGGACAAGCTCCGGCTAATGTCTACATTTACGAAAATCGAAAAGAAGAATATATCGTGATTGCCATTCCGGCGCTTGAGTGGTCATTTTCGTTCGCCTATGAGGAAGAGGCGGAGGCGGTGGCCGAGCGGCTTGAGGCATCGCTAAAAAAGCGGCTTGACCATGAGCGCGCCGCCCTCTTGGCCGTGCGGTTGCTCGGCTGGGCGCGGGAAATGTAGCCTAGAGGGCGACCGTGGCCGCCAGCGACTTTGCATGTTAGGGGTTCGATGACAACGTGGTCAACAAAACAAAAGTAATCGCAGTATATATCATAGGCAGCATTTTATGGATTGCCGCCACCGACACCCTGCTCAATATGCTGTCGATCAGCCGCGCTGTATATATGGCGCTTGGCGCCGCCAAAGGGGCCGTGTTTATTTTGCTCTCGGCTATTTTTTTGTACCAGCTGTTAAAAAAACGCGAGCAGCTGGAAAAGATCGAAGAAAATGAACAACAGCTGCTTACGCTCATCAATTCGATGCCCGATTTCGTTTGCTTTAAAGACAGCGAGGGTCGATGGCTGCGCGTCAACGATTTCGGACAGCGGCTTTATCATCTCGAGCGTATCGACTATGTCGGGAAAACCGATCGTGAACTTGGCGAGCTGGTGCCGTTTTTTAAGGACGCTTTCGAGCAGTGCATCGAATCGGACCGCGAAGCATGGAAAAGCGGAACGGTCACCCGCCGCGAGGAGTCGTTTGCGACGCCGGATGGGGAAGTGAAGACGTTTGACGTCATTAAAGTGCCGCTCTTTGACGAAAACGGAGCGCGCAAAGGGCTGCTGACGATCGGCCGCGACATTACCCAGCAAAAGCTTGCCGAGGAGCTGCTCTTGAAAAAAGAAAAGCTGTCCGTCCTTGGCGAGCTGGCCGCCGGCATTGCCCATGAAATCCGCAATCCGCTCACCTCCATGAAAGGATTTATTCAGATGATGCAAGAAACGCGCGAAGTGAATGATCATTATATGCGCATTATGTTAAGTGAACTCGGCCGCATCAACCAAATTGTGAGCGAGCTGCTGGTGCTCGCCAAGCCGCAAAGCCACGATTATCGGCCGTTTTTGCTAGACGAGGCCATTTCGTATGTCATCAGCTTGATTGGCCATGAGGCGACGTTGAACAACGTTTCCATTTCCGTCCATAACACCGCTCCGAAAGCTTGTGTGTACGGCGATCAAAACCAAATTGTTCAAGTGTTGTTGAACGTTATGAAAAATGCCATCGAAGCGATGCCTGATGGCGGAATTTTATACGTCCACGTTGCGGAAGCGGACGGGAAGATCTATGTCGATGTTGCCGACACCGGCGTCGGCATCTCGAAAGAGCGGCTGCAGAAAATCGGTGAACCGTTTTTCACTTTGAAAGAAAAAGGAATGGGGCTCGGGCTGACGACAAGCATGAAAATCGTTCAAGAACATAAAGGAACGATGCGGATCGAAAGCGAGGTTGGGAAGGGAACGACTGTTCATTTGACGTTTCCGTCCGGCGGCGTCAAAGCCGCAAACGGCCGGCAAAATGCGCTGTCATAACAACAGGCGTCCACGCAGAGCGAGGATGTCTGTTTTTTTTGGCTAACGGCTCAATCCATGGCTGATAGGCAGACGAGTTCTATGGCAGGCAGCGGCTGATGTTTTGTGGATCATCATAGGCCCTGTCGGTGCACAGCGCGTTTTGGTTCGTAAAATTTCTCTTTCAGTTGTTTAGGGTCGAAACTGCCGATCGTGCAGGGAACGATTCCGACTTAGCTTTGCTTGAAGTGGGAGACTTCTTTCGGAAATCCGTTAAAAATGAAACCTATTGCACATGATAAACGTAGTTTGGGGAGGGATAATGGGAAAAGGATGTGATGGTGTGTTCATCGCCCAACTGGCAGTCATTTTGTTCGCCGCCAAACTTGCCGGCGATCTTGCCGTGCGCCTTGGCCAGCCCGCCGTGCTCGGCAAGCTGCTCATCGGCATTGTGCTTGGTCCGAGCGTGCTCGGTGTGATCGAGGATACCGACCTTTTGCAGGAGTTAAGCCAAATCGGCGTCATTTTGCTTATGTTTATCGCCGGCCTTGAGACGGATATGGACCAGTTTCGGCGCACTGGAAAAGCTGCTGTGGCGGTCGGAGTGCTCGGCATTCTCGTTCCGCTGCTCGCCGGGTATGCGGCTAGCGCAGCGTTCGGCATGGAAACCGGCACAGCTCTTTTCCTCGGACTTTTGCTGTCCGCAACGAGCGTCAGCATTTCCGTGCAGGCGCTCAAAGAGATGGGACAGCTGCAATCGAAGGAAGGATCCGCGATTCTCGGCGCGGCGGTCATCGACGACGTGCTGGTCGTCATTGCCTTGGCGTTTTTATTAAGCCTAACTGGCGGCGACGTCGAGCTTGGTGCGGTCGTGCTGAAAAAAGCTGTTTTTTTTGCCGTCGCCATTTTGCTCGCTTGGAAAGCCATCCCGCTCGTATTAAAGTGGTTTGCCCCGTTGCGTGTGACAGAGGCGGTCGTCTCAGCCGGGCTGGTCATCTGTTTTGCCTTTGCCTATTTTGCTGAGGCGATGGGGGTGGCGGCGATCATCGGCGCCTATATGGCCGGGCTTGGCGCGAGTTTTACGGACTATCGGGAAGAAGTATTTGAGAAAGTGGAAACGATCGCCTATTCTTTGTTTGTCCCTGTCTTTTTTACCTCCATCGGGGTTGCGGCCGACTTTTCCGGCATCGTCGAGCATTGGCCGCTGATTGTCGGTTGGAGTGCGCTCGCGATTTTGACAAAGCTTGTCGGCGCCGCGCTGGGGGCAAAATGGGCCGGATTTTCGTGGGGAAGCTCGCTGGCGGTAGGTGCTGGCATGGTGTCGCGCGGTGAGGTGGCGCTCATCATCGCCGGCATCGGCTTGGAAGCCGGCCTGCTTGATGGAGACATGTTTGCGGTCATGATCATCGTCGTATTGGTAACGACTGTTGTGACGCCGCCATTATTGAAGATGATTTTCAGCCGTCTTCATCCGGTGCGCCGGACGGCCTAGTCGCCGTCGAAGTGGGCGGCCGGGCCGATGGCCGGCGCTATAGCGGCAAAACAGCGGGGCTGTCCCCAAGAAAGGGCAGCCTCGCTGTCGCTACGAGCGGTTCTTTTTCGCTTGTTTGGCCGTATCCACGCTGTCTTTGGCCATTTCTGCCTCCGCCTTGGAGACGGTCGGGTTGGCTGTTTCTTGGCTCACCTTGTTTTGTCTCCCTTTGTTCGACATGCGATCCCCTCCTTTCGGCCCGTTTCGCTCCGCTTGCCGTATGCCCGCAAAACCTTTCCTCCCTCCCAGCCCTCTTATTAGTATGTCGAGAAGAGCATCTCCCCATCCAAAAAACGTCATTGAGAGCGATGGCCCGTCCGGTTTATAATGTAGTCTGCATAGACTAGCGGCAGACGATGGGTGCGGAAAGGAGGGAGCCTGATGGAACAGCCGTTTCGCGTCGAAAAAACGCTCAACAATAACGTGTTAATCGCTTCCCATCCGGCGTATGGCGAAGTCGTCCTGCTTGGCAAAGGAATCGGCTTCGGCAAAAAACGGGGGGACGAGATTGCGAAGAGCGCTGTGGAAAAATGTTTCGTTCTGAAAAACGAACGCGAACAAGAGCAATACAAAAAGCTGCTTCCGGAATTGAGCGAAGAATTCATCGCCCTCATGAGCGAGGTGGTTCAACATATTCAGCAACGCGTGGGCGCACCGCTCGACGAGCACATCCATGTGGCGCTGACGGACCATATCGCCTTTACATTAAAGCGGCTTGAGCAAGGATTGGACGTCAAAAACCCGTTTTTGGCTGAGACGAAAAGCTTGTATCCGTTGGAATATGAAATTGCCCATGAAGTGGCCCGCACGATTGAACAAAAGCTCGGAGTCTCCCTGCCTGAAGGGGAGACAGGCTTTATTGCTCTTCATATTCATAGCGCGATTTCGAAACGAAGCGTGTCGGAAGCGAATCGATATTCCCAGCTCATTGCTGACCTTGTCAAGATCGTCGAGCAACAGCTTGGCGTTGACATCGACCGCGAGAGCGTTCATTATTTGCGTTTCGTCCGCCATTTGCGCTATGCGATTGAGCGGATGAAAAAAGGTGAAAAAGTCGAAGAACCAAAAAATTTGTCGAAAATCTTGAAGGAAGCGTATCCATTGTGCTATAATCTAGCATGGAAGTTGGTTAAGGTCATGCAGCAAACGCTTCATCTGCCGGCGGACGATGCCGAGGCGGTCTATTTGACGTTGCATTTGCAACGGCTGGCGGAGAAAAAGAACAATACAACTGCATAGGTTGTCTCGCTTTACGTGTTACTGACTCGATCAGGCATGAGTAAAGAGGGCAAATAAGGCGGCAACAGTTGCGAATGTATGCGCGCTGTTGTAAGCGTTCTTTTTGCCTCTCTTTAGTCATGCCTTTTTTATTGCGCCGATGCCCCTCGGAAGCGTCCGCTCCATTTTCGATACATGAATCGGCTGTTTGCTGCAAAACTTAAGAAAAGGAACCTAAAGGAGGTTATGAAGATGAAGCGAGCGTTTGGCACGCTGCAAAAAGTCGGGAAAGCGCTCATGTTGCCGGTGGCGATTTTGCCGGCGGCCGGGATTTTGCTGGCGTTTGGCAATGCGTTGAAAAACCCGGCGCTCACGGATAAAATTCCCGCATTAAAAGCCGATTGGGTCGTGCTCGTCTCCAACGTGATGGAGCAAGCGGGCGGCATCGTCTTCTCCAACTTGTCGCTCTTGTTTGCGGTCGGCGTAGCGATCGGCCTTGCCGGCGGGGACGGAGTCGCAGGCTTGGCGGCGATCATCGGCTACTTGATTATGAACGTGACGATGAGCGTCATCTTAGGTGTAACGGCCGATATGGTCGGCGCTGACCCGTCGTATGCCAACATTCTCGGCATCCCGACGCTGCAAACCGGCGCCTTTGGGGGGATTATCGTCGGGATTTTGGCCGCCTACATGTACAACAAATACTTCAATATCGAACTGCCGCAATATCTCGGCTTTTTTGCCGGCAAGCGGTTCGTGCCGATCGTGACGGCGGCGTCTGCGGTCGTGCTTGGCATTATCATGACATTCATCTGGCCGCCGATTCAGCACGGGCTCAATGCGTTTTCGCACAATATGATCGATGCGAACAAACCGTTGGCCGCCTTTATTTTCGGCGTCATCGAACGGGCGTTGATTCCGTTTGGCTTGCATCATATTTTCTATGCACCGTTTTGGTTTGAATTTGGCGAATACGTCAATAAAGCCGGGCAAGTGGTCCATGGCGACCAAAAAATCTTTTTCGAGCAGCTGAAAGACGGCGTGGAACTGACGGCCGGCACGTTCATGACCGGGAAGTTTCCGTTTATGATGTTCGGCCTTCCGGCAGCGGCGCTTGCCATCTACCATGAAGCGCGGCCAGAAAACAAAAAAGTTGTGGCCGGCATTATGGGATCGGCTGCGTTGACATCGTTTTTGACTGGGATTACCGAACCGATCGAATTTTCGTTCTTGTTTGTCGCTCCGGTGCTGTTTGCCATTCACTGCGTTTTTGCCGGCTTGTCGTTTATGATCATGCACTTGTTGAACGTCAAAATCGGGATGACGTTCTCCGGCGGGGTCATTGACTTCTTGCTGTTTGGCGTTCTGCCAAACCGGACGGCATGGTGGCTCGTCATTCCGGTCGGCTTGGTGTTTGCCGTGATTTATTATTTCGGGTTCCGCTTTGCGATCCGCAAATGGGATTTGGCGACGCCGGGCCGGGAAAAAACGGTCGAGGAAGCACCGAAAGCCGAGGCGGCCGCTGCTGGCGACCTGCCGTATGAAGTGCTCGCTGCTCTTGGCGGAAAGGAAAACATCGAACATTTGGACGCCTGCATTACACGTTTGCGCGTGTCGGTCCATGACATTGGCCAAGTCGATAAAGACCGCCTGAAGGCGCTTGGCGCTGCCGGGGTGCTGGAAGTCGGCAACAACGTGCAAGCGATTTTCGGTCCGAAATCGGATATGTTAAAAGGGCAAATTCAAGACATCATGCAAGGAAAAGCGCCGGCCCGTGCGGCGGAAGAAGAAAAGCCGAAAACAGCGGCTTCGGAAGCCGCGGAGTCCGAAACGATCGCTTCGCCGATGTCCGGAGAAATCGTTCCGCTCGCTGAAGTGCCGGACCAAGTGTTTTCGCAAAAAATGATGGGCGATGGGTTCGCAGTCATGCCGACGGACGGCACGGTCGTCTCTCCGGTTGATGGGAAGATCATCAACGTCTTTCCGACGAAGCACGCCATTGGCATTCAGTCGGCCGGCGGGCATGAAATTTTGATCCACGTCGGCATCGATACGGTGAAGCTGAACGGCCAAGGGTTTGAAGCGCTTGTGAAGGAAGGCGACGAAGTGAAAAAAGGACAGCCGATTTTGCGCGTCGACCTTGATTATGTCAAACAGAACGCCCCATCGATCGTCACACCGGTGATTTTCACGAATCTCCAAGCCGGCGAAACGGTTCACGTCAACAAGCAAGGCTCAGTTGCTCGAGGAGAAGACGCTGTTGTGACGATCCGCTAAGCTGCTTATTCGCCGCGGGGCGGGGACAAGCATTTTCCGTTGCCTTCCCGCCCCTGCATTTGATATGATGGCAAAGAAAAAATTGAAGAAAAGGGGAATGATGAACATGGCAGAAAAAACGTTTAAAGTCGTTTCTGATTCCGGCATCCACGCTCGTCCGGCGACGATTTTGGTGCAAACGGCGAGCAAATTCAACAGCGAAATCCAGCTTGAGTACAACGGCAAAACGGTGAACTTGAAATCGATCATGGGCGTCATGTCGTTAGGCATTCCGAAAGGGGCAACGATCAAAATCACGGCAGAAGGGGCCGATGCGGCGGAAGCAATGGCGGCGTTAACGGATACGTTGGCGAAAGAAGGTCTTGCAGAATAATGGGAAACGCAATCCGTGAAAAAACGATCCATGGGATTGCTGCATCGAGCGGTATTGCCATCGCGAAGGCATACCGCTTAGAAACCCCTGATTTGGCAGCCGAAAAACGGGCTGTTGCCGATGTTGAAGCGGAAGTAGCGCGGCTTGAGGCGGCGGTGGCGAAAGCGAAAGAAGAGCTGGAAGCCATCAAGCAGCATGCCTTGGAAAAGCTTGGCGAAGATAAAGCGGCCATTTTTGCCGCCCACTTGCTTGTGCTTGACGACCCAGAATTGTTGAACCCGATTAAAGAAAAAATCTAAACGGAGCGCGTCAATGCCGAGTACGCTCTCGATGAAACCGCCTCGTTTTTCATCTCGATGTTCGAGGCGATGGACAATGAATATATGAAAGAACGGGCCGCTGACATCCGCGATGTGACAAAGCGCGTCCTCGCCCATCTGCTTGGCGTCACAATCTCGAACCCGAGCCTCATTTCTGAGGAAGTCGTGATCATCGCGGAAGACTTGACGCCATCCGATACGGCGCAGCTGAACCGCCAATATGTGAAAGGATTTGCCACCGACATCGGCGGGCGGACGTCGCATTCAGCAATTATGGCCCGTTCGCTCGAAATCCCTGCCGTCGTCGGCACGAAGACGGTGACGGCGGAAGTAAAAAACGGCGACATCGTCATTGTCGATGGGCTCGACGGCCAAGTAATCATCAATCCATCGCCGGAGTTGCTCGCCCAATATGAACAAAAACGGGCCCGCTATGAGGCGCAAAAGGCAGAATGGGCGAAACTCGTTCACGAGGCGACCGTGACGGCTGACGGCATTCATGTCGAGCTGGCTGCCAACATCGGCACGCCAGACGATGTGAAAGGAGCGTTGGCGAACGGAGCGGAAGGAATCGGATTGTATCGCACAGAATTTCTATACATGGGACGCTCGGAACTGCCGACGGAAGACGAACAGTTTGTGGCTTACAAAACGGTGCTGGAACAAATGAATGGCAAGCCGGTCGTTGTGCGGACGCTTGACATTGGCGGCGACAAAGAGCTGCCGTATTTGCAGCTGCCGAAAGAAATGAATCCGTTCTTAGGGTTCCGGGCGATCCGCCTTTGCCTTGAGATGCAAGACATGTTTCGGACGCAGCTGCGCGCCTTGTTGCGGGCGAGTGTGTACGGCAATTTGAAAATCATGTTCCCGATGATTGCGACGCTCGATGAATTCCGCCAAGCGAAAGCCATTTTGCTTGAAGAAAAAGAGGCGCTCCTCCGCCAAGGGGTTGCCGTTGCGGATGGAATTGAAGTCGGCATGATGGTGGAAATCCCGGCAGCTGCCGTCATGGCGGACCAGTTTGCGAAAGAAGTCGATTTCTTCAGCATTGGAACGAACGACCTGATCCAATATACGATGGCGGCCGATCGGATGAATGAGCGGGTTGCGTATTTGTACCAGCCGTACAACCCGGCGATTTTGCGGCTCATCAGCCACGTGATCGATGCCGCCCATCGCGAAGGAAAATGGGTCGGGATGTGCGGAGAAATGGCCGGCGACCCGATCGCGATTCCGATTTTGCTTGCCCTTGGCCTTGATGAGTTCAGCATGAGCGCCACCTCGATTTTGCCGGCGCGCGCTCAGTTGAAACAATTGTCGAAAGAAGAGGCGGCTCGCATCAAAGAAACGGTGTTGTCGCTCGGCACGGCTGAGGAAGTCGTGTCGTTTGTCAAACGAACATTTTCACTTGCCTGAATGAAAGCGCGGCGACGTTTACGTTCGCCGCGCTTTTTTCGTTTTGCGTTATGCCAACAGCGGCGTCGACGATTCATAGCCATACCGCTGCCGGACCGTAAGCGAAAGGCCGATAGCGATAACTTTCGCCATTTGGTAAACTATGTGCAAATTCGTATACGGAAGCGCGCTTACATCGGCCGTGTCCTCCATCATGACTCCCATGACGCTGATGTCTCCGACCGGTGGCAGCGATTTGCCGAGCGCCGTGCCAGGGGAAAGGGCGCCAGGGCGGATGGCGATCGTATGGACAAACGGCTGCGGCCCGACAATGCTGTCGATTGCCACCACATACGCTCCGCGCTCGTGTTGCAGCCGCTCGGAAACACGATGGATGTTCGTTGCATCGACAGGCTTCCTAAGTGTACCGATGACGGTCAAATGATCCGGATAAGCGTTTTCCAGCAGCGTGCCGACGAACGGCCCTAAGCTGTCGCCGTTGATGCGGTTGCTGCCGATGCAAACGACGGTCAAACGGGAAATGTGCGCTGGCAGCAGGGAAAACAATTCATTGCGAATAAGCAAAGGAGCAAGCGGATCACTATACAAAATCGATTTCATCGGCCGCGATTCCTTTCCGTCGGTCGTTCTCCTTTTCTTAGTTCGCGGCCGATGCGGGTGATTCCTTTTTTTCGTTTCTGTCAATTGTGTCCTTGTTTTTGCTTGAACGGATTGCGCCATTCCATTAACACGGCATGGTTGAGCGATTCTTCGTCTTCTAAATAATTACGGACAATCGCAAGCGGCGTTCGCCCGCAACGGAGCAAAAATGTAATGACCGGATCGTTCAGCTCGCCAGCAACGACTTTGTCGATGTAGGCTTCCGGCGATAGTTCAGCCGCATGTCGATGGTAGCCAGGCATCCGCCCGCCGCCGAGCAGCCGGTCAAGGCCGAGATGGACGACGACTTCATACATCGACTGCATGAGCCACTTGCCGAGGCCGAGCTTCCGGTATGGCGGCGAGACGCAAATGTCGACGACATACAGCGTGTTGCCATCCGGGCGGTGGTTGCGGATGTAGCCGCCGTCGGTGATCTCTTCCCATGTATGATCGGCATGGGCTGGATCAAAATCAACGATCAAGCCGGTCATCGATCCGACGATGCGCCCTTCGACTTCGACGCAAAGCGCTCCTTCGGGAAACAAGGTGACATGGTTGGTTAATTGTTCCTCGTTCCACCACAACTCCGATGGAAACGGGGGCGGAAAACTTTCTTGCTGCACGCGGATGAGATCAGCAAAGTCGTCTGTCGTATAGTTGCGGATGACCGCTTCGCGCGGGGTGTTGCCGTCAAAGACGTATAAACGTTTATCGTACATGCCGATCCCCCTTGCTTTTTTACCTTCATCATAACAGAAAACGCGAAAAAATGGCAAGAAAAGCCTCCGACAACTAACAGCGGCCGGAGGTTTTTTGCTCGACATACTCGCTCACAAGCGCTTCGATTTGCTGTTCATCGGGCTTTTCGCCGCAAAATGCAAACTCAATTTCCTCAATCAATTCACCGTCGCGATAAACGTGCAGCGCCCCTTTTTGCAGCAAGACGCTGTATTCGATCTCAAATATATAGCCCTCATGTTCAATCGCGCCCATTGTGGTTCACCTGCCTACGTTTAATGTCCCACAGGCGCGGCTCTCTATGTATGAATAAGAAGCTCATCCTATAGACGCAGGACGATTGTCCTTTTATAATGGACGTGGTTCGACAAAAAGAGGAAACAGAGGGGAGAAATAGAGAGTGTTCCGGACATTGCGCAGCAAATTGATCGTCTTGATGGCTTTATTGTTAGTGATTTCATTGGCAGCAACACAACTCGTTGGGGTTGTGCAAATGCGGAAGATGGTGGATGCTGACGTGAAACAGCGGGCGCAGACGGCGCTTGACGGACTGCTCGGCGATATTCGCGACAGTTTTCAAAGTGAGGAGAATAGCTTAGTGCAATTCAGTGAATCGCCGTTGGCTTTGCAAATGGTTCAAGATGAAAAAATGTGGCTGCAGCTTGAGAAACAGTTCCGCACGTTTTTGCGCCTGCATGAGAATGTGCAATTCATCTATATTGGCACGGAGCAGAAGAAAATGTATATATCGCCGATGACAGAGCTCCCGGACGGATACGATCCGACGAGCCGCCCGTGGTATAAAGCGGCGATGAAGCGGCCGGATGAAGTGGTGTGGACCGAACCGTACGTCGATGCGATTACCGGCAAGCACGTTGTGACGTTGGCCAAAGCGGTGAGCGAAAACGGCCGCATTGCTGCGGTCATCGGCATCGATATGACGCTCGATGCGGTGACAAGAATCGTCAATGCGAGAGACGTCGGCTATCACGGCTATCCGGTGCTGTTTGACGCGAAGGGGACGGCGGTCGTCCACCCACAATACAAGGGGAAAAACATGGCGAAAAACGCGACGGTCCGCTATATGCTCGAGCATGAAAAAGGAATGCACGAATATGAGCAAGACGGCGAACGGCGGGTGATTTACTTCACTACGATTCCAGAGCTCGGCTGGAAAGTCGGCGCTGTCTATAGAGAAAGCGATTTATCCGCGATGAGCCGCTCACTTGGGATGACGATGCTTGTCATTACGGTGATTGCGTTCATCATCGCTTTGGTCGTCGTTTATTTCTTGGCGCGCTCGATCACAAGGCCGATTGTGGCGCTGCAAGAGCAAGTCGAAAAGGCAGCGGGCGGCGACTTGACGGTGCACGCACGCATCACTGCCAAAGATGAGATCGGCCGCCTCGCCCGCCACTTCAATGACATGATCGACCATATGCGGATGCTGATCAGCGAGGTGAACCGCTCGGTCAATGAATTGGCCGTTTCGGCCGACCATTTGAGCGCTGTCTCGGAAGAAACGATGGCGACAAGCGAACAAGTGGCGAAAGCGATCGGCGAAATTGCCAAAGGAACAACCGATCAAGCAGGAAGCCTTGATACGATCAATGAGCGGACGACGACGCTGTCGCAGCAAATCGAAGCGGTCACGAATGCGACGGCTGGCATGGAGTCGCTGTCCGATGAAACGAAAACCGCGAGCTACGACGGCTTGGAGCATTTAAACATTTTGCAGAAAAAATCGGAGGAAGCGAAACATGAGCTGGAGTCAGTAGAAAACGTCATTAACGACCTTGTGAAAAAAATGAAAGAAATTGACGATGTCATTCAAACGATTACCGCCATTTCCGGGCAGACGAACTTGCTCGCGTTAAACGCCAGCATTGAGGCGGCGCGCGCCGGCGAGCACGGCAAAGGGTTCGCCGTTGTCGCGGACGAAGTGCGGAAGCTGGCGGAACAATCGGCGAAAGCGACGGAGATGATCCGCGCGACGATCGCCGCCATCCAGCAGCAAGCCGGGCTGGTGATGGAGGCGGTCCGCCGCTCCAAGCAGGCGTACGACGAACAGCGGGAAGCGGTGCACACGACCGGCGATTCATTTGTCAAAATCACTGGCATGATGGAGCAAGTGGCAACAGCGCTCGCTGGGATTATGGAGGAAGCAAAGCGGATGAACGCGAGCAAAGACGATGTCGTCGGGGCGATGCAAAACATCGCCGCCATCGCCCAACAAGCAGCGGCAGCGGCGGAAGAAGTGGCTGCTTCGGCTGATGATCAGTTGCAGGCGCTTTCGACGGTGACCGAATCGGCGGAGGCGTTAAGCGAAATGAGCCGGCAGTTGAAACAACTGGTTGAGAAGTTTAAGATTTCATAAAAAATGGAAGGCGTCCTAGCGGCAACGGGGCGCCTTTTTTATCATCTCCAGCCGAGAAGGCTCCCATTTCCGCGTGCGTAAGTGGGGGATGAAGCATCAAGGATGTTCCCTAACGCCGCCCAAAATAAAGAAGGATTTCGCTTGCTGTCTTCGTAAGACAACGGAACCGTGGGACACACGAGGATGGCTTGGCTGGCAAGCCTGTCGTGGAGCGGTTGTTCCAAAGAATCTCCCACCGCTAAACGTTTGCGCAGGCAAGAGAGCGTTCAATCATTTTCGAATAGGAGACTTTCACTTTCGCTTTGTACAGGGTGCAGTCCAAAAATAAGCGGGAGATGAATGTCGGTCGGCGTTTGCTTAAAATCATGAATGTCCCGCCGCCGTGCAGTCACGATCTTTTTTCTATTCATACAATGATAATAAGTGAAATTTTTTCAGCTTCTTCGTCGATTTTAGTGAGCGATAGTGCTAAAATAAATAGTGAAAACGTTTATACCGTTATTTTGCTGTACGTTTGGGGATGCTGGCAGCGCAATGAGGACTTTTATGCATAGCTGTTGCCAGCCCAAACGATGCGAAAACAAGGTGGAGGTTTTTTCACGATGGCAAAACAGACGAACTACGCTCAACCGTGGAGCCAGTTTTACGGGCCGAACCTCGGCTATGTCATCGACATGTATGAACAGTATCTCGATGACCCGGACAGTGTCGACCCGGAACTGAAACGATTATTCGAACAGTGGGGGGCGCCGGTCTTGGAAGAACCGGTTTCTCCTGCGGATGACGAAACAGCCAAAACGCATCAAACGTTCCGGCTGCCGGAAACGCCGAACGCCTTCAGCAAGCTTGTCGCCGCTGTCAAGCTGGCGGACAGCATTCGCCATTATGGCCATCTGGCTGCCGACACGAATCCGCTCGTCAAAGAAGAGAAAAAGCTGCGCCGTCTCGAGCTTGACGAGTACGATTTGACGGAAGAGGACTTAAAGCGCATTCCAGTTGCGTTCCTTTGCCCGCATGCTCCGGCCCATGTTCAAAACGGCTGGGATGCCATCTTGCACTTGCGCAAAGTTTATACCGATAAAATCGCGTTTGAATTCTCGCAAGTACATAATCTAGAAGAAAGGAACTGGCTCATCCAGCAAATTGAGTCCGGAGCGTACTATCCGAGCCTGGCGAACAAAGAGCGGGTCGCCTTGTTGCGCCGCTTGACGGAAGTCGAAGGGTTTGAAAAATTCATCCATCGGACGTACGTCGGGCAAAAGCGGTTTTCGATTGAGGGGCTTGACGCCATGGTGCCGCTTTTGGATGAGCTTGTCAGGCAGGCGATCGAACATGAAATCGACGCCGTCAACATCGGCATGGCGCACCGCGGCCGGTTGAACGTGCTGGCTCACGTGCTCGGCAAGCCGTACGAAATGATTTTCGCCGAGTTTCAGCATGCGGAAAGCAAAAATTTCATTCCGTCTGAAGGGTCAGTGGCGATCACGTACGGGTGGACGGGCGATGTCAAATACCACTTAGGAGCGGCGCGCCGCCTTCGCAATAAAAGCGCGCATACGATGCGGATTACGCTCGCTAACAACCCAAGCCATCTCGAAGTGGTCAATCCGGTTGTGCTTGGCTACACGCGCGCCGCGCAAGAAGATCGGACAAAACCAGGAGTGCCGGTGCAAAATATGGATGCGTCGTTTGCCATCTTGATTCACGGCGATGCCGCGTTCCCGGGACAAGGGATCGTCGCGGAAACGCTCAACTTAAGCCAGCTGCGCGGCTATACGACCGGCGGGACGATCCATATCATCGCCAATAACATGATCGGCTTTACGACGGAGAGTTACGATTCACGCTCGACGACGTATGCTTCCGATATGGCGAAAGGGTTTGAGGTGCCGATTGTGCACGTCAATGCCGACGACCCGGAGGCTTGTTTGGCGGCCGCATGCTTGGCGTTTGCCTACCGCCAGCGGTTTAAAAAAGACTTTGTCATTGACCTAATCGGTTACCGCCGCTTCGGTCATAATGAAATGGATGAGCCGATGGCGACGAACCCGACGATGTACGCGATCATCAACCAACATCCGACTGTGCGCAAGCTGTATGCGCAAAAATTGATGGAAAAAGGGATCATCACCGAGCGGGAAGTCGACGAAATGGAGCAAGAGGTGGCGGAACGGCTGAAAATCGCCTACGAGCGGGTGCCGAAAAACGAAGACGAGCTTGATTTCATCATGGATCCGCCCAAACCGGTCGTCGATCGGCTACCGGAAGTGAAAACAAGCGTGGCGAAAGACGTGCTCCATCGTGTGAACGAAGAATTGTTGCAGTTTCCGGACGGATTCAACGTCTTTAACAAGCTTGAGCGCATTTTAAAACGGCGAAGCGGCGTGTTTGCGCAAAACGGCAAAGTCGATTGGGCGCACGCGGAAATTTTGGCGTTCGCCACGATTTTGCAAGACGGGGTGCCGATCCGTCTGACTGGTCAAGATTCGCAGCGCGGCACGTTCGCACAGCGCCATTTAGTGCTGCATGACGTGAAAACCGGCAAAGAGTATGTGCCGCTTCACCATATCAGCGGCGCCAAAGCGTCATTTGTCGTGTACAACAGCCCGCTGACGGAAGCAGCCGTGCTCGGCTATGAATACGGCTACAACGTGTACGCGCCGGAGACGCTCGTGCTGTGGGAAGCGCAATTTGGCGACTTCGCCAACATGGCGCAAGTGATGTTTGATCAATTCATTTCATCCGGCCGGGCGAAATGGGGGCAAAAATCTGGGCTTGTCATGCTCTTGCCGCACGGCTACGAAGGGCAGGGCCCGGAACATTCAAGCGGCCGCGTCGAGCGCTTTTTGCAGCTGGCGGCGGAAAACAACTGGACGGTCGCCAACTTATCGACGGCCGCGCAATATTTCCATATTTTGCGGCGGCAGGCGGCGCTGTTGACAAGGGAAGAAGTTCGCCCGCTCATCATTATGACGCCGAAAAGTTTGCTCCGCCATCCGCTGGCGGAATCGGATGCGGAAGCGTTCGTTGACGGTGCGTTCTCGCCGGTGCTGGAACAGCCGGGATTGGGCGCTGACGCTGGCAAAGTGGAACGCATCGTGTTTGGCACCGGCAAATTGATGATCGATTTAGCCGAACAGATCGGCAAAACCGAAGGGCTCGATTGGCTACACGTCGTGCGCATTGAAGAGCTGTACCCATTCCCGGAAGAAGCAGTGAGAGACATCATCGCCCGCTATCCGAACGTCAAAGAGCTCGTCTGGGTGCAGGAAGAACCGAAAAACATGGGCGCGTGGACGTATATGGAGCCGCACCTGCGTGCCGTTGCCCCAGAAGGTGTCGATGTCAGCTATATCGGGCGGCGCCGGCGGGCGAGCCCGGCGGAAGGCGATCCGGTCGTCCACCGAAAAGAGCAGGAGCGCATCATCCGCTGTGCATTGACGAAGCATGAATGATGACTACGGAACATTTGAGGAGGGCATCAACGTGGCTGAGATCAAAGTCCCAGAGTTAGCAGAATCCATCACGGAGGGAACGATCGCCCAATGGCTGAAAAAACCGGGCGACTACGTGGAAAAAGGAGAATCGATTTGCGAGCTGGAAACGGATAAAGTGAACGTGGAAATTATGGCGGAAGAGTCGGGCGTTTTGCAACAGCTGCTTGCCAATGAAGGCGATACGGTTGCGGTCGGTCAAGCGATCGCCATTATCGGAGAAGGAGCGGCGTCGGCACCGCCTGCACCAGAGAAGGCGCCGCAGCTGGCCGAGGAACCAAAACCGGCTGTGCCGGTCGACCGTGCTGAGCAGCCAGCGCCGCAGCCGGTTGCGGTTGCCCAAGCGCCAGGCCAACGACCGATTGCTTCGCCGGCTGCTCGGAAAATGGCGCGTGAAAAAGGGATCGACTTGACGCAAGTGCCGACCGTTGATCCGCTTGGACGCGTGCGCAAACAAGACGTCGCCTCGTTTGCCGCCCAGCCGGCCGCCGCTCCGCAGCCGGCGCCGCAAGCCGCGCCGACGTCGACGCCGGCCGCCGTTCCAACCGCTGAGGCCGGCAAGCCGGTCATCCGCGAAAAAATGTCGCGCCGTCGGCAAACGATCGCCAAACGGCTGTTGGAAGTGACGCAAACGACCGCGATGTTGACGACATTTAACGAAATTGACATGTCGGCGGTCATCGATTTGCGCAAGCGGAAAAAAGATAAATTTTTCGAAGAGCATGACGTCCGCCTTGGCTTTATGTCGTTTTTCGTCAAAGCGGCTGTCGCGGCGCTGAAAAAATATCCGTACGTCAACGCGGAGATCCAAGGCGATGAGATTTTGCTGAAAAAATATTACGATATCGGCGTTGCCGTATCGACGGATGAAGGGCTTGTCGTTCCGGTTGTGCGCGACTGCGACCGGAAAAACTTCGCCGAAATTGAGCGCGACATTGCCGAATTGGCGGCGAAAGCACGCAGCAATAAGTTGTCGCTTGCCGATTTGCAAGGCGGCACGTTTACGATCACAAACGGCGGCGTCTTCGGCTCGCTTCTGTCGACTCCGCTTCTCAACGGCCCGCAAGTCGGCATTTTAGGGATGCATTCGATCAAACTGCGCCCGGTCGCCATCGACGAAGAGCGGATCGAAAACCGGCCGATGATGTACGTTGCTTTGTCGTACGACCATCGCATTATCGATGGCAAAGAGGCCGTCGGGTTCTTGAAAACGGTGAAAGACTTGATCGAAAATCCGGAAGATTTGCTGCTTGAAAGCTGAAAAGGAAAAGGGGAGCCTGCGATGCGCGGGCTCTTTCTTTTTCCCCGCCTTTCCTTGATCGGTGAATGATTTTCCATGTCTTACGGAACACTACCGGAAAAAAGGGGGGAATTTGATGCCAGAGCGTGGACGAAACGATCACCCGCACATGTTTTACCGCGACGGCGCCCGCGAAAGCGTCATTAACGATCCGACCGCCGACGGCGCCGAGGCGATTGGGGTGCGGACTGATGCTGATCCGATGAAGGCTGCCAATCCGAATTCGTTTCACGTTGATCGCCTTGACGTCGAGGAAGGGATGAAACGGTTTCAGTCGCTTTTCGAAGAGAGGTGATCCGCCCAGCGGATCACTTTTTTCGCTGATCGAAAGAAGGAAAATGACGAATGAGCGCGAATATGGTTACGTAACACCATTCTTTTGTTGGAGGGATGACGATGGAACTTGGATTGGCGGGAAAAACGGCGCTTGTCGCTGCCTCGAGCCAAGGGCTTGGCAAGGCGATCGCCCGGGCGCTTGTGCTTGAAGGAGCAAACGTGATGATCACGAGCCGAAACGAAGAAAAGTTGCACGAAGTGGCGGAAGAATTGAACAGTTTACATAAGGGACGCGTCGCTTATACGCGCACAGATGTCACCAACGCCGACGACATCCGCCAGCTGGTCGCCAAAACGGTCGAAACGTTTGGGACGATCGATTTGCTCGTCAACAACGCCGGCGGCCCTCCGGCGGGAACGTTTGAAACGGTGAGCGACGAAGACTGGCAATATGCGTTTGAGCTCAATTTATTGAGCTACATTCGGCTGATTCGTGAAGCGCTGCCATATTTAAAGAAAAACGGCGGCAAAATTGTCAACATCGCTTCGTCATCGATCAAAGAACCGATTCCGGGCTTGATTTTGTCGAACACGTTTCGCACCGGGATTGTCGGGCTGACGAAAACGTTGGCGACGGAATTCGCGCGGGACAACATTTTGATCAACACCGTCGCTCCCGGGCGGATTGCGACAGAACGCGTCGCCTTTTTAGATAAGGTGAACGCCGAAAAGCTTGGCATTACAAAAGAGGAAATGGAAGCGCGCATGAAAAGCGCCATTCCGCTCGGCCGCTACGGGACGCCGGAAGAATTTGCGAACGTCGTCGTCTTTCTATTGTCCGAAGCGAACTCGTACGTCACCGGACAAGCGTTGATCGTCGACGGCGGCATGGTCAAAGCGATTTAACGATTTTCGAAAGAAGCCTCCGCTGCTAAGCGAAGCGCAGGTGGTGGGCAGATCGCTGGGCGCTTGCGGCCAAACGGACAAGAAGGGAGAGGACAGCGTTGAAAACGATCGGGTTTATCGGCCTTGGCGTCATGGGAAAAAGCATGGCGCGCCATTTGCTGAAGGCGGGCTATCCGCTTCTCGTCTATACACGCACAAAAGAAAAGGCGGAAGACTTGCTTCAGGAAGGGGCGGTTTGGAAGGAAACGGTCGCTGATTTGGCGCGGGAGGCGGATGTCGTCATCACGATGGTCGGCTATCCTCACGATGTCGAGCAAGTGTATTTCGGCGAAGGCGGCATTTTGGAGAATGCGCGGCCGGGAACGTATGTCATCGATATGACGACGTCAACGCCGACGCTTGCAAAGTCCATTTATGAAGCAGCCAAGCAAAAAGGGATTCACGCGTTGGACGCCCCGGTGTCCGGCGGTGACATCGGTGCGCGCGAAGGAACGTTGACGATTATGGTCGGCGGTGATGAGGACGTCTTTTTGGCGTGCAAGCCGATTCTCGAGCGGCTTGGCACGAACATCGTGCGGCAAGGAGGAGCTGGAGCCGGCCAGCATACGAAAATGTGCAACCAAATTGCCATCGCCACCAATATGATCGGCGTTTGCGAGGCCATGGCGTATGCGAAGCGGGCTGGTCTTGATCCATTCAAAGTGTTGGAAAGCATCGCCAAAGGGGCGGCGGGCAGCTGGTCGCTGAGCAACTTGGCGCCGCGCATGTTGTCAGGCGATTTTGCTCCGGGGTTTTACATCAAGCATTTCATTAAAGATATGAAAATTGCGCTTGAGGAAGCCGAGCGGATGAACTTGCCGCTGCCAGGGCTGGCGCTCGCCAAACAAATGTATGAGGAGCTGGCGCAAGCCGGTGAGGAAAACAGCGGCACGCAAGCATTGTACAAACGCTATATCAGACAGTGACATGGGGGCGGATTCGTCCTCTCTTTTTTTGAATGTGAGATATATTTATCAAAAAATATTGAATATTTCTTTTGGTCGAGGTATAGTAGAAATAAAGGGCACATACTAACCGGTTAGTATACAGGGAGGGGATGACATGGACTTTTCCTATTCGCCGAAAGTCCAAGAGTTGATCAAAAAATTAAGCGCTTTCATGGAAGAGTACATTTATCCGAACGAAAGGGTGTATGAGGAGCAGCTGAACGCCCAAGAGTCAAGATGGTCAGGGGTGCCGCCCATCATCGAAGAGCTGAAGGAAAAAGCGAAAAAAGAAGGGCTCTGGAACTTGTTTTTGCCGGACAGCGAATACGGAGCCGGCTTAACGAACGTCGAATACGCGCCGCTTTGCGAAATTATGGGCCGTTCGCTCATCGCTCCGGAAGTGTTCAACTGCAATGCGCCGGATACCGGCAACATGGAAGTACTCGTCCGCTATGGAACAGAAGAACAAAAGCGGAAATGGCTCATCCCGCTCTTGAACGGAGAAATCCGCTCCTGCTTTTCGATGACCGAACCGGACGTCGCGTCAAGCGATGCGACGAACATTCGCGCTTCCATCGTCCGCGACGGGGACGAATACGTCATCAACGGGCGGAAATGGTGGTCGTCCGGCGCCGGCGACCCGCGCTGCAAAGTCGCCATTGTGATGGGGAAAACGAATCCGGATGCCCCGAAGCATGAGCAGCAGTCGATGATCATCGTTCCGCTTGATACGCCGGGGGTGAAAATCGAACGGATGCTGCCGGTGTTCGGTTTTGACCATGCGCCGCACGGGCATGCGGAGATTACGTATGACAACGTGCGAGTGCCGAAAGAGAACATCATTTGGGGAGAAGGGAAAGGATTTGCCATCGCCCAAGGGCGGCTTGGACCGGGGCGAATCCATCATTGCATGCGCTTGATTGGAGCGGCGGAGCGGGCGCTTGAGCTTATGTGCCGGCGCGTGCAGTCGCGGGTCGCGTTCGGCAAGCGGCTTGCGGACCATGGCGTCATTCGCGATTGGATCGCTCAGTCGCGCATTGAGATCGAGCAGGCGCGCCTGTTGACAATGAAGGCAGCGTACATGATGGATACGGTCGGCAACAAAGCGGCGCGCAAAGAAATTGCGATGATTAAAGTGGTGGCGCCCAATGTCGCTTTGAAGGTCATCGACCGCGCCATCCAGGCGTTCGGCGCCGCTGGGGTGAGCAACGATTTTCCGCTTGCCGCCATGTGGGCGAACTCGCGCACGCTTCGGTTGGCCGACGGGCCGGATGAGGTGCATAAAGAGCAAGTAGCCAAGCTTGAGTTGCGTCCATATGAACAATAAAGGGAGAGGAAGTGGCGTTTATGCATGTGTTGGACTTGTTTAAAATCGAAGGAAAAACCGCCATCGTCACCGGCGGCGGGCGCGGGCTCGGCGAGCAAATCGCCGTCGGCCTCGCCGAAGCGGGGGCGAACGTTGTCGTCTGCTCGCGCAAAGTGGAGGCGTGCGAGCAAGTGAAAGAAAAGTTGGAACAGCTGGGCGTCCGTTCATTGGCGCTAAAGTGTGATGTGACGAACCCGGATGATGTCCAACATGTCGTCGAAACGACGGTGAAGGAGTTTGGCGGCATCGATATTTTGGTGAACAACAGCGGAGCGACGTGGGGAGCGCCGGTCGAAGAGATGCCGCTTGAAGCATGGCAAAAGGTGATGAACGTCAATGTAACCGGCACGTTTCTCATGAGCCAGGCGGCCGGCAAGGTGATGATTGAGAAGCAAACGGGCGGCGCCATCATCAACATCGCTTCCGTCGCCGGCCTTGGCGGCACGCACCCGGACATTTTAAATACGATCGGCTACAACACGAGCAAAGGGGCGGTCATTACGTTTACGAGGGACCTAGCAGCCAAATGGGGGAAGCACGGCATTCGCGTCAACGCGGTGGCTCCGGGCTTTTTCCCGACGAAAATGTCAAAAGTCGTTCTTGAACGCGTTGGGAAAAAAGTGCTCGAGCATACGCCGCTCGGCCGCTTTGGCGGCGAAGATGACTTGAAAGGGGCCGTCTTGTTTCTCGCTTCCCCGGCGTCCGCCTTTGTCACGGGCGCGCTCCTCGTCGTTGACGGCGGCAGCCATGCGACCGGCATTTAATTAAAAAAGGGGGAAACGCAAATGGGCGAAAAACGGGCGTTGTCTCTTTATCCGGAACACATTTCGTTCTATATGGATATTCCCGACAAAACGGTATGCGATGTACTGCATGAACGAGCGGCGGAATTCGGCTCCCAGCCGGCGCTGACATTTTACGACAAGACGATCACCTATGCCGAGCTTGAGGCGGCGGTCAACCGTTTCACCTCAAGCCTGCAGGCGCGCGGCGTGCAAAAAGGCGACCGCGTCGCAATCATGCTGCCGAACTGCCCGCAATATGTCATCGCTTACTATGGCATTTTGCAGGCGGGCGCGATCGTCACACAAGTGAACCCGATGCTTGTTGAGCGCGAACTTGCCTATTTGCTCAAAGACTCCGGCGCCGAGACGATCGTCATTTATGAACCGCTTTATCCGCGCCTTGCCGCCGTCAGAGGGGAGACAGCCGTCAAGCAGGCGGTCACCGTCAGCCTTGGGGCGCCGTCGTCCGTTGCGCTGGCTGAAGGAGATGTCACGTTTGACGAATTTCTTGCCGCAGGAAGCGGAGTGGTGCGCCCGGTGCCGATCGAGCCGATGCACGACGTTGCTGTATTGCAATATACGGGAGGGACGACGGGGCGCTCCAAAGGAGCGATGCTCACCCACCGCAACATTTTCGCCAACGTCTTGCAATGCGCCGAATTTTTCAAAGGGACATTTGAGTTCGGGAAAGAGCGATATTTAACCGTCATCCCGTTGTTCCACGTGTTCGCGATGACGTCGGGAATGAACTTGGCCATTTACCAAGGAGCGGAAAACATTTTGCTGCCGCGCTTTGAGCTGAAAGAAGTGTTGGAGACAATTCGCGACAAGCAACCAACCGTGTTTCCAGGCGTGCCGACGATGTATGTCGCGATTACCAATACGCCGGGTGTCGAGCAGTACGGCATCAGCAGCATCAAAACGTGCAACAGCGGCAGCGCACCGATGCCGCTTGAATTGATGCGCGACTTCGAGGCGAAAACGGGAGCGGTTGTCCTTGAAGGATACGGCTTGTCTGAAGCCTCGCCGGTGACGCATTGCAATCCGCCGTTTGCGGCGCGCAAGCCGGGCACGGTCGGCATCGGCATGCCGCTGACTGAGTACAAAGTCGTCGATGTGGCGACTGGCACGCAAGAGTTGCCGCCAGGAGAAGTCGGCGAGCTGATTATCCGTGGACCGCAAGTGATGAAAGGCTATTGGAACATGCCGGAAGAAACGGCCGTGGCGCTGCGTGACGGATGGCTGTACACTGGCGATTTGGCTTCGATTGACGAGGAAGGGTATGTGACGATTGTCGACCGGAAAAAAGATCTGATCATCGCCGGCGGCTATAACATTTATCCGCGTGAAATCGAAGAAGTGTTGTACGAACATCCAGCGGTGAAAGAGGCGGCGGCGGTTGGCGTGCCTGATCCGTATCGCGGTGAAACGGTGAAGGCGATCATTGTGTTAAAAGACGGACAACAGGCAAGCGAAGAAGACATTCTTGCCCATTGCCGAAAAAACTTAGCGGCGTACAAAGTGCCGCGCATTGTCGAGTTCCGTGCCGAACTGCCGAAGACGAACGTCGGGAAAAT
The DNA here is from genome assembly GCF_001544135.1 of Geobacillus zalihae NBRC 101842. Classification (GTDB taxonomy): domain Bacteria; phylum Bacillota; class Bacilli; order Bacillales; family Anoxybacillaceae; genus Geobacillus; species Geobacillus zalihae. Next base: position 3,756 of record NZ_BCPV01000011.1, on the reverse strand, counting down.
TTTGCGCCGCGCCTTGCGTGAAGAAGCATCCCGCTCGCAATAACGGCGCGGCTTTCGGCCAAGTCCGAAGCAGGCTTGGCTGTTTTATGGTACAATAGCTGGCAGCGACTACATTTTAGGCAAGAGGTGTAAAAACGTGAAGGAGAAAATTATGGCTGCCAGCATTGAGCTGTTTGAACAAAACGGCTTCAGCGAAACATCGATCCAAGACATCGTTGACGCCCTCGGGGTGACAAAAGGGACGTTTTATTACTATTTTACAAGCAAAGAAGAACTGTTGATGGATATTCACCTTCGCTACATTGAATGGCTGCTGGACGAAGAGGAGCGGATTATAAGCGATACACAGCGCTCGGTGCGGGAACGACTGTATGACATCGTCTTCATGCTCATCCATAATGTCGAACGGCAGGGACGGGAAGCGCGTATTTTTTTTCGTGAAATGAAGCATTTGAATGAAGAGCATTTACAGAAAGTAAAAGAAAAGCGCGATTTGTTCCGCTATCGGCTGCAGTCGTTGATTGAGGAAGGAATGAAAAGCGGTGAACTGCGCTGCGATTTGTCACCATCGATCGCCACGCTTACCGTTCTTGGGGCGGCCAATTGGAGCTACCAATGGTTTCGTCCGGACGGCGAGCTGACCGATGCCGAGGTGGCGAAGCAGATGGTGGAGATCCTGCTTGATGGCATGAGCGCGCCGTCTGTCTCGAAAGCCGAGTGAAAAGAGAGACAAACAAGTTTGATCCGAGGTGTGTCGATGGATGCTGTTCGTGCGGCGGCAATGGCGCGCTTGAATTGTTGACCAAGGGGGAGAGGGAGATGACAGCGATTATTCCAGTGCGCAAGGGGGAAGAACTGCCGGCAGGGAAGCTGGCCAAGTTTTTGCGAACGGTGCTGCCGGACATGCCGGATGGGGAGCTCGAGATCCAGCAATTTTCCGCCGGCCGGTCGAATTTGACGTATTTGCTCCGCTGTGGGGAGTGGGAGGCGGTGCTGCGCCGGCCGCCGTTTGGCCCGGTGCCGCCGAAAGCGCACGATATGAAGCGGGAGAGCACGTGGCTTTCTGAAATCCATCCGCTGTTCCCGTTGGCGCCGAAACCATTCTATTTTTGTGAAGACGAATCGGTGATCGGCAGTCCGTTTTTCGTCATGGAGCGGCGGCATGGCGTCGTGATTGACAGTGATTTTCCCGATGGCATCACTCCGACGGAGGAGGTTTGCCGCGGCATTTCCGAGACGATGGTCGAGACGCTTGTCCGTATCCATCAAATTGATTATACGAACACACGCCTCGTTCAGATGGTAAAGCCGGATGGATTTATGGAACGGCAAGTGCACGGATGGATCCAGCGCTATGAGCGGGCCAAGACGGATGATATTCCGGAAGCCGAGGCGCTGATGAAGTGGCTCGCTTCCCACATCCCACCGCAGCGCGAAGCAACCGTAATCCATTACGATTTTAAGCTGAATAACGCTTTGTTTGCCAAAGACGACATCACCAAAATGGTTGGGCTGTTTGATTGGGAGATGTCGACGGTCGGGGATCCGCTTGCCGATTTGGCGGTGGCCATGAGTTATTGGATTGAGGAAGACGATCCTCCACTCATTAAAAGTGGGTTTGGCCGCGCGCCGGTCACCGTCCGTCCCGGTTTTTATACGCGCGAACAGTTTATTGAGGCATATGCCAAAAAAAGCGGCCGTGATGTGTCCGATATACACGTTTATTTAACGTTTGCCTACTTTAAATTAGCGGTCATTTGCCAGCAAATTTATTACCGCTACCGCCGCGGACAGACGAACGATGAGCGGTTTCGCCATTTTGGCCAGTTTGTCGAAGCGCTCATTGAGCATGCATGGCAGCTGGCGACAGGACGGTGAGGCGGCGTGATGACAAAAGTGCATGTCGTGCTGCGCAAAGAAGACATTGATGAGATGGCGCTTGCTGATCGAAAGGTGGCTGTCGTGTTCGATGTTTTGCTTGCCACCTCGTCGATTACAGCAGTTCTCGCTGCCGGCGCTCGTTCGGTGATCCCGGTGCGCGATGCCGAGGAGGCCAAGGAGATCGCGCTTCGCTTGCCAGAGGGCAGCTATGAGCTCGTCGGCGAATACGAAGGGCGGACGATCGCCGGTTTTCATCCGCCGGCGCCGCTATTTTTGCAAACGGTTTGTCCAGGGAAAACAGTCGTGCTATCGACGACCAATGGCACGGTGGCGATTCGCAGAGCTCAGCCAGCCCGTGCGGTGTACGCGGCGAGCTTACTGAACAGCCCGGCGGTCGGCGAGCATATTTGCCGTTTACATCAGGAAGAGACGATCATTGTGATTTGTTCCGGCTCGTCGGGCCGTTTTTGCCTAGAAGACTTTTATGGCGCCGGCTACTTTGTGCACTGCTTGATCGAGCAAGGGATCAACGCGGCGGAGCTGTCCGACAGCGCGACGGCCGCATGGCTCTTTTACCGGCAATATTCGGATGAAGGAAAGGCGAAAGAAGTGTTGTCTGCCTCGCGCGTCGGCCGTTGGATGACGGCGTACGGCTTGGAAAAAGAAATCGACTACATCAACCGGCATGGGTCGCTTTCTGCCGTTCCAAAACTTGAGCTGGGGCCGTTCGGCCCGGAACTGCGCGATATGGCGTCGACAAAAGTAACGAAAGAGGGGATATCGCCATGAAATTTGTCCAATTCGTTGAATACGGTGGACCGGATGTCTTGCGTGTTTGCGAAGGCGAACGTCCGAAACCCACGGGGCGGCAAGTCGTGATTGAAGCTGAAGCGATCGGCGTCAACTATGCGGATACAGCCCGACGGGAAGGCCGCTATGTTGTGCCGACGCCGCTTCCGTTCATACCTGGGACGGAAGTGGCGGGCGTTGTCCGTGAAGTTGGTCCGGAGGTGCAAACGGTCCTCCCGGGGCAACGCGTCGTCGCGTTGATCGAATCCGGCGGCTACGCTGAGTTTGTCGCCGTCGATGAACGGGCGGTCGTGCCGCTTCCGGATGGAATGGATGCCCGGCAGGCGGCGGCCTTGCCGGTGCAAGGGCTAAGCGCCTACCATATTCTCAAAACGATGGGCCGCTTGGAAGAAGGAGAGACGGTGCTCGTTCATGCCGCAGCCGGCGGCGTTGGGACGATTGCCGTCCAATTGGCGAAACGGTTCGGCGCCAAAATGGTCATCGCCACGGCAAGCACGGAGGAAAAACGAGCGCTCGCCAAACAGCTTGGCGCTGATGTCACCATTGATTATACAAAAGACAGCTGGGCGGCGGCCGTGATGGAGGCGACCGGTGGGCGCGGCGTCGATGTCGCTTTGGAAATGGCGGGCGGCGATGTCTTTCATCAGACGCTCGATTGCCTCGCTCCGTTCGGCCGCCTGGTCGTATATGGGGCGGCGAGCGGGGAAATGACGCGTCTCAATCCAGTCCGGCTGATGGCGAAAAACTGGTCGGTGATCGGCTTTTTCTTGCCGCAAATCATGAAAAAGCGGGCGTTGTACGAACAAAGTTTGCGGGAATTGCTCGCGTGGGTGCAGGAAGGAAGCCTAAAGCTGATGATCGGCGGCGTCTACCCGCTTGAGCAGGCTTCTGAAGTGCATCGGCTGCTGCAGGGGCGGAAAACGCATGGCAAGCTATTGCTTGTGCCATAAGTAAAGAAGAGGGGGCTGACTCAAAAGGCTGTCTGCCTTCAGGGCAGACACAAAATATAGTGCGTAAGAATCGGTCAGTGCGTATATATAGAGACGAAAGAGGGTGTCCCGATCC
>NZ_BCPV01000010.1 GCF_001544135.1 Geobacillus zalihae NBRC 101842 | reverse complement strand
AGGTTTTGATTTTTGTGGAACATATAACAATAGCCAAATTGAATGAATTAGATGAGATAGTAAGAATCGATGCGGAAGTTATTGGAGATGAAAGCAGAAGAACATACATAAAGAAAGCAATTGAAGAAGGGTGTTGTTTAGTCGCTAAAGTTAACAGGTCAATTGTTGGTTTTTTGGTTTACAACACTCATTTTTTTGAATGTAGTTTTATCTCATTAGTTGTTGTAAAACCTTCAGAAAGAAGAAAAGGATATGCGAAATCACTAATCAAGTATTTTGAAAATATATCTCCAACGGAAAAGATTTTTTCTTCAACAAATCAATCTAATGAGAGAATGCACAAGGTATTCTTATCACTTGGATATAGTAAGAGTGGTTTTATTGATAATCTGGATGAAGGAGACCCTGAAATAATTTACTTTAAACAACTCAAAAAATAATTCTCTTAACCCGTGGTACTAGATAAACTCAAACAAGCATAAAAATAGCCCTTGCATGAGGATCTCCTGTAGAATGAAAGTGCGACCTACCATTCGAAAGGAGAATCCCCATGCAAGAGCACTTTCATTTTACTACAGATCAGGCCAAGATTCAAAAGCAATATGCCGCCATTTTCTTTTTTGTCTCCGCTCAACTGTCATTGATTCAGACGCATCTTCAACGCCGCAACCGCCATTTGGTAAAGCAAGAAGATGACGTGATCATAGCGATTCACATTTTGGGGAAGCTGCTTGGCTTTTCTTCCGAACGGGCATGGCATCGCTTTGTCACCGGAAATTTGTTCACAAACGGTCAGTTTCTCGAACGTTCCCGATACAACCGTCGTTGTCGGGCGCTGCGTTGGGCGATGAAATGGATCCGCCATGAGCTGGCGAAACGCGGCCAACATCATGCCTATGCCGTAGTCGACAGCTTGCCATTAGAGTTGTGCCATGCTGCGAGAATGCATCGTGTCAAACGGTTTCAAGGGATCGCCGACATCGGGTATTGCGCTTCCAAAAAGCAATGGTACTACGGGTTGAAACTGCACCTTCAAGTGACCGATCAAGGTTTGCCAATGGGATATGTGGTGACGGAAGCATCCTGCCACGATCGAACCGCAGCCGAAAGCGTGATGACTCAAATTCCTCATCCCTATAACTTTGGGGACAAAGGGTTCATTAGCCGTGACTTGCAAAAAAGGCTGTACGAAGAGTACCAAATGGCGCTTTGGACTCCGTCTCGAAAAAACCAGAAACATCGCCCGTCCGAGGCATGGGAGAAGTGGATCCAACAAAAACGCAAAGTGATCGAGACGGTGTTCTCGGTTCTGGTTGACCAATACCGGATCACAGAGATTCGAGCGAATTCCATGATCGGATTTGAAGTAGTGCTCGATGGCATATTGTTAGCCTATTCGCTGGTCACACTAGGGCTAGTTGAGTTCTAACGCCCAACTAGCACCACGGGTTTAAAAAAAGATTTGTTTGGTGGAGGATCAGTGTCCAATGTTATGGGATTAGTATGGTTAAACCCTCAATCTGATTGGTCAATCATTGAATATGCAGAGGCCATTTATCATGAGTTTATCCACCAAAGTATCTTCTTGGATGATATGATTAACTGTATGTTTCCTAATGCTAATGAATGTGCAAAAGAAGAAGCTCTAGTTACATCAACCATCTTGAAAATCAAAAGGCCTTTAGACAGAGCATATCATGCTGCTGGAGTTTCTATAGGAATTATGCATCTTTATCACTTGTTTAATTATTCTAAAAATTCTGATAAGTATATGGATGATTTGCGGAAAACAGTTGAAGAAATAGAGGCAAGAACACAATTCTTGGGGAAACAGGGAGTAAAAACTTTAGAAATCATGCGCAAGTTCATTAATCATCCATCTTTTGATGACATTACGTATTCCTTGCAGAACTAATGGCCATTGCGACAAATGAAAACACAGAAGCCCATTGCGTTTGATCGAGTCCGGTTGTTTTGAGGTTGTTTGAGGCGAATGAAACGGACCGACGTACAGAAATGTCTAACGATTCAGTGTCGGAGACGAAAGCAGAGGAAAGAACAGAAAAACCGGCCGAACAGGATGTTCCCTGTCCAGCCGGGTTCTTGTTACACGAGCGGTCCGCCGAGTTTTTCGATGGACGGATCGATGTGGGCGAATTTTTGGAAGTTGGCGCGGAATTTTTGCGCTAGCTCTTTTGCTTTTTGTTCGTATGCTTGTTTGTCGGCCCATGTGTTTTGCGGCTGCAGGACGTCATCCGGCACGCCCGGGACGCGGGTCGGGATGGCGAGGCCGAAAATCGGGTCTTTGATCGTTTCGACGTTGTCGAGCTCCCCTTCGACGGCGGCTTGCACCATCGCCCGGGTGTAGGCGAGCTTCATGCGGCTGCCGACGCCGTACGGCCCCCCTGTCCAGCCGGTGTTGACCAAAAAGACGCGGACGTTGTGTTCGGCGATTTTTTGCCCGAGCATTTCCGCGTATTCAACGGCCGGGCGCGGCAAAAACGGTGCGCCAAAGCACGTGGAGAACGTTGCTTCCGGTTCGGTGACGCCGCGTTCGGTGCCGGCGAGCTTGCTTGTGTAGCCGCTTAAGAAATGATACATCGCCTGTTCGCGCGTCAGCTTGCTGATGGGCGGCAGGACGCCGAACGCATCGGCTGTCAAAAACACGATGGTCGACGGATGGCCGGCGACGCTCGGGTCGATGATGTTTTGGATCGCCTGAAGCGGGTAGGCGGCGCGCGTGTTTTCCGTCAGCGTGCCGTCGTCGTAATTCGGCACCCGCGTTGTATTATCGAGAACGACGTTTTCGAGCACTGCGCCGAAGCCGATGGCGTCAAAAATTTGCGGCTCTTTCTCGCGCGACAGGTTGATGCATTTCGCATAGCAGCCGCCTTCGATGTTGAAAATGCCGCGGCTTGACCAACCGTGTTCGTCATCGCCGATCAAGCGGCGGTTCGGGTCGGTCGAGAGCGTCGTTTTTCCCGTTCCCGACAAGCCGAAAAAGAGGGCGACGTCGCCTTCCTGGCCGACGTTGGCCGAGCAGTGCATCGGCAGGATGCCTTGTTCCGGCAGCACATAGTTCATGACCGAGAAAATCGATTTTTTCATTTCGCCGGCATACTCGGTGCCGCCGATCAACACGGTGCGCCGTTCAAACGAGATGATGATGAACGCTTCCGAGCGCGTCCCGTCCACCTTCGGGTCGGCTTTAAAGTTCGGCGCGCAAATGACGGTGAATTGCGGCTCGTGCGCGGCGAGCTCCTCGGCGCTCGGGCGGATGAACAGCTGATGGACGAACAAGTTGTGCCAGGCGAATTCGTTGACGACTTGAATCGGCAGCCGGTATTTCGGATCGGCGCCGGCAAAGCCTTTAAAGACGAACAGTTCCTCTTGTTTCATTAAATAATCGAGCACTTTGTCGTACAGTTTCTCAAACGTTTCCGGAGACATCGGCTGGTTGACCGTTCCCCAGTCGATCGTTTGCTTCGTGGACGGTTCTTCGACGATGTATTTGTCTTTCGGCGACCGCCCCGTGTACTTGCCGGTTGTCACGGCAACCGCCCCGGTGTGGGTCAGCCGTCCTTCGTTCCGCTGCAATACTTTCTCGACGAGCTGGGCGACGGACAATTGGTGATGTACGTACGGTTTTTGCAGCAATACATCCAGCTTATTTGTCATGTTTGCGATCCCCATGTTCACAACCTGCCTTCTTTTTGTAATCAATCTTGAAAATAGTATAACACATTTTTATTAATAGTCCATACTAATTGTGTAGGTTTTTTTGAACTTATTTTGCCTATTTTTCAGATAATAAAAAAATCATTTCTGTGGTTGACTTTGCTTATTCAATTACGATAAGATAAGTCATTGAACGGATACTCTTATCCCGAGCCGGTGGAGGGACAGGCCCGATGAAGCCCAGCAACCGTCACAATCTTTCATATGTGAAATGGTGCTAACCTGTGGCAAGGCGCAGTCCTTGAACGATAAGAGTGAAAGGAAGCAATACGATTGCAATGACCTTTCCTCACCGTGACAGGAAAGGTTTTTTTATATTGCGAAGGGAAACGAGTTCCGTATCGCCACATTACGTCAAGAGGAGGAAATGAGCCGAATGTCAGCCAAACGCCGCTTGTTTACGTCAGAGTCTGTGACGGAAGGACATCCGGATAAAATTTGCGACCAAATTTCTGATGCCATTTTGGATGCCATTTTGGAAAAAGACCCGAACGCCCGTGTCGCTTGCGAAACGAGCGTGACGACCGGGCTGGTGCTCGTGAGCGGGGAAATCACAACATCAACGTACGTGGACATTCCGCGCATCGTCCGCGATACGGTTCGGGAGATCGGCTACACGCGCGCCAAATACGGGTTTGACGCTGATACGTGCGCGGTGTTGACGTCGATTGACGAACAGTCGCCAGACATTGCGATGGGGGTGAACCGGGCGCTTGAGGCGCGCGAAGGTCAGATGACTGACGAGGAAATTGAAGCGATTGGCGCCGGCGACCAAGGATTGATGTTTGGGTTCGCCTGCAATGAGACGGAAGAATTGATGCCGTTGCCGATTTCGCTTGCGCACCGCTTGGCGCGCCGATTGGCGGAAGTGCGCAAAACGGATGTCTTGCCGTACTTGCGGCCGGACGGGAAAACGCAAGTGACGATCGAATACGATGAAAACGGCAAACCGGTGCGCGTCGATACGATCGTCGTTTCCGCGCAGCACCATCCGGAAATTACGCAAGAGCAAATCGAGCGCGACATTAAAGAACAGGTCATCAAGCCGGTCGTGCCCGCAGAGCTGCTTGATGAGAACACGAAATACTTCATCAACCCGACAGGACGGTTTGTCATCGGCGGTCCGCAAGGGGATGCTGGGTTGACGGGGCGCAAAATCATCGTCGATACGTACGGCGGCTACGCCCGCCACGGCGGCGGCGCGTTCTCGGGCAAAGATCCGACGAAAGTCGACCGCTCGGCGGCGTATGCGGCCCGCTATGTCGCGAAAAACATCGTCGCGGCAGGACTGGCCGACAAATGCGAAGTGCAGCTTGCCTACGCGATCGGCGTCGCCCGCCCAGTTTCGATTTCGATCGATACGTTCGGCACCGGCAAAGTGTCGGAAGACATTTTGATTGAGGTCGTGCGCAACAACTTCGATCTCCGCCCGGCGGGCATCATCAAAATGCTCGACCTTCGCCGCCCGATTTACAAACAGACGGCTGCTTACGGCCATTTTGGGCGTACGGACATCGACCTGCCGTGGGAGCGCACCGACAAAGCCGCCTTGTTGAAAGAACAAGCGCTGGCGTTGGCGGACAAGTGATGAAAGAAAAAGAGCTGCCTGATCACGGCAGCTCTTTTTTGTTGGCGCACGATGTCCGCTGTTGCTGCAGCGCTTTGTAATACTGCCCTTTCTCGACATATTCGCGGCGTATGCGCTCCATTTCACGGATGTCGTCTTCCGTCAGTTCGCGGACGACTTTCGCCGGCCGGCCGAGGGCGAGCGTGTTGGGCGGAATTTTTTTGCCCGGCGGCACTAAACTGCCGGCGCCGATAAACGCGCCTTCCCCGATTTCCGCGCGGTCCAAAATGATCGAGCCCATGCCGATGAGCGCGTTTTTGCGAACGATGGCGCTGTGCAAAATGACTTGATGGCCGACTGTTACACCGTCTTCAATGATAAGCGGATTGTTTGGACTTTGATGCAAAATTGAGTTATCTTGAATATTGACCCGGTTGCCAATCACCGTTGGCGCCACATCGCCGCGAATGACGGTATTGAACCAAATGCTCGTCTCTTCGCCGATCACGACATCGCCGGTGATCGTCACATAGTCGGCGATAAAGGCGGAGGCGGCAATTTGCGGCGTTTTGCCTTTGTATGGGTAAATCATGGGCGTTCGTTCCTTTCTGCTGCAAAATCGATCGTTCACCATGTATTGTACAACGCTGCGTCCAAATCGCCAACGAAAGCGAGCGCGCCTAATCGGGATTGGTGAAAAACGTTTCGTTTCGCCCGATGAGTGGTTGGGATCGGGGAAGAAGATCCGATTTCACAAAGCTTCTCAACGTGAGAAGAACCGTTGTTGAGCGGCTTTTTCACTCCGTCGCCAACCCTTTTATGGTTTGCCCCGGCCGCATTGATGGCAATACTGGAAGACGAGATCGCAAGCTGTTCAGACGCGAAACGATTTTGGTTGCCGATAAGATGGAAATGCTAGGAGACGAGACCATGGTGTTTGCACCTGAGGTGAGCCGATTGAACATTCCGAAAAACCCCATCGCCTTGATGAAAATGGTGTATCGTGACGTGCTTCCGCTTGTCCACCGCGAGCTTGCCTATTGGCGGCGCCAAGCCGAGCGCATTCCCGACCCGGAATTGCGGCGCCAGGCGCTCGCGAGCATCGCTTCGAAAACGTTCCATTGCGAAGGCGGCTCCATTTTGGCGCTCTTGGCCGGAGAAAACATGGAGGATTGCATCCGCTTTATCGTTGCTTACCAGACGATCAGCGATTATTTGGATAATTTGTGCGACCGCAGCACCTCGCTCGATCCGCTCGACTTTCGCGCCTTGCACGATTCGATGCCGGACGCTTTGACGATCGGAGCAGAGCCGTCGAACTATTACCGCCATCGCCGCGAACAGGAAGACGGCGGCTATTTGCCGGCGCTTGTCCGCACGTGCCAAGAGGTGCTCGAGACGGTGCGCCATTATGAGACGATCGCCCCGTTTTTACATGAGTTGGCCGGATATTATTGCGACTTGCAAGTACATAAACATGTCGAAGCGAGCGAGCGGGTGCCGCGGTTGGAGAAATGGTTCGCGCAATACAAAGATGCCTTGCCGCCGATGGAATGGTATGAGTTTTCCGCCTGCTCCGGTTCGACGCTCGGCATTTTCTGCCTCGTCGCCTATGCGTTTGGCGAATCGCTGCCGCTGGAGATGGCGAGACAAGTGCGCGACGGTTATTTTCCATACATTCAAGGGCTGCACATTTTGCTCGACTATTTGATCGATCAAGAGGAAGATCGAGCCGGCGGCGATTTGAATTTTTGCTTTTACTATCCGAATGAAACGGTGATGCTTGAGCGGCTTTGCCATTTCATCGAAGAGGCCGACCGCCATGTCAGCGCCCTTCCGCACGGCCAGTTTCACCGCCTTATTCACCGAGGGCTTCTTGGGTTGTATTTGTCGGATGCCAAGGTGAAAAAGCAACGCGGTCTGCACCGGCTGGCGCGCCGGCTCGTCCGCGCCGGCGGGGCGGCGTCGATGTTTTTTTATTGGAACGGAAAAGCGTACCGCTTTTGGCAGGAGCAACAAAAACGGCTGTCCTTTTCGTAAGGGCAGCCGTTTGCTTGTACTGGCGAGAGCAGTGGTTCGTCGGCGGATCGGACGGAATCAGGCGCCCCCATCCGCCCGATTCTCGAGTGCGATCAAAAACGGCGGGTTGTTTTGACGATTGATGAATTCGTATTTCAAGGCATGGACGCGCCGTTGATCAAGAAAGCGGACGTAATCAAGGAGCGCGTCGCGTTCGCGCTTTCCCTCCGGATGGCCGTGGTAGACGACAAGAACGATGATGCCGCCCGGCTTTAGGATGGAAAGAAGCTGCTCGACCGCTTGAATCGTCGATTCCGGCTTGGTGGCGATTTGCTTATTGCCGCCCGGCAAATAGCCGAGGTTGAACACGGCGCCGGCGATGCGTCCGTGAACGGAGTCGGGGAGCGCCTCAAGCAGTTCACTATGGCTTCGCTCGAACAACGTCGCCCGCCTGCATAGCCCATGTTTCGCGAGGCGGGCGGAAGCGGCGGTGATGGCCTCAGACTGAATGTCAAAGCCGAACACATGGCCGAAATCCCCGACGCGTTGGGCCAAATACACGGTGTCGTGCCCGTTGCCGACGGTCGCGTCGACGGCGATGTCGCCTTCGTTGACTGCTTGATCAAGCAAAAAGCGGGCAAACGGCAAAATGTTCATCAAAGCCATCGGTTGGCCCCTCCTTGTGATCGTTTCATCGTTTACGTTGGCAGGCGTGGCGTTGCGCCAAAGTGTCGGATGCCATCGCTTTTCCCCTAAACTTTCCATCCTCTGCGCCGGCGTGACAGAAAACCTTGAGCTGACCGACATTGATCGAGCTGAACGAAGATCCTCACGTCGGCATTGTAACAAAAACTTCATGGAAAATCGACCGCTGCCAATCATTGGCGTGATACGGCCGGCCTATGCGGCGCATAGTAAACATGAGGGAATATCACGAAACGAGGTGAGCGCATGGCGACAAGACAATCCGTTGAGGAATTTTTGCAGCGGTGTGAAGATGTGATCCGCTACGCGAAAGAGCAATATACGGAAGCGCAAAAGCAGGAGCATTACAACATCACCGAATACACCAACGCCCAGCAGATGCTCGAGCAGACGGTCATCGATTTAGCGCACTTGGCGCGAAGCTGCAACGCCCAGCAGCGCGAGCAGCTGCATCGGATGCGGCTCCAACTGGAGCAATTGCAAAACGACATGATTTTGCTTGACCGCTGAAACGAGGAGGAACACAACATGAAGCGACGCTTGAAACAAACGAATCCGGAACAAAAAACACGCAACGGCCAAAACAATAACGATCTTGAGCTTGGTCAAGACTTTGACCCGGTGAAGCTGGCGAAAAAGCAATACGAGGAAACGGGCGGCCAACCGATCCGCTCCAAGCAGCGGAACGGGTGACGACAAGCCAAAGGGGCGGAAGCCGCTCCAACTTGTTCTTCTTTTCGCGCAGGAGCCCCGCTTCAAAAGCCATTGTTTCCGTGGGGAGTTAGTTTGGCAAAAAAGTGGCGGACGCATCGGAACGCTCCGCCTTTTTGATTGCATTTTTTCCTGTTTTCCCCTACAATTATTTCGGAACTCAAAATAAAAGCCAGAAAAGGATGATGACCGATGCCCCGCGCTCTTTGGTGGCTGCTTGTCGGCATGGCGCTCAATGTGACAGGGGCGTCGTTTCTATGGCCGCTAAACACGATCTATTTGCATGAACAGCTCGGCCAGCCGCTCGCTGTCGCTGGTGTCGTGCTCATGCTCAACTCTGGGGGAAGCGTCATCGGCAGCTTGGCCGGCGGCTTTTTGTTTGACCGGATCGGCGGGTTTCGCGTTTTGTTGGCCGGAGCGGTGTTGACGATGGCCGCGCTCGGCGGCTTAAGCGTTTGGCACGGTTGGCCGCATTATGCGGTGTTTTTGGCGTTTGTCGGCGTTGGCAGCGGCGTCGTCTTTCCGGCGGCGTCGGCGTACGCCGGGGCGATTTGGCCGGAAGGGGGGCGGCGGGCGTTCAACGCCTTGTATGTCGCGCAAAACATCGGCGTCGCCGTCGGGTCGGCGCTTGGCGGGCTTGTCGCTTCATATTCGTTCTCGCTCGTTTTTTTCGCCAATCTTTTGTTGTATGCCGCGTTTTTGTTTACGGTTGTGGCCGGGCTGCGCCGCGTTCCGCTCTTGCCGCCGCCGAGAAAGAAACGATCCGGAGAAGCGGAAAGAGCGCCATCCCGCTCCGCGGGCTGGGCGCTTGCCCTCCTTTGCGCCGGCTATGGACTGTGTTGGTTGAGCTATGTCCAATGGTCGACGACGATCGCCGCCTATACACGCGAGCTCGGGATACCAGTCGGGCAGTACAGCTTGCTTTGGACGATCAACGGGGCGTTGATCGTCTTGGCCCAGCCGCTGTTGTCAGCGGTCATCCGCCGCTTCATGCCGACGTTGAAGCGGCAAATCGTGATCGGTTTTTTTATTTTCGCCGTTTCGTTTGCCATGCTGTTGGGGGCGCATTCGTTTGCAGAGTTTGCCGCGTCCATGATGGTGCTCACGATCGCCGAGATGATCGTCTGGCCGGCGATTCCGGCCGCGGTGAACGAATGGGCGCCCCCGGGGAAAGCCGGGTTTTACCAAGGAATCGTCAACGGGACGGCCACGGCCGGACGGATGATCGGACCGGTCATCGGCGGCTCGGTCGCCGATCTGTTTGGAATGAAACTGCTCATCATGATGTTAGCATTGTTTGCCTTATTGGCGGTGCTGGCCGCGCTTTTGCATGATCGTCGGCTCCCGAAGCGGACGGAGAACGCGGATGAAAAAACCGCGGCTTCCGTATAGATTTCGGCTTGCAATTGATCGACAAATTTTTTAAAATAATAATAAATTTGTCATTCTGTCCACTCATCGCTCGATTCATCCTATTTCGCGCAGGAGACTCCCACTTCAACGACCAAAGGGAGTAAGTGGGAGAGGAATGTGCGTTCCCCCTTTCTTTTGTGTATGATAGAATAAAGACGTGGAGAAAACTGTTAAATAAAGGCACTCCAATAACGGCTGCTCGATGGATGGAGTTGGTTGCAGGAAACGTTGCAACCGTAAAACATGAGCGTAGGTCTGTCTGTTGTGTGTGGAAGCCAAGTACTGCCAACAGACACACCGAGAGAATCGGTAACGATGCAGGCATGACCTGCGTCGTTGGGTAGTCGTCAACCTGCCCCCTGATGCAACCCCAAGTCAAGGAAGGAGGACGAAGTCCGTTTGCACTTCTGGGGAGTTGCAAGCCCCCACTTCAAGCGTTAGCGAAGTGGGGGTAGTTGACGTGCGAATAAGGCGAATAACGGTGAAGAGGAGCAGTAGCGGGCCCGACGGACGGCAGAGAGTTGACGGATGGTGCGAGTCAACCGAAGTCGGCTCGTGAACTCGCCTCGGAGTTGCCGGCGTGAACGGTCATCGACAGCGCCGGCCGTCCATCCGCGTTAAGGAAGAAAGCGGGTGCGCCGTTTGGCGCGCCAAAAAGGGTGGTACCGCGGGAAGCGCGCCTCTCGTCCCTTTGCTGTGGGGATGGGGGGGTTTTTTTGTACATATTTTCGTCAATGATGCAAGTAGAACTTGATAGGAGGAGTGCTGCGATGAGCTTCAACCACCGCGAAATTGAACAAAAATGGCAGGACTATTGGGAGAAAAACAAAACGTTCCGCACGTCCGATGATGATGACAAGCCGAAGTTTTACGTTCTCGACATGTTCCCGTATCCATCCGGCGCCGGCTTGCACGTCGGCCATCCGGAAGGATATACGGCGACCGATATTTTGGCGCGCATGAAGCGGATGCAAGGGTACAACGTCCTTCACCCGATGGGCTGGGACGCGTTCGGGCTGCCGGCCGAGCAATATGCGCTCGATACCGGCAACGACCCGGCGGAGTTTACGCAAAAAAACATCGACAATTTCCGCCGGCAAATCAAATCGCTTGGCTTTTCGTACGACTGGGACCGGGAGATCAATACGACCGACCCGAACTATTACAAATGGACGCAATGGATTTTCTTGAAGCTGTATGAAAAAGGGCTCGCCTACATGGATGAAGTGCCGGTCAACTGGTGCCCGGCGCTCGGCACGGTGCTGGCGAACGAAGAGGTGATCAACGGCCGGAGCGAGCGCGGCGGGCATCCGGTCATCCGCAAGCCGATGCGGCAATGGATGCTGAAAATCACCGCCTATGCCGACCGCTTGCTTGAAGATTTGGAAGAGCTCGACTGGCCGGAAAGCATTAAGGAGATGCAGCGCAACTGGATTGGCCGTTCGGAAGGAGCGGAAATCGAGTTCGCCGTCGACGGCCATGACGAAACATTCACCGTGTTCACGACGCGTCCGGATACGCTGTTTGGCGCGACGTACACCGTCTTGGCGCCGGAGCATCCGCTCGTTGAAAAAATCACGACGCCGGAGCAAAAGCCAGCCGTTGACGCCTACTTAAAGGAAATTCAAAGCAAAAGCGACCTTGAGCGCACCGATTTGGCGAAAGAAAAAACGGGCGTGTTCACCGGCGCGTACGCCATTCACCCGGTCACCGGCGATCGGCTTCCGATTTGGATCGCTGACTACGTCTTGATGAGCTACGGCACCGGAGCGATCATGGCCGTGCCGGCGCACGACGAGCGCGACTACGAGTTTGCGAAAAAATTCCACTTGCCGATGAAAGAAGTCGTCGCCGGCGGCGATATCGAAAAAGAACCGTACACCGGAGATGGCGAGCATATCAACTCCGAGTTTTTGAACGGGTTGAACAAGCAGGAAGCGATCGACAAAATGATCGCCTGGCTTGAGGAGCACGGCAAAGGGCGGAAAAAAGTGTCGTACCGGCTGCGCGACTGGCTGTTCAGCCGCCAGCGCTACTGGGGCGAGCCGATTCCGATCATCCATTGGGAAGACGGCACGATGACGCCGGTGCCGGAAGAGGAATTGCCGCTTGTGTTGCCGAAAACGGATGAAATCCGTCCGTCGGGAACGGGCGAATCGCCGCTCGCCAACATCGAAGAATGGGTCAATGTTGTCGACCCGAAAACCGGGAAAAAAGGGCGGCGCGAAACGAACACGATGCCGCAATGGGCTGGAAGCTGCTGGTATTATTTGCGCTACATCGACCCGCACAACGACAAGCAGCTCGCCGATCCGGAAAAGCTGAAAAAGTGGCTGCCGGTCGATGTTTACATCGGCGGGGCGGAGCACGCGGTTTTGCATTTGCTTTATGCCCGCTTCTGGCATAAGTTTCTTTATGACCTTGGCATCGTGCCGACGAAAGAACCGTTCCAAAAGCTGTTCAACCAAGGGATGATTTTAGGCGAAAACAATGAAAAAATGAGCAAATCAAAAGGCAACGTCGTCAACCCGGACGACATCATCGAAAGCCATGGCGCCGACACGCTGCGGCTGTATGAAATGTTCATGGGGCCGCTTGAAGCGTCGATCGCCTGGTCGACGAAAGGGCTCGACGGCGCGCGCCGTTTCCTTGACCGCGTCTGGAGGCTCTTTGTCACCGAACATGGCGAACTGAACCCGAACATTGTCGACGAACCGGCGAACGACACGCTCGAGCGCGTCTATCACCAAACGGTGAAAAAAGTGACGGAAGACTATGAAGCATTGCGCTTTAACACTGCCATTTCGCAGCTGATGGTGTTCATCAACGAAGCGTATAAAGCCGAGCAAATGAAAAAAGAATACATGGAAGGGTTTGTCAAACTGTTGTCACCGGTTTGTCCGCACATCGGCGAGGAGCTGTGGCAAAAGCTTGGCCACACGGACACGATCGCCTATGAACCGTGGCCGACGTATGATGAAACGAAGCTTGTCGAGGACGTCGTGGAAATCGTCGTGCAAATCAACGGCAAAGTGCGGTCGCGTTTGCACGTGCCCGTTGACTTGCCAAAAGAAGCGCTCGAGGAGCGGGCGCTCGCCGATGAAAAAATCAAAGAGCAGCTTGAGGGCAAAACGGTGCGCAAAGTGATCGCCGTCCCCGGCAAGCTCGTCAATATCGTCGCCAACTAATGATGAGGGCGGGCTTCGGCCCGCTCCTGATCCACCAACGAAAGGGGTCGATCTGCCATGGAAGAGATCAAGGAAATCACGCCGGCTGAAGTGAAAGAAAAACTCGAACGCGGGGAAAAGCTGAACATTGTCGATGTGCGCGAAGACGAAGAAGTCGCCCTCGGCATGATCCCCGGCGCCAAACATATTAAAATGGGCGACATCCCCGATCGGCTTGAGGAATTCGACCGCAATGAAGAATATATTTTCGTCTGCCGCTCCGGACGGCGGAGCGAAAACGTCTGCCGCTACTTGCAAGAGCTCGGCTATCGCGTCCGCAACATGACGGGCGGCATGCTCGAGTGGGAAGGCGAAACGGCGCCGAAGCAATAAGCGCTTTCGGCTCAAAGAACAGGGCATGGCGGTGGGCCATCATCCAAAGTGATCCCGTTTTTGTCGAGACCAAAACGACCGAACGTGTCAGCGGATGGAACAGCCCCGCTCGGTCAAGAGGAATGGCTTGCTGGCGCCGGCCTTTTCATGCGTCCGGCGGCTTGCGCGTCTTCGGTCGGCGTATAGTGGGGAGTCGGGCGGTTCCGCGTTTCTCAACGGTGAATATTGTTCTTCCCGCACGGTCCAATGGTTGTTTGCCGCTGGTCTTGCATGAGCGAAAAAGCGTCCCAGCTTTTTGGGGCGCTTTTTCCATTTTGTTTTAGTACCAAAGTGTGATGAAAGAAAAAAAAGGAAAGGATATAATTTTCGGTAAAATCAGACACTTGTTCGAAGGAGGAGCTCTCTGTTGAAACTCGGCGACCGCTTGAAATTCGCCCGCTTGATGAAAGTTTCTACCGGGCGCTTGTCTACTATTTGACGCCGACGTCGAACTTCAGCCAGCTGCGCGCCGCCTGCGTGCAAGCGGCCGCTGATTTGTACGGGTCGACAAGCCAAGAAGTCAACTCGGTGAAACAGGCGTTCAATGCGGTTGGAGTGTATTAAGACGAATGAAGTTTCTGACGTCACGCGTCCCGCTGTTCGGGGGCGCGTGACGCCTTTTGTGGGCAGGATTTTCCCTAAATGCGTGGAAAAGGAAAAAGAAAACGGGGGAATGGCGATGTACAAAGTGAAAGTGTTTGATAAAGAGCATGAAAAAGATTTGGAAGCGGCGGTCAATGATTTTTTAGCCCGATTGAAAGACGGACAGTTGATCGATGTCAAGTACAGCGTGGCGGCGATGGAATCGGAAGGCGAGCAAATCTACTGTTTTTCCGCCATGGTCATTTACCGGACTTGACACTTCACACGGCTCCAGACTGCGGGATTCTTTGGCCGTTTTCGTGCTGATCCCCCCAAAGCGGGCGACGCTTTTTTCGTTGCGGCATTTCCATTTCAGGCGGCGAAATTTTGCGATCGCCCGCCTTGAAGACGGGCGTTGTCGGAATGTCAGCGAACGCCCCGGAGCACCCGAGGGGCATGAGGACGGCGGTCAATTCGTTGCTGTCTGCCCCGCGGAGCCGCTCGCCCCGTTTTTTTCCGCCAATGCATAGCGGGCGGCGTTCACGCCGGCGAGCCGCCCGGTGACAAGGGCGGCGGTGATGTTGTAGCCGCCCGTGTAGCCGTGAATGTCCAAAATTTCCCCGCAAAAGTAAAGGCCGGCCATGCATTTGGAGGCCATTGTTTTCGGCTCAATTTCTTTGACCGACACGCCGCCGCCGGTGACGAATGCTTTCTCAAGCGGCAGCGTGCCGTGGACGTAAAAGGTAAACTGTTTGCACTGTCGGGCAAACGCCCGCAGCGCCTCATGGCCGACCGTGCCGGCAGAGGCGTGCGGGTCGATGCCGGCACGCTCGAGCAAAAAGACGGCGTACCGCTCGGGAAGCACCGTTTTGGCGATCGTTTTCATCGCCTTTTTCGGCTCCTCTTTGCACAGCTTGGCGAACTGTTGAAACAGCTCTTCCTGTGTCACGTCCGGAAGCGCGTCGATGCTCATTTTGACCGCGCCGTCCGCCGCTTTTTTCAACGCCTTAACGACAAACTGGCTGCAGCGGAGAGCAGCTGGGCCGGAAATGCCGAAGTGCGTAAACAGCATATCCATCCGGTGGGTGATGATCGGCTTGCCGTTCGGCTTTAAGACGCTTAACGCGACGTCGCGCAGCGACAAGCCTTGCAGCGTCCGCTCTTTGATGAACGGCTCATGCGAGACGATCGGAACTTCGGTTGGAAACAGTTCGGTCACCGTGTGACCCGCTTTTTCCGCCCACGGATAGCCGTCGCCTGTTGAGCCGGTTTGCGGCACCGATTTGCCGCCGACGGCGACGACAACCGCACGGGCGTGGATCGTCTCCCCGCTTTTCAGCGTGACACCGACTGTTTTTCCTTGTTCATACAACACGTCCGCCACTGGCGATTCAAGCCGAACATCGACGCCAAGGCGCGACAATTCGCGAACAAGCGCGTCGACGACCGACTGGGCGCTGTCGCTTTTGGGAAACATGCGGCCGTGGTCTTCCTCCTTGAGCGGCACGCCGAGCCGCTCAAAAAAGCGGATGATGTCTTCATTGTTAAATACGGAAAAGGCGCTGTATAAAAAGCGGCCGTTGCCGGGAATATGGCGGACCATTTCATCCACCGGCAGCCGATTCGTCACGTTGCAGCGTCCGCCGCCGGAGATGGCGAGCTTGCGCCCGAGCTTCGTTCCTTTTTCCAACAAGAGCACCTTCGCCCCTTCTTCGCCGGCGCCGATGGCCGCCATGAGCCCGGACGGACCGCCGCCGATGATGATGACGTCGTATCCCATGTTCATTCCACCCTTTCTTTTTTGCGCGTGGCCGATATTTTTCGTTCCATTGACAACTATGGTAAAATAGATACGTTGTCATTTTCAACGTCCATGGCTAGGGAAGGGGTCATATGTCAACATCGAAACTGCTGCGCGGCACGTTTATTTTAACGGCTGGCGTGATGATTTCTCGCCTTCTTGGTTTATTTTACGTCATCCCGTTTTACCATCTTGTCGGCGAGCGCGGCGGGGCGCTGTACGGATACGGCTATGTGCCGTACCAAATTTTTTTGAGCTTGGCGACCGGCGGGCTGCCGGTGGCGGTGT
This sequence comes from Geobacillus zalihae NBRC 101842, assembly GCF_001544135.1. Lineage (GTDB taxonomy): Bacteria > Bacillota > Bacilli > Bacillales > Anoxybacillaceae > Geobacillus > Geobacillus zalihae. Next base: position 65,761 of record NZ_BCPV01000010.1, on the reverse strand, counting down.
CAAAGTTTGTGTCGAAATACAACGCGCTTGGGGAATACGGCGTCGGCTATCGGCTCTTTCGCTCCGGCCTTGTCTTGATGATCGCAAGCGGCATCGCCTCATGGCTCATTTTGTACGCCCTGGCGCCCATCTTGGCGCCGCACGTCATCGATGCGAAAACGAACGTCAACTCGGTCGACGACGTCACGGCCGTCATCCGCGCGGTCAGCTTTGCGCTCCTCATCGTGCCGGTGATGAGCTTGATCCGCGGATTTTTCCAAGGACATGAGTCGATGGGCCCGACGGCGCTGTCGCAAGTCGTCGAACAAATCGCGCGCATCGCGTTTTTGCTTGGGGCGTGCTACGTCATTTTGCGCCTGATGGACGGCTCGATCGTCTCCGCTGTGAGCGCGGCGACGTTTGCCGCGTTTGTCGGGGCGGCGGCGGGGCTTTTGGTGTTGCTTGTCTATTGGTGGAAGCGGCGTCCGTATTTGCAGTCGCTGCTTGCGCGTGACCGCGGCGAAGCGGACGTGTCGCTTTTGGCGATGTATAAAGAGCTGCTTCTTTCTTCGATTCCGTTTGTTTTTGTCGGCTTGTCGATGTCGCTGTACCAGCTCGTCGATCAGTTTACGTTCAATCACGCGATGGCGGCGGCGGGCCGCGGGAACATCTCGGAGCACGCGTATTCCGTGTTCAACATGTGGGCGCAAAAGCTCGTCATCATACCCGTGACGCTCGCGACCTCGTTCAGCTTGGCGCTCATCCCGACGATTACGAAAGCGTATGTCGCGCAAGATCGGAAAGCGCTGCGGCAATATTTGAACCAGACGTTTCAAGTGCTCATGTTTTTAACGCTCCCGGCGGTGATTGGCATGGCGGTGCTGGCAGGGCCGGTGTACAGCTCGTTTTACAGCTATGATCCGCTTGGTGAACAAGTGTTGCGCTGGTATGCGCCGGCGGCGATTTTGTACGCTTTGTTTTCTGTGACGGCGGCGATCATGCAAGGCATCAACGAGCAGCGGTTTACGGTCGTCAGTTTGACAGCCGGCTTGCTTGTGAAGCTTTTGCTCAACACGCCGCTCATTATGAAATGGTCGGCCGTCGGGGCCATTGTGGCCACGATGGCGGGCTATTTCGTCTCTGTGGCGTTCAACTTATGGGTCATTCAGCGCCGCACGCGCTACCGCTATCGGTTTGTCGCCCGCCGGACGGCGTTTATGGCCATCTTGACGGCGGCGATGTCAGCGGCGGTTATGGGGGTCGAGGCGCTGGCGTCCCGATGGATCGATTACCGCGCCAGCACCGCTGAATCGGTGGGCGCTGCTGCCATCGGCGCAGCGGTCGGGGCAGCCGTCTACTTGTTTCTCAGCATCCGCTCCGGGTTGTTTTCGGCGCTGTTTGGCGACCGGTTTGCGTTTTGGCGCCGGAAAGAGAAAAAGGCGGTATCGTAGACGAGGGTGTATGGGGGGATCGGCCGTTTCCTAGAAGCGGCTCGTTTAGGCCGGGAGCCTGGCGGACGGCGCTTCTTGCGAACATCGCGGCGCCCGAGCGAAAGGGTTCGACGACGGCTGTTTTTCGCCCTCCCCCATGCCGTTCGGCTTGCGGCAAAAAAAGAAGAAGGCGGTCGTCCCCGCCTTCTTTCTCCATTTCGCTTATGACAGGCCGAGCCGGCGTTCGATGCGATCGAGGCGGCTTTCCACCCGGTTGAGCCGGCGGTCGAGCCGTTCGACGTCCCGCTCAAGCCGTTCGATGCGCCGCGCCCAGTTGGCGAATGGCCCGCCTGGGTATCCGGGCCAAAATTGGCTGGCTGGCGGCTGTTGACGGTAATCATCCAACGTTGGGACATAATAGTAATATTCATTCATCGGCAAATCCCCCTTCTTGATGTTTCCTTCACAGTGTATGGGGGGAAGGCGGAAGCGGACTAGATGAACGCCTAATGAAGGCCATATTTTTAGGAGGGAGATTTGTGGAGCTGCGCATTGACAAGCTGCTCGCCCATATGGGGTATGGGACGAGGAAGGAAGTGAAAAAGCTGCTCAAGTCCGGAGCGGTGAAAGTGGACGGCGCGCCGGTTCGTGATGCGAAAACGAAAGTGCGGCCGGATGAGCAAATCGTGACCGTTTGGGGAGAAACGGTCGAGTACAAGCCATTCATTTACTTGATGATGAATAAGCCTTCGGGGGTCGTTTCCGCGACGGAAGATGCCGTGGAAGAGACGGTCGTCGATTTGCTTGAAGAAGAAGACCGGGCATTTTCCCCGTTTCCGGTCGGGCGGCTTGACAAAGATACAGAAGGGCTGCTGCTCTTGACGAATGACGGCCAGCTCGCCCATCAGCTGTTGTCGCCGAAAAAACACGTGCCGAAAACGTATTTTGCCGTCGTGGACGGGGAAGTGACGGAAGCGGATGTCGCGGCGTTTCAGCGCGGCGTCGTCCTTGATGACGGCTATGAAACAAAGCCGGCCAAGCTCGTTGTGTTGAAATCCGGCCTTCGTTCCGATGTCGAGGTAACGATCACCGAAGGGAAGTTCCATCAAGTGAAGCGGATGTTCCAAGCGGTCGGCAAGCGGGTCGTCTATTTAAAACGAATTCAAATGGGGCCGCTCGCCCTTGACCCGGATTTGGCCGTCGGCGAGTATCGGGAATTGACGGACGAAGAGGTGGACATGTTGAAGCAATACCGGCCAGAGACGGACGAAAAAAAAGGAACCTGACGCGGTTCCTTTTTTATGGAAAAATAGTGGATATTCATCTGTGGAAAAATGGTTTGCGTTCATCTCTCATCTTGCCTACCCTATTGGCACCGGGTTTACGAAGAGATGCGCACTTTTTTGTTTGTGGTCGTCCATTTGCCCTTGCTTGGGCTGCGAACGAGATCGTTGTACATAAGCACGTTTAAGTCGCGCTGGATCGTTCGTGGGGTGGTGCCGAACTCATCAACAAGCTCTTGGGTCGTAACCGTTCCTTTTTCGCTAATGTACATATACACGGACTTGATGCGGGTAAGCATCCGATGTGTTGAAGGTTTCAAAAGACCACTCCCTATCTTAGCATCATTCGCATGGCACAACCGACCGCTAGCAGATGAGAGATGTCTTTGTCTGTTTACTACCATTGTACACGAAATGAGAGGGAAAATGCTACCCGGTTGCCTCTATTCACGAAAAATTTCAACATTTTGTCATGAAACGGAAATCGATTTGCAACGAATGAAACATTTTGACTTCCTGTTTTTGATATGATACGTTGGCAACAAAGGGTGTTGAATAAGGAAAGGAAGAATGGCGTTGAACATCGACTGGATGAACGAAGCGAAGAAACGAAAAGACGATCTTGTCCGCGACGTGCAAGCGCTTGTCCGCATTCCGAGCGTCCGCGATGATCAGCAGGCGCAGCCGGGCGCGCCGTTTGGGCCCAAGGTGGCCGAGGCGCTTGAGCATATGCTTCGCCGCGGCCGGGAGGAAGGGTTTCGCGTCAAAAATGTGGACGGGTTTGCCGGGCATATCGAAATGGGGCATGGGGAGAAACTTGTCGGCGTGCTCGGCCATATCGACGTCGTGCCGCCTGGGGACGGCTGGACGATGGATCCGTTTGCCGCTGAGGTGCGCGATGGCCGCCTTTACGGGCGCGGCGCGATCGATGACAAAGGGCCGACCGTCGCGGCGTTTTACGCGATGAAAATCATCCGTGACCTCGGGCTGCCGCTTGACAAGCGGGTGCGGCTTATCATCGGGGGCGATGAGGAAAGCGACTGGCGGTGCGTAGAGCACTATTTTCGTCATGAAGAAATGCCGGATGTCGGATTTGCGCCGGATGCTGATTTTCCGATCATTCATGCCGAAAAAGGAATCATTGACGCCGATTTGTCGTACCGCCCGCCTGAATCGGCGGAGGCGGAAGGGCTCGCGCTTGCCTCATTCCAAGCTGGGCGCCGCTACAATATGGTGCCGGATGCGGCTGAAGCGGTGGTGGAAGGAGCGGGACGGACGGAGGAGCTGCTTGGCCTCTATGAACAGTTTTGCCGGGAGCGCGGCGTAAAGGGGAGCATCAGGCAAAGCGAAGGGGACGTCGTCTTTCAATTGGAAGGGGTGTCCGCTCATGGCGCCGAGCCGGAGCGCGGCAAAAACGCCGGCGTCTATTTGGCGCAGTTTTTGGCGTCGCTTCCGCTCGATGGCCGAAGCCGGCCGTTCATTCAGTTTGTGGCCTCCGCCTTTTTCGGCGATGCCCGCGGCCGGCGGCTTGGCCTTGCGTATCGCGACGAACAAAGCGGCGACTTGACCGTCAACGTCGGGGTGCTGTCGTATGACCGGCAGCATGGCGGAACGATTGGGCTGAACATCCGCTATCCGGTGACGGCCGACGGCGAGGCGATCCGCCGGACGCTCGCTGGCGCCGCGGCTGAACATGGATTCGCGCTCAGCCGTTTCAGCGATACGAAGCCTCATTATATCGATCCGAGCCACGAGCTTGTCCGCACGCTTCAGCGCGTCTACGAAGAGCAGACGGGCGAGCCGGCCCGGCTTTTGGCCATCGGCGGCGGCACATACGCCCGCGCCTTGAACGCCGGGGTGGCGTTTGGCGCGTTGTTTCCGGGCCGTCCGGATGTCGCCCACCAGAAAGATGAGTATATCGAAATCGACGATTTGGTGAAAGCGACAGCCATTTACGCGCAGGCGATTTACGAGCTGGCGAAATAAACGGCGGTCCGCCGCCCCGGCGAAAAAAGAGAGCGGGGCGGGCGTTGTTTGAACGAAAGGGGGGACGGGATGGAAGCGGCGTTCAAACGGGAGGCGGCGGTGCGAAAACAGGTGTTTCCGCTCTTTTATTTTCTCATCTTTTTTGCTTTTGGCGCGTTGTTTCCGCTTTTGTCCGTCTATTTGCAGGAAGAGGCGCGCCTTTCGGGGGCGGCGATCGGCTGGATCATGTCGCTTCCCCCGATCGTGACGATGGCGGCCCAGCCGCTTTGGGGCACGGCGGCCGATTATACGCGCAAACCGGTCGAACTGTTGACGCTGGCGCTCGGGGTGACAGCGCTGTTTGGGCTTCTTTATTCGCTGGCCGGAAGCTACCAGGTGTTCGTCGCCCTGACCGTGCTGCTTTCGGCGGCGCAAAGCGCGATCGTTCCGCTCTCCGACAGCATCGCCCTTCATCATGTGCGCCGCTCGGGCGGAAACTACGGGGCGATTCGACTTTGGGGTTCGATCGGGTTTGCCGCGTCGGTGTTGGTTGTCGGATGGCTGTCCGATCATGTCGCGTTTGCGGTCATTTTTTACGCCTTTTCGTTGGCGCTGTTGGCCGCGTCTGTTTTGGCCGCCCGCCTGCCGCGCTACCCGATGGCGGCGCCGGGGGCGTTGACGTTTCAGGATGTGCGCGGGCTGCTGTCCGTCCGCTCGTTTCAGCTCCTGCTTGTCGCAACATTTTTGCTGTTTGGTCCGATTTTGGCCAATAACTCGTATTTCGGGCTGCTCATTCATGAGTTGGGCGGGACGTTAACTGGCATCGGCCTCGCCTTTTTGTTTGCCGCCGGCAGCGAGGCGCCGTTTATGAAAGCGGCGGATCGGCTCATCGGCCGTTTCGGCATGGTGCGGCTTCTTCTATTGGCTGCGCTCATCTCCGTGGTTCGCTGGCTGTCGTACGCGGTCGACCCGCCTCTTTGGTTTGTGTATGCAACGGCGGTCGTCCAAGGCTGCTCGGTCGGGCTGGCGATCCCGACGGCGCTTCAATATGCGCGCCGCTTGGCGCCGGAGCGGGTGCAGGCGACGGCCGTGGCGTTATACTCAGCGGTCGGCAATGGCCTTGGCGCGTGGTTTTGCACGTTGGTGGGCGGATATTTGTTTGAGCGTTGGCAAATCGGCGCTGTCTACTTGTTTTTTAGCATCTGCACGATCGTGGGTGTGCTCGTGCTCCTTTTGCTCGCAAAACGAGAACGAACGGCAGGTGAAGAGAAGTGAAACGAAGCCATTATTTTATCGCTGTTCCGCTGACGTCTGAAGCGAAACAAGCCATTGCCCGATTTTCGGGGGATGCGGCGTCGTCGCTGCCGTTTCGCACATGGGTGCATGAAGAGGACTATCATATCACCCTCGCGTTTTTAGGCGATGTGCCGCCGAAAAAAATGGCGCCGCTGTGCGAGGCGATGGCCGCCGTCGCCGCCAAAAGCGCCCCGTTTTCCCTCGCGCTTGCCGGGCTTGGGACGTTCGGAGAGCGGACGGCGCCTCGCGTTTTTTGGCAAGGAGTCGAAACGGAAGAAGCGTTGAATGGATTGCGGCGCGACGTGTATGAAGCGTGCATGAAGCTTGGGTTTTCCTTGGACCGGCGTCCGTTTGCCCCGCATATTACGATCGCCCGCAAATGGCAGGGAGCCGAACCGTTTCGCCCGGATCGCCTCCGTTCGCTTGCCGCGGCCAAGGTGGTGTTTTCGGTGCCTGAGATCGTGCTGTATCGGACGAATATGGAACGGACGCCAAAGTACGAAGCGATCGCCGTGTTCCCGTTGCTTGGCGCGCCGATGAATGGCCGGAAATAGCAGGTGAAACAATGGGTCAGCTCGTTAAACTCATGGATTGCATTTCCCGCTACGAAACGGATGTGTACTATTATGTGCCGGAGTTCATCCGGCTCAAGCAGCGGCAATGGGAGCAGGCAAAAGCGCGGTGGCAAGCCGAACGAACGGCTGAGGCCAGCGGATGGCTTGAAACGGGCGAGACGTGGGATGTTTGGCTTGACAAACCGTCATGGTGGGAACGGCTGACGAAACGATGGCGCCGCCGTGCCGCGCTTACGGAAGAAGAGCCGTTTTCTCTTGCGCCGATGGCTCGTCCGGCGGCTACTCTGGAGGAATTGAAACAGCAGTTTTTGGATGAGTTGTTCGAGTTGCAGCTGAAATGGGCGAGTTCCACGATGATGTACGTTTCCTCCCTCGATGAGGCCGTGTATGGCGATGAGACGTTGAAATATTTTTTGCAGCGGTTTCCGGATACGCATTTATGCTTTTACCGGCCGGTGGCGATGGTCGGCAAGGCGCCGGTGGAGCTGGAGACGATGATGTTGACGCCATCCGCGCTCTGGTGCATTGCCTTTGTCGAAGGAAGGCCGGATAACATCGTCATGGCGTCAACCGGCCGGTTTTGGGTGGAACAAGCCGGAACGAACGAAACGAGGCTGGTCAACCCGGTCGTGTCGCTGCGGCGGACGGAGCAGATCGTTTCGGAGATTTTTCGCAAACATGGGGTTGATTGGCCGATCCATCTCGTGCTGTTAAACCGCTCCGGCTACATTGACAGCGGCGGTCTTTTTCCGTTTATCCGCTATATTGATAAGCGAAATTATGACGAGTGGTTTTCCCGCCTGCGCCGCTCAGCTCTCCCGCTTCGGCACGGGCAGCTGAAAGCGGCTGAGGCGCTGCTTCGCCATTGCGCCAGCTTTTACGACCGCCGGCAAGACGAGAATATGAACAGCGAGGAAGGGCAACAATAGAAACATCTGTGCATCGATAGGGCGACCGGCCGATGATTTGGCACCGCCCTTTTTCTTTTACGTATGATGGTATTAACCGGAGAAAAAAGGGGTGAACGCACATGCTTCACATCAGCCGAACGTTTGCCGCCTATTTGGACGAGATGGATCAAATCGTTGTGCTTGCGCCGAAATCGCTCGGCTTTGATGGAATGGCGCCGTTTACGCTCGTGGCGCCGAGCGGCGAGGAGATTCCGCTGTCCGTGCAGCACGTCGAGGATGTTGGGGAGACGGTGAAATATGTGTGCCGGTTTGCATCCGCGTTCGAGTTTGGAGCGACATACTGGGTGCGTTCTTGCCGCGGGGAGGAGACCGATGTTCAAATCGGCGCCGTTGTGCGCACTCCTGCATTTGATGATCGGTTTTTCTATGATGGGCCGTTAGGAGCGGAGTATTTCAAAGAACAGACCGTATTTCGCGTCTGGGCGCCGACTGCCACCGCGGTCAACGTCAAGCTTGTTCATCCGCATCTCGGCGAGGTTCATTGCGTGCCGCTTGAGCGCGGCGAGCGCGGCGTATGGTCAGCCGCCGTCCCCGGCGATTGGGAGCGAGCGTGTTACACGTATATCGCCTGCATCAACCGCGTATGGCGCGAGGCAGTGGACCCGTATGCGACCGCGGTTTCGGTCAATGGCGAATTCGGCGTCGTGATCGACTGGGAGAAAACGAAGCTGGCGCCGCCCTCTTTGCCGCTTCCGCCGCTCTGTTCGCCGACGGATGCCATCATTTATGAGCTGAGCATCCGCGACTTTACCAGCCACCCGGACAGCGGCGCCGTCCATAAAGGGAAGTATCTCGGGCTGGCCGAAACGAACACGAGCGGGCCGAACGGGACGGCCACCGGGCTTTCGTATGTCAAAGAGCTGGGCGTCACCCATGTGCAGCTCATGCCGTTTATGGACTTTGCGGGCGTCGATGAGCGCGACCCACAAGCGGCTTACAACTGGGGATACAATCCCCTTCATCTATATGCGCCGGAAGGGAGTTATGCGACCGATCCAGCGGATCCATACGCGCGCATCATCGAGTTGAAACAGGCGATCCGCACGTTGCATGAAAACGGATTGCGCGTCGTGATGGATGCGGTCTACAACCATGTCTACGATCGGGAGCAATCGCCGCTTGAGAAGCTCGTTCCCGGCTATTACTTCCGCTACGACGCCTATGGCCAACCGGCCAACGGCACCGGCGTCGGCAACGACATCGCTTCGGAGCGGCGGATGGCGCGCCGCTGGATCGTCGATTCGGTTGTATTTTGGGCGAAAGAATATGGCATTGACGGGTTCCGCTTTGATTTGATGGGCGTGCACGATATCGAGACGATGAAAGCGGTGCGCGATGCCCTCGACGCCATCGATCCGTCGATCCTTGTGTATGGGGAAGGGTGGGATTTGCCGACGCCTCTTCCACCGGAACAAAAGGCGACGATGGCCAACGCCAAGCAGCTGCCGCGCTTCGCTTATTTCAATGACCGGTTTCGCGATGCGGTGAAAGGGAGCACCTTTCATTTGCCGGACCGTGGGTTCGCCCTCGGCAACCCAGGCGGGCGAGAACAGGTGAAGCTCGCCATTGCCGGGAGCTTGCGAGCGCTCGGCGGGCTGTTTTGCCACCCGCGTCAGTCAATCAATTACGTCGAATGTCATGACAACCATACGTTTTGGGATAAGATGGAGGCGGCCAACCATGATGAGCCGGAATGGCTCCGGAGGAAGCGGCAAAAGCTGGCGACGGCGATCGTTCTGTTGGCGCAAGGCATTCCGTTTTTGCACAGCGGCCAAGAGTTTTATCGGACGAAAGGCGGCGATGGGAACAGCTACCGATCGCCGGATGCGGTCAATCAGCTGGATTGGGAGCGGAAAAGCCGCTATGAAGACGACGTCCGCTACGTTCAAGGATTGATCGCCCTTCGCCGTGCGCATGGCGCATTTCGCCTCGCCACGGAGGCGGAAGTGCTGCGTCATTTCACGTTTCTTGAGCCGCTGCCGCCGTCGGTCATCGCCTACCGATTGCATGATGCCGACGTCTATGGGCCTTGGGAGGACATCATCGTCGTGCATCATAACGAGGAGAAAGAGACAGCCATTGCGCTCCCCGACGAGCGCGAGTGGGCGGTTGTATGCGACGGACAGCGATGCGGGACAACGCCCTTTGGCCAAGCGCGCGGCATGCTTCGGCTTGACGGCATCGGCACATGGGTGCTCGTCCAGCCTGCGGGGTAATCGCTCAGACGGCGCGTGGGAATTGTCTCAAGGTTTGCAGAGGAGCGGTGGTTATCGATTTGATGAAACATGCCGCCGTTGAGACGAAACGGGAAAGGGCGGCCGACCGGAGTGGGAGCCGCGGGGCGCTTCCGCTTTGGCAGTTTTAAGCAAGGCGTTTGCCGAGAAAAATGTTTGCATGCCGGAGCGGTATTTCAGTATAATACAAGTAAAACGGACGGAGGAAGGACGCGGCCTGGCCGTCCTTTTTATTTGGGCGCGAGAAGCAAACGGAGATGTTTCTATTTTTAAGTCGCAGGTGAACACGCTTGGAACAGTTACTAGGTAAGGAGTGGGAGATCACTCCCGCTGGCGGCGCTACAGGGGATGCGTATTTTGCGGAATATGAAGGAAAGAAATTGTTTTTAAAGCGGAATTCTTCTCCGTTTCTGGCTGTATTGTCGGCCGAGGGCATCGTCCCGAAGCTTGTATGGACGAAACGGCTCGAAAACGGCGATGTGTTTACGGCCCAGCAATGGCTGAACGGCCGGGAGCTGAAGCCGTGGGAGATGGGAAGCGAGCAAGTGGCGGCGCTGCTAAGGAAAATCCATCGTTCAAAAGAGCTGGTGACGATGCTGAAGCGGCTCGGCAAATCTCCGCTGCGCGCGAAGAAAATGCTCGCTCTCCTCGCTGAGCAGCAGCGGCGTCATCCGGCCGGTGGTTCTGTCGTCTGTCAGGCGCTTGACTGGCTGGAGCAGCATGTGTCGTCATTGCCGGATGGCGAATATGTTGTCTGCCACTGTGACATCAACCATAACAATTGGCTGCTGGCCGATGATGGCACGTTGTACTTGATCGATTGGGACGGAGCGATGATCGCCGATCCGGCGATCGACATCGGCATGCTCCTTCATCTGTACATTCCGCGCGCCGAATGGAAGACGTGGCTCGACCGATATGGATGGGAATGGAGCCAGGAGCTTGGCCTCCGCCTAAAGTGGTATACGATCGCTCATACGTTGCACTCGCTGTTTTGGCCGAAAGGGAAGGACGGCCAAAAAGAAAAGGAGCAGTCGCTTCGGTTATTGAAGCGCGTCATGGTAGAGAGTTGACCAAGCGAGGCCTCAGCGTCCGAACGGCCGGCGCTGGGGGCGGCGCGATCGCTGCGTTCGGTTGTCGCCGCGCCGTTTGTTTCCGCTGTCGATGACGGAGACGCCGCGGTCAGGACAGCCCATTCACCCAATCGGCGAGCTGGCCTTGGTGGGCGGAAATGTGGGCGTTTAAATCAGTGCTGTATTTCCCGCCTTGGCCATAAGCGTAAATATGGGGGAGAATTTGCTTGACTTGGCCGTCCACCTCATCGTTGGCGAGCAGCGATTTAGCGAGCCGTTCAATTTGTTCGCATTCGGACACCGTTCCGCAGCAATCGAGCTGATGTTCGGATAAAATGTCGCGAAGTACGGTCAATTGATGGTTATAGTCGAGCGGCATGCTGGTCACCATCCTTTCGCCAGGCTGTACGGTTTTATCATGCCCGGATCGAGCCGAGTTTATGATTCGAAACCGAAAAGACCCCCTGCTTCCACGCGTGAGCGTAGATGGGAGAGCGTTCAGGCCCGGGCGTTTTTTCGCGTTTGCTTCTTTGGCGCGAGTGTGGTATCGTCAAACCAACAAACGGAAACAAGGCTGAGGTGTCAATATGCGTTTGCGCAACAAACCGTGGGCGAAAGACAAAATCGCCGCGTATCCGCAATACGTCATTCCCGATCCCGAAGCAAAGCGCGGGCGATGGCGCGAGCTGTTCGGCCGTGATCGGCCGATCCATGTCGAGATCGGGACGGGGAAAGGCAAATTTATCACGGAAATGGCCAAACTTCATCCGGATGTCAATTTCATCGGCATCGAGCTGTACCCGAGCGTGCTCGTGTCCGCGCTTGACAAACTGATCGAAAGCGGGCTCGCGAACGTCAAGCTGCTGAACGCCAATGCGAAAGATCTGACTGCGTTTTTTGCCGACGGGGAAGTGTCGCGCCTTTATTTGAACTTTTCCGACCCATGGCCGAAAAAGCGGCACGAAAAGCGGCGGCTGACGTATCGGGGCTTTTTGGCGCTCTATGACCGCATTTTGGCGGAAGACGGAGACATCCATTTGAAAACGGACAATCAATCGTTTTTCGAATACTCGCTTGTCAGTTTGTCGCAATATGGGTTTGTGCTCGCATCGGTCCAGCTCGACTTGCATCAAAGCGGCATGACGGACAATGTCATGACAGAGTATGAGGAAAAATTTTCCTTAAAAGGAAACCGCATTTACCGATGCGAGGCGGTGCGCCCGCCGCGGCGGTCGTCATAGGCCCGAACCGATTGGTCGGGTCTTTTTCTATTTCCGATTGATGGAGAAAATGGTACACTAGTGGAGGGGGGAGAGAGGAAATGGAACAGTTGCGAATTGGACAAGTCACCTTGACATGGCTGCAAGGCGGCGTCACCCATCTTGACGGCGGGGCGATGTTTGGCGTCGTGCCGAAACCGCTTTGGTCGAAAAAATATCCTCCGAACGACAACAATCAAATCGAGCTGCGCACCGATCCGATTTTGGTGGAAGCCTATGGAAAACGGCTGCTCATTGAATCCGGCATCGGCAACGGCAAGCTGACCGACAAGCAAAAGCGCAACTTCGGCGTCACGGAAGAATCAGCGATTGATGAATCGCTTGCCAAGCTCGGGCTGACGCGGCGCGACATCGACATCGTCATCATGACCCATTTGCATTTTGACCATGCGTGCGGATTGACCGTTTGGGAAGACGGACGGCTCGTGCCGGCGTTTCCGCGCGCGGCGATCATCACCTCGGATGTCGAGTGGGAGGAAATGCGAAACCCGAACATCCGATCGCGCAATACGTATTGGAAAGAAAATTGGGAGCCGATCGCGGATCAAGTCGTTCCGTTTACAAAGGAAACGGAAGTCGTTCCTGGCATCCGCCTCATCCATACCGGCGGGCATAGCGCCGGGCATGCGATCGTGCTCATCGAATCAGACGGGGAGATGGCCATTCATCTTGGCGATTTGCTTGGCACGCACGCCCATCAAAACGTCCTTTGGGTGATGGCGTACGACGATTACCCGATGGATTCGATTTTTGCCAAACAGCGATGGCTCCCGTACGGCGTAAAGCAAAATGCGTGGTTTACCTTCTACCATGATGTCTACTATCGGGCTGTGAAATGGCAGGAAGACGGGACGATGGCCGCCGTCGTGAAGCGGGAGCGGCCGCTATGACAGCGGCTTGGCGTCTACGATGGCTCCCGTGTAGGCGTTGATGAAAAACTCGTCATCCCCGTCGTCGCGGCAGACGCCGCCGCGGTATACGGTGTACGCCAGGCCGTTTTTCTCATACCGCTCCGGGGCGGATTGAATCCAGGAACCGCGGATGGCGCGCGGACCGCCAAGCGCGCGTTTGGCCATGGCCAGCGCTTGTTCCGGGGCAAGGAGCGCCGGTTTGGAAGCGGAGCGGATGGCATAGACGACGGCCGCACCGACGGCGGCGCCGACGAGCCACTGTTTCCAAGCCATGTTTCTTTCCTCCTTCTCGCTTTGATACGGTTTAGTATAGCCGATTTTGGCGGAACATGTAAGAAGGACGGAAAGAAACGGAACGGTGAAATCGAACATAGAAAGGGAGACGCGTGATGAATGAGGACACGCTGCAATTATTCCAAACGTTGACCGAGCTTCCAGGCGCACCGGGTTATGAACATCCGGTGCGGCAGTTTATGCGCAAAGAGCTCGAGAAATACGCCGATGACATTGTGCAAGACCGCCTCGGGAGCCTTTTCGGCGTCAAACGCGGCGATGAGGCGGGCCCGACGGTGATGGTCGCCGGCCATATGGATGAAGTCGCATTTATGGTGACGGCGATCACCGACAATGGCATGATTCGGTTTCAGCCGCTCGGCGGCTGGTGGGATCAAGTGCTGCTCTCCCAGCGCGTGCAGATTATCACGGACGGAGGGCCGGTCATCGGCGTGATCGGGTCGATTCCGCCGCATTTGCTTGATGAGGAGCAGCGCAAGAAACCAATGGAGATGAAAAACATGTTGATTGACATCGGAGCGGAAAGCCGTGAAGATGCCGAACGAGTCGGCGTCCGCCCCGGTCAGCCGATCGTGCCGGTCAGCCCATTCACGGTGTTGGCCAACGGAAAAACCGTGATGGCAAAAGCGTGGGACAATCGGTTTGGCTGCGGGTTGGCGATCGAGCTGTTAAAAGAGCTGAACGGCGAAACAGTGCCGAACGTCTTGTACGCTGGAGCGACTGTGCAGGAAGAGGTCGGGCTGCGTGGGGCCCAGACGGCGGCAGCGATGATCAACCCGGATATCTTTTTCGCCTTGGAAGCCAGCCCGGCCAACGACATGTCCGGCGACAAGCAGGCGTTCGGCCATATCGGCAAAGGGGCGCTCATCCGCTTGTACGACCGGACGATGATTACGCACCGCGGCATGCGCGAGTTTGTGCTTGACACCGCGGAAACGATTGGCGTCCCGTATCAGTTTTTCATTTCCCCAGGCGGCGGAACCGACGCCGGGCGGGTGCATATCGCCAACCGCGGCGTGCCGTCGGCGGTGATCGGCATTTGCGCCCGCTACATTCATACGCATGCGTCGATCATTCATATCGATGATTACGCGGCGGCCAAACAGCTCATCGTTGAGCTCGTCAAACGGTGCGACCGGACGACGGTCGAGACGATTCGCCAAAACAGCTGAGGAGAAGCGAACGCTTCTCCTTTTCCATGACAAGGAGGGCACTGGATGAAAACTGTTGCGGTTGGAACGAACAACGAAGCGAAAATCGCCGCCGTTCGGGCGGTGCTTTCGGAAAAGGAATACCGCATTGTATCGCTTGAGGTGCCATCAGGCGTTTCCGCGCAGCCGCTGTCCGATGAGGAGACGCGGCTTGGCGCCATCGGGCGCGCCAAACGGGCGCTCGAAGCGGCGGAGGCGGACATCGGCATCGGATTGGAAGGCGGCGTGACGAAGATCGATGGGCAATGGTGGCTGTGCAACTGGGGGGCGCTCGCTGACCGAAACGGAGTGGTGGTGGCCGCCGCCGGCGCCCGCCTCGCCCTCCCGCCGGACGTCGGCACCGGCATCGAGGCGGGGCGCGAGCTCGGCGACGTGATGGAAGCGTACACCGGGCGGAGGAACGTTCGGCGGAAAGAAGGCGCGGTCGGCGTATTGACGAACGGGCGCGTTGACCGATCGGCGATGTTTTCCCACATCGTCGAGCTTTTGGCCGGTCAATATGAATGGCTTTGTCAAAACGGGTCGTTCCATGTATGATAAATAACGAACGGTCATGCCGATGATGGCGGGCGGCTGAATGAGCGGGCCGCGCGAGGATCTAGACCGAGCGGCTGGCAACGTCAAACGGTGGAAAACGCCGCACGGGCATGGCCTGGCATTGTCAACGCCGGATGCGCCTTTGGCCAAGTCCCGGCCGAAAGAGGGAAACGGAAGGCACGGCCGCCGGCAAAACAAGGAGGAACACGAATGAACAGCCGGCAAATGTATGAGAAGATTAAAGAGCGCCTCGTCGCCCACCGGCACTGGACGTTTCGCTTTGACGCCAAGCAAGACGCGATGCGCGTCGAAGACCGCCGCACGAAAAAAGGCGTCACGATCTCGCTTCCCGGCGTGATCGCCAAATGGCACGAACAAAAAGATGAGGCGGTGCGCGAAGTCGTTTATTATGTAGAGGAAACGTTGAAAACGATGGAGGAAGACGCGGCGCTTTCCGGCAACGAGCGAAACATTTATCCCGTCATTCGCTCGGCGTCGTTTCCGACGGAGACGAAAGAAGGCATTCCGTTGCTGTTTGATGATCATACAGCCGAAACGCGCATTTACTATGCGCTCGACCTAGGCAAAACGTATCGCTTGATTGATGAGCGCATGCTGGAGAAAGACAAATGGAGCCGCGAGCGGGTGAAGGAAATCGCCCGTTTCAACGTTCGGTCGCTGCCGACGCCGGTGAAAGAGGATCGGGTGGCGGACAACGTGTTTTATTTTGTGAACACCAATGACGGGTATGATGCGAGCCGCATTTTAAACGAATCGTTTTTGGCCGGCATGCGGGCGCGCGTGGAAGGAACGATGGCCGTCGCTGTTCCGCATCAAGATGTGCTCATCATCGCTGATGTCCGCAACGACATCGGTTATGACGTGCTCGCGCAAATGACGATGAGCTTTTTTGCCGGCGGCCGCGTGCCGATCACGGCGCTGTCGTTTTTATACGAAAATGGGAAACTTGAACCGATTTTTATTTTAGGAAAAAAACGGAGAACGTAGCGGCAAGGAGGAATGAAGCGATGAACGTGTTTTACAACCGAGAAGGGGTCGGCGACGTGCTGCTCGTGTCGCTGAAACCGGCGGCGGATGAGGAACGGACGTTTGTCAGACAAGGCGATGTCGTCCGCATCATGTCCGAACGGACGGGCGAGACGGTCGGCTATAACATTTTTTCCGCGTCTTCGTACTATCCGTTTTCCGGCAACGGTCCGCTGGAAGTGAATGAGGAGCTCGTCGGCGTCATCAACGACATCTTGGCGAAAAACGGTTTTGACGAACCGATCGAAGCTGACTTGTCGCCGAAGTTTGTCGTCGGATATGTGAAAGAGAAAACGAAGCATCCGAACGCCGATAAATTGAGCGTCTGCCAAGTCGATGTCGGCGGTGAGGTGCTGCAAATCGTCTGCGGAGCGCCGAACGTCGCCGAAGGGCAAAAAGTCGTCGTCGCCAAAATCGGCGCCGTGATGCCAAACGGCCTCGTCATTCAAGAAAGCGAGCTGCGCGGCGTCCGGTCATCCGGCATGATTTGTTCGGCCCGCGAGCTTGGGCTGCCAAACGCCCCGCAGGAGAAAGGCATTTTGGTGCTGTCCGATGAGTATGAGGTCGGCCAGCCGTTCGTTTTTTGACGTTCCGACGGGCGGTGCAGACGGATTCCGACTGTTGTTTCGCCACTGGAACGACGCCAGTGGCGTTTTTTCCGACAATGAAGGCAAAGAAAGAGTGACGTGATGGATGAAATTTTGGAAACGATGGCTTCGTTTTCTCACGAGCGATGAGGAAGAGGAAGGGAACGAACAGCGAGCGAATTCCCCTCTGTCGGCCGGCATGCCCGAACGCGGCGCGGTGAATGTCATTTACCAATATCCGCAAGGCCGCTTCCGCTTTCCGTTGATTCCGGATGACCAGCCGGGTGAAAATCAGGAAAGGCCGAGGCGGGAGAAAAGCGAGGCATCCCGGCCGCTGCCGAGTCGGCGCCCGTCAGCTGGCGTTTCAAGGGAAATAGCGGAAAAACGGCTGTTCCGCCCGTCCGATGTGCCATCCCCGGTTTTTGGATATGATCGGAATCGGGGGAAACAGCGGCAACGAGCGGATGAACCCGGGCTGACCGGTGCGGGGGACATGGAGAATCGGAGCGATGAGGCGGTTCGGGAAGAGGCCCTCCGCGGCGAAGCGACACGGCGAGACGCGCGAGAGGGCACGGAAAGCCGGGCGGCTGAACCGCCAAAAGAAGAGGCGCCTTTGGCCAAGGGGGCAGAGGAATGGAACGAAGACGCGAGCGGAGCGATGCCCGCGGCTGTTATGGAAACGGAAGGAAAACATGAGCTGGCGCCGGCGGCAGGGCAGGAAGAACGTGATGCCGAGGCGGATGAAAAGAAAGGGCAGGAGCTGGACGAACGAGGCAACGAACGCGCGCCGCACGCAACAGACGGCGGCTTGGAGAGCGAAGGACGAGGGGTGCCGTCACAGATGAGGAAGAATGGAGACGGAGGGAGCGCTTCTTCGACAGAACAGCGGGAGACGACCCCAGATCGCGAAATCCGTCACTCGGCGGCGCCCGCGGGCCGGGAGGAGGCTTCCCGCCCCGAACGAACGCGCATCCCGTATAATGTGATCATGTTAAAGCAAGATTGGCGCAAACTCGAAGAAAAGGCGGCGAATCGATCGAACGGCTGCGTACTGCCGCCATTGGCGCTTCTTGAACCGCCCGAGAAAGCGGCCGAACGCGACGAGCAGTGGCTTCGCGACCAATGCCAGCGTTTGGACCGGACGTTTGCGAGCTTCCATATCGGCGCCAAAGTCGTTGGGGCGACGCAAGGACCGACGGTGACGCGGTTTGAAGTGCAGCCGGATTTAGGAGTGAAAGTGAGCAAGATTACGAGTTTAATCGATGATATCAAACTCAGTCTGGCGGCGAAAGATATTCGCATCGAGGCGCCGATCCCGGGAAAACGGACGATTGGCATTGAAGTGCCGAACCGAACGAGCCGTCCGGTGCGCCTGCGGGAAATTTTAGAAAGCGAAGCGTTCCGTAAAAGCCCATCGCCGCTTACCGTGGCGCTTGGGCTTGACATTAGCGGTGCGCCGGTCGTGACTGACATCCGAAAAATGCCGCATGGGCTGATCGCCGGGGCGACCGGGTCGGGAAAAAGCGTATGCATGAACGCGATGCTTATCAGCATGTTGTATAAAGCAGCGCCGCACGAAGTGAAATGGCTGCTCATTGATCCAAAAATGGTCGAACTGGCGCCGTACAACGGGCTGCCGCATTTGCTCAGCCCGGTGATCACCGAGGCGAAGGCGGCGGCGGGGGCGCTCAAGTGGGCGGTCGGCGAAATGGAACGGCGGTATGAACAGTTTGTCCACGCCGGCGTGCGCGATATTGAAAAGTATAACGCCCATCTTCGCGAACGCGGAAGCAGCGAGCCGCCGCTGCCGTACATCGTCATCGTCATTGATGAGCTAGCGGACCTCATGATGGCCGCTCCAGCCGATGTCGAAGAATCGATTTGCCGGCTGGCGCAAAAAGCGCGGGCGTGCGGCATCCATCTGCTGATCGCGACGCAGCGGCCGTCGGTCGATGTCCTCACGGGATTGATCAAGGCGAACATTCCGACGCGCATTGCGTTTTCCGTCTCCTCCCAAGTCGATTCGCGCACCATTTTAGATGTGAATGGGGCTGAGCGGCTGCTTGGGCGCGGCGATATGCTGTTTTTGGAAAATGGTTCGGCCAAGCCGGTGCGGCTGCAAGGCTGCTTTATTTCTGATGAGGAAATCGAGCGGGTGGCAGCGCACGTGAAAGAGAAGCAAGGCCCATCCTATCTGTTTGATCCGGACGATTTTCGGCAAACGGCGTCGATGGGCGGCGAGGATGACGAACTGTTCGAGGAGGCGTGCCGGTTTGTCATCGCCCAAGGAGGGGCGTCGACATCGAGCCTGCAGCGTCATTTCCGCATCGGCTACAACCGCGCTGCCCGGTTGATCGAGATGATGGAGGAACGAGGGTTGATTTCGGAGGCGCGCGGCAGCAAACCGCGCGATGTGTTGATGAGCGAGGATGAGTGGGAGCGCTGGCGCGAGCAGAACAGCTGAGGGCGGGCGGCCTCCTTTGGGCGGGCGGTAGTGTTTTGCCTCCTTGCGTGCTATAATGGGGAAATGAATGGTGCACCGCAATGAGAGAAATGGCAAAACGAGATGGATATCATATACTGTCTTACAGAGAGACGATGGTTGGAGGGCTTAACGATGACAGCTTACCATTTTGTAGGCATTAAAGGCACGGGGATGAGCGCGCTCGCGCAAGTGCTTCATGACCTTGGCTATACGGTGCAAGGGTCGGATGTAGAGAAATGGTTTTTCACGCAAAAGGCGCTTGAAGAGCGGGGAATCCCGGTGCTGCCTTTTTCGAAAGACAATATTCGTCCAGGTTATACGGTCATTGCCGGCAACGCATTTCCGGATACGCATGAGGAAATCGAGGCGGCCCGTCAGCTTGGTGTGCCTGTCATTCGTTACCATCGCTTTTTAGGCCAGCTGGCAGGCAAGTTTACGAGCATCGCGGTGACCGGTTCGCATGGAAAGACGACGACGACGGGGTTGCTTGCCCATGT
This sequence comes from Geobacillus zalihae NBRC 101842, assembly GCF_001544135.1. Taxonomy (GTDB): domain Bacteria; phylum Bacillota; class Bacilli; order Bacillales; family Anoxybacillaceae; genus Geobacillus; species Geobacillus zalihae. The sequence continues at coordinate 46,106 of NZ_BCPV01000010.1, read as the reverse complement.
GATGCAAGGAGCCCATCCAACGTCCTATTTGATCGGAGACGGCACGGGAAAAGGAGAGCCAGGGAGCAAATACTTTGTGTTTGAAGCGTGCGAATACCGCCGGCACTTCCTTTCCTACTTTCCAGATTATGCGATCATGACAAATATTGACTTTGATCACCCGGATTATTTTGCCAATGTCGACGATGTGTTTTCCGCTTTCCAGCAAATGGCGAATCAAGTGAAAAAAGCGATCGTCGCCTGCGGGGATGATCCGTATTTGCCGAACATTCAGGCGAAAGTGCCGATTTTGTTTTATGGATTCGGCGAAGAAAACGATTTTCAGGCGCGCAATATCGTCAAGACGACGGAAGGGATGGCGTTTGATGTGTTCGTGCGCAACACATTTTTCGCTTCGTTTGCCATTCCGCGCTTCGGCACTCATAACGTATTGAATGCTCTCGCCGTGATCGCCCTCTGCCACTACGAAGGGGTGGATGCGGGCACGATCGCCAAGCGGCTGCAAACGTTCCAAGGCGTGAAGCGCCGCTTCAGTGAAAAAACGGTCGGGCGCCAAGTGCTGATCGATGATTACGCGCATCATCCACGCGAAATTACGGCGACATTGGAGGCGGCAAGGCAAAAATATCCGGGGCGCGAAGTGGTGGCGATTTTTCAGCCGCATACGTATACGCGGACGCAGACGTTTTTGCGCGAGTTTGCCGAAAGTTTGCTGCAAGCGGACCACGTGTATTTGTGCGACATTTTCGGCTCGGCGCGCGAACATGAGGGCAAGCTGACGATCCGTGATTTGCAGGCGCAAATTCCGCGTTCCCAGCTGCTTGAGGAACAAAACGTAGCCGTGTTGAAGCAGCATCAAGACGCGGTGTTGGTGTTCATGGGCGCCGGCGACATTCAAAAGTTTCAACAAGCGTACGAACGGGCCGTTCTTTCCGCCTGACGGCCGACAGGGAACGGGCTGTGATGAAGATGGCCCGTTTTTTCCTGTTTCAAAAAGGAAGCCGTCTTTTCTATGTCGAAGTTTGAAAGCGGGAAAAGATGGGTACAAAGGGAATGAAACGTTCGAATGGGCAAGGAGGGAATCGGGTGGAATGGCTTTTGTATGGAAGCGTGGCGCTCATCGCGCTTGCTTTTTTGCTGCTTGTTGTTTACATAGCCAGGACGCTCATCGTTTTGCAGGAAACGCTGCGCCGGCTGACGGCGGCGATCGACCATGCCGATGAGCAAGTGCAAACGGTGGCGAAAGAAGTTCGTGAACTTCTCCATACGGCCAACGGCATCGCCAGCGATGTGCAAAAAAAAGTAGAAACGCTAAATGGCGCAATCGAAGCGGTCGGAGAGATCGGCGGCACGATTCGTTCGCTCAACCGCGCGCTTCGGCAGGCGGCTGCCGGTTTGTCGGCGCGGGCGGGCCTGGGGCAAGGAAAATGGGGCAAGGCGTTGCGCTGGACAAATGTTTTGCTCGATTTACGGGAAAAATGGAGAAAAAACAATCGTTAAAGGAGGGTGTATCGAATGGCGAAAAATAACGGTGGATTTTTGCTTGGCGCGCTGGTCGGCGGCATCGCCGGCGCGGCTGCTGCGTTGTTTTTGACGAGCGAAAAAGGGCGGAAATGGCTCGAGGAGTGGAATCATGCAGGCAGATGGGAGCCCGTAAAAGATACGGCTGCGGAATGGATCGAAACGGCGAAAGAGAAAACGAAGGAAATCGCCAACTTCATCCCGTTGAAATCCACGACGGCGCCAGCCGGCGGGGAAAACGATGGAGAGGAAGCCAAGGAGGCGACGATTCCGATTCCGCCATCCGCCGGGCCAGCCGACCGGGAAACGCTGCAAAAGCTGCTTGAGGAAGCCGAGGCGGCGCTTGATGACGCCGAGCAAAGCATCACATCGCGAAAAGAAGCGGAGTGAGAGAGATGGGAATGGAGAAGCTGGAGACGATCGAACAGTTTGACCGCGTCATGAAGGAAACGGAGCGTTTTTTGTTCGTCAAGCATAGCCTCACCTGCCCGATCAGCCAGGCGGCGTTTGGCGAATGCGAGAAGTTCGCCGCAGACCATCCAGAGCTTCCCATATATTGTCTGTACGTCCAAGAGGCGCGGCCGCTGTCCAACTATATCGCCGAAACGACCGGGGTGAAACACGAGTCGCCGCAAGTGCTGCTGTTTGAAAACGGCCGCGTCGTCTGGCATGCGTCCCATTGGGCCATTACGTATGGCGCGCTCTCGGAGCATGTCGGCGCTTGACCGTCCGCCTTTATTGCGGGCGGTTTTTTGCACACTTTTTGCTTTATTGCTTAAAAGCGTTTAATCAAAAAAGCATTTTTTTCGTGACAACGATAGCTCCATCGATTATAATAAACACTAATTAAACGACTTCGCTCTCCAAGACGGGGGCACCGCTTGCCGGCAAGCGGCGAAAACAATGCACGACACTTGGCGAAAGGATGAGAAAAGCATGAGCAATGAGAGATTAGACGAACTGCGGGCGCGAGTCGATGAGATCAACTTGCAGCTGTTGAAACTGATCAATGAACGGGGGCGGCTCGTTCAGGAGATCGGAAAAATTAAAGAAGCGCAAGGGACGCACCGCTACGACCCGGTGCGCGAACGGAAAATGTTGGATCTCATTTCCGAGCATAACGATGGGCCGTTTGAAACATCGACGCTGCAGCACATTTTCAAGGAAATTTTTAAAGCAGCGCTCGAGCTGCAGGAAGACGATCACCGCAAGGCGCTCCTTGTCTCGCGGAAAAAGCATCCGGAAAACACGATTGTTGAAGTGAAAGGCGAGCGAATCGGCGACGGCAATCAATATTTCGTCATGGGCCCGTGCGCTGTGGAAAGCTATGAACAAGTCGCTGCGGTGGCGGAGGCCGTGAAAAAACAAGGGATCAAGCTGCTGCGCGGCGGCGCTTACAAACCGCGCACGTCGCCGTACGATTTCCAAGGGCTCGGCGTGGAAGGGCTGAAAATTTTGAAACGGATCGCCGATGAGTTTGATTTGGCGGTCATCAGTGAAATCGTCACCCCGGCGGACATTGAAATCGCCTTGGACTATATTGACGTCATCCAAATCGGCGCGCGCAACATGCAAAACTTTGAGCTGCTTAAGGCAGCCGGCCAAGTGAACAAGCCGATTTTGCTGAAGCGCGGCTTGGCGGCGACGATCGAAGAATTCATCAACGCCGCTGAGTACATCATGTCGCAAGGAAACGGGCAGATCATTTTGTGCGAGCGCGGCATCCGCACGTACGAGCGGGCGACGCGCAACACGCTCGACATTTCGGCTGTGCCGATTTTGAAGAAAGAAACGCACTTGCCGGTGTTCGTCGATGTCACCCACTCAACGGGGCGGCGCGATCTGCTCATCCCGTGCGCCAAAGCGGCCTTGGCGATCGGCGCCGACGGCGTCATGGCCGAAGTGCATCCGGACCCGGCCGTCGCCTTGTCCGATTCCGCCCAGCAAATGGACATCGCCCAATTCAACGAGTTTATGGAAGAAGTGCGCGCGTTCCAACGTCAGTTTGTTCAGGCGTAAGACGATCCCCTCGGTTGTTGCCCGAGGGGATTTTTTGATGAGATGGCGAGTGTTGGGGCAAACTACCCGTGAACGGTTTGTGAACAAACCGGCAAAATGGTTGCGATTTCGTTGCGAGTTGGCGATAATGTATCGTATGATAGTTGTACATACATTCGGAATTTGACCGGTTATCGGATCGAGCGAAAAGGAGTGAAACAACATGACGGTAACGATTTATGATGTGGCGCGGGAGGCGAACGTCTCGATGGCGACCGTCTCGCGCGTCGTCAATGGCAACCCGAACGTCAAACCGTCGACGAGGAAAAAAGTGCTTGAGGCCATCGAACGGCTCGGCTACCGCCCGAACGCCGTGGCGCGGGGGCTCGCCAGCAAAAAAACGACGACGGTCGGAGTGATCATCCCGGATATTTCGAGCATTTTCTTCGCCGAACTGGCGCGCGGCATTGAGGACATCGCCACGATGTACAAGTACAACATCATTTTGAGCAACTCCGACCAAAACAAAGAAAAAGAGCTGCATTTGCTCAACACGATGCTCGCCAAGCAAGTGGACGGCCTGTTGTTTATGGGCGGGACGATCACCGATGAGCACGTCGCCGAATTTCAAAAGTCGTCGGTGCCGATCGTGCTTGCGGCGACGATGGGACCGAACGAGATTCCCTCGGTCAACATCGACTATGAGCAGGCGGCGTTTGAAGCCGTGACGTATTTGCTGGAAAAAGGAAACCGCCGCATTGTCTATGTGACCGGTCCGACCGATGACCCGATCAACCAGCGGAAGTTGGCGGGGTACCGACGCGCGCTTGAAGAACACGGCGCGCCGTATGAGGAAGAGCTCGTCATTGAGGGCGACAACTCGTACGACTCCGGCTTGGAGGCGTATGAGAAAATCACAGAGCTTGCCGAACGGCCGACGGCGGTGTTTGCTGGCACGGACGAAATGGCGCTCGGCATCATCCACAGCGCCCAAGACCACGGGGTGCGCGTGCCGGATGAACTGGAAGTCGTCGGTTTTGACAACACGCGATTGGCGACGATGGTGCGGCCGCGGCTGACGACCGTCGTGCAGCCGATGTACGACATCGGGGCGGTGGCGATGCGGCTCTTGACGAAGTATATGAACAAAGAGCCAGTGGACCACCATATCGTTGTCTTGCCGCACCGGCTTGAAGTGCGGGAGTCGACGAAATGAAAAAAGCTGGCCTCAACACGGGGGCCAGCTTCTTGCTTGCTTTGCTCCATTTCTTTTTTGACAGCTGCAATCGCCTTGCAGTCGGCCCGTTTTTCGGTGAAAACGGAAGTTGACTAGGAAAACAGGACGTAGAAATCCATTGTTTTCTTTAAATGAAAAAAAATCAAGTCCCCGCCCGGCGTTGACTGCGAATGAAATACAACGCCTTTTCCACCGTTTGCGCATTTTTTTCGCTGATCTCCGCCTTGCGCGGGATCGGGGGATACAAGTCATCCGGGTCGTCCCACTCAAGCGGAAGCGCGACGGGTGAAAGCGGTTGCCAACGTTCGCGCCACTCATCCGGCAGCGGGCCGGACACATCGGCTTGTCCCGTCATCTCGAGCCAAAGGAGCGCCCATGCCCGCGGCACGACGCGCCAGATGTCATAGCCGCCGCCGCCGACGGCGATCCAGCGTCCGCCGCAATATTCATGCGCGATTTCGTGCGCGAGTTTCGGAATGGCGCGGTACGTTTTCATCGTCACCGACAAATGGGTGAGCGGATCGTAATAGTGGGCGTCGACGCCGTTTTGCGTCACGATGACGTCCGGGCGGAAAAAGTCGGCGATTTCCCGAAGCGCGGTCGTATAGGCGGCGATCCATGATTCGTCTTCCGTGAACGCATCAACGGGAATGTTGAACGAATAGCCGTAGCCCGCGCCTAAGCCGCGCTCGTTGACATTTCCGGTCCCTGGGAACAAATAGCGCCCCGTTTCATGAATGGAAAACGTGCAAACGTTCGGATCGTCGTAAAACGCCCATTGCACCCCGTCGCCGTGGTGGGCGTCGGTGTCGACGTACAACACGCGCAGTCCGTATTTCTCCCTGATGTATTGAATGGCGACCGCGCTGTCGTTGTAGACGCAAAAGCCGGATGCTTTGCCGCGGAAGCCGTGGTGCAGACCGCCGCCAAGGTTGAGCGCATGCTCGGCCGCTCCGGAAAGAACCGCGTCGACGGCGGTGAGGGTGCTGCCGACCAAAAGAGCGCTCGCTTCGTGCATGTTTGGGAAAATCGGCGTATCCTCGGTGCCAAGGCCGTAGTTTTGCGCCGCCGCTTCCGACAGCTCGCCGCGCCCGGCCGCTTTCACCGCCTCGATGTAGGAGCGGTCGTGAATGAGCGCCAGCTCGTCATCGGTCGCCATGCGCGGGGCGACGATCTGGCGGTCTTCGAGCGCGCCGAGCGTGCAAAGCAAGTCGTATGTCATTTTGACCCGCAGCTGGTTGAACGGATGGTCGTCATGAAATTTGTACTGAAGAAATTGCTCGCTATAGACGAATGCGCAGTTTCGGCTCATGACGTAACCCCCGGCAAGTTCGGCCATAGCACGCGATAGCCGGCGTTTTGCAAATCGCGGATCAATGGAAGCGGATTCATCGTCTGCACGCGGAAAACTAAAATTTTCTCATTCGGATCCGGAGCTGGATACACCAAGACGCTGGCGATGTTCACATGGCGCTCGCTGATGATGGCCGCCGCTTTGCTTAACATGCCGGTTTCGTTCGGCACTTTGATCTCGATTTGCGACCCCGGCTGGTGAACGCCGGTCAATTCAATGAACGTGCGGAGCAAATCCGTTTGCGTGATGATGCCGACGAGTTTCCCGTGATTGACGATCGGCAGACAGCCGATTCGGTGTTCGTAAAAGAGCGCCGCCACCTCCTCGACGAAATCGAGCGGATGGCCGACGATGAGGTCGGTTTTCATCATCGTGCTGACCGGTTTTTGCAAGTCTTCAAGATGTTCATGAAGATGGAAAATGGACGGGCTCGCGTCGCGCAAATCTTGGCTCGTCACAAGCCCCAGAAGACGTCCTTCCTCGTCGACGACCGGCAGATGGCGGATGCGGTGATGTCTGAGCAGCTGCAGCGCTTCGGCGATTGTATTGGTGGCGCGAAGCGTGATAACCGGTGCTTTCATCACTTGTTCGACAAGCATCGTTCTCCTCTCCCCTTTGTGCGTGGCATTTCATGCGCGCCGCCCGCAACCGGCAAGGCGGGCGCAAACGTCCGGACAGCTGAGAATTTCAGCTAGTACATATAGCGGTTCATAAACCGAAGCCGGTCGAACCGTTGAATCGATTCGGCGTCGACCCGTTTGCCAATGCGGACCATGAGGCAGTTCGCCGGATGGGAGCAAATTTCCGGGTCGTCGGTCGCATACCAGACGAGCCCGCCGGCGTTCATCATTTTCTCCATCACTTTTCGGTACTCCCATACGTTCAGCCCCGTGCCTTTTAGATCCCAATGCCAATAATACTCCGTTGTAATGATGATATAGTCTTCCATGGCGTCGTCCATCATCGAGACGATCAATAAATTTTTTCCGACGCCAAACCCGCGGAACTCCGGAATGACTTCAATGGCGCCAAGCTCGAGCAAATTTTCCATGTTCCCTTCCGACCAACGTTCGAGAGGATCAGGATACAAAAACGTCACATACCCGACAATCACCTCGCCGCGGCGGGCGATGATGATCCGCCCTTCCGGCAGCTTGGCGATTTCGATCAACGCTTTGTGCTGTTTGGCAGGCGGGCGGAAGGAAGTGAGGTCATGGTGGAATTCATAGCTGGCCAACGCTTCCGGCGTCACCGGCCCTTCGATGAGGAGCGTTCCTTTCGGGGTTTTCAGCTCTTTGGCGTTATACGTTTTTTTATGTTCCATTCGTCCACCACCTGAATTGGTCGTTCTGCTTCCATTATACATAAAAACGGCGCCGGCTGGTGCGGTTCAAAAAAATTTCAAAAAAGTGGGGACGAGGAATATTTTAAAAATTGAGAAATGGTTTTCAATCGACTATAATAGAAATGTAATCACTTACATAAGGGGGATCGGAGAATGAACACAGAACGGCTTCCTGTCATACAAGGGGACTACAATTTGAAAAACTACGAAGAAACATATAAACAGTTTCAATGGTCGGAAGTGGAGAAAGAGTTTTCTTGGCATGAAACGGGCCGAGTCAACATGGCGTATGAGGCGATCGACCGCCATGCTGAGTCGTTCCGTAAAAATAAAGTGGCGCTCTATTACCGCGACGCGGTGCGGAACGAGAAATATACGTTCAAAGAAATGAAAGAGATGTCCAATAAGGTGGCGAACGTCTTAAAACAGGCGGCGGACATTCAGAAGGGCGACCGTGTGTTCGTGTTCATGCCGCGTTCTCCGGAACTGTACTTTGCGGTGCTTGGGATCATTAAAACCGGCGCCATCGTCGGGCCGTTGTTTGAGGCGTTCATGGAAGGAGCGGTGCGCGACCGTCTTGAAGACAGCGGGGCGAAGGCGATCATTACGACGCCGGAGCTTCTGCCGCGCGTGCCGGTCGGCGATTTGCCGGAGTTGAAGTACGTCTTTTTGGTCGGCGACGGCATTGTCGAGGAAGGGCCGTACATCGATTTGAAAAAGCGGATGAATGAGGCAAGCAAGCATTTCGACATCGAATGGGTCGACCGCCAAGACGGCTTGATTTTGCATTACACATCCGGTTCGACCGGCAAGCCGAAAGGCGTTTTGCACGTCCATAACGCGATGATTCAGCACTATCAAACGGCGAAATGGGTGCTCGACTTAAAAGAAGACGACATTTACTGGTGCACGGCTGACCCGGGGTGGGTGACCGGGACGTCGTACGGCATCTTCGGCCCGTGGCTGTGCGGAGCGTCAAGCGTCATCGTCGGCGGCCGCTTCAGCCCGGATGCTTGGTATCAAACGATCCAAGATTTCGGCGTCACCGTCTGGTACAGCGCGCCGACGGCGTTCCGCATGCTGATGGGCGCCGGCGATGAAGTCGTGAAAAAATATGATTTAAGCTCGCTCCGCCACATTTTGAGCGTCGGCGAGCCGCTCAACCCGGAAGTCATCCGCTGGGGGATGAAAGTGTTCGGCCGCCGCATCCATGATACGTGGTGGATGACGGAAACAGGCGGGCATCTCATTTGCAACTACCCGTGCATGGAAATCAAGCCGGGATCGATGGGGAAACCGATTCCGGGCGTTGAGGCGGCGATCATTGATGACCAAGGAAACGTCTTGCCGCCGTACCGGATGGGCAACTTGGCCATCAAAAAAGGCTGGCCGTCGATGATGAAAACGATTTGGAACAACCCGCAAAAATATGAATCATACTTTATCGGCGACTGGTACGTATCCGGCGATTCGGCCTACATGGATGAAGACGGCTACTTCTGGTTCCAAGGCCGTGTTGACGATGTCATCAACACATCCGGCGAGCGCGTTGGGCCGTTTGAAGTCGAAAGCAAGCTCGTCGAGCATCCGGCCGTTGCCGAAGCCGGCGTCATCGGCAAGCCGGATCCGGTGCGCGGGGAAATCATCAAAGCGTTCATCGCGCTTCGCGAAGGGTACGAGCCGTCCGAGGAGCTGAAAGAAGACATCCGCCAATTTGTGAAAAAAGGGCTTGCCGCTCATGCCGCGCCGCGTGAGATCGAGTTCCGCGACAAACTGCCGAAAACGCGGAGCGGGAAAATCATGCGCCGCGTCCTAAAGGCGTGGGAGCTCAACTTGCCGACCGGCGATTTGTCGACGATGGAAGACTGATGAGCGAAAAGCGTCTGGAACATCCGCTGTTCCAGGCGCTGTTGTTCTTTTCAGACTGGGGCCGAAGCGGGGCGGCTGCAAAGACGGTGATGGAACGGAAAACGCGGCCAACAGCGTGATTTCTCCATTTGAAAAACTTGATACATGCCCGTTTCCTCTTCGCTTAAGAACCATCCATTTGGCGAAAATCGTTGTGCTTTCCCCATCTTCACCAAACAAGAAGGGGTGTCCCAACAAGGATCGGGACACCCTCTTTTCGATCACCATATATACGCGCCAACTCTTTATTCAAAACGAATGGCATCTTCTAAAGAAAGCCAATCAAAGAAAGACAATCTTTTGGGTCAGCTCCTTGTCATTCTACGTCACCCGACGGCGGGGGAGAAGACGGCTCGCCGCTCTTTTGATGACCGGAATTGGGCGGCGAGGCGGACGGCAGCGAAACGAGGTTCGACGGCGCCGATTCCTGTCCGGCGATGTCCACAGCAGTGACGCAGTACGCGGCGCCCGGCTGCAGCGGCGAAAACGAGGCTGCCTCGTCCGCTTTAACAGCGGCGGCGAGGCGTCGTTCCCCCGTTTCGTTCACTAGATAGACGCGGTAGCCGATGACATCCGGCTCGTTATGGCGATTCCAGACGAGCTTGCCCCCTGCAAGCCGAGCGGCGGGTGGAGCCGGTGGACGGCCGTTTTCCTTTAATGTGGAGATGAGCGATGCATCGCCCGCCTGCCCTTCGCCGTTGATCCCCCAATCGGCGAGAAGCTTCGGATTCACGATCACTTCGCGAGTGACAAACTCTTCCGGCGTCGTCTCAAGCGCCACATAGCGGCGTCCGCCGATGACGACGACCCGGCTTTCCATCACTTCCTCGCCGCTTCCTTCCCGCGGTGCAAACTTCGTATTGTACAGATCGTAACGGACGAGCCCGGCTTTTTCGCACGCGGCCGACGGGCTGAAGCCGCTCGCGGCGCAGTAAGCGCGGCGGACGATGCCGCCTGGCATGAGAAACCGCTTCGGCGGAGCGATGAGCTTCGGGTTTTCTTGATAGGCAGCATTGATCAACCGCGCCCATAACAGCTGGGTGCGCTGGCTGTAGGAAAGCCCTTTGTAGCGGGACTCAAGCGGCGCCGGCCGGTCATAGCCGATCCAAACGCCGAACGTGACGTTCGGATTGACGGCGATAAACCACGAATCGCGCTTGTCTTGCGATGTGCCGGTTTTTCCCGCCCAATCGGCGGAAAAGGTCAAGTAGCGCGGCACCGACGAGGCCGTTCCACCGTGAAGCACGTCGCGCATCATATCAATCATCAAGTACGACGTTTGCGGCGAAAACACCGGGACGGGTTTGCTTTGATGTTTGTAAACGATCTTTCCGTTTTTGTCCACAATCTTCTCAATCATGTAAGCGTCCACGAACGATCCGTAATTGGCGAACGTCGCATAGGCGTTGACGTTTTCCTCGACCGTGACGCCAATGTGCGTCCCGCCGATCGCCAAAGCTGGATTGGCCTCTTCTTGTTTGGCGACGCTCGTGACCCCCATTTTATGCAAATAGTCGATCGGATGGCGGGATCGAATTCTCATATACGTCCGAACGGCCGGAATGTTGAACGATTGCTGCAAGGCATAGCGCGCCGTGACGAGCCCGTGCGTTTTTCCGTCCGCGTTTTTCGGCGCATATGAACCGATCGAAAGCGGCAAGTCGGGAATGATCGTCGCCGGCTGGATGACGCCCATCTCCATCGCCGGCGCGTATACTAAGAGCGGTTTCATCGTTGACCCGTTGGACCGGTGCGCCTGGGTGGCGTGATTCAACTGCTCGCGCCCATAATCGCGTCCGCCGACGAAGCTGATGATTTTTCCCGTTTTGTTTTCGATGAGCATCGCCCCGACTTCGACCGGTTGGCGATGGGGGATCGTTTTCCCTGTTTTCTTGTCTTTGGTGTAATACACATTGTCGCTTCCGTAATACGGGTAGCGGGCAGCGATGCGCTGCATTTGTTCATAAATCTTTTTGTCGATCGTCGTATAAATCCGATATCCGCCTTGGCGCAGCGCTTTTTCCGCTTCGCCGAGATAGCGGCGGAAACGAGCGGGTTCGCGCTGCACTTCTTCCGGCTTATAACCGTCGCGCTTGGCGAACGTCTCGGCGAGCACCTCTTTCGCCCGCCGCTCAATCTCCATCGTCAAAAACGGATATTGTTCAAACGGCGACGGCTTCGGGGCGGCCAAATGCTTCGCCACATCATAGGAAAGCGCTTCCTTATACTGTTTTTCCGAGATGTAGCCGGCCCGTTTCATCCGGTACAGCACCGTTTTCATCCGTTTCAATCCCGCCGAGAGGTCCGGTTTGACGCTGCCGTCAGCGGCAAACGGGGTGTAGACGAACGGGTTTTGCGGGAGCCCGGCCAAAAACGACGCTTGAGCGAGATTCAACTCTTTGGCGTTGACGCCAAAGACGCCTTGGGCCGCGGCTTGGATGCCGGCGATGTTGCGCCCTGAAGAATTGCGGCCGAACGGAACGACGTTTAAATACGCCTCTAAAATGTCTTCTTTGGAAAAAAATTTCTCCAGACGAAGCGAAAGCAGCATTTCTTTCGCCTTCCGCTCAAACGACACCTCGTTCGTCAACATCTGGTTTTTGACGAGCTGCTGCGTAAGCGTGCTCCCGCCGCTTTTGACCGGCGAGTTGGTCAGCTCTTGAAACACGGCGCGGATGACGGCCTTCGGAACGACGCCGTCGTGTTCATAAAAATGTTCGTCTTCGGTCGCGATGATCGCCTGCACGACGTATGGCGACACCTCGGAAAGAGGCACCGCCTCGCGGTCAAGGTCGGACCGGAACCGCCCTAAATATACGCCGCCGTCAAAGTACATGTGGCTCGTTTCGCCGTAATGGTAAATCTCCTTTTTCATCTCGTCGGGAGAGGGAACGGGCATATCTTTGACCAAAAAGGCAAAATAGCCGGCGCCGGCGCCGATGGCAAAGCAGACAAGGCAGAGTGCGGCGACGAGCAAAATGAAGATGACGTTCCAAACCACATCGTATGTAAGGGAAAAATAATGCCACGCTTTTTCAAGAGAAATGGAAAGTTGGTTTCGCTTCATGCCAGCCCCCCTATGCGGCAAGTCATTATATATCAGTATACCATAGGAAGGGGAGGCATTGTGGAATTTTGCCGATTTTTCGCCGTTTGTGCGAAAAGCGTTAGGGTTGACAGCGAGTGCATCGCTATGGTAATAAGAATGTATATATTTCATATGAGAAAGCGATGATGGGAACAAGTAGCGGCTGTCTCCCTGGTGCAGAGAGCTGGCGGACGGTGCGAGCCAGTCCACAGGCAGGCGTGAATTACCTCCCTGAGCAGCGATGGCGAACGGTTTTGGCACCTAGTAGCCATCCGCCGGCCGGCGCCGTTACCCAAATGAGTGAGAAAGCACCATGCTTTCTAAGTAGGGTGGTACCGCGACGAACACTCGCCCCTTCATGACGGGCGGGTGTTTTCTTTTTCATGACATTCATAGAGAGGTGAAGGACATGGATTTGCTTGCGGAATTGCAATGGCGCGGGCTCGTCAACCAAACGACGGATGAAGACGGGTTGCGCAAGCTGTTGAATGAGGAGCGGGTGACGCTCTACTGCGGGTTTGACCCGACGGCGGACAGTTTGCATATCGGCAACTTGGCCGCCATTTTGACGCTGCGCCGCTTCCAGCAGGCTGGGCACCGGCCGATCGCCCTAGTCGGCGGAGCGACGGGGTTGATCGGTGACCCGAGCGGGAAAAAAAGCGAGCGCACGCTCAATGCGAAAGAAACCGTCGAGGCATGGAGCGCGCGTATTAAAGAACAGCTCGGCCGCTTTTTAGATTTTGAAGCGGACGGCAATCCGGCGAAAATCAAAAACAACTACGACTGGATCGGGCCGCTGGATGTCATTACGTTTTTGCGCGACGTCGGCAAGCATTTCAGCGTCAACTACATGATGGCGAAAGAGTCGGTTCAATCGCGCATCGAAACGGGCATTTCATTTACCGAGTTCAGCTATATGATGCTGCAGGCATACGATTTTCTCCGCCTGTACGAGACGGAAGGCTGCCGCCTGCAAATCGGCGGGAGCGACCAATGGGGCAACATCACGGCAGGGCTTGAGCTTATTCGCAAAACGAAAGGCGAGGCGCGGGCGTTTGGCTTGACGATCCCGCTTGTGACGAAAGCGGACGGCACGAAATTCGGGAAAACGGAAAGCGGCACGATTTGGCTCGATAAAGAGAAAACATCGCCGTACGAGTTTTACCAGTTTTGGATCAACACCGATGACCGCGATGTGATCCGTTACTTGAAGTACTTTACGTTCCTGTCGAAAGAGGAAATCGAAGCGCTTGAACAAGAGCTTCGTGAGGCCCCAGAGAAGCGGGCGGCCCAAAAGGCGCTTGCTGAGGAAGTGACAAAGCTCGTGCACGGCGAAGAGGCGCTCAGGCAAGCGATTCGCATTTCTGAAGCGCTCTTTAGCGGCGATATTGGCAATTTGACAGCGGCGGAAATTGAGCAAGGGTTCAAAGATGTGCCGTCATTCGTTCATGAAGGAGGCGACGTTCCGCTTGTCGAGCTGCTCGTTTCTGCCGGCATTTCGCCATCGAAGCGGCAAGCGCGCGAAGACATCCAAAACGGCGCCATTTACGTCAACGGCGAGCGCCTTCAAGACGTCGGAGCCATATTAACGGCTGAACACCGCCTTGAGGGGCGGTTTACGGTCATCCGCCGCGGGAAGAAAAAGTATTATTTGATTCGCTACGCCTAAGAAAAAAGATCCGAAATGCATCGGCATTTCGGATCTTTTTTGCGCCTTTAACGCGAGTAGAACTCGACGATGAGCGCTTCGTTGATTTCCGCCGGCAGTTCGGAACGCTCCGGCAAGCGGGTGTACGTCCCTTCCATTTTTTCCGGATTGAACGTCAAGTAATCTGGAATGTAGTTGTTCGCTTCGAGCGCTTCTTTAATCACTTGCAAGTTGCGCGATTTTTCGCGAACGGCGATCGTTTGTCCCGGTTTGACGCGGTACGACGGGATGTTGACGCGGCTGCCGTCGACCAAAATGTGGCCGTGCGTCACGAGCTGGCGGGCTTGACGGCGCGTGCGGGCCAACCCTAAGCGATAGACGAGGTTGTCTAGGCGCGATTCTAACAAAATCATGAAGTTTTCGCCGTGTTTGCCCGGCATTTTGCCTGCTTCTTCAAACGTTTTGCGGAATTGGCGTTCGTTCACGCCGTACATATGGCGCAGCTTTTGTTTTTCTTGCAGCTGCAAGCCATATTCCGACAATTTCCGCCGTTGCCCTGGACCGTGTTGGCCAGGCGGATACGGACGTTTTTGCAATTCTTTCCCCGTGCCGCTCAATGAGATGCCAAGGCGGCGGGAAATTTTCCACATTGGGCCAGTATAACGAGCCATTCGTTGCTCCTCCTTACGCTTTTATTCCCGTAAAATAAAAGCAGATGTGCGCCAACAATTACGGCCATTTTGTTTTCATGCATCCTCGCTCTCGCAGCTAAGAGTTACGCGATGCACCTCGGCGGGCCGAGGAACAAAATGAACCATAAAGGTGGGCACAAAGGCTGCTATATTTTACACAAAGGCTATTATATGATTTTTAGAGGATAAAGTCAACATTTTGTTTTCCCTCTTCTCGATTTGTATGATATAATAAAAGATGCAATTTTTAGAAAAAAATTGTCATCCCATTCTCTCGCTTGGAATGATGATGCCGGTTTGGGTGGAAAAGGCGATGAACAAGGAAGAAATGAAGCGGTATGAATCATTTAAACAAAAATTTTTCCACTGGTTTTTAGCGTTTCAGGACGATGGGCCGTTTTCGGCGGCGGCGGGCGAGTTGCTCGCGCTGCTGAAAGAAGAGCTGGCGCTCGAGCAATCCGTTTTTTATTTGTACGACCCGGTGCGGGCTGTCTTTTATCCGGAAGCGGCAGCGGTTGGGGAGTCGAGTGCTTTGCCGATCGCGGCTGATGGAGAGCGGAAAGTCGCTGTTGTCGATGCCGGTGGGCCGCATATGGCGGCCCGGCTCTTTTTCATGCTTTCTGATGAGACGCCGGCGATGGTCGAGCTCGTGTATCGAAAAGATGGCGGTTTTGACGAGCGGTTGTTGTGGGAGATCCGGACGGATTTGGCGCGATTGTTCCGGAAGCTTAGCGCGGTGCTGCAAGGAGAGGGCGAAGAGAAACGGTATGGACAGTTGCATCGCTTCGCCGCCAAAATTCATTCCTCGATGCATATCGATGTTGTGCTTGAAGAAATTATCCGCACGCTGCAAAACGTCTATCCATCGTTCACCTACCACCTTCTGTTGTCGCATGACAACCATCTGCGCGGAAATTTGCCGATCAAAACGCTTGTATTGGATGAAAGGGAAAAACAGACGGCGGCGTTGCGGGCGTTTTTGACTGGACAAGTGCAATGCGAGGAGATGGAGGCGCCGCCGCGCTCGGTGCTGTACGCCCCGATTAAAGGGGTGCAGGCGGTGTATGGGGTGATTGAAATTATCGCCCCATACGCTGCGCCATTTCCAAAACGAGAGATTCATTTTATTTCGCTGTTGGCGAGCACGGCTGGAAGCGCGCTGGAGAACGCCAAGTTGTATGAACAGTCGCGCCGGCTTGTCTCCGATTTGCAGCTGATCAATGACACAATGCGCCAATTGAACGCCCGGCCGCGGCTTCATGAAGCCATTGAGTACATGGTATCGCAAATCCAACAATCGTTCGGCGCGGATGAAGTCGGTTTTTTCCGGTTTGCCGACGGCAAGTGGGAGCTTTTTCCAGGCAGCACGCCGTTTTTTTTCGACCATCGGTCCGAGCCCTATATCGAATGGGTGGAAAAGCGGCGCCAAAGCGGAAATGACATTTTATTTGCCGGCGATGTATGCGTGTCCGCTTTCGGTCCATTTCGCTCCATCATGGCGGCGCCGATGCAGCAAAACAAAGAAACGAAGGGACTGTGCATTGCGCTCGCCAGCGAGCCGTACCGCTTTACGTTTGAGATGTTCAAGCTCTTGGAATCCCTCGTTCAACATTCAACGCTGGCGTTTATGAACGCGATGCTGCGCGAAGAGCTCGAGAAGATGGTGGTCACCGATTATTTGACAAAGCTGCATACGCGCCGCTACTTGGACGAGCGGATCCAACAGTCGATGGGAACCGATGCGTCGGGAGCGTTCATGTTGCTTGACATTGACAACTTTAAGCAAATCAACGATGTGTACGGCCATCAAACAGGCGATGAAGTGCTTGTTCAAGTGGCAGAGACGATGCGCGCCAACATTCGCGACAGCGATGTGGCGGCGCGTTGGGGCGGGGAAGAGCTGGCGGTGTATTTGCCGAACGTGCCGCTGTCCGACGCCGTTGCCGTCGCCCGGCGCATCATGGAAAAAGTGCGGGAGCAAACGATCCCGGCGGTGACCGTGTCGTGCGGCATATCATGGTGGGGGCATGGCGGCTTTCAAGATGCAGAGCAGCTGTTCAAACGAGCTGACGCCGCGCTTTATATGGCGAAGGAGATGGGAAAAAACTGCATTTTTGTGCACGATGACGGTCATGTGTATAAGGTGTAAAAAAAGGAATCCGGGCAAGCGGATTCCTTCTTCGCGCTTGGTGCGCTTTTTTCGTCAGGCGGACATGAGCACGCTGGCAAACTGCTCCAAGTAGCGGCGGTCGATGTCATCGAAGCGGTTTTTCACCGGGCTGTCGATGTCAAGAACGCCGATGACGCGTCCGTCTTTGATGAGCGGCACGACGATTTCCGATTGAGACGCTGCATCGCAGGCGATATGGCCCGGGAATTGGTGAACGTCCGGAACGACCACCGTCCGCCGCTCGGCGGCCGCCGTGCCGCACACCCCCTTGCCGAACGGAATGCGCACGCATGCCGGCAAGCCTTGGAACGGGCCAAGCACAAGCTCCTCGCCGTCTGCGAGATAAAACCCGACCCAATTGATGTCGGTGAAAAACTGGTTGAGCAAGGCGGCTGCGTTCGCCAAGTTGGCGATGAAGTTGGGTTCCCCGGAAATGAGCGATTTCAGCTGTTCGATGACGAGCGCGTAATTTTCTTCGCGTGTTCCGTTGTAAGCCATGGGACGAAACATAGAACTAGCCTCCTTTTTCATCATGGTTGGAGCAGGACTCTGGCCTCAACATCCAGCAGGATGCAAGCAGGGAAATGGCTGATTCGCCTATTTTATGACGGCTGCGGGCGGTTGTCAACCGAAAGCGCCTCGCGGTCCATCCTCTCCCGTCCTTGGTGCAAGTCGGCGGCGCGATGGGCGTCGGATCCGTAGACGATCGGGATGCCCCGCCGCCGCGCCTCGGCGATCACGCCGCCCGGCGGATACGGCTCAAGGCAGAGCGGTTTGGCGGCGCCGGCGCCGTTGTAGTCCAATTCATAGCCGAACTGCTTGATGTCATCGAGAATGGCAACAATCCACTCATCCATTGGTTCCAAGCATGGGAAACGGCGTTGGAACTTGCGCACAAGCGTCATATGGCCGATGCGTCTCGGTTTGTAGCGGCCAAGCTCCGTGCGGATCGATTGCCGCACCGTTTCGTAGTAGGCGCGGTGGACGCGTTCGACCGATCCGAACAAGCGGACGATGTCGGCGAACATATCTTCGCTGTAATCAAGGCATACATATTGCCCTTCGTGGGCCAAAAAGTGAACCGATAAAATGCTGTCGTCAAGCAGCGGGCCGACCTCGTCGAGCAGGCGGGTTGTTTCTTCCTCAAAGCCAGGAATAAAATCGACTTCGAGCCCGACACGGATGGCAATGTCGTTTCGGTAGCGGGCTTTCACCTCAGCGACGGCGTGCAAATAGCGCTCAAGCTGGCTAAGCTTCATCGAACAGTCCTGGTTGGGCGTTGGATCGATAAACCGCTCAGGAAGCGGGGCGTGCTCCGTAAAGGAAATGTCGGTATAGCCCAGTTCGATCGCGCGCTCTACATAGGCCTCAAGCGGATCTTGGCTTCCGTGCGGACAAAACGGCGTATGAATATGCCCGTCGCGCATGATCGATTTTCCTCCTTCCTCCCTTATGTATCATAGCAAAAATAGTGAAGATTCTTGTAAAAAAAATAAAAATTTTGGTCAAAAAATGTCGTTAACATGGTATCATAAAAACATTGAAAAACATATATTTTTGCCTTCTCCGCTATTTTCGTTTGTTCGATAGAAGTAGCTTGAATGCAAGGAGGGCATCAGCGGATGGGAATGGCATGGATCGTTCTGCTCCTCGGAGCGGGGGCAATCATATATAATCATGTGTACCGGAAGCGGATGTACCGGGAAATCGATCGGCTCGAGGAATGGAAAATCAACTTGATGAACCGGCCGGTGCCGGATGAGCTGGCGAAAGTGAAACAGCTGAATATGACAGGGGAGACGGAGCAGCTGTTTGAACGATGGCGCCAGCAATGGGACGACATTGTGGCAGTGAAGCTGCCGAATGTGGAAGAACAGCTGTTTGACGCGGAGCGGCTGCTCGACAAATACCGCTACCGGCAGGCGCGCCGGCTGCTTGGGCAGATCGCCGACGGATTGCGTCATCTTGAGGAAGAAGTGCATGAAATCATTCATGAAGTGAATGAGTTGATCGGCAGCGAGGAACAAAGCCGGGCGGAGATCGAGGAGCTGCGTGCGGCTCACCGGGAAGCGAAAAAGGCGCTGCTTGCTTACCGTTATACGTTCGGTTCGGCTGCCGACTTGCTTGACGTCCGTTTAACGGAAGCGGAAAAGCAGTTTCAGCGGTTTGCCGAATTGACGGAAGCCGGCAACTATTTGGCGGCGCGCGATGTGGTTCTGACGTTGAAGGAAGAGCTCGGCCGGCTCACATCCATGATGGAAGAAATTCCTAAAATTCTTGGCGAATGCCAAACGTCGTTGCCAGCTCAGCTCGCTGAGTTGGCTGATGGCTATCGAGAGATGGAAGAGCGCGGATACATCCTTGACCATTTGCACATGGAGCGCACGCTTCAGGAAAAACGGGAAAAAATCGAGCAATGTCTGGCCATGATCCATGAGCTGCGCATCGAAGAAGCGAAGCAGATTGTCGCTGAGCTGAAAGAAGAGATCGACGCGCTCTACGATTTGCTCGAAAACGAAGTGCTCGCGCATCAATATGTGCAAACGGAAATGCCGCGCCTCAGCGGCATGCTTCAGGAGCTTGCCGCCGAGGCGAAGGAAACCGAGGCCGAGGCGCTGTTCGTCCAGCAAAGCTACCATTTGGCGCCAAGCGACCTCGAAAAGTACCGGAGCATCGAAAAGCAGCTGCACCAGTTGCAAAAGCGGTTTTTTCTCATTCAAGACCGCGTTGCCGAGGCGAAAACAGCGTATTCGCTCCTGAAAGAGGAGCTTGAGCAGCTTGTGTCCCAAATCGACCTCATGAAGGAAGAGCATGAACAGTTTCGAACGATGCTGCAGACGCTGCGCAAAGACGAATTGATCGCCCGCGAAAAGCTTGACGGCATGAGAAAAACATTGGCCGAGGCGCTCCGCCTTGTGCAAAAAAGCCGGCTGCCGGGGCTGCCTGAACCGTATGCGCTTGAATTGGCGGAAGCGAGACGCAGCTTGCAAGCCGTTGCCGCGCGTCTTGAAGAAAAGCCGCTTGACATGCCGGCGGTCGACCAAGCGTTGGAGGAGGCGAAAGCGGCTGTGGAACGGTTGTATGAGCGGACGGTGGAAATGATCGAACAGGCGACGCTGGCGGAGCGGACGATTCAATACGGCAATCGCTACCGACGCCGCTATCCAGCGGTCCGCAAAGGGCTGGAAGAAGCCGAATTTTTATTTCGCCATTATGATTATGAGGAGGCGCTCCGGCAAGCGGTGGCGGCCGTTGAAGAAGTCGAGCCGGGCGCGTTTGACCGTGTGCAGAAATTATGGCAGGAGGATAACAGCCGGGAACAGTGATCAACCACCTGATCACGAGTATTGATTATCCATTATTTTACTAAAAAACACAGCACAAGCTTTTCTGCCTCTTCTCTCGAACAGGAACGAAGCCCGGAATATTTTGAATGAGGGGGCTTCGTTTGCTGTCTTCGTAAGGCAGCCAAACCGTGGGACGCACGGGGATGGCTTGGCTGACAGCCTGCCGTGGGGCGGGTGTTCCCAAGAATCTCCCACCTCTAAGCGCAGGTGGGAGATTGTTCAATGGGTTTTTGGTGAATAATGTAAATGACGGTGTGTTTTCGTTGCCGATTGGCGCCTGTTTTGGTTAAGATGGACGATGTACAGCGATATTTTGCCGACAATGAGCGGAGGATGGAAGCGATGATTTATCTTGACAACAGTGCGACGACCAAACCATTTCCCGAGGTGGTCGATTCGTTCGTCGCCGTCGCAACGAACTATTTTGCCAATCCGTCGTCGCTCCATGGGCTGGGCATGAAGGCGGAGCGGCTTTTGGCGCAGGCGCGTGAACAAATCGCCGCCATGCTGCGCGTTAAGCCGAATGAAATCGTTTTTACCTCCGGCGGAACGGAGGCGAACAATTTCGCCATCAAAGGGGTCGCCTGGCAATACGAGCGGCGCGGCCGGCATATCATTACGACGAAAATCGAGCATCCGTCTGTCGCTGAACCGTGCCGCCAGCTTGAGGAGCTTGGTTTTGAGGTGACGTACTTGCCGGTCGACCGCGAAGGAAGGGTATCGGTTGAGCAAGTGGAACGAGCGCTGCGCGACGATACGATTCTCGTGTCGGTCATGCACGTCAATAACGAAGTTGGCACGGTGCAGCCGATCGAAGAAATCGGCGCGCTTTTAGCCCGCTATCCGAAAACATTGTTTCACGTCGATCGGGTGCAAGGGATCAGCAAAGTGCCGCTCGACTTGAAGCAAGCCGGTGTTGATTTATGCACGATATCGGCGCATAAATTTCACGGATTGCGCGGCGCCGGCTTGCTTTACGTCCGTGAAGGCGTCCGCTTGGCGCCGTTGATTGCCGGCGGCGGGCAGGAGCGGCAGCTTCGGTCCGGAACGGAGAACGTCGCCGCCATCGTGGCGATGGCAAAGGCGCTTCGCTTGGCCATGGAGCGGTATGAGCGGGACATCGGCCGGCTTCAAGCATTGAAAGACGAGTGGCTTGAAGCGCTCTCGGCGATTCCAGACATCGAGATCAACACGCCGCGCGATGGCGTCGCTCCTCATATCATCAACTTTTCGTTAAAGCGCGGCGTGAAGCCGGAAGTGTTTGTTCATGAACTAGAAAAAAATGGAATATACGTTTCGACGACGTCGGCCTGTTCATCGAAAAAAAAGGCGCCGAGCAAGACGCTTTTGGCCATGGGGCTTGGTGAAGACCGAGCCGAGCGCGGCATTCGCATCAGCTTGTCGTTTGACAACAGCCGGGAAGAAATCGCGCCGGCGGTGGCAGCGATCAAGCAGGCGATCAAAACATTAAGCGAGGTAACGGAATAAGATGAGGAACTATGACCGCATTTTGATCCGCTACGGAGAAATGACGACGAAAGGAAAAAATCGGAACATCTTCGTCCGGCGTCTTAAAAACAACATTGCCCGCAAACTGCAGGCGTTCGAGCGGATTCAGATTGAATATATGCGCGACCGAATGTACATTTTATTAAACGGCGAGCCGCATGAACCGATCATCGAAAAGCTGAAAACCGTTTTTGGCATTCATTCGTTCAGCCTGGCGATGAAGTGCGAAAACGATCTGGACGCCATTAAGGAAACGGCGCTCGCCGCCGTCCGCCAGCTCCCATACAAAGGAAAAACGTTTAAAGTGAGCGCCCGCCGCGTCGACAAGCAGTTTCCGTATCGAAGCGACGAGCTGAACTACGAGGTGGGGGCGCATATTTTGCGGCAGACGGATGGACTTACGGTCAACGTGCGCGAGCCGGATATTGACGTGCGCATTGAAGTGCGCCAAGACGGGACATATGTCACGTGCCGCGACATTTTCGGCGCCGGCGGCCTGCCGGTCGGAACGAGCGGCAAGGCGATGCTTATGCTCTCCGGCGGCATTGACAGCCCGGTTGCTGGTTATTTGGCGATGAAGCGCGGTTTGGAAATTGAAGCCGTCCACTTTTTCAGCCCGCCGTTTACAAGCGAACGGGCGAAGCAAAAAGTGATTGACCTTGTGCGCAAGTTGACGACATACGGCGGGAGAATCAAGCTTCACATCGTGCCGTTTACGGAAGTGCAACAAGCCATTTATCAAGGAGTTCCGAACGAGTACTCGCTCATTTCCACTCGGCGGGCGATGCTTCGGATCACCGATGCGTTGCGCCGCCGCCAGCGGGCGTTGGCGATCGTCACGGGCGAAAGCCTCGGCCAAGTCGCGAGCCAGACGCTAGAAAGCATGTACGTGATCAATGAGGTGACAAATACCCCGATTTTGCGCCCGCTTGTTTCGATGGATAAACTTGAAATTATCGAGCTGGCGAAGCAAATCGGCACACATGATATTTCCATTCTTCCGTATGAAGACTGTTGCACCATTTTTACGCCAAGAGCGCCGAAAACGAAGCCGAAAAAAGAAAAAGTGCTCCATTATGAGAGCCAGCTCGACCTCGCTCCGCTTCTGGAAAAGGCAGTCAATGACACAGAAACGCTCGTCATTGATGAAGAAACAGGGCAGGGCGATGAGTTTGCCGAGCTGTTTTGAATCTCAAAATTTACCAAAAAGCATCGCTGCATATCGCCATCTGTTTTCACACATTCTATAGGTACAAGGAGGTGAAAACAGATGGCACGCAACAACAGCAATCAACTGCTCGTTCCGGGTGCGCAACAAGCGCTGGAGCAAATGAAATATGAGATCGCTCAAGAATTTGGCGTGAACTTAGGCGCTGACACGACTTCGCGCGCCAACGGTTCGGTCGGCGGTGAGATCACGAAACGTCTCGTAGCCATGGCGCAGCAACAATTGGGCGGCGCACGCCAATTCTAATTTCATCATGATGGCTTACGCGGCGGGGGCATTCCCCGCCGCTTTCATATGAGAAAAACGGTATTCAAAATAGAACGACTATTTTGTATAATAAAGATGCCGACCAAGGTGAAACAAGACAGAGGGGGAGAGGAACGATGAGGCGGGAAGACTTGATTGCTCCCGAGCGCTACAATTTAACATCGGAAATGGAACGGCATGCGGCCGCCGGCCCGGATCGGATCGCGTTGAAATGGGAGAGCGAGCAAGGCGAAACGAAAGAGATTACATACGGCCGCTTGATGGCGCGCGCCAACCAAATTGGAAACGCTTTCTTATCGCATGGGCTCGAAAAAGGCGATAAAGTGCTCGTCATGATGCCGCGCCTCATTGAAACATACGAAGTGTATATAGGGGCGCTCAAAGCCGGGCTTGTCGTCATCCCAAGCTCGGAGATGCTGCGGACAAAGGATTTGCAATATCGGCTCGTCCATAGCGAAGCGAAGGCGGTTGTCGCTTATGCGCCGTATACGGACGAATTTGCGCCGATTGACGGCATCGAACGTTTGACGAAGTTCGTCATCGGGGAACCCCGGGACGGATGGATTCCGCTTGAAGACGCCATGGCCAAAGAGAGCGAAACGCTTGAGGCGGCGGATACCTCGCGCGATGATATGGCGTTTTTGTCGTACACATCCGGCACGACCGGCAATCCGAAAGGGGTCGTCCATTGCCATGGTTGGGCGTACGCCCACTTGCGCACGGCTGCGAAAAACTGGCTGTGCATTGAAGAAGGCGACCTCGTTTGGGCGACGGCCGGACCGGGATGGCAAAAATGGATTTGGAGCCCGTTTTTATCGGTGCTCGGCTCGGGGGCGACCGGTTTCGTCTACTACGGCCGCTTTGAGCCGGAAAAATATTTGCAGCTATTGGAAAAATACAACATCAATGTGCTGTGCTGCACGCCGACCGAGTATCGTTTGATGGCGAAAGTGCCGGACATCGGCCGCTATCATCTATCTCATTTGCACAGCGCCGTGTCCGCCGGAGAGCCGCTCAACCGCGAAGTGATCGACACGTTTGCCAAGCATTTCGGCGTCGAAGTGCGCGACGGCTACGGCCAGACAGAAAACACGCTGCTTGTCGGCGTCATGAAAGGAATGCCCATCAAGCCGGGTTCGATGGGGAAACCGACGCCAGGCAACCGCGTCGAAATTATCGATGAAAACGGCGAGCCGTGCCCGCCCGGACAAGTCGGCGACATCGCCGTCCATATCGAGACGCCGGCGCTGTTTAAGTATTATTACAAAGATCCGGAGCGGACAGCGATGCAGTTCCGCGGCGACTACTACATTACGGGAGACAAAGCGCGCAAAGACGAAGACGGCTATTTCTGGTTTGAAGGCCGCGGGGATGACATCATCATCAGCGCCGGCTATACGATCGGCCCGTTTGAAGTCGAAGACGCGCTTGTCAAGCACCCAGCCGTAAAAGAGTGCGCCGTCATCGCCAGTCCGGATGAAGTGCGCGGCCATGTTGTCAAAGCGTTTGTCGTGCTGCGCGACGGGGTCGACAAAGACGATCCGTCTCTGATTCCGGCCCTGCAAGAACATGTGAAACAGTTGACGGCGCCGTACAAATACCCGCGTAAAATCGAGTTTGTCGACGATTTGCCGAAAACGGCGTCCGGAAAAATCCGCCGCGTCGAGCTGCGCGAGCGGGAAGCCCGCCTTGCCGGCCGGTCGTCGTAAGCAGAAAGAGCCGGTTGAGCTGGCCGTTGCCAGAAGCGGAGCGATGTCCGCGCGGCGACCAAACAAGAGGGTGTCTCGTTGCGAGACACCCTCTTGCCGCATGCGCGTCGAACGGATTCGCCATTTTAGATCCGGTGTTTTGCCGGGAGAACAGACACACGCTTCACAAAAAGACGCGTTTCACTTTATCCCAGAACGAATTGTCTTTCAAGCGCACCGTTTTGACCACCCGGTCGCTTAAACGAATGTCAATCCGCTCAATATGCTGGATGCTGAGCGCTTCATTGTCGAGGCCGATGATCGGAAAATGGCTTGTTTCTTCCGACATTTTCAGCGTCAACGTCCGCGAGCCGCTCAAAATGAACGGCGAGCCGAGCGTCCGATAGCGGTTGCTGTTGAGCGAGGCGAGTTCGCTCACTTGAAAGCACGGCAAGAGCGGATCGACGACCGCTCCGTGCACCGATTTATTGTAGCCGGTGCTGCCGGTCGGCGTCGAAACGATGATGCCGTCGCCGCGGAACGTCTCGAAATGCAAGTCGTCGATGAAAACGTCGATCGCCATCGTTTTAATGATTTGCGAGCGGATCGAACATTCGTTTAAGCAGAAAAACGAAGCCGCGCCGTCGATCGTCACTTCGATGATTGGGTAGCGCCGCACTTCGAGTTTCCAATTTTTCGCCGCTTCCACCATATGATCGATGTCGTCAATATGGAAATCGCAGTAAAACCCGCGCGCCGGCAAGACGGACACGCCGACGTACAAACGGTCAGGAAGAAATCCCGTCTGCCGCACCGCCTGCAAAAACGCGCCGTCATCCCCGATGCTGACGATGATGTTCGCTTCCCGATAGTCGTCGACGACAACAAACGGACCGTGCTCTGCCAGCTCCATGAGCGGCTTCACCCGTTCGATGAGCTTGTCGTCGCGCTTATAAAAAAAATAAAGACGGTTGCGTTCCATATCCATGTTTTGCCCTCCTGCTGGCATCATCTAATCAATCGATGTACAATGAATATTGTACCACGTTTGCCAGGATTCTAAAAATATGGGCAGCCGATGCAGGGGGGAAGACGATGAATCGAAAACGATGGACCGCGTTGGCCATCGCCGCCGCCTTGTTTGTGATCTCGGTGCTTGTTCAAGCGGTTGGCGTTCTTTTGTCCGACAAGGCCGGCGGCTGGTCGGAAAGCTGGCTGGCGCTCATGGAGTCGCCATTTAGCGAAGAAGTCATCGCCGAGGGCGACCCGTTGAAAAAAATCGCTGTGTTGGAAGTGAACGGAGTTATTCAAGATGCGGGGGAAGCGGAGTCGTTTCTTTCCTCATCACAGTACAACCACCAAACGTTTTTGCAAATGATCAAACAGGCGAAAGAGGATCAAAACGTCAAAGCGATCATCTTGCACATCAATTCGCCGGGCGGCGGTGTCGCGGAAAGCGCGGAAATTTACGATCAGCTGATGAAGCTGAAAAAGAAGACGAACAAGCCGATTTACGTATCGATGGGGGCCATGGCCGCCTCGGGCGGTTACTATATCGCGGCGGCCGGCGATAAAATTTTCGCCAGCCCGGAGACGATCACCGGCTCCATCGGCGTCATCATGCAAAGCGTCAACTATGAAGGGCTGGCAAAGAAGTACGGCGTGGAGCTTGTCACGATCAAAAGCGGGCCGTACAAAGACATCATGAATCCGGCGCGCAAAATGACCGAAGCGGAACGGGAGATTTTGCAGCAGCTGATCAATGATTCGTATGATGCGTTTGTTGATGTGGTAGCCAAAGGGAGAAAGCTGCCGGAAGACACGGTGCGCAAGCTGGCGGACGGCCGCATTTATGACGGGCGACAGGCGAAGGCGCTCCGCCTTGTCGACGAGTTCGGCTACTTGGATGACGCGATCGCTGCGCTCAAAAAAGAGCATCATTTAACCGGCGCTCAAGTCGTAAAATACGTGAACGATGCGCCGTGGAGCTCTCTCTTTGAGATGGTGTCGAACCGGATGAAGCCGGACAGCGAGGCGGCCGGGCTCATCCGCCTGTTGTCGCGCCCATCCTCGCCGCGGCTTATGTATTTATACGCCGAATAAAGGAGTGGAAACATGACGGACATGCAAATAACGGCGACGCTGGCGGATCATCTCCCGCCGGCAGAGCGCCCCCTCTGCTACGGCGGCTTTTGGCTTCGTTTTTGGGCGTATTGCCTTGATGTCATTGTTGTCTCGAGCCTCAACCGGCTCATCGTTTGGCCGCTTTTTCGCCTGTTCGATTGGCCGCTTGCGCAGGACGGTTTGTTCGCGCCAGCGGCGGTCGCGGCCGCCGTCGTCTTTTACGCCTATTTCGTGTTGATGACGAAAGCGTTTGGGCAGACGCTTGGCAAAATGGTGTTCGGCTTAAAAGTGGTCGATGAGCGCGGCGAGCCGCTCACCTGGCTGACCGTGTTGTTTCGCGAAGTCGTCGGCAAATTCATCGCGAAAAAATTGCTGTTCATCGGTTTTTTGTTTGTTGCGTTTTCCGAAAAGAAAAAAGGGATGCATGACCAGTTCGCCGATACGATCGTTGTCCGCGAGTAACAATCCGTCTGCATCAAGAACGGACCGTCAACCAATGTCCGCCTGCCGAAACGGCAGGTTTATTTTTTTTCTAGATGGCGACAATGGATGATGAAAGGGAGGGCGGACATTGAAAGCAATCATCGCGGTCATCGCAACAGTTGTTCTTTTGCTTCTTCTTGTCGCCTGGATGAAAGTGTCGGTGACGGTCGTGTTTCGCCATATGAAAGACGACGATGAATGCAAAATCGTGGTGCGCACGCTGTTTGGCCTCCTCCGCTACACCGTCCGCATTCCGCTCATCAAAGTAGAAATGGATTCGGATGCGCCGGGGGTGGCGTTTCTCCATAAAAAAGGAGTGGAGGGAACGCGCGGGAAGGAGGAAAAGAAAGGGAAATTGACCCTAAAAAAAATCGCCGACCTGTTTCGGCAGCTGAAACGGTTTCTCGAGCAAGTCGTCGACTTGCATGAAATTATGAAACAATTTTACCGCCACGTGACGATTACGAAATGGGAGTGGAAAACGAGAATCGGCACCGGCGACGCCGCGTCAACGGGCTTGCTCGTGGGGCTTGGCTGGTCGCTGAAATACATGATCATCGGTGCTGCGAGCCGCTATATGAACATGAAAACAACTCCGGCTGTCGCCATCGTTCCGGCCTACGATCGGGCCGCTTCAGAAACGGTGTTTTTATGTATGATTCAGTTTCGAATCGGGCATGCTATGGTAGCAGGATTGCGAGTGGTCAAACATTGGCGCGGACAGCGGCCGCCAAAGCGAAACCCATTGGCGGCCAAGCAGGCAAATGAAGGCTACTAGGAGGAATGACCGATGACGAACCATCCGATTCAAGGGCTGATGACAACAGCGATGGAAAACTTAAAACAAATGATCGACGTCAATACCATTATCGGCGACCCGGTGGAGACGCCTGACGGGAGTGTCATTTTGACCGTCTCGAAAGTCGGGTTTGGCTTTGCCGCCGGCGGCAGCGAGTTTATGCTTGACGGCCAGCAAAACGGCCACCAAGGGGCGCAAGCCGGCGGGAACGGGCAGGCCCAAGGGAACGGACATCCGTTTGGCGGCGGCAGCGGCGGCGGCGTCTCGATTACGCCGATTGCGTTTCTCGTCGTCAACTCGTCCGGGGTGAAGCTGCTCCATTTGGATGAAAGCACGCACTTATACGAAAAAATTCTCGATGTCGCGCCGCAGGCGTTTGAGAAGATTCAGGCGATGCTGAAGAAAAACAAGAAAGACGGCGCCGCAGGCCAAAAAGCAGACGACTTTGACATTTAGCCGGACCGTTGGCGTCCGGCCTTTTGTTTGTCCGCTGTCATGAACGGACAAAATCGTTGAAAAATTCCGTTCCGCGTTTTAGTATGGAAGTAGTACATATTTTTTCTAAAGGGGGAGAGAACCCATGGCCTATGTGACGTTTAAAGGGCAGCCGGTGACGCTTGTCGGCAACGAAGTGAAAGTCGGCGACAAAGCGCCGGATTTCACCGTGCTTGATCAAAACTTGCAGGAAGTGACGCTCGCGGATACGAAAGGACACGTCCGCCTGATCAGCGTTGTTCCGTCGCTCGACACCGGGGTTTGCGACGCGCAAACGCGCCGGTTTAACGAGGAAGCGGCAAAGCTCGACAATGTGAAAGTGTTGACGATCAGCGTCGATTTGCCGTTTGCGCAAAAGCGGTGGTGCGGCGCCGCCGGCATTGAGAACGTTCAAGTGTTGTCCGACCATCGCGATGTTTCGTTCGGACAAGCATACGGCGTCTTGATCAAAGAACTGCGCCTGCTTGCCCGCGCCGTGTTTGTCATCGACAGCCATGACACAGTGACGTATGTCGAATACGTGCCGGAAGTGACGAACCATCCGAACTACGAAGCGGCGATTGAAGCGGCGAAAGCGGCGAAATAATGAAAAGGCCCCGACCCGTTCGGGGCCTTTTCCGTTCCTATCGGCGCTTTTCTTGCGGCGCGAGGCGGACGGCCGTACAATATACAGAAGGGACGTTGGCAGAAAGGTGGGGACGTACAGATGATGACGCCAGTCGAACGGTTGTTCACGGTATTCGATGAAACGGCCCAACTTTTGCAAGAAGAATTGCAATGCACGTATTTAGAAGCCGTCGCGGAGACGGGGGAGAATTTGTTCCACGGCGACGTGCTGCAAGATGAGGTGAGCGAGCTGAACGCGAAACGGCTGAAAAAGCAGTATCGCGAACTGATGCTGGAACGGTTTCAAAACGAAGAAATCCGCAAGGCGTTTCAGCTTGCGGTGTTAAAAGGGATGCGCAAGCATGTTCAGCCGCACCACCAAATGACTCCGGATGCGGTCAGTTTGTTTTTGGCGTATTTGGTCCGCGAGTTTACGCGCTCGCATTTGGCGCTTAAGATCCTCGACCCGGCCGTCGGCACGGCGAATTTATTGACGGCGGTGTTAAACGGCCTTCGGGGAAAACAGGCGGCGAGCTACGGCAGCGATGTCGATGATCTGCTTGTCAAATTGGCGTACGTCAACGCGAACTTGCAAAAGCATCCGGTGCAGCTGTTTAACCAAGACAGCCTAAGGCCGCTGTTTGTTGAGCCGGTTGACGTCGTTGTCTGCGATCTGCCGGTCGGCTATTACCCGGATGACGACAATGCCGCCCGCTTCGCCTTAAAAGCGAAGGAAGGCCGGTCGTATGCCCATCATTTGTTCATCGAGCAAAGCTTGCGTTATACGAAAGAGGGCGGCTACTTGTTTTTCCTCATCCCGAATACGTTGTTCTCAAGCCCGCAGGCGGGGCAGCTGAACGAATTTTTAAAAGAGGCGGCCATTGTCCAAGGAGTCTTGCAGCTGCCGCTGTCGATGTTTCAAAACGATCAGGCGGCAAAAAGCGTGTTGATTTTGCAAAAGAAAGGGCCGAACGTCAAAAAGCCAAAACACGTGCTGCTTGTCGAGCTGCCGCGGTTTTCCAACAAATCGGCGATGCAGGCGATGATGGCGAAAATCGACGCCTGGATCACCGAGGAAAAAGAACGTTGAAGAAAGGGTGTCCCAAACGCAGCGGGACGCCCTTTTTGATCACCGTATAGGCCGTCAAGCCCCTTCACAAAACGAGAGGTTGCATCTTCCTCCCCTTGCGCTCACGCGTGGAAGTGGGGTCTTCTCGGCTCAAGATGATAAATGCTGCTCTTTTCTTCATCGAAGAATCGCTGTTTTTCACCGACCTTTTCGGTCAGCTCCGTTTTCATTTTTCACAACATAAAAACTTTTTCTTGCAACCGGTTGCGAAACAAAGCCGCGCTTGAAACGCGAAAACGGGAGGCATACAATGAAAAAGGCATAGTGAAACGGCGCCCAATCGCGCACACTAACGGTAAGCGCGAGCGGATTTTGGCAAAAAAGGAGCTGTGTTTTCGATGGCGAAAGTGCTAGCCGTTAATGCGGGAAGTTCCTCGTTGAAATTCCAGCTGTTTGAGATGCCGGCAGAAACGGTGTTGACCAAAGGGGTCGTCGAACGGATTGGCTTTGACGACGCGATTTTCACCATTGTCGTAAACGGTGAAAAACATCAAGAAGTGACGGCGATTCCGGATCATGCCGCGGCCGTTAAAATGCTGCTTGATAAGCTCATTCGCTACGGCATTATCCGTTCGTTTGACGAAATTGACGGCATCGGGCACCGCGTCGTCCACGGCGGGGAGAAGTTCAGTGATTCGGTGCTCATCACCGAGGACGTCATCAAGCAAATTGAAGAAGTGTCCGAGCTCGCTCCGCTCCATAACCCGGCCAACCTCGTCGGCATTCGGGCGTTTCAGGAAGTGCTGCCGGACGTGCCGGCCGTGGCGGTGTTTGACACGGCGTTCCACCAGACGATGCCGGAACAGTCGTTTTTATACAGCTTGCCATATGAGTATTACACGAAATTCGGCATCCGCAAGTACGGATTCCACGGCACGTCGCACAAATACGTCACCCAGCGGGCGGCGGAGCTTCTCGGCCGGCCGATCGAACAGCTGCGCCTCATCTCGTGCCATTTAGGCAACGGGGCGAGCATCGCGGCGGTTGAAGGCGGCAAGTCGATCGACACGTCCATGGGCTTTACGCCATTAGCCGGCGTGGCGATGGGAACGCGCTCCGGCAACATCGACCCGGCGCTCATCCCGTACATTATGGAAAAAACGGGAATGACGGCCGATGAAGTGATTGACGTGCTGAACAAAAAGAGCGGCATGCTCGGCATATCCGGCATCTCGAGCGATTTGCGCGACTTGGAAAAAGCGGCCGCCGAAGGAAATGAGCGCGCAGAACTGGCACTTGAAGTGTTTGCGAACCGCATTCATAAGTACATCGGCTCATATGCGGCGCGCATGTGCGGGGTCGATGCCATCATCTTCACCGCCGGCATCGGCGAAAACAGCGAAGTCGTGCGGGCGAAAGTGTTGCGCGGCCTCGAGTTCATGGGGGTGTACTGGGATCCCATCCTAAACAAAGTGCGCGGCAAAGAAGCGTTCATCAGCTATCCGCACTCGCCGGTCAAAGTGCTCGTCATCCCGACGAATGAAGAGGTCATGATCGCCCGCGACGTCATGCGGCTGGCGAATTTGTAGGGGTTGACGAGATTTACAAACAAAAACGTAATTTGTAACTAGCAAAAACATGCTAAAGCAACCTTTTTCATATTCGATTACGAATGTGGGAGGAGGTTGCTTTTTTCTTTGTCGATAAAAAAACGAGCATGCGTTAACAAAAAGAGAGTTTACACCATTAATGATGCGCTGAAGATTGTCCTAAAAAGAATCGTTGCAGCCATGTTGGCCAAAACAGCTGCCTCAAACAAACGGGGCGGCTATTTTTTTGTTTCATCGCTTATACGCTTTGTTGAGTGTTCATGGGTTCCCTTCGTTTTGCCTGTTTCCTCCCGGCAATTGTCGGAATTGCTGGAGGGAGTCGTTTCGCGCCAAAATGAGAGTGCACACTCGATTGAAGGGAGTGAACGGATATGGCATTGTTTCGTGATGATGCTCATGTGTATCGGGTGATCGGCGAGTTTATGCAAATTCCGTCGCGCCCAAGGACGGAAATGGAGCTGCGCAGCTGGTGGGGACAGCATCCAGCGTATCAGGAATACGGCAACGAGGTGGAGCAAATCAATCGGATTGGAGAACAAATCCGCCGTTCCCGCGCCGCGTTCGTCTTTTATTTGACCGATCCGGAGGCGGTCATCAGCATCGATGCGAGGCGGCCGGAAACCGGTGAAAACTACGCCATTTATTTCGGGCAGGCAATCGATGCGCCTGATGTTGCCATCAAGACGACCGGCGATATCGCCCACCAATTTTGGGGCGGCAACATCAACGTTCCATTGGCGCTCATGACCGGAAAAATGAAGGCAAAAGGATCGAAAGCGAAGGCGCTGCAGCTTCTGCCGCGCATCGTGCCGGCGTTTCCGCTTTATCGGCGCTATTTGGAGCTGATCGGTGAGGATGGACTTCTTCATGCCTTGTGAGCTCGGCGCTGACAGGAAGGTGATGCCCCAAACGTCATTTAGATGTTTGGTTTGATGGAAATTTTTTGTAGCCCGCTTTCATGGCCGGACAAATGTCGGGTGAAAACGCAAAAGCAAAAGGAAAAATCCGAGCATCATCGGGATGGATGAATGATTGAAAGCGGTTTATAGTAAAAGTGGGCCAAAAAATTTCTGATAGTTCAAAATATTAAGGAGGTACTGATATGCCCAGTGTGAAAGAAGTGTTTCAGATGATCGATCAACAATTGAAAGAAGACATTTCACGAGCGGAAGGAATTGTCGCCGTGTATCAATTCAATTTGAGCGGCGATGAAGCCGGCGTCTACCAAGTCGTGCTCCGGCCGGATGCAGGATTTGTCATTGAAGGGGAGCAAGAGCCTTCTGATTGCACGTTAAGCATGGACAGTGAAGATTTTAAAAAAATGGCGGAAGGGGAATTGAACGGAACGGAGGCGTTTATGAGCGGGCGGCTTCGCATTGACGGAGATATGGGGCTGGCGCTTCGCCTTCAAGAAGTGCTCGCCGCATACAACAGTGCAAAGCAGGCTTAACGGAGGAAAAGAGGGCGGTCGACAAATCGGCTGTCCTCTGACAAACCGATAGGGGAGAAGCGGACGATGCGTTTGACGGATATTTGGAAACGAAACATAGAGGAATATGGACCGTATCCGTTGCTGGTATTCGAAGGAAAAGAATATACGAACATTGAATGCGATACCCGTTCGTCTCAGCTGGCTCATGCATTGATTGAACTTGGGGTCAAGCCGGGCGACCGCGTTGTTGTAACGATGCCGAACAGCCCGGAAGTCATCATCGCCTTTAGCGGCGTCTTGAAAGCAGGAGCGGTTGTCGTGCCGGTGTTGCCGCTGTTGCAGACGCAGGAGCTCCATTACATTTTTAAAGACTGCCAACCGAAAGTGGTGCTGACGGCGGAAATGCTGTGGGCGAAAGCGAAAGAGGCCGCCAATGGCTTGCCGGCGCCTCCGATGATCGTCACGCTGGACGCTCCGGATTCTCCTCACTCTTTGCGAACGAGAATGGAACAAGCTCCTGCCAGCCTGACGACGTCGGAAGTCAATGAAAACGATCCTGCGGCTTTGCTTTACACGTCGGGAACGACCGGCCAGCCGAAAGGGGTTGTGTTGACGCACCGCAATTTGTCCACGAATGCGGAAGCGGCCGCTGAGATGGCGAAGCGGCTGCCGACCGAATTTGCACGCGTCGGCCTTGGGGTATTGCCCATCTCCCATGCGTTCGGATTTACGATGATGAACGTCGCGCTCCTTTTGGGGGATCAAGTCGTCCTTCTGCCGTATTTTGAGCCGAAAAAAGCGCTCGAAGCGATCGAGCGGCATCGGGTGACGCATACGGCGATGGTGCCGGCGATGTTTCATGCTTTATGCCATTATGCCGAGGCCGACCGGTACGACACTTCCAGCTTGGTGGCTTGCATATCCGGTTCTGCGGCGCTGCCGCCCGAACTTGCTGAGCAGTTTCAGCGCAAGTTCAACTGTCTTATTTTGGAGGGATACGGTCTGTCCGAGGCGGCGCCGATTGTGACGGCGACGGATCCGACGAAACCGATCAAGCTTGGATCAGTCGGCTTGCCGCTTCCCGGGGTTCGGGTGGCGGTCGTCGATGAATACGGAAATCCCCTGCCGCCAAACGAAGTCGGAGAACTGATTGTGTCGGGTCCAAACGTTTTTCAAGGCTACTATGGAAAAGACGAGGAGACCCGCCAGGCGCTGCGCGACGGCTGGTTGTATACCGGCGATATGGCGCGCATCGATGAGGACGGGTATGTGTTTATCGTCGATCGGAAAAAAGATGTCATCATTCGCGGTGGATTCAATATTTACCCGCGCGATATCGAGGAGCTGCTGATGTCCCATCCGGACGTGCTGGAAGCCGGCGTCGTCGGCGTCCCTTCACCGAAAATGGGCGAAGAAGTCGCCGCGTATGTCGTCGTTCGGCGCGGGGCCCAAGTGACGGAAGCGGAGCTGATCGAGTTTTGCCAAAAGCGGTTGGCGAAATACAAAACCCCGCGCTTTTTGAAAAAGGTCGGCTATTTGCCGAAAACGATGATCGGCAAAATCGACAAAAAGAAGCTGCGCGAATGGGCGAGCGAGTTCATTCCCGCTGTTCAATCGTAATGGAAAAGGAGAGGGGCAAGGTGATATCCTTTCAACCGTCGAAAGAAGAACAGGCGTTTTTTCAAGTTGCCCGCAGCCTAGCCGTTGAGAAAATTCGGCCGGTCGCAAGAGAGTGTGAAAAACATCGAACGGTTTCAGTTGATGTGAGCGAACGGGTGGATGAGCTCGGCTTGTCAACGCTCGAGCTTCCGGAATCGTGGGGAGGCTTGGAACTGCCGCTTCTGTCGCAATCGATCATCTGGCAAGCGCTCAGCTATGGCGATTTAGGCGTCATTCAAGGGCTTCCGGGGGCCGGGGAGGCGTCTTCCCTCTTTCGTCTGTCTCCCGAGCACCGCGTGTGGCACCGGTACCGGGAGATGGCGAAAGGCGGATGGCCGACTGTCGCCTGGATCGACGAAGCGGAACAAAAAGAACCGCTGAAGGAAGCGATTCGCGTGCGCCGGCGCGGCAGCGGATATATTGTGGACGGGGTGTCGTCTCCAGTCCGCTTGGCGTCGAAAGCCGACTGGGCGGTCATCGCCGCTAGGGACGAAGAAGAGGAAACGGTATTGCTCGCCTTTGATGAGCGAGTATGGGAGATCGAAGAAGGAGACATCAGGCTTGGGCTGCTGGCTGCCGGCATCGCTCGCCTTCGATTCGCAGAAGTGTACGCCGGTCCGGAACAACTCGTGGCCCGCGGCCCGGAAGCGGATGCATTGCTCAACCGCATGCGCGCCCGAAACCAAGTCATCGAAGCGGCGAAGGAAGTCGGCTTGATGGAGGCGGCGCTTGATTACACCATTGAATACACTGCGGGAAGAAAGGCGTTCGGACAGGAGATCGCCAAGTTCCAAGGGGTGTCATTTACGATCGCCGAAATGGCGTTCGAATGCCGCGGGGCGAAACTGCTTGTATGGCAAGCGGCCGCTGCAGTTGACCGAGGGGATGAACAGGCGGGCGGCTACGCCTGGAGCGCGTTGTCGCGAGCTCATCGTTCCCTGCGCTATGTCACCGATCAGGCCGTGCAAATGCTCGGCGGGCACGGGTACGTGCAAGAATACCCGGCTGAAAAATGGATGCGCGACGCCCAGGCGCAAGTGATGCTGTACGGCCGGGAAACGGATTGGCTCATCCGCCGCGGCGAACAGCTGCTGGGCAAACGGAAAGAGAGGGTGGCGCCATGATTTCCTTTGAATTCTCACCGCAGCAAAAACAAATCAAAGAACTCGTCCATTGGTTTGCTAAACATGAAGTGCGCCCGATCGCGCTGGAGGCCGACCGGCTCGGGCGGGTGCCGGACGAATGGCTGCAAAAAGTCAACAAAATGGGCATCCAGCTGAATGCGTCTTCGTTTGGCGGAGGGCGTGCTTCGGCTGATTCGGAAAAGAAAAAGGAGAAAAAAGAGCGCGAAGGCAACCGCGTGGCCGTCATCGCCGCTGAGGAGCTCGCGTGGGGATGCCCAGGCATCGCCCTTTCCCTTCCCGGCCCTGGCTTAGGCGGTCCGCCGATTCAATCGAGCGGCACGCCCGAGCAAAAGCAGCGGTTTTTGTCCATTTTCACGAAGGAGGAGCCGCGCTGGGGAGCTTACGCCTTGACGGAACCGGAAGCCGGCTCGGACGCGTCCGGCATCCGCACGACGGCGAAAAAAGTGGACGGCGGCTATCTCTTAAACGGGCAAAAAATTTTCATCACCAACGGCGCCCGCGCTTCTTGGGTCGTCGTGTTCGCCACGGTTGATCCGAAGTTGGGCCGCGCCGGGCACCGGGCGTTTGTCGTCGAAAAAGGGACGCCGGGATTTGTCGCGACCCGCACCGTCCATAAGATGGGTTTGCGCGCCAATGAAACGGCGGAGCTCTTGTTTGAAGACTGCTTTGTTCCTGATGAAAATTTGCTTGGCGGTGAAGAGCTGTACAGCGCAAACGAAAATCGCCCGTCCGGCTTCCAAGTGGCGATGAAAACGTTTGACAGCACGAGGCCGATCGTCGCGGCCATGGCCGTCGGCATCGCCCGCGCCGCCTATGAATATACGCTTGACATCGTTCGCAGCGAGTACCCGAAACAAGGACGGTTGTACTATGAAGCAGCCGCCCTGCTTGCCGAGGCGGAGCAAGAGATTGACGTTGCTCGCCTGTTGACGTGGGAAGCGGCGTGGAAAGCCGACATTGGCGAGCCGAATGCGATGGAAGCGGCTATCTGCAAGGCAGTGGCCGGGAAAATGGCGCTTCATGTATGCGCTATGTGCCTTGAACTGCTCGGGCCCGTCGGCCTTGACGGACATTTGGTCGAGAAATTGTACCGCGATGTGAAAGTGTTCGATATTTTCGAAGGCACGCAACAAATCCAACGCCTTGTCACCGCAAGGCGGTTGTATGCGCCATACGGGGTGCACGTATAGAAGAGCGAGGCGGCGACCCAAACATCTCCGCTCGCGGTGGAGAGCGATGATCATTTATGAAGTTGCCGGTTCGATCGAACGAAAGGGGGAATTCCGATGCCTTACGAAACGCTGCGCATCGAGCGGCGAAACAAAGGAGTCGCTTGGGTGATGATCGACAACCCGCCGGCGAACGCCATTAGCGAGCGATTAATGGAAGAATTGGAGAAAGCAGCCGATGAATTGGAAGCCGACCGCGGGGTGCGCGTTGTCGTCATCGCGTCGGCCCATCCGAAAACGTTTCTCGCCGGCGCTGATTTAAAGGATATGATTCAGCGAGGAACCCAGTTTGCCGGCAATGAAGCGGGCATCGCCGAACAAAGCGCCCGCATGCAGCGCTGCTTCGACCGATTCGCGACGATGCCGAAGCCGGTCATCGCGGCCATCAACGGCTACGCGCTCGGTGGCGGCTGCGAATTGGCGTTGGCTTGCGATTTCCGCATCATGGGCGGCGGCAAAATCGGCTTGACGGAAGTCTCGCTCGGCCTGATCCCTGGCGCGGGTGGCACGCAGCGGCTGACGCGCCTCGTCGGGCGGGCGAAAGCGACGGAACTCATTTTTCTCGCCAGACGGCTTGAACCGCAAGAAGCGCTCGAACTCGGCCTCATTCATCGCATCACGCCCCCGGAGCGGTTGGAAGAAGAGGCGGCGGCGTTTGCCGAGCAACTGTCAGAAGGGGCCGTGCGGGCGATGGGGCTTGCCAAGCGGGCCATCTATGCGGCCGAGGGGCTTCCAGAGGATGGATTTGGCATCGAAGCGGCATCATTTGCGGCAACGTTTAAGACAGGAGAGCCGGCGATTGGGCTGGCGGCGTTTTTCCAAAAGAAACAACCGCAATTTTTACGTTAAACGGAGGGATCACCGATGTCGTCATGGGCGGAACTGCTGAAAGGAAAAGTGGCGGTCGTCACCGGCGCCTCACGCGGCCTCGGGCGCGCGGATGCCTTGGCGCTTGCCGAAGCGGGAGCGGATGTCGTCATTACCGATATTTTGCTCGAATCGGATGAAGAAAGCAAACAGACGGCGCAAAAATATGGACCGCTCTCACAAGTGATGCAGAGTACAAAAGTGGTGTACGCCGAAAAGACAGCGGAAGACATTCGCGCCATGGGGCGGCGGGCGCTGGCTCTCAAAATGGACGTCACCGACCGTGAGCAAGTGAAAGAAGTGTTTGCCCGCGTCAAAGAAGAGTTTGGTTCCATTGATATTTTGGTCAACAACGCCGGCACGCTCGACCACGTTTCGCAAATCGAAAAGCAAAACGATGAGTTTTGGGAGCGCGATTTGCGGGTGAACCTGACCGGCACGTACAACTGTACAAAAGCGGTATGGCCGTATATGAAAGAGCAAGGATGGGGGCGGATCATCAACATGTCGTCTGTCGCCGGGACGCTTGGCGGCTTCGGCCAGGCGAGCTATTCGGCGACGAAAGGAGCGGTGCTGAGCTTTACGAAAAGCATGGCGCTTGAAGGGGCGCGCTACGGCATTACGGTGAACGCCATCGTCCCGGGCATCATCAACACGGAAGCGTTTCGCATGGGCAACCCGAAAATGAATGAGCGCATGATCCAGCGCACCGCGTTCCGCCGTCCGGGCGAGCCGGAAGACGTCGCCAATGCCATCGTGTTCCTTTGTTCCGATAAAGCGAAGTACATTACGGGGATTGGGTTGAATGTTTCAGGCGGCATCGAATTGTTTACGTTTTGACGAAACGGACGCCGCGCTTCGGGGCGTGCTGAAGGAAGTTCGATGTTCAGACAGAAAAGGAGGAGCGGCATGAGGGAAGTGGTGATTGTTGACGCCGTGCGCACGGCGATCGGCAAGAAAAAAGGGGCGCTCTCAAGCGTCCATCCGGTCGATTTGCTTGTTCCGGTGCTGCGGGCGCTTGTCGACCGAAATGGGCTGGATGCCGGCCTGGTGGAAGATGTCATCGTCGGCTGTGTGACAATGACCGGAGAGCAAGGGGGCAACATCGCCCGCCAAGCGGTGCTCGCCGCCGGATTTCCGGTCGGAGTGCCGGCGTTTTCCTTAAACCGGATGTGCGGCTCGAGCCAACAGGCGATTCATAGCGCGGCACAGGCGATTTTGGCCGGCGACATCGACATCGCCATCGCCGCCGGGGTCGAAAGCATGACGCGCGTTCCGATGGGAAGCGACATGGGGCGGTTCAGCCGCCAGCTGACAAGTCGGTACAACATCGTGCCGCAAGGGATTTCTGCGGAGATGATCGCGAAAAAATGGGGGGTGTCTCGGGAAGAGCTTGATGCGTTTTCCTTGCAAAGCCATGAAAAAGCGGCGGCGGCAACCGACCGTGGGATGTTTGAGCGGGAAATCATTCCGCTTGACGTGCCGGGCGAGGAGGGGACGGTGTCCTTCACCCGCGACGAAGGGATTCGGCGCGACACGTCGCTTGAAAAGCTGGCGGCGCTCAAGCCGTCGTTCCAGCCGAAAGATGGCGTCATTACGGCCGGCAACTCGAGTCAAGTGAGCGACGGCGCGGCCGGCGTGCTGCTCATGTCGGCAGAAAAGGCGGCAGCGCTTGGCTTGCGGCCTAGAGCCCGCATCGTCGCCCGCACGGTCGTCGGCGAAGATCCGATTTTGATGTTGACCGGCGTCATTCCCGCGACGCGCCGCGTGCTCGACAAAGCCGGGCTGCGTTTGGATGACATCGATGTGATCGAAATCAATGAAGCGTTCGCTTCCGTCGTCAAGGCGTGGGAGCGGGAGCTCGAGCCGGATATGGCAAAAGTCAATCCGCGCGGCGGGGCGATTGCCCTCGGCCATCCGCTCGGCGCGAGCGGCGCCCGGTTGATGACGACGCTGCTTCATGAGCTTGAGGACATGGACGGGAAATACGGATTGCAAGTGATGTGCATCGGCTTTGGCATGGCGACCGCCACCATTATTGAACGGCTGTAAAGCAGAGAGGAGGGAAGCCGTTTGCACGCGTCGATCGAAACGGCCAAACCAAAACCGGCCCGCGACTGGGCGGCGATTGGCGCGGCCATTGAAGAGGAGCTAGCCGCCATTACGGCGGGAAAACGACGGCGGAAAATCATCGCTGTGCTTGTCAAAAACGGGCTCGGCATGGTGCTGGGCGACGCCATCGCCCATAGGCTGCGGGGAAAGGGAGGGGACAACGACTATTGGCGCCATGTCGGCCGAAGGCTGCGCCTGGCGTTTGAGGAGCTCGGCCCGACGTTCATCAAGCTCGGGCAAGTGCTCGTCACCAGGCAAGATTTACTGCCGGAGCCGGTGACACTCGAGCTTGAGAAGCTGCTCGACCGGGTGCCGCCGATCGAGTTTGCCAAAATTCAATACATTCTCGAACGCGAGCTGTCCGACGGCCTCGAGACGTTTGAGTGGATCGACGAAACGCCCCTCGGTTCAGCGTCGCTCGCCCAAGTATACAAAGCGAAGCTGAAAGACGGTCCGGTCGTCGCCGTGAAAGTGGTGCGCCCGACGGTCGAAAAGCTGTTTCAAACCGATATCGCCATTATCAAAAAAATGGCCGCCCGCCTGCAAAAGCGGCTGCCGCCCGAGCTGCAGGCCGCCCTCGATCTTGGGGGGCTCGTGCAAGATTATTACAGCAGCGCCATGGATGAGCTCGACATGACGGAAGAAGCAAGAAAAATGCAAGAAATGAAGCAAAAGTACGAAAGGAGGGCTGAACATGTCACGGTTCCGCACGTGTACGACGCGACGAAAAGCGTCTTAATTATGGAATATATCGACGGCTGGCTCATCAAAGATTTCCCTGTTGACTTTCTCACTTTCGAAGAGCGGGTCAACATTATGATTGACCTCGTCCACCATTACGTGCAGACGATGCTTGACGGCCATTACCATGCCGATGCCCACGGTTCCAACATTATGATTGACAAACGGACGAAAAAAGCGGTCATCATCGACTGGGGGATGACCGGGCGGATGGACAGCGTGATGGCGCAAATTTTAATGCGCGTCATTTTGCACATCCAGCTCAACCAGGCGGAAGACGCCGCCGAGGTGTTTATGGAGCTCATGTCGCCGACTGTGTACACCGATGTCGTCAAGTTGAAAGACGAGTTGCGGACGTTGACGCTCAATTACGTCAACGCTCACCAAGGCAGCAGCCGCTACAACTACGGCCGCC
Organism: Geobacillus zalihae NBRC 101842; assembly: GCF_001544135.1. Lineage (GTDB taxonomy): Bacteria > Bacillota > Bacilli > Bacillales > Anoxybacillaceae > Geobacillus > Geobacillus zalihae. The sequence goes on along the minus strand of NZ_BCPV01000010.1, from coordinate 4,320 downwards.
TCGTCCTTGAAGCGACGGCGATCGGGCTCCGCAACTACTGCAAAGTCCCGAACGGCTTGGCGCTTTGGGCGAAAGGATTTTCCGCCACCGAAGGGACGGCGCGCTGGATTTGCCCGGAAATTTCGTACGGCGAAGTCGTGGAGGCGTATGAAATTCCAATTTTAAAAAGCATCCTCGGAAAGCGCTTTAATTTTCGCGCCAACGCGAGTCTTGTCGCTGAAACGGCGGAAATGATCGCCACCTTCCCGCGCCGGTTCAACAAAGTGTTGGAGACGATGGCCGAAAACAAATGGCGCATGACCGTGCAAGTCCAAACCGACCCGGTGACGCGCAATACGCTCAACCAAATCGCCAACCGTTTGGCGCTTTCCCTCATCGCGTTTGCCATCATTATGGCCACCGGGTTTATTGTCGCCAGCATCCCGGGCGGAACGTTTCTCGGCATGGAGAAAACGACGATCGCCAACATCGGGTTGGCCGTTTCTGTCATCTTGGTCGTTTTCCTTGGCTGGCGGCTGTTCCGGACGCGCAAACAGCGGCCGCGATTTTAAAGAGGGAGGAAGGAACATGCGCGAGGAACAAGAAGAGCTGACGATGTCAAAGCGCATCGAAGCGTTTTACCGGCAAAGCGGCGGGCCGGGAAGCCCGACGATCCGGCGGTTGCTCGATAAGCATTTGCTGTATGGGAAAGACCACGGCCTGCCGGGGAAAAAGGAAGAGTTTGAGGATGTCATCCGCGATGTGTTTTTGCAAGACCATTCGACCCGGCCGCTCGTCATCGGCCTTTTCAAGCTGAAAGAAACGCTCAAGCAGGAATGGGACGCCTATTTGGATGCATTGCGGGGCCGCGGCATCCGTGAAGAGGAAGCGGATATGGCCGGCAAGCGGGCGTAATGGGCGGATGGAAAAGGAGGGAACGACATGGCAAAAGCCGCAGTATTGCACCGCTACGGGGAGCCGCTGTCAATCGAAGAACTGGATTTGGCAATCCCCAAGCGCGGGGAGGTCAAAGTGAAAATGAAAGCGGCGGGCCTTTGCCATAGCGATTGGCATGTGGTTCAAGGGCAATTGCCGCTCCCGCTTCCCATTGTGCTCGGCCACGAAGGAGCGGGCATTGTCGAGGAAGTCGGGGAAGGGGTGACAAGTGTCAAACAAGGCGACCATGTGGTGCTCAATTGGGTGCCGTCATGCGGGACGTGCAGCTATTGCCGCACCGGGCGGCCCGATCTATGCGAGGAGGCGGCTCGGCTGATGGCGACCGGCACGCTGCCGGATGGGACGACGCGCTTTTCGCTGCATGGAAAATCCGTCTACCAATTTTTAACCGCCGGCGCGTTCAGCGAGTACACCATCGTGCCGGAGCAGGCAGCCATCCCGATTCGCCGCGACGTGCCGTTTGAAGTGGCCGCCTTGATCGGCTGCAGCGTCATCACCGGCGTCGGCGCCGCCATTCACACGGCCAAGGTGAGCCCGGGCAGCACGGTCGCGGTGATCGGCGCCGGCGGCGTCGGATTCAATATCATTCAAGGAGCCGCGTTAGCGGGGGCGAAACAAATTATAGCCATTGATGTCGTCGATGAAAAATTGGCGATGACGAAAACGTTCGGGGCGACGCACACCGTCAACGCCCGCGAGGACGATGCCGTCAGCGCCGTGCTCGACTTGACCGACGGCATCGGCGTCGACTATGCGTTTGAAGCGATCGGCCGCCCGGAGACGATGGCCGACGCATACAACATGACGCGAAAAGCGGGAACGACGGTCATCGTCGGCATCGCCGCGCCGCATGAAACGGTGGAGATCAACGCCTTTTCGCTGCCGTCCCAATCCAAAACGTTGACCGGTTCGTGGCTTGGCCAAGGCAATCCGCCGGTTGACTACCCGAAGCTGCTTGATTTGTACGCGGCGGGCAAGCTGAAGCTCGAACCGCTCATCAGCGCCGTCTATTCGCTCGACCAAATCAACGACGGATTCGCCGCCTTAAAGAGCGGGCAAAACATTCGCGGCATCATTCGCTTTGAAGAATGAGACGACAAGCCGCCCCGCGTGCGTTTGGGTGAACAAACAAGAGAAGCTGTTGGGCGGTCGGAAAGAGGGCGTTCCATCCGCCCTTGGACGAAAACGGGAAGGCCGGTGTTTGGACGGGCAAACAAGGGGATCGAAAAAACGTGGAACGATCGAGACGAGAGGGGGATTGACATGCCGGTGTTTCAAAGCGAGCAGGAAGTATACGACGTTCTCGGCCGCTTTTTTGAACGCGTGGCCGAAACGGAAGAGTCAAAAGAATTGATTGCGGCGACGGAGCTCGGGCCCGGATATGACGCGTTTGTCCAATACATTTTCCATAAGCCGGAAGCGAAAATTACATGGGCGCAGGAAAACGGGAAATTGAAAATTGTCTGCGGCGAAACAGCGCTGCGCCCGGAGCTCATTTTTGAGCAGACGGCGGATGTCGGGCATAAATTTTGGCTCGGGAAGCTCGATTTGCAGCAGGCGCTCGCCCGCCAGCAAATCAAAGTGCAAGGGCCGCTTGTGAACGCCTTGAAAGTATTGCCGCAGCTTGACGCCATTTACCCGGCGTACCGCGAATATTTGCAGGAAATCGGACGGAGCGACTTGTTGCTATAGCAGGCGAGCTTGGGAATGCATGGCGGGATGTCGCCAGGGGGCGCTGTAAGCACTTGAAAACGCGCTGTCTCCATCGGCTTTGCGCCCGATATAGCGGTTGGGAAAGGAGAAACGACGATGATTTCTATGAAAACAACAGAAGCTGGTTTATGGATTGGAGGAGAATGGCGGCCGGCGGCGGATGGCGCGATGTTTGACGTCATCGACCCGGCGACAGGCCAAGTGACGGCCCGTGTGGCCAACGCCGGGGAAAAAGATGTCGACGCAGCGGTCGCCATCGCCGAAGAGGCGTTTTCGGACCGGCGTTGGCTGTCGATTCCCCCCCTTGAACGCGGGCGCATCTTGCGGCGCATCGCCGAACTGATCCGCCAGCACCACTACGAACTGGCGCAACTCATGACGCGGGAAAACGGCATGCCGATCAATCTAGCGTTGTTTGTTGAAATTCCGCTTGCCGCCGACTGCTTCGACTTTTTCGCCTCGCTCGTCGTCAAGCCGCAAGGGGAGGTGCTGCCGTTTTCCGTCGCCGGCTCGGCGCCGGATTATATGGCGTGGACGATGAAGGAGCCGATCGGGGTGGCTGGGCTCATCACCCCGTGGAACTTTCCGCTTTTGATGCCGACGTGGAAAATCGCCCCAGCGCTCGCTGCCGGCTGTACGATGGTGTTAAAACCGGCGCCGGAAACGCCGCTGACGGCGTTGAAGCTTGCTGAGATTTGCCATGAGGCCGGCGTGCCGGAAGGCGTCATCAACGTCCTGCCTGGACTCGATGAGGCCGGAAAAGCGCTCGTCAGCCACCCTGGCGTGCCGAAAATCGCGTTTACCGGCGAGACGGCGACCGGCCGCCATATTTTGCAAGCGGCCGCGCCGCACATCAAACGGGTGACGCTCGAGCTCGGCGGCAAGTCGCCGAACATCATCTTTGCCGACGCCGACTTGGAACAGGCGGCGAAAAGCGCGCTGTTTGGCGTGTTCTACAACTCCGGGCAAGTGTGCCAAGCGGGAAGCCGCATTTTAGTCGAACGGTCGGTTTACGAAACGTTTGTCGAGCTGTTGGCCAGCAAAGCGAAAAAGCTGAAAGTCGGGCCTGGCGTGGATGCGCGCAGCGACCTTGGCCCCGTCATCAGCCGGGAGCAATACGAGAAAGTGTTGCGCTACATTGAGATCGGCAAGCAGGAAGGAGCACGGCTCGCGGCGGGCGGAAGAGCTTTGGAGGGGCTTGGCGGCGGCTATTTCATCGAACCGACGGTTTTTGCCGATGTATCGCCATCGATGCGCATCGCCTGTGAAGAAATTTTCGGGCCGGTCGCCGCTGTCATTCCGTTTCAAGATGAAGAGGAAGCCGCCTCCATTGCCAACGATACGATTTACGGCTTGGCGGCGGCGGTTTGGACGAATGACATCAAACGGGCGCTCCGCTTAGCGCGGCGGGTGAAAAGCGGAACCGTGTGGATCAACACGTACCAAGTGCTGTCGCCGACTGCGCCGTTTGGCGGGTACAAGCAAAGCGGCCTCGGGAGAGAGCTTGGCATGCAGGCGCTTGATGCCTATCTCGAGACGAAAACGGTTATTTGCGACTTGAATGACCGGCCGATGACGTTGTTTTAACAGCAGGGGAAAACCTTGTCGGAACGTTTTTACTTTCGAAGGACATTCGGACGGATCGATTTCATCAAAGCTGAACGATATAAG
>NZ_BCPV01000009.1 GCF_001544135.1 Geobacillus zalihae NBRC 101842 | reverse complement strand
GCGGGAGACGGCGGAACAATTCGGAGACCATGAGGCGATCGACTTTTTCGGAAAGACGATGACGTTTCGCGAGCTGTACGAGCAAGCGTTGACATTCGCGCATTATTTGCGGACGATCGGATTGAAAAAAGGGGATCGGGTGGCGATTATGCTGCCGAACTGCCCGCAGGCCGTCATCAGCTACTACGGGACGCTCCTAGCCGGCGGCATCGTCGTGCAGACGAACCCGCTTTACACCGAGTATGAGCTTGAATACCAGCTGAACGACAGCGGCGCCTCGGTGCTCGTGACGATGGATCTTCTGTATCCAAAGGCGGAAAAGGTGAAAGGGAGGACGCCGGTCAAACATTGGATTGTCACGAGAATGCAAGATTATTTGCCCACGGTGAAGAAATGGCTGTATCCGCTTGTGCAGCGGAAGCAAAACATGCCCATCGTCCGCATCGAGGAAAGCGAAACCGTTCATATGTTCCGCACGATCATGAGCCGCAAGGAAACCGCTCCGATCGGGGTGGACATCGATCCGGTGGAAGATGTGGCGCTGCTGCAATATACAGGCGGCACGACGGGGCGTCCGAAAGCGGCCATGTTGACGCATCGCAATTTGATCGCCAATATGCTCATGTGCGCCCATTGGGTGTATAAATGCGAAAAAGGAAAAGAAACGGTGCTCGGCGTGCTTCCGTTTTTCCACGTGTACGGCATGACGACGGTGATGAATTTGTCTGTGATGATGGCGAGCAAAATGGTGTTGCTTCCTCGCTTTGACGTGAAGCAAACGTTGAAGACGATCGAACGCACCCGCCCGACGATGTTCCCAGGCGCGCCGACGATGTACATCGCTTTGTTGAACCATCCGGATTTGCCGAAATATGATTTATCTTCGATCAACGTCTGCATCAGCGGATCCGCTCCGCTACCGGTTGAGGTGCAGGAGCAGTTTGAACAGGTGACGGGCGGAAAATTGATTGAAGGATACGGGTTGACCGAGGCATCCCCTGTCACCCATAGCAACTTCCTTTGGGACGGGGAGCGGGTGAAAGGAAGCATCGGCGTTCCGTGGCCGGATACGGACGCGAAAATCATTTCCTTGGAAACGGGTGAGGAAGCAAAGCCCGGCGAGCGTGGAGAACTCGTCGTGCGCGGGCCGCAAGTGATGAAAGGCTATTGGAACCGTCCGGAGGAGACCGAGCAAGTGCTGCGCGACGGTTGGCTGTATACAGGTGACATCGGCTATATGGATGAGCGGGGGTATTTTTATATCGTCGACCGCAAGAAAGATGTCATTATCGCCGGCGGTTACAACATTTACCCGCGCGAAGTCGAAGAAGCGCTGTATGAGCACCCGAAAGTGCAGGAAGCGGCCGTGATCGGCGTTCCCGATCCGTACCGCGGCGAGACGGTGAAAGCGTTCGTCGTGTTAAAGCCGGGGGAGATGTGCAGCGAACAGGAGCTTGACGCCTTTATGCGCCAGCGCCTGGCTGCTTACAAAGTGCCGCGCATCTACGAGTTCCGCAGCGAATTGCCGAAGACGGCGGTCGGCAAAATTTCGCGCCGCGTGTTGGTGGAAGAGGAGAAAAAGAAGCTTGACAAATCGGCAGAATTGCCCGTAAAATGAAAATATGAATGATGGTTCATTCATTTGGCGGATGGAACGTGAGAAAAGGAGAATCCATATTGCGGAGGGAAAAGCCGAAATTTAAGCAAATCATTGACGCTGCCGTCGTCGTCATCGCCGAGCACGGCTACCATCAAGCACAGGTGTCGAAAATCGCCAAGCAGGCCGGTGTCGCCGACGGCACGATCTACCTTTATTTTAAAAACAAAGAGGATATTTTAATTTCGCTTTTTCAGGAAAAGATGGGGGCGTTCATCGAGAAAATTGAACAAGAGACAGAAGGAATTTCAAGCCCCCTAGAGAAATTGTATGTGTTGGTGAAAACTCATTTTTCCACCCTCGCTGCTGATCCGCATATGGCGGTCGTGACGCAGCTTGAGCTGCGTCAGTCGAACAAAGAGCTGCGCCATCGCATTAATGACGTGCTGAAAGGATATTTGCGGCTCATCGACCGCATCATCATGGAGGGGATGGAAAAAGGGGAGTTTCGCCAAGATTTAGACGTCCGGCTCACTCGGCAAATGATCTTTGGCACCCTGGATGAAACGGTGACGACGTGGGTGATGAACGAGCAAAAGTATGACTTGGCCGCCCTCGCCGATCCGGTGTACGAACTGCTCGTCAAAGGGTGCGCCGCCGGGCGTTAGGAAAGGCAGAAAGGGGAGAGGCTTCATGGAGCATTTTCGCATAGCGAAAGAGGAGTTCGTCGCCGTCGTGACGTTTTCGCGGCCGCCGGCGAACGCCCTTTCATCAGCGGTTTTGAAAGAGTTTTCAACCGTGTTGGACGAGCTCGAGACCGATCCGGAAGTACGCGTCGTGCTGCTTCATGGCGAAGGAAGATTTTTCTCAGCCGGCGCCGATATTAAAGAATTCACGTCCATCGCTTCCGCTGAGGAGGCATCCGGCTTGTCGCGCAACGGCCAACTCGTGATGGAGCGGATCGAACGCTTTTCCAAACCAGTCATTGCGGCGATTCACGGCGCCGCATTAGGCGGTGGGTTGGAGCTGGCTATGAGCTGCCACATTCGCGTGGTGGCGGAAAACGCCAAACTCGGCCTTCCGGAGCTGCAGCTTGGCATCATCCCTGGATTTGCTGGCACGCAGCGGCTTGTGCGCTACGTCGGCTTTGGCAAAGCGGCGGAAATGATGTGGACGAGCGAGCCGATCACCGGACTCGAAGCGGTTGAATGGGGGCTTGCCAACAAGGCGGTGCCGGAAGAGCGGCTTCTTGATGAAGCAAAAGCGTTGGCGAAAAAGATCGCCGCCAAAAGTCCGCTTTCCGTCCGTGCGACGATTGAACTGCTCAACACCGCGAAGGAAAAATCGTTTGCCGAGGCAGTGCGCGAGGAAGCGGAATGGTTTGGCCGCGTGTTTGGATCCGAGGATGCAAAAGAAGGCGTGCAGGCGTTTTTGGAAAAACGGCCGCCTGTCTTTAAAGGGAAATGATCCCTGTAAATATCTGAATGTTGGAACATGAAACAATGTTCGACCAAACCGAGGAGGGGAACGACATGAACATTTTTGTGTTGATGAAACGCACCTTTGACACGGAAGAAAAAATCTCCATCGTCAATGGCAAGATCAACGAGGAAGGCGCTGAATTCATCATCAACCCGTACGACGAATACGCCATTGAAGAAGCCATTCAAGTCCGCGACAAACACGGCGGTGAAGTGACGGTCGTCACCGTCGGCAGCGAGGAAGCGGAAAAAGAGCTGCGCACGGCGCTCGCCATGGGCTGCGATAAAGCGGTGCTCATCAACATTGACGATGATGTCGAAGAACAAGACCAATATACGACGGCGAAAGTGCTCGCTGAATACTTAAAAGACAAAAACCCGGACTTGATTTTAGCCGGCAACGTCGCTATTGACGGCGGTTCCGGGCAAGTCGGCCCGCGCGTTGCGGAATTGCTCGGCATTCCGTATGTGACGACGATCACGAAGCTCGACATTGCCGACGGCGGCAAAGTGACCGTTGTGCGCGACGTCGAGGGGGATGAGGAAATCATCGAAACGTCGCTGCCGCTCCTTGTCACCGCTCAACAAGGGCTGAATGAACCGCGCTATCCGTCGTTGCCGGGCATTATGAAGGCGAAGAAAAAGCCGCTTGACGAGTTGGAGCTTGACGACCTGGATCTTGATGAAGAGGATGTCGAAGCAAAAACGAAAACGATCGAAGTGTTCTTGCCGCCGAAGCGCGAAGCGGGCAAAATTTTGCAAGGCGAGATCGCTGATCAAGTGAAGGAACTCGTTCAGCTGCTCCGCTCCGAAGCGAAAGTGGTATAAGCGGAAACCGCTGTCGGCGTTCGGATGAAGCACAACGGGGAATCAAAGGATAGGGGGACTGAAACATGGCACGTAAAGTATTGACCTTAGCAGAAGTGCGGGATGGATCGCTGCGGAACGTTTCGTTTGAAGCCATTGCAGCGGCCAAAACGATCGCCGAAGGCGGGGAAGTCGTCTCGGTGCTCGTCGGCGACCAAGTGCAGGCGCATGCGAACGAACTCATTTACCGCGGTGCCGACCGCGTCGTCGTCATCGAACATCCGAATTTGAAATTTTATACATCAGATGGCTATTCGCAAGCGTTAAAAGCCGTGATTGACAAAGAGCAGCCGGAAGGCATCGTCTTCGGCCATACGGCGCTCGGCAAAGACTTGTCGCCGAAATTGGCCATCAAGCTCGACGCCGGCCTCGTTTCCGACGTCATCGCCGTCGAAGAGGCGGGCGGCAACATCGTCTTTACCCGTCCGATCTACTCCGGCAAGGCGTTTGAAAAGAAAATTGTCACCGATGGCATCATCTTCGCGACCGTGCGTCCGAACAACATCGCGCCGCTTGAGCGCGACGAGTCGCGCACAGGCAGCGTGGAAGCGCTCGCCGTCGAGATTAAAGACTTGCGCGCGATTGTCAAAGAAGTCGTCCGCAAAACGGCGGAAGGCGTCGACTTGACCGAGGCGAAAGTGATCGTCGCCGGCGGCCGAGGCGTCAAAAGCGCCGAAGGCTTCAAGCCGCTCAAAGAGCTCGCCGAAGTGTTGGGCGGCGCGGTCGGCGCTTCGCGCGGGGCGTGCGATGCCGGCTATTGCGACTACTCGCTGCAAATCGGACAAACGGGAAAAGTCGTCACGCCGGACCTTTACATCGCCTGCGGCATCTCAGGCGCCATCCAGCATTTAGCGGGGATGTCCAACTCGAAAGTCATCGTCGCCATTAACAAAGACCCGGAAGCCAACATCTTTAAAGTCGCGGACTACGGCATTGTCGGCGATTTGTTCGAAGTCGTTCCGCTCCTCACCGAAGAGTTCAAAAAACTGAAAGTGCATTCGTAATGAACAACACGGGCGGCTGCAGCCGTCCGTTTTTTGACGGATAAATTCCGCGGCAAAAGCGAATAGTAGAAACGAAGCAAAACATTCGCGCAGACTTGCATTCCATGGTATACTTTGCTTGCAGCATTCAAGAAGATGGGAGGGAATCCATATGGCGATTGTCAACGCCACTGACCAAACGTTCGCCGCAGAAACGAAAGACGGCCTCACGCTCGTTGACTTTTGGGCGCCATGGTGCGGACCGTGCCGCATGATCGCTCCGGTGCTGGAAGAGCTTGACCGCGAAATGGGCGACAAAGTGAAAATCGTCAAAGTGAATGTCGATGAAAACCAAGAAACAGCGTCGAAGTTCGGCGTCATGAGCATCCCGACGCTGCTTCTGTTCAAAGATGGCCAACTTGTCGACAAAGCGATCGGCTATCAGCCGAAAGAGGCGCTTGTGGAGTTTGTGAGCAAGCATGCGTAATGTCGATGACCAAAAATCCAGAGGGAGGGACCTCTGGATTTTTTTGATGGCCTCAAAAAATGATTGACAACAGGAAGCATTTTCTTTATATTAATAACCAACAATTCATATTGGTTATATAGGAATTATACATTTTTTATTCATAGTTTTTCTATAGTTATAGTTTATTTTTGGGAGGTGATGCCGCTTCGCTTTATTCCGTTGCGAATTAGATGAGGAAAACGAGGAGGGACAATGATGGATCAATGGTTAAAACAGAAGAAAGCACTATGGATGCTGGCCATCGTCTTTTTGTTATGGATGGGCTCCGGATGCGACGCACATAGCGGGAAGGAAGACAAAGGATCTGCTTCGTCGCAAAAAGGGGAAGCAAGCGAGGTCATTCGGATCGGCTATCAAAAATATGGCACGCTCAATATGCTAAAAGCGCGCGGGGATTTGGAAAAACGATTGAAAAAGTTGGGGTATACGGTGCAATGGTCGCTGTTTCCCGGTGGGCCCCAACTGCTTGAGGCGATGAACGCGGGCAGCTTGGATTTTGGCCATACAGGTGAAGCGCCGCCTGTATTTGCCCAAGCAGCTGGAACACCGCTTTTATACGTGGCGACCACGCCGCCGAATCCGGCTGCTGAAGCGATTTTAGTCCCCAAAAATTCGCCAATTCGCACGATCGCGGACTTGAAAGGGAAAAAAGTGGCGTTGAACAAAGGATCGAACGTTCACTATTTGCTTGTCCAGGCGTTGGAAAAAGCAGGATTGAAACTTTCTGACATCCAGCCCGTTTATTTGCCTCCCGCAGACGCGCGCGCTGCTTTTGAGCAAGGAAGCGTCGATGCGTGGGTCATTTGGGATCCGTTCTACGCCGCGGCGGAGCAAGGCGGAAAAGCGCGTGTCATAGCAGACGGGCAAGGATTAGCAGCCAACCGGGAGTTTTTCTTTGCTTCTCGATCGTTTGCGGAAAAGCATGCGGATGTTGTCAACATCATTTTGGAAGAGCTGAAGAAGGTCGATCGCTGGGCAAGCAATGATCCGAAAGGAGTAGCCGCGTTTTTGGCTCCGGAGCTCGGCATTGATGAACAGGCGCTGGAGACGGCAGCCAAACGGCGCACATACAACATTGAGCCGGTCACCGATGAAGTCGTGGCTCAACAGCAGCAAATCGCCGACCAGTTTTTTCAGTTAGGGCTGCTGCCAAAGAAAATAGACGTGAAAGAGGCGGTTTGGCGTGAGGGGAAATGAAGAAATGCGCACAAGAGTGATGAGAGGCTGAATGTATGATAGAAAGCCGGTCTGCCTCCTTGACAACATGATCGTGGTTAGGTTCGAATGCGTCATCCAACAGGCTGAAAGGGCAGACAACTTTTGGACGAGAATCGACGGAAAGGAGTGGAAATGAAGTGAAATTATCAAGGTGGACGGGATGGGCTGGGGGGAAGGCTGTGCCGTGGGCGTTGCCGATCGGTCTACTCGCTGCATGGCAAGCGGCAGCAGCAGCTGGTTGGCTGTCTTCGCGAGTGCTGCCGGCGCCGACTGATGTGATTGTTGCGGCGTGGAATCTTGCTTCGAACGGAGAATTATGGAAACATTTGTCCGTCAGTTTTTGGAGAGCGCTGACTGGCTTTGCCATCGGCGGATCGATCGGATTTCTTCTCGGCTTGCTCAATGGAGTGTTTCGTCCGGCTGAGCGATTGTTGGACACATCGATCCAAATGATTCGCAATATTCCGCATTTAGCATTGATCCCGCTCGTTATCTTATGGTTTGGCATTGGAGAGGAGGCGAAAGTGTTTCTTGTCGCGTTAGGCGTGCTGTTCCCGATGTATGTCAACACCTTGCACGGCATCCGCAATGTCGACGCCGGCTTGCTGGAAATGGGGCGCGTCTATGGGCTTGGACCATGGCAGCTGTTTTGGCGCATTTGGCTGCCTGGTGCGTTGCCTTCGATTTTAGTTGGATTGCGCTATGCCCTTGGCATTATGTGGTTGACGCTCATCGTCGCGGAAACGATCGCGGCCGACCGCGGCATTGGATATTTGGCCATGAATGCGCGCGAGTTTATGCAGACCGATGTCGTTGTTTTCAGCATTTTGCTTTACGCGCTGTTCGGCAAGCTGGCCGACAGCATCGCCCGTTTTCTAGAAAGAAGATGGCTTCGTTGGAACGTCAATTATCAGCATATATGAAAATCGCCAAACAATGTCAGGCGCTTCAACAAATGTCCATAAGGCTTGGAAACGAATGTTGGAAGGAGGATCAATGAATGGGACCGGGACGAGGGGCGGAGTTGATTTTGGAACAAGTGGGAAAACAGTTTGGGGACAAACACGCGTTGCGCCGCGTCAATTTGGTGGTGAAGAGGGGAGAGTTTGTCGCCATCATTGGCCGCAGCGGATGCGGCAAAAGCACTCTGTTGCGCTTGGCCGCCGGATTGGAGGAGCCGACGTCCGGCCGGATCCTGGTGGATGGGGAGGAGCTGCGTGGGCTCAATGAGAAGGCACGTGTCATGTTTCAGGACGCCCGCTTGCTGCCGTGGCGGCGCGTCATGGATAACGTCGGGCTCGGATTGAAAGGGGAATGGGAGCCGAAAGCGCTGGAGGTGCTCGAGCAAGTGGGGCTGGCTGACCGTGCGGACGATTGGCCGACCGTGCTGTCAGGAGGACAGCGCCAGCGCGTGGCCCTTGCCCGCGCCCTCATCAGCCATCCGCAGCTACTGTTGCTCGATGAACCACTTGGAGCTCTTGATGCGCTCACTCGGATTGACATGCAGCGTCTCATTGAACGGCTTTGGCTTGAACAGAAGTTTACGGCTTTGCTTGTTACGCACGATGTTGATGAAGCGGTGATGCTGGCGGATCGAGTAATCCTCATCGAAGACGGGGTGTGCACACTTGATGTGCCTGTGCGTCTGCCGCGGCCGCGCCAGCGCGGCGATGCGGCGTTCGCCGATTTGGTGGATACGATTTTGCGTCGCATTTTAGGCACAAAGCCGGAGGAGAGAGCGATCGCTTCAGTTTCCATCGGTGAGAAAAGGAGGGCGTTGTAGATGAAAAAACGGTTGGTTTGGCTATCTGTGTTAAGCGCATGCTTATGCCTGCTGCTGGCGGCTTGCGGGCAAGAACGAGGCGCCTCCCCCGCCTCGTCCAAGGATTCGGCGTCAGCCGATTCATGGCCGAAAGAGCTGCATATTGGCTATCAAAAATCATCGTTTTCACTATTTTTGAAAGAAAAAGGATACTTGGAAAAACAATTACAAAAGCATGGTGTTCAAGTCAAATGGTTTGAATTCCAATCCGGTCCCCCCCTTCTGGAAGCGTTGAATGCCGGACAAATCGACATCGGTTATGTCGGCGGGGCTCCCGCGGTGTTGGCGCAGGCGAACCCGGATTCACAGTTGGTGTATCTTGCCTACGAACCGGAAGTTGCGCGGGCGATCATTGTGCCCAAAACATCGTCGATTCAAACCGTTGCTGATTTGAAAGGAAAAAAAGTGGCTTTCGGCAAAGGATCAAGCGCCCATTATACACTATTGACGGCATTAGAGACAGCTGGATTGACACTTAACGACATTACTCCGGTGTATTTGCAGCCGTCTGAAGCGCGAACTGCGTTTGAGCGTGGTGATGTGGACGCCTGGGTCATTTGGGATCCGTTCTTGGCCGATGCCGAAGTGAACGGCGGTGCGCGCATTTTGATGGATGCGAAAGGACTTCCCGAACAATATGGATTTATCGTAGGACGGAATGGGTATGTGAAGCAGTATGCAGATGTAGCGAAGACGGTCATTGCACAACTGAATAAAGTTCATCAAGAAATCCACTCCTCTCCCGATGAAGCCGCCAAACTATTGGTTAAAGAAACGAAAATTGGCGAAGAGATTTGGAAACGGACGTTGAGCCGAAGAGGATATGGGGTGTTTCCGCTGACGAAGGAGGTGGTCGACGCCCAGCAACGCATTGCGGATCGTTTTTATGAGGCCGGGGTGATTCCAAAACGGGTCAAAGTGGAAGACGCTGTGGTCGTCATAAAGGGACAATAAGGAAATCCTGTAACATTCACACTTCATCAATACAAGCTGTTCCACTGAAAATGATAGGGCATTGTGAAAAGCCGAATTCCCCTTGAACAACGCTCTTCCAAGGGGATGTTAAGGACAGCGGGGCATAAAAGAATGTGGGGGGAAAACAAATGACAACGGTGGCCATTATTTCTGGAAGTCCGTCGCGCGCCTCGAAAACGAATCGAGTGGCCGAATGGGTGAGCGAGCAATTGCAACGGATCGGCCATACGGTATATTTCATCCGATTGCGCGATTTGCCGGCGGAAGATTTGCTTTATGCGCATTCATCAAGCGATTCGATTGTGAAAACACATGATTGGATCCGCCAGTCACGAGTGGTGGTTGTACTAAGTCCAGTGTATAAGGGAAGTTACACCGGCATTTTAAAAGCGTATTTGGATTTGCTGCCGGAAAAGGCGTTTGCTGGGAAGCTAGTTGTGCCGATTGTTACGGGGGGGACCATTGCTCATCTGTTGGCTCTCGAATACGCGCTCAAACCCATTTTCTCCATTTTGGGAGCGCGGGAAATCTTGCATGGCGTCTTTATTTTGGATTGGACATTGGGGCATGATGACGAAGGCCGCCTCGTGTTTTCGGACGACTTGTTGTCGAGGATGGAAGAGGTGATTCATTCCATTTCCCATGGCTCTGAAAAAACGATCATGAGATAAGGAGGAAAACAATATGAAAGTCCTTTGGTTTATTCCTTCTCATGGCGACGGACGGTATTTAGGGACGGCAAAAGGCGGCCGCTCGCCGGAATACAGCTATTTCAAACAAGTGGCCCAAGCGGCTGATCGATTGGGATACGAAGGGGTGCTCATTCCAACGGGGAAATCGTGCGAAGATCCATGGCTGTTGGCGGCAGCGCTGGCAGCGGAAACGAGGCGATTGCGTTTTCTTGTCGCTGTTCGCCCAGGATTGATGACGCCAACATTGGCGGCGCGCATGGCCTCCACGTTCGATCGCATTTCCGATGGCCGGCTGCTTGTAAATGTCGTCACCGGCGGCGACCCCGTTGAGTTGGCGGGGGATGGGCTGTTTTTGTCGCATGACGAACGGTATGAAGCGACGGACGAGTTTTTGACGATTTGGCGCCGATTGCTGGAAGGAGAAGAAGTGACGTTTGCAGGAAAGCACGTGTCAGTCAAAGGGGCGAAATTGTTGTTCCCGGCTGTGCAAAAACCGTATCCGCGCCTCTTTTTCGGCGGATCGTCGGATGCCGGCCAACAGGTTGCCGCCCGCCATGCGGACGTCTACTTGACTTGGGGGGAGCCGCCTAGACAGGTGAAAGAAAAAATAGAACGGGTAAGGGAACTCGCTCGCCAAGAAGGGAGAGAAATCGAATTTGGCATTCGTCTCCACATCATTGTTCGCGAAACAGAAAAAGAAGCGTGGGAAGCGGCAGAGCGATTGATTCAGTATGTAGATGACCGGACGATTGAAGAGGCGCAGCGGGTGTTTTCCCGTTATGACTCTGTCGGGCAGCAACGGATGCGCGAGCTGCACAGGGGGAGGAAAGAGTCGTTGGAGATCAGCCCAAACCTTTGGGCGGGGATTGGGCTCGTTCGCGGCGGCGCGGGCACCGCGCTTGTCGGTGATCCGGAAACAGTGGCTGAACGTCTCCGTGAATACGAGCAACTCGGCATCCGTTACTTCATTTTATCAGGTTATCCGCATTTGGAAGAGGCGTATCGCGTGGCGGAATTGTTATTCCCGTTGTTGTCATTGGATGTTCCTTCTTCTTCCATTCGCGGCGAGGTAGTGGGTCACGAGTTTTTTCCAAATGTGATTAAGGTGTGATCGGTTCTAAAAAAGGGGGATGCGCTGCAAAAGAGCATCCATCCTTTTTTATTTTTGATTGACTTTGAAATTCATGTTCTTTTATAATCGTGCTTGTGTGATATTGATTATCATTTTTAATGGTCTATGGGGGGATCGATCATGTCATGGAAATGGAAGTGGCTCGCCGTGTTCGCCGCCGCGGCGTTGGCGCTTGGCGCGTGCGGCCAGAGCAAACAGACGGCGGGAACAGAAAAAGAAAGCAGCAACCAAACGGCTGTGGAAAAACAAGAAAAGCCGAAAGAGGAAGAGAAGACGGAGAACGAGAAGGAAGAAGCGGAAGTCGATTATGCGGGAGCGTTCAGCGAAGCGCTCGCGGAGCTTGAGAAGGCGAAGCAAGGCGGGGCGGTCGACTTCGGCAAAGTGGAGAGCATCTACAAAGAAAAGCTGCAGCCGCTTGTACAAAAACGTGACGCGGAATTTGAAGATACGCTTGACCAACATATTACCAACGCACTGGCCGCCGGCAAAGACGGGTCGCTTGAGCCGTTGGTTGTCAAGCAAATTTTTGACAAGCTGATGCAAAAAGTGTTTTACACGACGATCAAACATGAGTTTACCGAAGCAGAAGAGCATTGGGCCAATAAGGAAGAAGTAAAGGAAGAGCTTGAGGAAGCGAAGGCATTTTACGCGATTTTGCAGTCGACCGTGGAAAAGCGCGATGTGGCTTACGGAACGAAGTTGGTTGACGCGATCAACGGGGCGTTTGCCCAAATGGAGCAAGCGGTGCAAAACGATGATGCGCTCTCATTTGCCCTCGGCAAGCAAGTCGTGGACAAAACATTGATGAAAACATTCTATTTAGCGAGCGGAGCGTTGCCGCACGGCTATGCGGCGAAGGCGGCGGCTGCGGCCAAGGAAAACGCCGAAGAAGCCAAAGTGGAGCAGGCGGAAGGCTGGGCGTTTTATCAGTCCGTCTATCCGTATATGAAACGGCATGCCGCGGAGGAGGCGGACTACATTTTGAAACAGTTTGACCTGCAAACCGATGTCAAAACGCTCGATCCGAAAGCGGTGAACCATGCGTTCGTGCGCGGATGGGCGAAAGTGGCGCTTCACGAATATGAAGAAAGCAAAGAAAATTGGGGGCAAGACAAGTCGGTGATCACCGCCTTAGAAGGCGCGCTCTTTATTAACATGATCGAAAATGATATCAAAACGCTGCTCGGCGACAAGGCGTACAGCACGTTGAACGATCAGGCGGCGCGCTACTTGGAAGCAGCAAAGGCGAAAAACAAAGCTGAAGCTGACAAATGGCTGCCGCAAATTGAAGCTGCGCTGCAGCAAGTAGTGGAAAAGGCGAAATAATGACGAAGGAGGGTGTCCCCAAGGACGCCCTTTTTTCACAAACGCCCTTTCGGCTTGTCCCGGCTGAGAATGCGCTTTGGCGGATGCTTTTCGCTTTTGCCTGCAATCCGCGACTTTTGCCGGCCGCTATGGTAAGATGCTTAATGGACAGTGAATTTGATAATGGGGTGACGACTGTGAAAGTAGTGGTGACCGGGGGAGCGGGGTTTATCGGCAGCCACCTCGCGGCCCATCTCAGCAAGCAAGGATATGACGTAATAGCCGTCGACTGCTTTCATCCGTACTATTCGGCTGAACGGAAAGAGCGGCAGTTTCAGACACTCACCGGCGGTCGGGTGCCGCTTGTCCGCTTGGATTTGCTTGATGGGGAGCGAACGAAAAGGTGGCTGGTCGAGTTTCGCCCCGATGTCGTCTACCATTTGGCGGCGCTGCCGGGCGTGCCGTATTCCCTCGAGGAGCCGTTCGCGTATATCGATTATGACATCAAAGCGACGGTCAATGTGTTGGCGGCGGCGGGGGAAGCGGGAGTCAGCCATGTGCTGTTTGCTTCGTCGTCATCCGTCTATGGCGACCGCGGCAACGTGCCGCTGAAAGAAGAAATGGCTGATGGCCGCGTCGTGTCGCCGTATGCGGCGGCGAAATACGGAGCGGAATCGTTTTGTCATGCCTATGCCCATTTGTATGGCTACCAAATGACGATTTTCCGCTATTTCACCGTTTACGGGCCGTGGGGTCGTCCGGATATGGCGATCGGCACGTTTTTGCGCCGATTGTTGGTGGGCGAGGAGATTGTCGTGTATGGCAAGGGGACGGCGCGCGATTATACGTACATCGATGATATTGTCGCCGGCATGGCCGCGGCGCTTCACCGCAGCGGCGGGCGAAGCGAAGTGTTCAACTTGGGCGCCGGGGCGCCCGTCACCATGGAGCAACTGCTCGCTGAGTTGCGGAAGCACTTTCCCGATATGAAAATCGTGCACGCGC
The DNA here is from genome assembly GCF_001544135.1 of Geobacillus zalihae NBRC 101842. Taxonomy (GTDB): domain Bacteria; phylum Bacillota; class Bacilli; order Bacillales; family Anoxybacillaceae; genus Geobacillus; species Geobacillus zalihae. The sequence goes on along the minus strand of NZ_BCPV01000009.1, from coordinate 70,039 downwards.
CGGAGCGGAAAGGCGATGTGAAAGCGACATGGGCGGACATCACAAAGGCGGAGCGGGCGTTTGGTTACAAGCCGAAGGTGGCGTTTGCCGAAGGGCTCGCCCGCACGGTGGCGTGGGCGCGCGAATATGAGCGGTAGGGCGGCCAAGGCGGGGCTGCAGGCCGCCGGGGTGGCCATGGTTGTTCTGTTTGGTTGGATGACGTATCGCTATTTTGACGGCCGTGCGTTGCTTCGGCATCTCGCCGGGCTGGCCCGCCATCCGGCGGATATGGCTGCCGCCGTTTTCGTGTATGGCGCGTCCTTTTGGCTGCGGGCATGGGCATGGAAGCAATATGTCGGGAAACCGATCGCCTTTGCCGTCTATTGGCGTGGGGTGTTGCTCAGCTTGTTGATCAATCATCTCGTCCCCGTCAAAATGGGCGATGCCGCCCGCGTCGCTGTGCTTGCCCGCCAGCCGGGTGTTTCCGCCGCTGAGGCGATCGAGTCGGTTGCGGTCATGCGGTTATTGGACATGGCGGTGCTGGGCGGTTTTGCGGCAGCGGGGGTGTATGTGTACATGCATCGGATTCCCGGCCTTCCGCTGGTGGGGGCGGCCGCTGCCGCAGGGGGGGCGCTTGTGCTCGTGATGTTTCGCCGTCCGCTCCGCCTCGAACGGTTATGGCGCCGATGGCGGACGGTGTTGCAGGGCCGCCGCGGCGCGGAGATCGCTGCGGCTGTGGCGGCGAGCTGGTTGTGTGAAGCGGCCGTCATTGGCGTGATCGCCAAAGCAGTCGGCATCCCGCTTTCCTTTGGACAGGCGGTGTGGGCAAACAGCGCGGCCGTTTCCGGCCAGATCGCCCAAGTCGTCCCCGGCGGGATCGGAACGTATGAGGCGGTGATGGCGTTTGCGTTGACCCGGCTCGGCGCACCATGGGAGAAAGCGTATGCGGCGGCAGTGTTGACCCATGCGTTTAAGTTTTTGTTTTCTTACGCCGCCGGGGCCATGGTATTGTTGCTTTGGCGGTCCGATTGGCAGATGGTGCGGGGTGTATGGAAAAAGGAAAGGGAGAGGCGATGAAAGAAGCGTCACGATTCGAAAAAATGGCGGCGCGCTGCTGGAATTTGCTGAATGAAGGAAAGCCGTTTACGCCGATTTTTGTCGCGGGAACGATGACGATCTACCATGCCGCTGATTGGATGGGCGGCTCATGGGGATGGATGCTTGGTCTGGCGGCGGCGCTGCCGCTGTTTGTCATCTACTATGTCTATGATTATCCGCTGTTTTTGCGCAATTATTTATGGATTCCTTACGTTGTGTTTCTCATCGTTTGGTCGTTTGCTGATGCGGCGCTGCTGCTGTTGGCGTCGGGGCTTTACTTTTTCTTTACCGTCTTTTTTTGGGGAACGCTCTATTACCATTTGCGCATCGGCACGTCATGGTGGAATTTCACCCGCTTTTGGAAGCTCGTGCTGAAAAACAGCGATTCGACGAGCGGCAACGCTCAAGAGCAGCTGCCGAAAGTCTTTCTCCTTTTATCTGTTTGGGAATATGCGTCGATCCAAGTGGAACGAGGGGCGGATTTGGCGCCGCTGTGCGGGGCGCTTTGGCTGTTTGCTGCTTTGGTGTGGCTGTTTTCATGGATTTTGCATCGGAATTTGTTCGACTGGCAGCCCGAGATCATTCCGACTTATACGAACAATGTGCCGAGTCCAACCGTGCCGATCAGTGACAAAGTGTATGTCATCGTGATTGATGGGATGCGCAAAGACCGGTTTGAAGCGGCCAACGCCCCGTTTTTGAAACGGCTGCGCGCGCAAGGGACGGAATTTGCGCAAATGGAGACCGTGTACCCGGCGCGTACGGTCGTTTGCTTTACATCGATGTTGACGGGCACGTATCCGTTTGAGCACGGGATTCGCTCGAATATGGTATGGAAGCTCGGAGCGAAAGTGGAAACGATCTTTGACTCGCTCCGCAAAGTAGGGAAAACAGGCCGCTTGCTTGGCATCGCTCATTTGGTCGATTCGTTCGGAGATGATGTCGAAACGGTGACGGCCGTCATGCCTAACGAACTAGCTGACCGCTATATTATCGAGCGGGCGAAACGCATTGTGGAAGAGCAGCACCCGGACTTGCTTGTCGTACAATTGATCGCCACCGACCAGACCGGCCATAGCCGCGGGGTGCTGTATGACGAGTATATTGAAAAAATTGAAGAAGCCGATGCGCTGATCGCCGAGTTTGTCGCCTGGCTTGAGGAGCGAGGCGAGCTTGAGCGCGCGACGCTGATCGTCTGCGCCGACCATGGCCAAGCGGATGGCATCGGCGGCCACGGCCATCTCGATGAAGGGGAGCGGTATGTGCCGTTTTTCATGTACGGTCCGGCGATTGAGGCAGGGAAACGGGTTGATGAGAAAAGAAGCCTCGTCTCGCTGGCGCCGACGATCGCCTATTTGCTTGGCGCGCCGTATCCAAGCCATAGCCGCGGCCCTGTTTTGATCGAAGCAATGCGGAAGGAGGAGAGCGATGAAACAGCAGCACGTCATCGTTTTTTTGCCGGCGCACAATGAGGAAGGGGCGATTGGGGACGTGATTCGCCGCATTCCGCGTCATTTCCATCCCGATGTAGAGGTCAGCGTCTTGGTCATTGATGACGGGTCGACCGACCGGACTGCTGAAGCGGCGCAAGAAGCGGGAGCCGATTACATTTGCCGCTGGCCGGAAAACCGCGGCCTCGGGGCGGCGGTGCGGCGAGGGCTTGAAGAGTGTGTCCGTCTTGGCGCGGATATCGGCGTGATGATCGATGCCGATAACGAATATCCGCCGGAACAAATTCCTGACCTTTTGGCGCCGATTTTCGCCGGTGAGGCCGACTATACGATCGGCTCGCGCTTCCTTGGCACGATTCGCGGCATGAAATGGCACCGCCGCCTCGGCAACTATGCCTTTACGTGGCTGCAGTCGCTCCTGCTCGGCCAGCGGCTGTACGACGGGCAATCCGGCATGCGCGCGTTTTCCCGCCAAGCGATGGAAGAGGCGGAAATCATCCACGATTACAATTACGCCCAAGTGTTGACGCTCAACTTAGTGCGCAAAGGGTTTCGACTAAAGGAAGTGCCGATCCGCTACCAAGTGCGGACGACCGGCCGTTCGTTCATCAAGTTCACCGCCTATATGACCGCGGTCATCCCGGCCATCTGGAAGGAAATGCGCCGCCCGGTAACAAAAGCGGTCATTGACCGAAAAGCGCATCTGCTTTCTTTGGAGCGGGAGCGCTATTGTTCGTGAGGCGGCCGCCTTGGGCCGCCGGCCATTTTTCCAATATTGACAATGATGGTGATAATGATTATCATTGATCTTGATGGAGGGGGATCAGAAACGTGAAAACATCCCGTTTCTTTTTTTACATAGCAGTGATCATTATTCTCAATCTCATTCCGCTGAAAGCGTTCGCCTATTCGTATGGAGATCCGAACAAAGAAGCGGTTGCTGAGGCGTATAAAGAGATGAAAGAAAAGTTGAACGAGCAGCCGCCGAACTTTGCCGCAGCGAAGGAAATTTTCGGAACCATAAAAGAAGAAATCGACATGCACATGGGGCCTGAGCCGTCCAAGGCGGTGCTTGCAGCCATCGAAGCGAAGGACCGCCAGGCGGTGATCAAAGACATGGAAAAAATTTTAGTGCTCAATATCGCCCGACGTTTGGACAATATTGAGGCGAACTTTGATCAGTACGACACGAGCAAGCGGCTGTTGGCGAAGGCGTTTGCGACGTATGAGGCGCTGTCGCCGATCATCCAAGGGAAAGACCCTGCGCTTGACAAACAGCTGCGCACCGAGTTTGACAAGGCGCTTCAGTCGCTTGGCAACCCGGGGCTGTTTGGCGTCGGCGAGAAAAAATCAGACATCGAAACGTTCAAGAAAAGCAAGGAAACCATTTTATCGGCGTTGCAAAAGCAATTTGGCCTCAAAAGCCTAAAAGTCGGCCATTTTTCGGAAAGCGCCACGGAAAAGCCGGATGCAGTGCAAAAGAAAGAGTGGACCGATTTGTCCGAGGCCAAAAACTGGATTCCGCTCATCGTCATCGCTGTGGTGATCATCGGGACTGTCTTGATTTACGCACGTCGCCGGAAGCGTGCTTAGTCTAAACTGAATGGGAGGCGGGGGCATGGAAGTTCAAGCGCTGCTTATCACGTTTCGTGAAGCGCTGGAAGCGCTGCTGATTGTCGGCATCATTACATCGTATTTGAAACGGGTCGGTCACCGTGAATACACGAAATATGTATGGCTTGGCGCCGCTCTTGCTGTGGCGGCGAGCGTCGGCGTCGCCATGTTGTTTCAGCTCGTCTTTACCGGTTTTGCGGCAATGGGAAGCGAGACGTATTTGAAAATCGGCATCATGGTCATTTCCGCGTTGCTCTTGACGCAAATGGTGTTCTGGATGGCCGAACATAGTCGGGACATGAAAAAAAGCGTGGAAGGGAAAATGGATCAGTTTGTCACCGCCGGCAATGTCGCCGGCATGGTCATCCACTCGTTTTTGGTCGTGCTGCGCGAAGGAGTGGAAACGGTCTTCTTCTTCGCCGCCATTACGCACGGCAACATCGGCGCGGCGATGCAAGGCTGGGGAGCGGCGACCGGGGTCGTCATTGCCGCTTTTGTCAGCTACTTCTTCTTTAAAGGGACGATGCGCATTCCGTTGAAGACGTTCTTTAAAGTGACTGGCGCGTTTATCGTCCTAATTGCCGCCGGACTGCTCGTGCAAGCCATTTCGATGATGCAGGACATCGGCCTCATCGGCAGCGTCATGCCGCACGTATACGATTTGACGTGGCTGCTTCCGGAACATCCGATCGATTACGAACATTACGTGCGCGACCATGGCGTCGCCCCTGTCTTTTCCGGCGAAGTCGGCGTCTTTTTAAAAGCGCTGTTCGGTTATTCTTCAATGCCGTCGCTTGAAGAAGTGTTGGCCTATATCGGCTACTTCGTCGTCGTGTATTTGTTGGTGGTGAGCCGCCGCGGTCAAAAGAAGGCCGTGGTTGAGAAGCCGGCGGTTGCCTCGTTGGAGGAACAAGCCAAAAACGTCATGTAACGTACAAGGACGCTGCGCCTTGTACGTTTTCTTTGGAGGGAAACACGGTGGACAAACGGTTGGGCGATGATCGCTTTTGGATGAGCTTTGGTGTCGGAATGGCTGCTTTGTTGGCCGGCGCCGGTTTGTATGGGGCGAACCCGTATGCGGCCTCGTGGGACGAAGTTGACTTTGCGCGGGCGCTGGAACGCTATGATTTATTGGCCATGCAGCCGCATTTCCCGGGCTATCCGTATTTGATTCTTGGCGGCATGGCAGTGCACGCTCTGGTCGCCAATCCGGCCAAAGCGCTTTCGATCTTGAATGTGCTCGTGTTGTTTTCCGCCGCCTTTCCCATCGTTTGGCTGCTCGCTCGCCATATGCCGCGTTCAGCGGCGCTATGGGCGGCGCTTTCGGTGCTTTCTTCAAGCTACGTGCTCCTTGCCGCCGCCAGACCGATGTCGGACGGCGCGGCGCTTGGCGTGCTTTGGTGGTACATATGGGCGGTGGAATGGGCGCGGCGGCGAACAACATGGATGGCGCAGCTTTGGCCGGCCGCGTTGTTCAGCATCCTCATGGGCATCCGTTTGTCTTATGCCCCGTTTGCTGCTGCGTTGTTGATCCTTTGGCATGAAGACTGGAAAACGCACCGCCGCCTCGGCCGCGTGGCGGCATCGCTGTTGGCGGCGGCCGCCTTTCAATTTGTTTGGGTGGCGGCGGTCGCGGCGACGGAAGGCGGCCTTTGGCCGTTTTTCAAGCTTGGCTGGGCGTTTGTCGTCGGTCATTTCAGCGACTGGGGGGGAACGGCGGCGGCGAGCCCGCTTCCATTTTGGGAGCGGGTGCTCCGCTTTGTCCTTGACAACTTTCTTTGGACCGGCATGGCCAGCCGAAATGCTTGGCTGCTGGCTGCCTATGCAGTGGTCGGCGCCATCGCCTGGCGCACTGGGCCGTTTCGGCTGCCGCGCCCGCTTGTCGTTTCCGCGTTGCTGTATGCTTTGTGGGCGCTTTTCGGACAAAACATTGACAAGCCGCGTCATCTCCTTCCGCTCGTTCACATTGCGCTCGTTTTCGTGTGGGGGCGCGTATTGGCTGCACCGCGATCATGGAAGCATGTGTTGGCGGCGGCGGTTGTGCTGCTGCAGGCTGCAATCGGCATCGGGCAGCTGTGCGAGCAGGCAAAGACGCCGCCGGCAGTGTATCAGCTTGCGGACGATTTGCGTGACAAACGGCAGCCGTTTGTGGTATATACGTGGGAAGAGACGCGCGTCCTAGACTATTTGAACGTGCCCTTTCCACATAAAGACGTGCTCCATTTTTCCTTCTTTTTGCAAGACAAAGAAAACTACCGCCATGCTGCGATATATATGACCAATCACGTTGTCCAAGGGTTCGAGGCTCAAGGGATCGATGTTTCCCGCCATGTGCGCAAAGTGAAAACGTATCGTTCCAGTCTGCTTGCTGATCCGGTGTATGGGACGATTACGCTGTACGAATGGGTGGATGGAGAGTGAGGTGATGGCCAATGAACGAGCGGCTGAAAGAAAAGCTGGCCGTGCTGCCGGAACAGCCGGGTTGCTATTTGATGAAAGACAAACACGGAACGGTCATTTACGTCGGCAAAGCGAAGTCGCTGAAAGCGCGCGTCCGCTCGTATTTCACCGGGACGCATGACGGCAAGACGCAGCGGCTTGTTGAGGAGATCGCCGATTTCGAATACATCGTCACCTCGTCAAACGCCGAGGCGCTCATTTTGGAGATGAATTTGATCAAAAAGCATGATCCGAAATACAACGTCATGCTGAAAGATGATAAAAGCTACCCGTTTATTAAAATCACCGCAGAAAAGCATCCGCGCCTGCTGATCACCCGCAAAGTGAAAAAAGACGGGAGCAAATATTTCGGCCCGTATCCAAACGTGCAGGCGGCGAACGAAACGAAAAAGCTGCTCGACCGCTTATATCCGCTCCGCAAATGTTCGACGCTGCCTTCGCGCGCCTGTTTGTATTACCATATGGGCCAATGCCTCGCCCCGTGCGTCCACCCGGTGTCGGACGAACAAAATAAGGCGATGGTTGAACAAATCGTCCGCTTTTTAAACGGCGGGTATGAAGACGTGAAGCGGGAGTTGGCCGAGAAAATGCACGAGGCGGCGGAAGCGCTCGAGTTTGAACGGGCGAAAGAATACCGCGATCAAATCGCAGCGATTGAGATGACGATGGAAAAGCAAAAAATGATGCTCAACGACTTCATCGACCGCGATGTATTCGGCTATGCGTACGACAAAGGCTGGATGTGCGTGCAAGTGTTTTTCCTCCGCCAAGGAAAGCTGATCGAGCGCGACGTGTCGATCTTCCCGCTTTACCAAGACCCGGATGAGGAAATGCTTACGTTTTTGGGTCAGTTTTATGCGAAAGCGCATCATTTGAAGCCAAAAGAAGTCGTCCTCCCGTCCGACATTGACGGCGAGCTCGCCCGCGAATTGCTCGGCGTTGCCGTCGTCCAGCCGAAAAAAGGGAAGAAAAAAGAGCTTGTGGAGCTGGCGAGCAAAAACGCGGCCATTGCTCTGAAAGAAAAATTTTATTTCATCGAGCGGGACGAAGAACGGACGATCAAAGCGGTCGAACGTCTCGGAGAGCGTCTTGGCATTCCGGCGCCGCGCCGCATCGAGGCGTTTGACAACTCGAACATTTACGGGGCCGATCCGGTCTCGGCGCTCGTCGTTTTCCTCGATGGCAAGCCGGCGAAAAAAGAATACCGAAAATATAAGGTGAAAACGGTCGCGGGGCCGAACGATTATGAAACGATGCGCGAAGTCGTGCGCCGCCGCTATACGCGCGTGTTGAAAGAAGGATTGCCGCTTCCCGATTTGATCATCATCGACGGCGGCAAAGGACACTTGTCGGCGGTGCGGGATGTGCTCGAAAACGAACTTGGACTGGATGTGCCGCTGGCTGGATTGGCGAAAGACGAAAAACATCGCACATCAGAGCTTTTGGCCGGCGACCCGCCGGATGTCGTGCCGCTTGACCGGCAAAGCCAAGAGTTTTATTTATTGCAGCGCATCCAGGATGAAGTGCATCGGTTTGCCGTTATGTTTCACCGAAAGACGCGGCAGAAAACGATGTTCCATTCCGTGCTTGATGACATTCCCGGCGTCGGGGAAAAGCGGAAAAAAGCGCTGTTAAACTATTTCGGATCAGTCAAAAAGATGAAAGAGGCGACCGTTGATGAGCTGCAACGGGCGAACATTCCACGGGCGGTGGCGGAGAAAATCTATGAAAAACTGCATGAATAATGGCTGAACGGACGCCCGTTTTGCGAGCGGACGCCCGTTCTTTGCATGTCATTCGATCGCCTGCTTCCGATCCCATTTCACCAAAATGCGCGCTTTGCCGTCCCGCTTTGGCGGCAGTTCGACCGCTTCGGTGACGAACCGCTTTTGTTGTTCGATTTGCTGGGCGAGAAATCCAGCCTCAAGCTGGAACGAGCAGCTGCCGTACAAGGAAAAGCGGGCGGCGATGATGGGGCCCGACAGCTCGATATAGAGTTCGTCGTTTCGCTCTTCGCCGGTTGATAGCTCCCCCCAGCCCGCCCGTTCAAAAAATACGGCGACGTCATCGAGCGTTCCGAGCGGGTAGCGCCGCGCCAGCTGTTTGCCGGCCCAGTACAGCAGCGAAGCGGCATCTTTGCCAAGCAGCTCGGGAAGAAGCGAATGGCGAAGCAGCTCAGTCCCGAAGGCGGAAAGCGCAATTGACCCAAACATTTGATATTGGTCCTCTAATGGTGGCTGTTTCATCGTTTTCCCCTCTTTCTATCCATTTCCCCATTATAGCTGAATTGCTGCCGGAGTGCATCCTCTTTCCTAAGGTGGCGCAACTATGAGAATGTTTGAACATTTTGTGTCAGTGTTTTCTTGACGCTTGTACAATGTGGGAGTACAATGAATGTGACAAGCGAATAGGGGAATGGAAGACGTTTCCGTTTCCGCATGGCGAGCGAGAGGGACATATTTTTTATTCAATTGAAGGGGGTTTACATAATGGCAGGGAATCGCGAGTTTTACTATCGCCGGCTCCATTCGCTGCTGGGGGTTGTTCCCGTCGGCATCTTTTTAGTGCAGCACTTGGTCGTCAACCATTTTGCGACCCGTGGGCCGGAAGCGTTTAACCGGGCGGCGGCGTTTATGGAAAACTTGCCGTTCCGCTATTTTCTTGAAATTTTTGTTATTTTTCTTCCATTGTTGTTCCACGCTGTATACGGCATTTATATCGCGTTTACAGCCAAATTCAACACTCGCCAGTACGGCTATTTCCGCAACTGGATGTTCATGCTTCAGCGGATCACCGGCATCATTACATTGATTTTTGTCGTCTGGCATGTGTATGAAACGCGGGTGCATGCTGCATTCGGCGCCGAAGTGAACTACGACATGATGGCCAACATTGTCGACAATCCGTTTATGCTCGGATTTTATATTGTTGGAATCTTGTCCACGGTCTTTCACTTCGCCAACGGCTTATGGTCGTTCTGCGTCAGCTGGGGGTTGACGGTGTCCCCTCGTTCGCAGCAAGTATTTACGTACATTACGATGATCATTTTCATCGCGCTTTCCATTGTCGGCATTCGCGCCATCTTGGCGTTTGCGTAAGACAAGCGTTCCATTCCTAAGGAATGATTCAACGATGAACTGCTGCGTTGGCTCGTGACAAACGTGCTCTAGCCGTTCGCCGAACGATCGCTTGGTCGATGGCGGGCCGGCAAGGCAAAACGTGCGGCATGCAAGCAAAAGCAGCAATCTATTAGGGAGTGAGTAGCTATGAAAAAAGGGAAAATCATCGTTGTTGGCGGTGGGTTGGCCGGTTTGATGGCCACGATTAAAATCGCCGAAGCAGGAGTGCCTGTCGAACTGTTTTCGCTCGTTCCGGTAAAGCGTTCTCACTCCGTCTGTGCCCAAGGCGGCATTAACGGAGCGGTCAACACGAAAGGGGAAGGCGACTCGCCGTGGGAGCATTTTGACGACACCGTCTATGGCGGGGACTTCTTGGCGAACCAGCCTCCGGTCAAAGCGATGTGTGAAGCGGCGCCGGGGATCATTTACATGCTCGATCGGATGGGCGTCATGTTCAACCGGACGCCGGAAGGGTTGCTTGATTTCCGTCGTTTCGGGGGGACGCAGCATCACCGGACCGCCTATGCTGGAGCCACGACCGGGCAGCAAATTTTGTATGCACTTGATGAACAGGTGCGCCGCCATGAAGTGGCCGGGCTCGTCACGAAGTACGAGCATTGGGAGTTTTTAGGCGTCGTTTTGGATGACGAGCAAATTTGCCGCGGCATCGTCGCACAAGATTTGCGGTCCATGGAAATCAAAGCGTTTCCAGCCGATGCCGTCATTTTGGCGACCGGCGGCCCGGGGATCATTTTTGGGAAATCGACGAACTCGGTCATCAACACTGGTTCAGCGGCTTCGATCGCCTATCAGCAAGGCGTTTACTACGCGAACGGCGAGTTCATCCAAATTCACCCGACCGCGATCCCAGGCGATGACAAGCTTCGGTTGATGAGCGAATCGGCGCGCGGGGAAGGCGGACGCATTTGGACGTATAAGGACGGGAAACCGTGGTACTTCCTTGAGGAAAAATATCCGGCTTACGGAAACTTGGTGCCGCGCGACATCGCCGCCCGGGAAATTTTCCACGTCTGCGTCGATTTGAAGCTCGGCATCAACGGCGAAAACATGGTGTATTTGGATTTGTCACATAAAGATCCGAAAGAGTTGGATGTCAAGCTCGGCGGCATTATCGAAATTTACGAGAAGTTCATGGGCGAAGACCCGCGCAAAGTGCCAATGAAGGTGTTCCCGGCCGTTCACTACTCGATGGGCGGCTTATGGGTCGACTATGACCAAATGACGAACATCAAAGGGTTGTTTGCTGCCGGCGAGTGCGATTATTCGATTCACGGCGCGAACCGCCTCGGGGCAAACTCGCTTCTGTCGGCGATTTACGGCGGAATGGTCGCCGGCCCGAACGCCGTCCGCTACATCCGCGGTCTCGAGAAATCGGCCGATGCGATGCCGTCGACGTTATACGACAGCTATGTGAAACGGGAGCAAGAAAAGTGGGAAAACATTTTGGCGATGGACGGCACGGAAAACGCCTACGTGCTGCATAAAGAGCTCGGTGAATGGATGACGGCAAACGTGACGATCGTCCGCTACAACGACCGGCTGCTGAAGACCGATGAGAAAATTCAAGAGCTGATGGAGCGGTATAAAAACATCAGCGTCACCGATACGTCGAGATGGAGCAACCAAGGAGCGACGTTTATCCGCCAGCTGTACAACATGCTGCAGCTCGCCCGCGTCATTACGCTTGGCGCTTACTATCGCAATGAAAGCCGCGGCGCGCACTACAAGCCGGAGTTTCCGGAGCGCAACGACGAAGAATGGCTGAAAACGACGATGGCCCGCTACACGCCAGACGGTCCGGCGTTCCATTATGAAGACGTTGACGTCTCGTTGATTAAACCGCGCAAGCGCGACTACAGCAAAAAGAAAGAGGAAGTGAAGTAAGATGAGCGAGAACAAAACGGTTCGATTCATCATCACCCGTCAAGATCGTCCGGATTCTGCTCCGTATGAAGAGGAGTTTGTCATTCCGTACCGCCCGAACATGAACGTCATTTCGGCGCTCATGGAAATTCGCCGCAATCCGGTCAACGCCAAAGGGGAAAAAACGACGCCGGTCGCTTGGGAAATGAACTGTCTGGAAGAAGTATGCGGAGCCTGTTCGATGGTCATTAACGGCAAACCGCGCCAGGCGTGCGCCGCACTCATTGACAAACTCGAGCAGCCGATCCGCCTTGAGCCGATGCGCACATTCCCTGTCATCCGCGACTTGGTCATCGACCGGAGCCGGATGTTTGATGCGTTGAAGCGAGTGAAAGCATGGATTCCGATCGACGGAACGTACGACTTGGGCCCGGGGCCGCGCATGCCGGAGCGGAAGCGGCAATGGGCGTACGAGCTGTCCAAATGCATGACGTGCGGCGTCTGCCTGGAAGCGTGCCCGAACGTCAACAGCAAGTCGAACTTTATCGGCCCGGCGCCGCTGTCGCAAGTGCGGCTGTTTAACGCCCATCCGACCGGGGCGATGCATAAAGCCGAACGGTTGCGGGCGATTATGGGCGACGGCGGACTGGCCAACTGCGGCAACTCGCAAAACTGCGTGCAATCGTGCCCGAAGGGCATTCCGTTGACGACATCGATCGCGGCGTTAAACCGCGAAACGACGATTCAAATGTTCCGCGATTTCTTTGGCAGCGACGAAGTGTAGCGGCAGAATCAAAATCCCCTTCATTCGAACAGACATGAGGGGGATTTTTTGTTTTGCTGGACAAGCGGCAGCCAACCGTCTCCGGCGAATCGAAAGATAAAGAAGAAAAGGCTCTTCATCACAAAGTGTACTTGAAAAAGAAAGACGATCATGATAAAGAAAAACCAAAACAGCATTTTTTCCTTTTTATACCACACATCTCTTTGAACAACATTGCTATCATGTTTGTCTTTAAAAGTCATTTGGTGATGAACCGAAAAAAAAAGACCCATTTTTCTATTAGATAAGCAAATTTTCGTCACCGCCGCTCTTGCTCTCACATACGATATGGCGAGGAAATACCCATCCGGCAGTTCGGGCCCATTGAGAGCAAGGAGGGTTACAACCGTTGAAGGACAAATCATTTCAATCGAAGCCGCTTTTGACAAAAAGAGAAAAAGAAGTCTTCGAATTGCTCGTGCAAGACAAGACGACGAAAGAGATCGCCCAAGAGCTGTTTATCAGCGAGAAAACGGTCCGCAACCATATTTCGAATGCGATGCAAAAGCTTGGGGTCAAGGGGCGCTCGCAAGCTGTCATTGAATTGCTTCGAATGGGCGAACTTGAACTATAAACGATGCCGGCTTTCCTTGTTGGACAGCCGGCTGTTATGTTCCCTTGCGGCCGGACGAGGCTTGGCGCCCGTCCGGCCTTCGTCCGCGGCGGCCGCCGCATTTTTTTGTTGATTATCTTTGCCGGTGTTGTAAAATGAAAAGTAAGAATAGCTGTCGACGCAAGCCGCCGTTTGAGGCTGGCCGCGGAAACGATCAAGGAGAGATGATATGCCGTCTGCGATGAATGAACAAACGGTCGCCGAGTTGGAAAAATTGCTTCGCTATATCGCCGCCAATTTGAAACAGCGCGGCCGTGAAATTTTAACCAACTATCCGATCACCCCACCGCAATTTGTCGCCCTGCAGTGGCTGCTTGAAGAAGGGGACTTGACGGTCGGCGAGTTATCGAACAAAATGTATTTGGCGTGCAGCACGACGACCGACTTGGTCGACCGTATGGAGCGGAACGGACTTGTCGCCAGAGTCCGCGATGAACACGACCGCCGCGTCGTCCGCATTCACTTGTTGGAAAAAGGCGAGCGCATCATTGAGGAAGTGATTGAAAAACGCCAGAGAGATTTAGCTAAAGTGTTGGAAAATTTTTCTGAAGAGGAAATCGTTCTCTTTGAGCGTTGTTTGCGCAAATTGCATCAAGAAATGACGAAAGAATGAGGCGATCACTTGGAAAGAGCAATTGGTGTCATTGACTCAGGAGTCGGCGGTTTGACCGTCGCCAAAGAAATTATGAGGCAGCTGCCGAAAGAACAAATTATTTACTTAGGCGACACCGCCCGTTGCCCGTACGGGCCGCGGCCGGTGGAAGAAGTCCGTCGATTTACGTGGCAAATGATTGATTACTTGCGGCAATATCCCTTGAAAATGCTTGTTATCGCCTGCAACACCGCGACGGCGGTCGCGCTTGACGACGTGCGGGCGAAGCTTGACATTCCTGTGCTTGGCGTTATTCATCCCGGCGCTCGCGCGGCCCTGAAAGCGACTAGGCGCGGGCACATCGGCGTCATCGGCACGATTGGCACGATCCGAAGCCGGGCGTATGAAAAGGCGCTTCAATCCATCAATCCGCGCGTCCAAGTCGAGAGCTTGGCCTGTCCGAAATTCGTTCCGCTTGTGGAAAGCGGCGACTTTGAAGGGCAGGAGGCGATGGCGATCGTCGCCGAATCGCTCGCTCCGCTCCGTCCGCTGCCGATCGATGTGCTGATTTTAGGCTGCACGCATTATCCGTTGCTCGCGCCGCTCATTCGCACGTATATGGGCAAACGCGTGAAGCTCATTTGCTCGGGCGGTGAGACGGCTCGTGAAGTGAGCGCGATTTTGCACCACAGCCAGCTCCTTTACACCGGCGAGCGCGAACCGGAGCATTTGTTTTTCACGACCGGGCCGAAAGAGCTGTTTGAAAAGATTTCCGGGAAGTGGTTTGGCAAGCCGATCGGCACGGTCGAAGCGATTCGGCTGTAACCAACCAATCCTTTAGCGTCCATGCGCTAAAGGATTTTTTTATTCTATTTTGGAAAACGGCTCGTATACATAGTAGTACAAACTACGAGTAGGAGGGAACGTCAATGAAACGGACGACTCACATATGGGCGGCGCCGCTGCTCGCCTCGCTGTTGTTGCTTGGCGGCTGCGGTTTGTTTGGGCGAGATGAGGCGGTGAAGGAGATCGATCCGCCGCAAGAGACGAGTTATGTCAAAGACGGCCAAGCGCTTCAGGAAGCGACGGAAAGCCAAAAGGAAGGGAAAGAGAAAGCGAAGGCCACCGAGACGGTGAAAAGAGAGCTGTACTTGATTGACAAAAACGGCTTTGTCGTGCCGCAAACAGTGGAATTGCCGAAAACGCAGGCCGTGGCGAAACAAGTACTCGAATATTTGGTTGAAGACGGACCCGTGTCAGAAATGTTACCGAACGGCTTCCGCGCGGTCATTCCGGCCGGAACGACGGTGCTTGGCACAAAATTGGAAAAAGACGGAACGTTGATCGCTGACTTTTCGCCGGAATTTAAAAACTATAAGCCGGAGGACGAAAAACGAATTTTGCAGTCCATTACGTGGACATTGACGCAATTTGACAATATCAAGCGCGTCAAAATCCGCATCAACGGCTACGATCAAAACGTGATGCCGGTCAATAAAACGCCGATCCAAGATGGGGTAAGCCGCGCCGATGGCATCAATATGGAAGCGAACGGCGTGCCAGACATTACGAATACGCATCCGGTCACCGTTTATTTTGTCGCCCAACAAGGGAACAGCACATACTATGTGCCGGTGACACGGCGTGTGTCCAATAAGGAGAAAGATGATATTGCCGCGGCCGTCAACGAACTGATTCAAGGACCAGAGCAAGGGAGCGGGCTTGTCGGCGTCTTTCAGCCGGACGCGAAGCTTGTCGATGCCCCGAAATACGAGGATGGCAAAGTGACGCTCAACTTTAACGAAGGCATTTATGGAAGCAACAAGAAAAATGTCATTTCCGACGTCGTGTTGAATTCTCTCGTTTTGTCGCTCACGGAGCAAAAAGGAGTCGAAAGCGTGGCGATCACCGTCAATGGCAAAGCCAATCTTGTCACGGAAGATGGCAAGCCGCTCACCAAACCGGTCGCTCGGCCGCAAAACGTCAATACCGGGACATTTTAACCGGTTGGTGCTGACTGGCTGGAAACGAATAGGACGTTATGGTATAACAAAGAGGTGGAAACGTATTCTGCCTCTTTCTTTTTTTCGCTAGGCGGAAAGAAATGCGGCGTCTGGCATTCCGTTGAAGATGGAGAAAAGGAGGACTCAGTTGATGAGAGCGGACGGACGAAGCAGTTGCGAGCTGCGCCCTGTACATATACACCCGCATTACATGAAGCACGCTGAAGGGTCGGTGCTCATTGAAATCGGCGACACGAAAGTCATTTGCACGGCGACGGTCGAAGAGAAAGTGCCGTCGTTTATGCGCGGCGGCGGCAAAGGATGGATTACGGCCGAATATGGGATGCTGCCGCGGGCGACAGAGCAGCGGAATGTGAGGGAAGCGAGCAAAGGAAAAGTGTCGGGGCGGACGATGGAAATTCAGCGCTTAATCGGCCGCGCGCTTCGCTCGGTTGTTGATCTTGAACAGCTTGGCGAGCGGACCATTTGGATCGATTGCGACGTCATTCAGGCGGATGGCGGAACGCGGACGGCGTCGATCACTGGTGCGTATGTGGCGCTTGTGTTGGCGCTTGCCAGACTGGTGGAAGAAGGGAAGCTCGAGGCGCTTCCGATCCGCGATTTTCTCGCCGCTACCTCGGTCGGCATCGATCCGGAGCATGGGGTGATTCTTGATTTAGATTACAACGAGGATGCGCGGGCGAAAGTGGATATGAACGTCGTCATGACCGGAGCCGGTCAATTTGTTGAGATTCAAGGAACCGGAGAGGAAGCAGTTTTTTCGCGCGCCGAGCTTGATGAATTGCTTGAAGCGGCGCAAATCGGCATCGAGCAGCTCATCGCCGTTCAGCGCCGCGCATTGGGCGAGTGGGCGGCGCGCATCGGCGAAAAAAAAGAAGCGGCAGAGGAGGACACAGAGTGAAGGAGATCGTCATCGCGACCAAAAACGCTGGCAAAGTGCGCGAGTTCGCCGCTTTGTTTGCCAAGCGGGGCGTCGAAGTGAAATCGTTGCTTGACTTTCCGGACGCTCCGGATGTCGCAGAAACGGGAAGCACGTTTGCGGACAATGCCGTGCTCAAAGCAGAAGCGGCGTCGCGGCGTCTAAAGCGGCCGGTGATCGCCGATGATTCCGGGCTCGTGGTCGATGCGCTCGGCGGCCGGCCGGGCGTTCATTCGGCCCGTTATGCCGGGGAAGATAAAAACGATGCACGCAACATCGCCAAGCTGCTTCGCGAGCTTGACGGGGTGCCGATGGAGCAGCGCACGGCTCGTTTTCATTGCGCGCTCGCCGTCGCGATCCCAGGGCGGCCGACCGCCGTTGTCGAAGCGACATGCGATGGTTATATCGCCGAAGTGCCGCGTGGGGAGGGGGGCTTTGGCTATGATCCAATCTTTTACCTTCCGGAGTGGGGAAAAACGATGGCGGAGCTTGCGCCGGAGGAAAAAAATCAAATCAGTCATCGCGCCAAGGCGCTGACGAAGCTCGATGAGCAGTGGGAGGAGATCGTCGGTGGAAAGGGGCGGACGGAATGAAGGCGGTGATTGTGAGCGACAGCCATGGGCTGACTGCCGAACTTGCTGAAATTGTCAACCGTCATCGCCATGAAGCGGATTTGTTTATCCATTGCGGTGACTCGGAGTTGGAGGTGGGGGCGGACGAGATCGCCCCGTTTGCCGTCGTGCGCGGCAACTGCGATTTCGCCGCGTTTCCTGCTGAGCGCATCGAAGAGGCAGGCGGCGTTCGGTTGTTTGTCACCCACGGCCATTTATACGGGGTGAAAACGTCGCTTTTGCGTTTATCCTATCGCGCGCAAGAAACAGGGGCTCACGTCGTTTGTTTCGGCCACTCGCATTTGGCCGGCGCCGAGCAAATGGATGGGCGGTTGTTCATCAACCCCGGCAGCATTGCTTTGCCGCGCGGAAGAAAAGAAAAAACGTACGCGGTGTTGACCATCGGCGGCGGGCGCGTGCATGTCCAATTTTATGAAGTGAATGGGCAGCCCGTTTCCGGAATGGAACGAACCTTTTCGATCTAAGCGGACAAAACGTCCGCTATTTTTTGTTTTTCGTCTTTGGCAGTTAGAGCGCGTCCGCTTTCTATGAGCCGCCAAGAAAGAAAAAATTTTTGAATCGGCAAAACCTTGATTCTATCATAATGTAAGCGCATTCAAATAGTTTGACCAATCGGAATTTTCGAAAAACGTTATTGACGGCGCAAAGGTTTCGGATTATTATAATTTTCAAATAAGAGAAACGACTCAATACAATGATCAAGCCGTTCAAAGCAACTGCTGACTGATCAAGGAAGAGGGGAACCGAAGTGGGCGAACAATGGATCTTTTTAAACGGAGAATTTGTGACAAAAGAAAACGCCAAAATTTCCGTGTATGACCATGGATTTTTGTATGGCGACGGGGTATTTGAAGGCATTCGTGTCTATAGCGGCAACGTATTCCGCCTCGAAGAACATATAGATCGGCTATACAATTCCGCGAAATCGATTTTGCTCGACATTCCGTACACGAAGGAAGAAATGATTGGCCACGTGCTCGAAACGATCCGCCGCAACGGCTATCAAGATGCGTACATCCGCCTGGTTGTTTCGCGCGGGGTCGGCGATTTAGGACTGGATCCGTACAAATGCAAAACGCCGCAAATCGTGATTATCGTCGAGCCGCTCGCGCTCTTCCCGAAGCATTTATATGAAACCGGCATCGAAGTGGTGACAGTGGCGACGCGCCGCAACCGCTCTGATGTGCTGAGCCCGAAAGTCAAATCGCTCAACTACCTAAACAATGTGCTTGTCAAAATCGAGGCGCATTTGGCGAACGTAAGCGAAGCGCTGATCTTAAACGATCAAGGCTATGTCGCGGAAGGTTCGGGAGACAATGTTTTCATCATCAAAAACGGCGTCATTTACACGCCGCCTGGGTATGTCGGGGCGCTTGAAGGCATTACGCGCCAAGCGATCATCGAAATCGCGGAGGATCTCGGCTATACGGTGAAAGAGGAGCCGTTTACCCGCCATGACGTCTATGTCGCGGATGAAGTGTTTTTGACGGGGACGGCGGCCGAAGTCATTTCGGTCATTAAAGTCGATGGCCGGACGATCGGCGACGGGACGCCGGGACCGCATACCAAGCGGTTGCTTGAAGAATTCCGCCGCCGCGTGGTCGTCGAAGGAGTAAAGGTGTATCCGACGAACGCCAATGTCGGTTGATCGTCCATGACAAGTGGATAGCGAAAAAGCGTTGACGAGGATAAGTAGTCAGCGGGGCCAACATCCACAGAGAGCCGGGGGAGCTGCGAACCGGTGATGTTGCCGCTTGATGAACTCACCTCTGAGCGCCAGCCTGAACGCCGGACGGCTAGTAGGGCTGGACGAGTGGAGACGCGCGCTTCACTCGTTACCAAAATGAGCGGCCGGCTTCGGCTGGCCGCTCCTGAGGCGGCCGTCACGGCCGTGAAGAAGGGTGGTACCGCGGAAAGGAAACCTTTTCGCCCCTTTGGCTGGAAATGACAGCCATCGTGGGCGGAAAGGTTTTTTATATGGATGACAAATCACAGGGAGGATCGACGATGACAAAAATGAAAGTCGAGGAACAAGAAAAAGCGAGGACGAAGGCGAGAATGAGCGGGTCGCTGATGCTCATTGAAGCGCTCAAGGAAGAAAAAGTCGAAGTCATCTTCGGCTATCCAGGGGGGGCGGTGCTCCCGCTGTATGACGAGTTGTATAAAGCCGGCGTGTTCCACGTGCTGACGCGGCATGAGCAAGGGGCCATCCATGCGGCGGAAGGATATGCGCGCATTTCTGGAAAACCGGGGGTCGTCATCGCCACCTCCGGCCCGGGAGCGACCAACATCGTCACCGGGTTGACCGACGCGATGATGGATTCGCTGCCGCTCGTCGTCTTTACCGGGCAAGTGGCGACAAGCGTCATCGGTTCGGATGCGTTTCAGGAGGCGGACGTTGTCGGCATTACGATGCCGATTACGAAACACAACTACCAAGTGCGCGACATCAGCGAGCTGCCGAGAATCATTAAAGAGGCGTTTCACATCGCGACGACCGGGCGCCCCGGACCGGTGTTGATCGATATTCCAAAAGACATTACGACGGCCGAAGGGGAGTTTGATTACGATCAAGACGTTCATTTGCCTGGCTATCAGCCGACGACGCAGCCGAACCATTGGCAAATCCGCCGGCTTGTCGAGGCGGTCAGCCAATCAAAGCGGCCGGTCATTTTAGCCGGCGCTGGCGTCTTGCACGCCAATGCGTCCAATGAATTGCGGCAATACGCCGAACAGCAAAACATTCCGGTCATTCATACGCTCCTTGGCCTTGGCGGTTTCCCGGCCGACCATCCGCTGTTTTTAGGCATGGCCGGCATGCACGGTACGTATACGGCGAATATGGCGCTGTGTGAATGCGATTTGCTCATCAACATCGGCGCCCGCTTCGATGACCGGGTCACCGGCAATTTAAACTATTTCGCGCCGAAAGCGACCGTCGCCCATATCGACATCGATCCGGCGGAAATCGGCAAAAACGTGCCGACCAAAATTCCAATCGTCAGCGATGCGAAAGCCGCCTTGCAAGAGCTGATCGCCCAGCAAGGCAAGCCGGCGGACACCGCGGCGTGGCTTGAGCAGCTTGACGAATGGAAGCGGCGCTTCCCGCTCCATTATGAGCCGGAAGCCGGCACGATCAAACCGCAAAAACTGATCGAGATGATCTATGAAATGACAAACGGCGAGGCGATCGTGACGACGGACGTCGGCCAGCACCAAATGTGGGCGGCGCAATATTACAAGTTCAATCGACCGCACCGGTGGGTGACGTCCGGGGGGCTCGGCACGATGGGCTTCGGGCTTCCGGCAGCGATCGGCGCCCAGCTCGCCGACCGGAGCGCTACGGTCGTTTCGATCGTCGGCGACGGCGGCTTCCAAATGACGTTCCAAGAACTGTCGGTCATTCAAGAGCTGGGGTTGCCAATTAAAATCGTCATCGTCAACAACCAGGCGCTCGGCATGGTGCGGCAATGGCAGGAGCTGTTTTACGAAAAACGGTACTCCCATTCGCTCATCCCGAATCAGCCGGATTTTGTAAAACTCGCTGAAGCATACGGCATACCGGGGCTGCGGGCGAAGACGGAGGCGGAAGCAGCTGAAGTGTTAAAACAAGCGTTTGCGATGGATGGGCCGGTGCTGCTTGATTTCCATGTCCGCGCCGACGAGAACGTCTATCCGATGGTGGCGCCCGGCAAAGGGCTTCATGAAATGGTGGGGGTGAAAGCGTGCGAAGAATTATCACGATGACAGTCAACAACCGCCCGGGCGTGTTAAACCGCATTACCGGGCTGTTTACGAAGCGGCATTACAATATCGAAAGCATTACGGTCGGGCATACGGAAATCGAGGGCGTTTCGCGGATGACGTTCGTCGTCAACGTTGACGATGAACGGACGGCGGAGCAAATCATTAAGCAGCTGAACAAGCAGATTGATGTGTTGAAGGTGAATGACATCACCGACCAAGCGATCGTCGCCCGCGAGCTGGCGCTCATTAAAGTTGCCGCTCCTCCGGCGGTCCGCCAGGAAATTTACACGCTCATCGAGCCGTTCCGCGCCTCGATCGTCGACGTAAGCAAAGACAGCCTCGTCATTCAAGTGACCGGCGAGCCGGAGAAAGTCGAGGCGTTGATTGAACTATTGCGCCCGTACGGCATTAAGGAAGTGGCGCGCACGGGAACAACCGCGTTCACCCGCGGGGCGCAAAAAGCGACCACGAACCAGAAAACGGCGTTTATCATTTAACAACCATCAATACAAAACCGCACCCATGCGCAGTCATGGCGCCATCGCAGCATTTGCGCTGTTTCTTGACCAACATTTATCTACAGGACAAAGGAGAGGGTAATCATGGCAAAAGTCTACTATAACGGGGATGCAAACGAACAATATTTGCAAGGGAAAACGGTCGCGATCATCGGCTACGGCTCACAAGGCCACGCCCATGCGCAAAACTTGCGCGACAGCGGCGTCCGCGTCATCGTCGGGCTGCGAAAAGGAAAATCGTGGGAGCAAGCGGAGCAAGACGGGTTTGAGGTGTATTCCGTCCGCGAAGCGGCGAAGCAGGCTGATATCGTCATGGTGCTGCTGCCGGATGAGAAGCAGCCGGCCGTGTACAAAGAGGAAATCGAGCCGGAACTCGAGCCAGGCAATGCGCTTGTGTTTGCGCACGGCTTTAACATCCATTTCAGCCAAATCGTCCCGCCGAATCATGTTGACGTCTTCTTGGTTGCGCCGAAAGGCCCAGGCCATCTCGTGCGGCGCACATATACGGAAGGAGCGGGCGTGCCGGCGCTCATCGCCGTCTACCAAGATGTGACCGGACACGCGAGAGAAACGGCGCTCGCCTACGCGAAAGCGATCGGCGCTGCTCGAGCTGGGGTGTTGGAGACGACGTTCAAAGAAGAGACGGAAACCGACTTGTTCGGTGAACAAGCGGTGCTGTGCGGTGGGCTGACGGCGCTCATCAAAGCCGGGTTTGAAACGCTCGTTGAAGCCGGGTATCAGCCGGAAGTCGCCTATTTTGAGTGTTTGCATGAGATGAAGCTCATCGTCGATCTCCTTTACGAAGGCGGTTTGTCGTGGATGCGCTATTCGATTTCCGATACGGCGCAATGGGGCGACTTTATCACCGGCCCGCGCATTATTAACGACGCTGTGAAAGCGGAAATGAAAAAGGTGCTCGATGACATTCAAACGGGCAAATTCGCGAAGAGCTGGATTTTGGAAAACCAAGCGAACCGTCCGGAGTTCAACGCCATCAACCGGCGTGAGAATGAGCATTTGATTGAGATTGTCGGACGCGAACTGCGAAGCATGATGCCGTTTGTGAAGGCAAAACAAGTCGAGGCGGTGGTGCCAGGTGCGAAAAATTAAGTTTTTTGATACCACATTGCGTGACGGGGAACAATCTGCTGGTGTGAACTTGAATTTGCAAGAAAAGTTGGAAATTGCCCGTCAGCTTGAACGGCTGCGGGTTGACATCATCGAGGCGGGTTTCCCCGCCTCATCGAAAGGCGATTTTGAGGCGGTCAAACAAATCGCCGAAACGGTGAGAACATGCTCGGTCACCGGGCTGTCGCGCTCGGTCCGAAGCGATATTGATGCGGCGTGGGAGGCGTTAAAAGGCGGCGCGGAGCCGCGGCTCCACCTATTCATCGCCACCTCGCCGATCCATATGGTGCATAAATTGCGGATGACGCCGGAACAAGTGATTGAAGCGGCGGTTGAGGCGGTGAAATACGCGAAGCGCTTTTTCCCGATCGTCCAATGGTCGGCGGAAGATGCGTGCCGAAGCGAGTTGCCGTTTTTGGCGAAAATCGTCGCCGAAGTGATCAAAGCCGGCGCCTCGGTGATCAACATTCCGGATACGGTCGGCTATATTACGCCGAAAGAATACGGGGAAATTTTCCTCTATTTGCAAAACAATGTTCCGAATATTGAAAATGTTTCACTCTCCGCTCATTGTCATGATGACTTGGGCATGGCGGTGGTGAACTCGCTATCGGCCATTGAACATGGAGCGACGCAGGTCGAGTGCACGATCAACGGCATCGGCGAGCGGGCCGGCAATGCGGCGCTTGAGGAAATCGCTGTGGCCCTTCACATCCGCAAAGACTACTATCAAGTGGAAACGCGCCTCAATTTGCAGGAAATTAAGCGCACAAGCAATCTTGTCAGCAAGCTGACCGGGGTCGTCGTTCCACCCAACAAAGCGGTCGTCGGCAAAAATGCGTTTGCCCACGAATCGGGCATCCATCAAGACGGCGTCTTAAAAGAAAAAACGACATACGAAATCATTTCGCCGGAGCTCGTCGGCGTGCCGTCGAATTCGATGGTGCTCGGCAAACATTCCGGCCGCCATGCGCTTCGCAACCGGGTCGAGGAGCTCGGCTACACGTTGTCCGATGAAGAAATCAATCAGCTGTTTGTCCGTTTTAAAGAATTGGCTGACAAAAAGAAGGACATTACCGATGATGATTTAATCGCGTTGATTTTCGAAGAGAAGTTCGACCACTTTAAAGATTTTTACCAATTGTCTTCCATCCAAGTGCAATACGGGACGAATCAAATTCCGACAGCGGTCGTTGTACTGAAAGACGGGAAGGGGAATGAAATCCAAGAAGCGGCGACCGGCGCGGGCAGCGTCGAGGCGCTGTACAATACATTGGAACGTTGCTTCCAAACGCCGGTGACGCTGCTTGACTACCGGATCGAATCGGTCGGCGGCGGCCGCGATGCGTTGGCCCAAGTGTTCGTCAAAGTGCGCGCCCATGACATCGAGACGAGCGGGCGCGGCACTGCACAAGACGTGTTGGAAGCATCGGCGAAAGCGTACATCAACGCCATCAACCGTGTGTTTATGATCGAAGCGATGCGCGGCGAAAACGAGAAAGTGGCAACACCATAAAACGGGGGGATTCAGAATGGGAAACTATCGGATTGCCGTCTTGCCAGGGGATGGCATCGGCAAAGAAGTGACGTCCGGAGCGGTCGAGGTATTGAAAGCGGTCGGCATCCGGTTTGGCCACGAGTTTACGTTTGAATATGGATTGATCGGTGGAGCGGCGATCGATGAGGCGGGGACGCCGCTCCCCGAGGAAACGCTCCGCCTTTGCCGAGAAAGCGATGCGGTGCTGCTTGGGGCGGTCGGCGGTCCGAAGTGGGATGACAACCCTCCGCATTTGCGCCCGGAAAAAGGATTGCTTGCCATTCGCAAGCAGCTCGACTTATATGCCAACTTGCGGCCGGTTGTTTGCTATGACAGTTTGGTTTCCGCTTCGCCGTTAAAACCGGATCTCGTGCAAGACGTCGATTTTGTCATCGTCCGCGAGCTGACCGGCGGCATTTACTTCGGCCAGCCGAGCGGCCGCGTCGTCGAAAACGGCGAAGAAAAAGCAGTGGACACCTTGTTATATAAAAAAGAAGAAATTGAGCGGATCGTCCGCATGGCGTTTATACTCGCACGCGGGCGGAAGAAAAAAGTGACTTCGGTCGACAAGGCGAACGTCCTTTCGTCAAGCCGTCTATGGCGGGAAGTGGCCGAAGAGGTGGCGAAGCAGTTTCCGGACGTCACGCTTGAGCATATGCTTGTTGACAATGCCGCGATGCAGCTCATCTGCGCGCCGAAGCAGTTTGATGTCATTGTGACAGAAAACATGTTTGGCGACATTTTAAGCGATGAAGCCTCCATGTTGTCCGGTTCGCTCGGGATGCTGCCGTCAGCCAGCTTATCCGCTTCCGGTCCGAGCTTGTATGAGCCGGTGCACGGTTCAGCGCCTGATATCGCCGGCATGAACAAAGCCAATCCGATTGCGGCGATTTTGTCAGCCGCGATG
The DNA here is from genome assembly GCF_001544135.1 of Geobacillus zalihae NBRC 101842. Classification (GTDB taxonomy): domain Bacteria; phylum Bacillota; class Bacilli; order Bacillales; family Anoxybacillaceae; genus Geobacillus; species Geobacillus zalihae. The sequence continues at coordinate 44,994 of NZ_BCPV01000009.1, read as the reverse complement.
ATGCTTCGCCTGTCGTTCGGGCTCACCGCGGAAGCGGAGGCGGTAGAGCACGCGGTGCGGCAGGCGCTCGATCAAGGTTTGCGCACCGCCGACTTGGCGCCAAGCGGCGGCCGCATCGTATCAACGAACGAAATGGTCGAAGAAATCAAAACAGCGGTGCTGGATTATACGGCCATTGCTCAAATTATGACCGTTTATGCCTAAGACGTGCGAGGTGAAAGCCAATGAAGCCGAAAACGATCATCGATAAAATTTGGGAAAACCACGTCGTCTACCGTGAGGAGGGCAAACCGGATTTATTGTACATCGATTTGCACTTAGTGCATGAAGTGACCTCGCCGCAAGCGTTTGAAGGGTTGCGGCAAAAAGGACGGAAGGTGCGGCGGCCGGATTTGACCTTTGCGACGATGGACCATAACGTGCCAACCGTTAACCGATTTGTGATTACCGACGAAGTGGCGCGCAACCAAATCGCTGCGCTTGAGCGCAACTGCCGCGAGTTCGGCATTCCGCTCGCCGACCTGAACAGCGAAGAGCAAGGAATCGTTCACGTCATCGGCCCAGAGCTCGGGTTGACCCAGCCGGGAAAAACGATCGTTTGCGGCGACAGCCATACGTCGACGCACGGGGCGTTTGGCGCCTTGGCGTTTGGCATCGGCACGAGCGAAGTCGAGCATGTATTGGCTACACAAACGCTTTGGCAGCATAAGCCGAAAACGCTGCAAATCTGCATCAACGGCCGCCTCGGCAAAGGAGTGACCGCCAAAGACGTCATCTTGGCCATTATCGGCCGCTATGGCGTTGGCGTCGGCACCGGTTATATTATCGAATTTACAGGCGAAGCGATCCGACGCATGTCGATGGAAGAGCGAATGACGATTTGCAACATGTCGATTGAAGCTGGGGCGAGAGCCGGCCTCATCAGTCCGGATGAAACGACGTTCGCCTATTTGCGCGGCCGCAAATATGCACCAAAAGGCGAGGAGTTTGACAAGGCGGTGGAACGGTGGCGGGCGTTAGCCAGCGATGAGGGGGCAAAATACGATAAAACGATTGAAATCGATGCGTCGACGATCGCTCCGATGGTGACGTGGGGGACGAACCCCGCGATGAGCACTTCCGTCGATGGCGTCGTGCCGCATCCCGAGCAATTTGAAAGCAAAACAGAGCAAAACGCGGTGCGCCGGGCGCTTGAGTACATGGGGCTTAGACCGGGCACGCCGATTACGGATATTCCGGTGCAGCACGTCTTCATCGGTTCGTGCACCAACTCACGCCTCAGCGATTTGCGCGCGGCGGCGAGCATCGTGAAAGGGAAAAAAGTGGCTCCTGGTGTACGGGCGCTCGTCGTGCCTGGATCGCAGCAAGTGAAAAAACAAGCCGAAGCGGAAGGGTTGGCACAAATTTTCATCGACGCCGGTTTTGAATGGCGCGACTCCGGCTGCAGCGCCTGTTTGGGCATGAACCCGGACATCATCCCAGAAGGCGAGCACTGTGCGTCAACGTCGAACCGCAACTTTGAAGGGCGGCAAGGAAAAGGGGCGCGCACGCATCTCGTCAGCCCGGTGATGGCGGCGGCGGCTGCGATTTACGGACATTTTGTCGATGTGCGCCAGCTTGAAGCCGAGCCGGTCTGTTAAATTGACGATCGTGATGGCAAAAGAGGCGGCGCGGCATCCTAGGAAACCGAGCTCCTTTGCCATCAGTGACATCCATAACGGAAGGGGGAAAGGACGATGAAGCCGTTTACGATCCATCGCGGAAAAACCGCCGGCATCGATCGGGCGAATATTGATACCGATCAAATCATTCCAAAGCAGTTTTTGAAACGGATTGAACGCACCGGCTTTGGCCAGTTTCTCTTTTACGATTGGCGGTATTTGAGCGACGGCACGCCAAATCCGGAGTTTGAGCTCAACCGCCCGGAAAACGAAGGGGCGACGATTTTAGTCGCCGATGAAAACTTCGGTTGCGGCTCATCGCGCGAACATGCGCCGTGGGCGCTGCAAGATTACGGATTCCGCGTCATCATTGCCCCATCGTTTGCCGACATTTTTTACAACAACTGCTTAAAAAATGGACTGTTGCCGATCCGGCTGGATAAAGAGGATGTCCGCTACTTGCTGCGCCAAAGCGAGCGCGCAGACTATGAACTGACGGTTTCGCTTGAAGAACAGCGGGTATTTGACGATGAAGGATTTTCGCGTCCGTTTGACATCGACCCGTATCGAAAACAGCTGTTGCTAAAAGGATGGGACGAAATTGATTTGACGTTTGTGTACGAAGCGCATATCGCCGCCTACGAACGACGGCATTGTCCACGGCCGTAAGCGCCATGTGTTCCGGGCGGCAAGGAGAGATGGGTTGCTCTGCCAATCGGCGGGAGCAGCCTTTTTCGCGTTTGACGGCGTCTGCGTCCAGAGGCCGGCTGCTTTTCGGCAAACAAGCGGCTTGTGTTACCCAGCAAGACGCGGGTTGTTTCGCGAGGGAAAACTTGTTACACTGATGGTAAATGCAAATGGGAGCGGGCGAAGATGGCCGGGAAAAAAGGAAAAATCATCATGTTTCCGCAAACAAAAGAACGGCTTATGGAAGAGGCGTTTGCTGCGCTCGAGGCGAAGCGATATAAAGAAGCGCTCCGCTTTTTGCGCGCCGCCGAACAGCTTGGCGACCACAGCTTTCCGGTTCGGCTTGGGCTGGCTGTCTGTTGCTATGAGCTTGGGGAATATGATGAGGCGGAGCGGCGTCTTGCCGGTTTGCTTGACGAGCAACCGGGCAACGGTGAACTGTTGCAAATGTATATTGCCATATTGTTGCAAACGAATCGATACAGCAAGGCCGAAACCGTGATCCGCCACGCCTTGCGCCGTCCGTCGCTATCCGTTTCGCTGCGCGAACAGCTTCACCAGCTGCTTCGATTCAGTGAAAAAATGAATGCCCGCACGCTTCCGCCCGCGGAGTGGAAGCGGGTGAGACGGCTGCTTGAGTCCGGGGACATTGCTGAGCAGCTGCAACTGATTAAACAACTGGAAAAAGAAGACATCGATCCGGTGCTGCCGTTGCTCAAGCAATATTTACGCGCACCGGAAAAAAGCCCGATGGCGAAAACGATGCTTCTTCGCCTGTTGACAGGGAAGCGAGTCAATGAAACGGTGACGGTTGAAAAATTTGGCCGTTGCATGGAGGTCGTCCCGTCAGCGTTGGACGAACAGACGGAAACGGAATTTGCTTCCGAACTGCTGGGCCGGCTTGAGCAGCAGCTCGCGGCGGAAAGCCCGAGCTTATACGAAACGGCGGCGGAAATTTGGCTTCGCTATGCATATGTGTTGTATCCGTTTCCGCCGGAGCCGGCGGATGCAGCGGCCTGGCTTGCTGCTCTCCATTGGATGGCGAGCCGGTTTTTAGGCTTGGATGCTGACGCGGCCGCCTTGGCCGACCGCTACGGTGTGGAGGCGGCGGAGATGGCAAGGCTTTGCCAAAAACTATATGAAATAGAGGAACTTTCCTCCCTCTAATGGCTCGTTCTCTGTTGAAACATGGCTGTTGTATGGTATAATATAATGGCTGTGCTATGTATCTGTTTTCGCATACTTGTCTACATAATCGGGCATCATAAAAAGATCTGGACAAGCGGAGTGCGCTATGGTCCGAGCAATGATTTCAGGTGGAGGGAACAAGGATGTCAGTCAAATGGGAAAAGCTTGAAGGGAACGAAGGCGTATTGACCGTTGAGGTCGACGCCGAGAAAGTGAACAAAGGCTTGGACGCCGCGTTTAAAAAAGTGGTGAAAAACATCACGCTTCCGGGCTTCCGCAAGGGGAAAGTGCCGCGCGTTCTGTTTGAAAAACGCTTCGGCGTCGAAGCGCTCTATCAAGATGCGCTCGACATTTTGCTGCCAGAGGCGTATGCCAAAGCCGTCGAAGAGGCAGGCATCGAACCGGTGTCAATGCCGGAGATTGACATTGAGCAAATGGAAAAAGGCAAAAGCTTAATTTTCAAAGCGAAAGTGACCGTAAAGCCGGAAGTGAAGCTCGGTCAATACAAAGGGCTTGAAGTGGAAAAAATGGATACAACCGTGACGGACGAAGATGTCGAAAACGAACTGAAACGCCTGCAAGAAGATTACGCTGAACTTGTCGTGAAAGAAGACGGGACAGTGGAAAACGGTGATACGGTCGTCATCGATTTCGAAGGATTTGTCGACGGCGAGCCGTTTGAAGGCGGCAAGGCGGAGAACTATTCGCTTGAAATCGGTTCTGGAACGTTCATTCCGGGGTTTGAAGAACAGCTTGTCGGCATGAAAGCCGGCGAGGAAAAAGAAATCCAAGTCACATTCCCGGATGAATACCACGCGAAGCAATTGGCCGGCAAACCGGCGACGTTCAAAGTGCAAGTGCATGAAGTGAAAGCGAAACAGTTGCCGGCGCTTGACGATGAGTTTGCCAAAGACGTCGATGAAGAAGTCGAAACGCTTGACGAACTGAAGGCGAAAATTCGCGCCCGTTTGGAAGAGGAGAAAAAGAACGAGGCGGAGACTGCCTTGCGCAATGCGGTTGTCGAAAAAGCGGCAGCCAACGCCGAAATGGATATTCCAGAGGTCATGATCAAAAATGAAACCGACCGGATGCTTCGCGAATTTGACCAACGCCTGCAAATGCAAGGTCTGAACTTGCAGTTGTATTACCAATTCTCCGGCCAAGATGAAGCGTCGTTGCGCGAGCAAATGAAAGAAGATGCCGAAAAACGGGTGCGCGCGGCGTTGACGCTTGAAGCGATCGCGAAGGCCGAAAACATTGAAGTAACCGACGAGGAAGTAAACAAAGAGCTCGAAAAAATGGCGGAAGTCTACAAGCTGAGCGTGGACAAGCTGAAAGAGCTGCTCGGCAGCTTAGATGGCGTCAAAGAAGATTTGAAATGGCGGAAAACAGTCGATTTTCTTGTAGAGCACAGCAAGGTTGCGGCATAATATATCTTAAGGAAGGAACAAGGCGCGAGACTTCGTGCCTTGTTCTTTATCCACAACCATGGCGCCTGAACGGCAATTTTCAAACTTTTCCAAATGGACGACGGTTTTTTCATTCGCTTTCTCAGGAACATGTATGGTAAAATAGCGAATACATACATTTTTACGACATAAGAGATGGCGGACATGGATACATAAGCAGGCGCGATTTCGTTGGCAAGGGGTGAAATGACATGTTTAAGTTTAATGATGAAAAAGGGCAATTGAAATGTTCGTTCTGCGGCAAAACACAAGACCAAGTCCGAAAGCTCGTTGCCGGTCCGGGGGTTTACATTTGCGACGAGTGCATTGAGCTATGCACGGAAATTGTTGAAGAGGAGCTCGGCAATGAAGAGGAATTTGAATTTAAAGACGTGCCGAAACCGTTGGAAATTCGGGAAATTCTAGATGAGTACGTCATCGGTCAAGATGAGGCGAAAAAATCGCTCGCCGTTGCGGTTTACAATCATTATAAACGGATCAATTCCGGCAGCAAAATCGATGATGTCGAGCTGTCGAAAAGCAACATTTTGATGATCGGGCCGACCGGGAGCGGGAAAACGCTGCTGGCGCAAACACTGGCGCGCATTTTGAACGTGCCGTTTGCCATCGCCGATGCCACCTCGCTTACAGAGGCCGGCTATGTTGGCGAAGACGTCGAAAACATTTTGTTAAAGCTCATCCAAGCGGCTGATTATGACGTCGAACGGGCGGAAAAAGGCATTATTTACATCGATGAAATTGACAAAATCGCCCGCAAATCGGAAAACCCTTCCATCACTCGCGACGTATCCGGCGAAGGGGTGCAACAGGCGCTGCTCAAGATTTTAGAAGGCACCATTGCCAGCGTTCCGCCGCAGGGCGGCCGCAAACATCCGCATCAAGAATTCATTCAAATCGATACGACGAACATTTTGTTCATTTGCGGTGGAGCGTTTGATGGCATTGAGCCGATCATCAAGCGCCGTCTTGGCAAAAAAGTGATCGGTTTTGGCGCGGAAATGAACCAGACGGATGTCGACGAGAAAAACTTGTTGTCGAAAGTGCTGCCGGAAGACTTGCTCAAATTCGGACTTATTCCGGAGTTCATCGGCCGTCTGCCGGTCATTACGACGCTCGAGCCGCTCGACGAACAGGCGTTGATCGACATTTTGACGAAACCGAAAAATGCCATTGTGAAGCAATACCAAAAAATGCTGGAGCTTGACGGCGTTGAGCTCGAGTTTGAAGAAGCGGCGCTCCGTGAAATCGCGAAAAAAGCGATTGAGCGGAAAACGGGCGCGCGCGGCCTTCGCTCGATCATCGAAGGCATTATGCTCGATGTGATGTTTGAGCTGCCGTCGCGCGAAGATGTGCAAAAGTGCATCATCACGCTCGACACGGTGCGCGGCACAAAGCCGCCGACGCTGATCCGTCATGATGGCACCGTCATCGAGCTGGAACGGAAAACATCTGCCTGATGGGAAAACCGCCTTTTTTCGGCGGTTTCTTTTTTTGCCGCCCATGCCCCGCGCGCCCGCTGGCGCTTTTTTGGTTTATTCCCGCCAGTTCGCGGAGATACTATCATACTACATACCATCTAAAGGCAGGAGGATATCGGGGCATGGATTGGACGAACATCGTACTGGTCATCCAGCTGTTTTTCGGGGTCATCATCGGCCTTTATTTTTGGAATTTGCTAAGAGGGCAGCGTGTGCAAAAAGTTTCGATTGATAAAGAGTCGCGCAAAGAGATGGAACAACTCCGCAAGCTGCGTTCGATTTCGCTCACCGAGCCGCTGGCGGAAAAAGTGCGGCCGAAAAGTTTTGACGACATCGTCGGTCAGGAAGACGGCATCAAGGCGTTAAAAGCTGCTTTATGCGGCCCCAACCCGCAACATGTCATCATTTACGGGCCGCCCGGCGTCGGCAAGACGGCAGCTGCTCGGCTCGTGCTTGAGGAAGCGAAAAAAAATCCGCTCTCCCCGTTTAAGAAAAATGCGGTATTCGTGGAGCTTGACGCGACGACGGCGCGCTTTGACGAGCGCGGCATCGCCGACCCCCTCATCGGCTCGGTGCACGACCCGATTTACCAAGGGGCCGGGGCGATGGGGCAAGCCGGCATTCCTCAGCCGAAGCAAGGGGCGGTGACGAACGCCCACGGGGGCGTTTTATTCATCGACGAAATCGGCGAGCTTCATCCGATCCAAATGAACAAGTTGTTGAAAGTGCTTGAGGACCGGAAAGTATTTTTTGAAAGCGCCTATTACAGCAAAGAAAATCCGCAAATCCCAAGCCATATTCACGATATTTTCCAAAATGGACTGCCGGCTGATTTCCGTCTTGTCGGGGCGACGACGCGCACGCCGAACGAAATTCCTCCGGCCATTCGCTCTCGCTGCCTGGAAGTATTTTTCCGTGAATTGGACCAAGATGAAATCGCCCTCATCGCGAAAAAGGCGGCGGAAAAAATCCGCTTGAACGTGTCAGAAAGCGGCATTCGCCTCCTTGCCGCCTATGCGCGCAACGGGCGGGAGGCGGTCAACATGATGCAAATTGCCGCTGGCCTAGCCATCACGGAAAACCGAGAACACATTTTGGACAAAGATATTGAATGGGTCATTCAATCGAGCCAAATGACTCCGCGCTATGAGAAGAAAATCGCTTCCGCTCCGGCGGTCGGCGTCGTCAATGGCCTTGCCGTGTACGGCCCGAACACCGGCGCGCTGTTGGAAATTGAGGTGACCGCTTTGCCGGCCAAAGGGAAAGGGTCGATCAATGTCACCGGCATTGTCGAGGAGGAAAGCATCGGCAGTGCAGAAAAATCGGTGCGGCGCAAAAGCATGGCGCGCGGCTCGGCGGAAAACGTCATTACGGTGTTGCGGGCGATGGGCGTGCCAGCGGACCGCTACGACATTCATGTCAACTTTCCGGGCGGGGTGCCGGTTGACGGCCCGTCAGCCGGGGTGGCGATTGCCGTCGGCATTTATTCCGCCATCTACCAGCTGCCAGTCGATCATACGGTCGCGATGACCGGAGAAATCAGCATCCGTGGCTGCGTGAAACCGGTCGGCGGCGTGTTCGCCAAAATCAAAGCGGCCAAACAAGCCGGGGCGAAAAAAGTCATCATCCCGATTGAGAATATGCAATCGTTGCTAGGCGAAGTCAGCGGCATTCAAATCATCGCCGTCCGCCGCCTCGAGGAAGTGCTCGTCCATGTGTTCGGCGAAGAGGCGCTCCGCCGAGGCCCCGCGCTGCTGCCAGCGGCTATGGACCGCTCGGAGAAAAAGCTCGTCTAGCCAAAGGAAACGGCGGCAAGGCGAACGGTTGGCAACGAAAGCGGGCGGTCCGCTCGCAACCGAGTCGGGCGGTTCGCCCGGCCTCTCTTTTATGTACGGCTTCGGCGCAAGCGGATCGTCGCTGAAGTCGGTTTTTCTTTGCCTGCAGACGGAGCGCCGCGCGCTTTTTCGTTCGTCAAATTTTACAAACCCTGCTGCCGTACTATACAATAAACGAATAGAAGCGAGAGATGGAGGTGTTCGGCGTGAACGGAAAGAAAAAGGAGACGGTCGTTCCGCTTTTGCCGCTGCGTGGGCTGCTCGTGTTTCCGACGATGGTGCTCCATTTGGATGTCGGGCGCGAGAAATCGGTCAAAGCGCTCGAACAAGCCATGGTTGAGGATCATATGATTTTGCTGACGTCGCAAAAAGACGTTGCCATCGACGAACCGGACATGGATGACTTATATAAAATGGGAACGATCGCGCGCGTCAAGCAACTTCTAAAACTCCCGAACGGCACGTTCCGCGTGCTTGTCGAAGGCGTCGCTCGGGCGCTCATTACGGAAGTGATCAGCGAGGAGCCGTACTTTCTCGTCAAAGTCGAAAAGTTTGCTGATCGGGCGGCGAAAGATTTAGAAGATGAGGCGCTCAAGCGGACGATGCTTGAATATTTCGAGCAGTACATAAACTTGTCCAAGCGGCTGTCGGTCGACATTTACGCCTCGATCGTCGACATCGATGAGCCGGGGCGAATGGCGGACATCATCGCCTCGCACTTGCCGCTTAAGCTTGAGGAAAAGCAGCGCATTTTAGAAACGATCGACGTGAAAGAGCGCCTCAATAAAATCATCCAAATTTTGCACAACGAAAAAGAAGTGCTCCAGCTTGAGAAAAAGATCAGCGCCCGCGTCAAGCAGTCGATGGAGCGGACGCAAAAAGAGTATTATTTGCGCGAGCAAATGAAGGCGATTCAAAAAGAGCTTGGCGAAAAAGAAGGAAAAACGGGCGAAGTCGAGGAGCTGAAAGAAAAAATCGAGGCGGCCGGCATGCCGGAGCATGTGAAACAAACGGCATTGAAAGAGCTTGACCGCTATGAAAAAATTCCGGCGACCTCAGCGGAAAGCGCAGTCATTCGCAACTACCTCGATTGGCTCATCGCCTTGCCGTGGTCGAAAGAAACGGAAGACATCCACGACATTAAGCGGGCGGAAGCGATTTTAAACGAGGAGCATTACGGGCTCGATAAAGTGAAAGAACGGGTGCTTGAATTTTTATCCGTCAAGCAGCTGACGAAATCGTTAAAAGGTCCGATTCTTTGCCTCGCCGGACCGCCGGGGGTCGGCAAAACGTCGCTCGCCCGCTCGATCGCCAAAGCGCTCGGCCGCCGCTTCGTCCGCGTTTCGCTCGGCGGCGTCCGCGACGAATCGGAAATTCGCGGCCATCGCCGCACGTATGTCGGCGCCATGCCGGGACGCATTATCCAGGGGATGAAAAAAGCAGGCACGATCAACCCCGTCTTCTTGCTTGATGAAATCGACAAAATGTCGAGCGATTTCCGCGGCGATCCATCGGCGGCCATGCTGGAGGTGCTGGATCCAGAGCAAAATCATACGTTCAGCGACCATTACATTGAAGAGCCGTACGATCTATCGAAAGTCATGTTTATCGCCACGGCCAACCATTTGGCGGCGATTCCGCAGCCGCTCTTGGACCGGATGGAAGTGATCCACATACCAGGCTACACAGAAGTGGAGAAGCTGCATATCGCCAAGCGGCATTTGCTGCCGAAACAAATCACCGAGCACGGGCTGAAAAAGGCGGCGTTGCAAATTCGCGATGACGCGATGCTCGATATCATCCGCCATTATACGCGCGAAGCCGGGGTGCGGGAGCTTGAGCGGCAGCTCGCCGCTATCTGCCGAAAAGCGGCCCGCCTCATCGTTTCCGGCGAGAAAAAGCGGGTTGTGATCACAGAAAACAATCTTGAGGAATTTTTAGGGAAGCGAAAATACCGCTACGGCCGAGCGGAGGCGGAAGACCAAGTTGGCGTGGCGACCGGGCTGGCGTATACGGCGTTTGGCGGCGATACGCTCGCCATCGAAGTGTCGCTCGCGCCAGGCAATGGGAAACTCGTGCTGACCGGCAAGCTCGGCGATGTCATGAAAGAATCAGCGCAAGCGGCGTTCAGCTACGTGCGGTCGCGCGCTGAGGAGCTTGACATTGATCCGAAGTTCCATGAGAAATATGATATTCACATCCACGTTCCGGAAGGAGCGGTGCCGAAAGACGGGCCATCGGCCGGCATTACGATTGCGACCGCACTCATTTCCGCTTTGACGGGCAAGCCGGTGAGCCGCTTTGTCGGCATGACCGGGGAAATTACGCTGCGCGGCCGCGTTCTTGCGATCGGGGGGCTGAAAGAGAAAACGTTAAGCGCCCATCGTGCCGGATTGAAAACCGTCATTTTGCCGAAAGACAATGAAAAAGATTTGGCTGACATTCCGGAAACGGTGAAGCGCGACTTGCGCTTTGTGCTTGTCTCTCATCTCGATGAGGTGCTGCCGCACGCGCTGGTGGGGTGGAAGCGATGAATGTGAAGAAAGCAGAGCTTGTGACCAGTGCCGTCAAGCCGGAACAATATCCGGACGGCGGACGGCCGGAGGTGGCGCTCGCCGGCCGTTCGAACGTCGGCAAATCATCATTCATCAACAAAATGATCAACCGGAAAAACTTGGCGCGCACCTCCTCAAAGCCAGGGAAAACGCAAACGTTGAATTTTTATTTGATTAACGACTCGTTTTACTTTGTGGACGTGCCAGGTTATGGGTTCGCCCGCGTGTCGAAGCAGGAGCGGCAAAAATGGGGGAACATGATGGAGACGTACTTTACGACGCGCGAGGTGCTGAAGGCGGCGGTCCTGCTCGTTGATTTGCGCCATCCGCCGACGAAAGACGATGTGATGATGTACGAGTTTTTAAAACATTACGAGATCCCGGTGATCGTCATTGCGACGAAAGCGGATAAAGTGCCGCGCGGCAAGCATCAAAAACACGCGAAAATCGCGCGCGAGACGCTGCGGATGGCGGACGGCGACCCGCTCATTTTGTTTTCCGCCGAGACCGGACAAGGGAAAGACGAAGCATGGGCGGCGCTTTTGCCGTTTGTGGCCTCATGACGAAAACACCAGCGATTCCGCTGGTGTTTTCACTTCCAAGGCTATTTTCGCCTAGTCCATAATATATAGACGCCGATGGCGATGAGTCCGAGCGGCCAAAACTTCCAGACAGAGGAAAGTCCGGCTTGGACGAGGTGAAAGAATGGCTGGCCGCGCCCGGAAAACGTCAGCACGACAGCGAGAAGCAAAAAAAGCACGCCAAAGCCGGCCCCGCCTTTTTGTTTGCGGCTGCTGGCGAAAAAAGCGAGCGCGATGAGGAAAAAAAACATGTTCACGCCGCGGGGCCAGGCCGAAAATGCACTCGCAAGGAGCAGTTCAACGCCAAATCCGAGTAAAAGAAAGCCGGGGAAAAGGTAAGCATATTCGCGCGCTGAATGCGCCTGGCCAAGCAAAGCCGCGCCGCAAATGGCAAGCAAGGCCGGCCACCCTTGGAAGAAATGGAAAAGGGGGGATTCCAACTGTCCGGCGAGAAAATACAGCCCGAGGCCGATGAACAAGATGCCGGCGAATACCGTTCGGGTTTTCATGATCGTCGCGTCCTCCGTTTCCCTTTTGGACATGTTTATGATAGAATGATCACTGTCTACAGTTTAGCATAGCTTTGGAGGCATGTTCACAATTTTTTCAAACCGGAACGATGGACGGTTGTGATATAATGATGGAAGGGATTCGGTCAATAAGGGGGATGGCATCGTGCAAATCGTAGTCGTTGGCGTCGACTATAAAACCGCCCCTGTAGAAATCCGCGAAAAGCTCGCGTTTGCGGAAGCGGAACTCGGTGCGGCGATGAAACAGCTCGCCAAGCAAAAAAGCGTGCTCGAAAATGTGATCGTCTCGACGTGCAACCGGACGGAAGTTTATGCAGTGGTTGATCAACTGCATACCGGCCGTTACTATATGAAAGCATTTTTAGCCGAATGGTTTGGCGTCAAAGTGGAAGCGATTGCTCCGTATTTGCGTGTGCTTGAAGGAGAGGCGGCCATCAAGCATTTGTTCCGCGTGGCGGCCGGCCTTGATTCGATGGTGCTTGGGGAAACGCAAATTTTAGGGCAAGTGAAAGACAGCTATTTGCTCGCTCAAGAGGTCGGGACGAGCGGCACGATTTTCAATCATCTGTTCAAGCAGGCGGTGACGTTTGCGAAGCGCGCCCACTCGGAAACGGGCATCGGTGCGCACGCTGTATCGGTCAGCTATGCGGCGGTTGAGCTGGCGAAGAAGATTTTCGGCCGCCTTGCCGGCAAGCACGTCTTGATTATCGGGGCCGGCAAAATGGGGACGCTGGCGGCGCAAAACTTGTACGGCAGCGGCGTTGGCAAAGTCACAGTCGTCAACCGGACGCTTGAAAAAGCGAAACAGCTTGCGAAGCAGTTTGCCGGCGAAGCGAAGCCGCTCAGTGAGCTGTCGTGTGCGCTTCTGGAAGCGGATATCGTCATCAGCTCGACGGGAGCCAAAGGCTATATTTTGACGAAGGAAATGGTGGCGCCGCTTGAGAAAATGCGCAAAGGCCGCCCGCTCTTTATGGTTGACATCGCGGTGCCGCGCGATTTGGATCCGGCGTTGGCTGATTTGGAAACGGTGTTTTTGTACGACATTGACGATTTGCAAGATGTGGTGGCGGCCAACTTGGCGGAACGGCAAAAGGCAGCGGCTCGCATTGAAATGATGATCGAAGCGGAACTGATGGCGTTCAGCCAATGGCTGCAGACGCTCGGCGTCGTGCCAGTCATTGCCGCATTGCGCGAAAAGGCGCTGGCCATCCAAGCGGAAACGATGAAAAGTTTGGAGCGGAAACTGCCGCATTTGTCGGAGCGCGACTGGAAAGTGTTGAATAAGCATACGAAAAGCATTATTAACCAGCTGCTCCGCGATCCGATTTTGCAGGCGAAGGAACTCGCCGCCGGCCCGAATGCCGAGGAGGCGCTTTTGCTGTTTATGAAAATTTTCAATATCGAAGATGCGGTGAAAGCGCAGCAGCAAGGGATGAAACGGGAAGAAACCGTGCGGAACGACCGGCAGCAAGCGGAAGCGGCCCGCCCATCGTGGCAGCTGTAAGGTGGGATGGTTGTGGCGCCGTTGTACGAACTGTCGATTTTGCTTTACATTGCGTCCATCCTGCTATACTTCATTGATTTTTTGCAGCAAAACCGGAAGGCGAACGACATCGCCTTCTGGTTGCTTTCTATTGTGTGGCTTTTGCAGACCGTGACGTTTGTTTCCCGCATCATGGAGACGAAGCGCTTTCCGATTTTAACGATGTCGGAAGGGCTTTATTTTTACGCTTGGCTGCTCATTACGCTGTCGCTCGTGATCAATCGGCTGCTGCGCGTTGATTTTATCGTTTTTTTCACGAATGTTCTTGCCTTTTTTATTTTGGCCATTCACACGTTCGTGCCGTCGTCGCAGTCGCCGGCCATCGCCGAACGGCTCGTCTCGGAGCTCTTGATCATCCATATTACGCTCGCGCTCGGAGCATACGCCGCGTTTTCGTTGTCCTTTATTTTTTCGGTGCTGTACATGTTGCAATACAGTTTGCTGAAAAGAAAAAAATGGGGGGCGCGCCTATGGCGGATGGCCGATTTGGCGAAGCTCGATTTTTTGTCGTATGTTTTAAATTTGCTCGGTTTGCCTATGTTGTTACTAGGGCTGATTCTCGGCGTCATCTGGGCGTACATCCAAATTGACCACTTCCATTGGTATGACGCGAAAGTGCTCGGATCGTTTGTCGTTCTTCTTGTTTATGGCATCTACTTTTACAAACGGGTCGTCCGGCAGATGCAAGGAAAGGCGATCGCGTTATGGAACATCGGCTCGTTTTTATTTTTGCTTGTCAACTTTTTCTTGTTTGGCAGTTTGTCAAAATTTCATTTTTGGTATGCGTAACTGGGGAGGAACGAAATGCGGAACATTGTCGTTGGCTCGCGGCGCAGCAAGCTTGCCTTGACCCAGACGAAGTGGGTGATCAACGAATTGAAACAGCTTGGGGCGCCGTTTACGTTTGAAGTGAAAGAAATCGTCACGAAAGGAGATCGGGTGCTTGATGTTACGCTCTCGAAAGTCGGGGGCAAAGGGTTGTTTGTGAAAGAGATTGAGCATGAATTGCTCGCCGGCGGCATCGATATGGCGGTCCATAGCATGAAAGATATGCCGGCTGTGCTGCCCGAAGGTTTAGTGATCGGTGCGGTTCCGCGCCGCGAAGATGCACGCGATGTGCTTGTCAGCAAAGGAAACCGGATGCTCTCCGACTTGCCGCCTGGGTCGGTCATTGGCACGAGCAGCTTGCGCCGTTCGGCGCAGTTGCTTGCCTATCGCCCGGATTTGACGATCAAATGGATTCGCGGCAATATTGACACAAGGTTGGCGAAGCTCGAAAGCGAAGAGTACGATGCGATCGTGCTGGCGGCGGCGGGTCTTGCGCGCATGGGTTGGGGCGATGACGTCATCAGCGACTATCTTCCTTTTGATGTCTGTGTTCCGGCGGTCGGCCAAGGGGCGCTGGCGGTCGAATGCCGGGAGGATGATGACGAATTGCGCCAATGGCTCAGCCGGTTAAACGACGAGCAAACCGAGCGGGCTGTTCGGGCGGAGCGCACCTTTTTGCAGCAAATGGAAGGCGGCTGTCAAGTGCCGATTGCCGGCTACGCTGAAGCAGACGGTGGCATGGTGCGCCTCACGGCCCTTGTCGCTTCACCGGATGGAAAAGAAAAGTATAAAGAAATGGTAACGGGCGCCGATCCGGAGGCCGTCGGCCGGCAGGCGGCCGCTGTCTTGATCGAACAAGGGGCGAAAGCGCTCATCGAGCGGGTGAAACAGGAGTTGAGCCAATCATGACACACAGCGCGCTCGCCGGCAAAACGGTGCTTGTGACGCGCGGCAAAGAGCAGGCGGCATCGTTTTCTGCCAAGCTGCGCGCTGTCGGCGCCGTGCCGGTCGAGATCCCGCTCATTGCCATCCGACCGGCGGCGCCGGAAGAAATCGCTTCTATGGTTGAGCGGCTTGGCGAATACCGTTGGCTCGTTTTCACAAGCGCGAACGCCGTCCGCTTCTTTTTTCCACATGTTTCGTTGCCGCGGCCGCTGCCGGAGATGGCTGTCGTCGGCCGGAAAACAGCGGCGGCGCTCGCCGAGCATGGTCTTTCCCCGGCGCTCGTGCCGGATGATTACACCGCTAGGCGGCTGGCTGACTTGCTCATGCCGCGCGTCAAACAAGGCGACCGGGTGCTGTTTGTCAAAGGCAATTTGGCGCGCCCGACCTTGCCTGAGGCGTTGCGAAACGCCGGCGCCGCGGTCGACGAGCTCACGGTGTATGAGACCGAGCCTGATGAAAGCGGCCGGGAGCGGTTGTTGTCGCTGTTGCGCCGGCGGGAGCTTGATGCGGTCACCTTGATGAGCCCGTCGGCGGTTGACAGCCTTGTCCGCCTTCTCGACAAAGAAGCGGATGCCCTTCTTTCCGGTGTTGCGGTCGCCTGCATCGGACCGGTGACGAAAGAAGCGGCCGAGCGGGCGGGCATTCCGGTCCATATTTGTCCGACGGATTACACCACGGATGGTATAATCAAAGCGATGGAACAATATTTTTCCATGGAGGGACGATGAATGGCACTGTCATTTGACCGCCATCGCCGTTTGCGGCAAACGGCTGCGATTCGGGCGATGGTGCGTGAGACGCATCTTCGTGTCGAGGATCTCATTTATCCGCTGTTTGTGGTCGAGGGAAGCGGCATTAAGCGGGAAGTGCCGTCGATGCCAGGGGTTTACCATTTATCGCTTGACCGTTTATCCGAGGAAGTGGACGACATCGCCAAGCTTGGCATTCCCGCCGTCATGGTGTTTGGCGTGCCGAATGAAAAAGATGAAGTCGGTTCGCAGGCGTATTGCGAAACAGGGATTGTTCAGCGGGCGATCCGCCAAATCAAAGCCGAACACAAAGATCTAGTCGTCATTGCGGATACGTGTTTATGTGAATATACGAGCCACGGCCATTGCGGCGTCGTCGAAAACGAGCGCGTGCTGAACGACCCGTCGCTCGAGCTCCTCACCAAAACGGCGGTGAGCCAAGCGCAAGCCGGCGCCGACATCATCGCGCCGTCGAACATGATGGACGGCTTTGTCGCCGCCATTCGCCGTGGGCTTGATGAAGCAGGGTTTGAGTATGTGCCGATCATGTCGTATGCAATCAAATACGCTTCGGCGTTTTACGGCCCGTTCCGTGATGCCGCCGACAGCGCGCCGCAGTTTGGCGACCGGAAGACGTACCAAATGGATCCGGCCAACCGCCTTGAGGCGTTTCGCGAGGCGGAGTCGGATGTCAAAGAAGGCGCTGATTTCTTGATGGTGAAGCCAGCGCTTGCCTACATGGATATTATCCGCGACGTCAAAAACCGTTTTCCGCTTCCGCTTGTCGCCTATAACGTGAGCGGCGAGTATGCGATGGTCAAAGCGGCGGCGCAAAACGGCTGGATCGATGAGAAGCCGGTCGTCATGGAAATGTTGACAGGGATGAAACGGGCGGGCGCGGATTTGATCATTACGTATTTTGCCAAAGATGTCGCCCGCTGGCTGGCTGAATAGAGAGGAGGGCGGAATGATGCGGAGCTATGAACGGTCAAAGGCAGCATACGAAGAAGCGGTGAAATTGATGCCGGGCGGGGTGAACAGCCCGGTGCGCGCCTTCAAGTCGGTCGGGATGACGCCGATTTTCATGGCGCGCGGCCAAGGAGCGAAAATTTACGATATTGACGGCAATGAGTACATTGATTACGTACTGTCATGGGGGCCGCTCATTTTAGGGCATGCCAACCCGCAGGTCGTGGAAGCGTTGAAGCGCGTGGCGGAACAAGGGACGAGCTTTGGCGCTCCGACATTGCTTGAAAATGAGCTCGCCAAGCTCGTGATTGAGCGGGTGCCGTCGGTGGAAATCGTGCGGATGGTCAACTCCGGCACCGAGGCGACGATGAGCGCCCTCCGCTTAGCGCGCGGCTACACGAAGCGCAACAAAATTATCAAATTTGAAGGCAGCTACCATGGCCATGGCGATTCGCTGCTCATTAAAGCCGGCTCTGGCGTGGCGACGCTCGGCCTGCCGGACAGCCCGGGCGTGCCGGAATCGGTCGCCCAGCATACCATCACGGTGCCGTACAACGATTTGGACAGCGTCCGCTATGCGTTTGAGCGGTTTGGCGAAGACATCGCCGCGGTGATCGTCGAACCGGTCGCCGGCAACATGGGCGTCGTTCCGCCAGTGCCTGGCTTTTTGGAAGGGCTGCGCGAGGTGACGAAACAATACGG
The DNA here is from genome assembly GCF_001544135.1 of Geobacillus zalihae NBRC 101842. Taxonomy (GTDB): domain Bacteria; phylum Bacillota; class Bacilli; order Bacillales; family Anoxybacillaceae; genus Geobacillus; species Geobacillus zalihae. The sequence goes on along the minus strand of NZ_BCPV01000009.1, from coordinate 27,274 downwards.
AGCCTTATTGATTTTCGACGAGGTCATGACCGGGTTCCGCGTCGATTACCACTGCGCCCAAGGGTATTATGGCATTGAGCCGGATTTGACGTGCCTTGGCAAAGTGATCGGCGGCGGCTTGCCGGTCGGGGCGTACGGGGGCAAAGCCGAGATCATGGAGCTTGTCGCGCCGAGCGGGCCGGTGTACCAAGCCGGCACGCTCTCCGGCAATCCGCTCGCCATGACGGCCGGGTACGAGACGCTACGCCAGCTGACGCCGGAAACGTACGAAGAGCTTGGCCGCAAAGCGGCGCGCCTTGCGGATGGGCTTCATCAGGCAGCAGAGAAATACGACATCCCGCATACGATCAACCGCGCTGGGTCGATGATCGGCTTTTTCTTCACGAACGAGCCGGTGGTCAACTACGAGACAGCGAAAACGTCCGACTTGGAGCTGTTTGCCGCCTATTATCGGGAAATGGCGAATGAAGGCATTTTCCTGCCGCCGTCGCAATTTGAAGGGCTGTTTTTGTCGACGGCGCACAGTGATGATGATATTGAATATACGATTGCCGCTGCTGAGCGGGTGTTTGCCCGTCTGCGCGGATAAGGAAAGGGGCTGCCGACCGTCGGCAGCCCAATTTTTTATCATACCGCCTCGTTTCCGTTCATACAATGGATAATGTCATAGAAACCATTTGCCAAAGGGACGGAAGGAGGAGGCCCGGTTGGAGCAATCGTATTTGCGTTTTTCATTGGAAGAATCGGTCTGGTTTAAAAGAGGACAGGAAGTCGCCGAGTTTTTATCCATTTCTCTTGATCCGGTCATTTCCGTCGATGAGTACGACCAATATATTACGATCCGCGGCGCGCTTGAGTTGAGCGGCGAATTCCGCCAAGCGGGCGAAGGGCAGGCTGAAGCGGATGACGACGTGTTTGAGCTGGCTGGTTATCGGTTCATTCAGCACATTTCGGTGCGCGAAGACGGGATCAGCGAACTGTCGCACCGCTTTCCAATCGATATTACGATTCCAAAAAACCGCATTCGTTCCCTTGAGGATGTGTACGTGACGGTTGAATCGTTTGATTATGATTTGGATGAAAACGGAAGATTGCTGATCACTGCCGACATTTCGATCAGCGGCATCAGTGAAGCGCCGCTTGGCGATGATTTGCCGGACGATGAGGAGGACGATGAGCCGCTGTTTGCCCCGTTTGAATCGATCGCCCGCAAGGAAGCGGCCGGTGAGGAAGCGTTTGCTTCCGTGGATGATCTCACCGATGAGGCGGATGAACAGCCGGCTTTTGCCGCCGACGAAACGACGGTTTCCGTCATGGAGCCGGCCGCCATGCGTCATGAAGAAACGGAGGCTGAGGAAGAAGAGGAGGCCAAAGAGCCGTTTTTGCCGCTTGAGACGGAAACGAAGGCGGTCAGCGCACAGACGGAGGAAGACATCGCTTCGCTGCTGCCGCCAACTGAGGCGAAGGTATCGATCGGGGCGACGAAAAAGGCGGTTGAGGAAGAAGAGGAAGAAGAAACGAAAACAAAAAGCGAAAATGCGCTTTACTTGACGAAACTGTTTGCGAAAAGCGAGGCGGAAGAGTTTACGAAACTGAAAATTTGCATCGTCCAGCAAGGAGATTCATTGGACAAGATTGCCGAACGGTATGATGTGACCGTCTCGCAGCTTTTGCGCGCCAATGATTTGGAAAGCCCAGATGACGTGCACGAGGGGCAGCTTTTGTATATTCCGGCCATGGCGGGAAGCCGTCCTTTCTCATAAAAGGGACGCTTTCCGTTTCTTTTGCCGATAAGGGGGCGTAACAAATGGCCGCACAGGCTGACCGATATGATGCTGTGCTCGTCCAGTATGGGCTTCGTCCAGTGCGCATGGAGCAGCGAGGCAAAGCCGTCAAGGTATACACGAACCGCGGCGTTTTCGCTTTAAAGACGCTTGAAAGCGAGCAAGAAGCCGCCGCCGTTTGGCAGTCTCTTCAGCATGGCGGCCCCCGTTGTCTCCCGCTTTACCTGACGCGGCGGCGGTCGCTGTTTGCCACAGAAGGCGGCCGTCTTTATTATTTGCAAGCATGGCATGACGGCGAATCAAAGGTGGAGAAGGATGCCGTGGACGCCTTTTTTCGCGAGCTCGCCCGCCTCCATCGCACCACCGTCCGCACGATCGAGGTGAGTGAGGAAGAGGCGGCGGCGTACCGAAAGAAAAAAAAGGACGAATGGCAACGGGCGCGGACGGTGTGGGAAGAACGGATTGAGCGGTACGAAGCGGCGTGGTACATGTCTCCGTTTCAGCTCCAATGCTGCACGTATTTTCATGAGGTGATGCGCGCGTACTCGTTCGCTGAAGAACGGCTCGATGTGTGGGAAGAGACGCTCAAAGAGACGAAGCAATGGCGCATCGCTTGGGTGCACGGCAAAGCGCGCCTCTCCCACTATATCCCGCCGTATTGGATCAGTTGGGAGCGGGCGCATTGGAATTCGCCGCTCTTTGATGTGATCGCCGCGCTCCGTTTTCACGTACAGACAATGCCGCCGCTTGGGCGCGAGTGGCTTGAAGGAATGGAGGAGTACGAGAAGGAGTTGCCGCTGTCCGACGGGGAGCGGGCGTTTTTATACAGCCATTTGGCGGAGCCGCGTGGGTTTGTCCGCTGTTTGGAGCGGTATGAGGCCGCTTCGCGAAACGAGCGGAACGAACGGGAATATGTGGCCGCGTTGCAGCGTCGTTATTTGGCGTTCAAAAATATGGAGGCGCTCGTTATGCACCTTGTCCAACGCGACGCCGTGCGGCAGCAGGAAGAAGCGGTAGACAACGAACCGCCGGCGGATGAAAGCAGCAATGATTAAATGGGTTTTGAATGCAGCCCAAACAAAACGGCGTCGCACTAAATCCATTCCAGATGGAGCGCCACGGCAATGAAAACGAAGATGGCCAATAAAATGACATCAAACGTCGTTGGCAGAAAAATGGTGCGGATCGCTTGAAAAATGGTGAGCGGGATGATCACTTGGGCGCAGACGGCGCGCACTTGCCTCAGCCACGGCGGCCACGAATACGGGTTGAATCGCCGCATCGACATTCCCTCCTTCTCCGGTTTACTATACAATATGAAACGTGCGATGGTTTGTCACCAAATGCACACGGATGGAATAAATAAATAAAAACTTGGCAAAGATGATGGACAATGGTAGTATAATAATCGAACCATGATGACAAAAGCGAAGACGGGGAGGAGTACAGCGGTCCGCGCCTGCAGAGAGGGGAATCAGAAGCTGCGAGATTTCCTAGGATGACGGCTGCTGGAAGGTCGCCCTTGAGCTGCTTCTTTGAAAGGCGCTGCTGCCGAGTAGAGGAAGCCGGCATCATGCCGTTATGCCAATGAAGCGCTTAAGCCTTTGGGCTTAAGAAAAAAGGTGGTACCGCGAAAGCAGCTCCTTTCGTCCTTTTGGGATGAAAGGGGCTTTTTTGCTTGCCGGCTGTGCGGCATTGCTCAATGGGAAGCCGCCGTCGGCCGCATTGTCCATCATGTTGAAGGAGGGAAATGAAACATGGCACAGCACGAAGTGTCGATGCCGCCCAAATACGACCACCGCGCGGTCGAAGCGGGGCGCTACGAATGGTGGCTGAAAGGAAAATTTTTTGAAGCGACCGGTGATCCGAACAAACGACCGTTTACGATCGTCATTCCACCGCCCAACGTCACCGGCAAACTGCATCTGGGGCACGCGTGGGATACGACGCTGCAAGACATCATTACGCGCATGAAGCGGATGCAAGGGTATGACGTTTTGTGGCTTCCGGGAATGGATCACGCCGGCATCGCCACCCAGGCGAAAGTGGAGGAAAAATTGCGCAGCCAAGGGCTGTCGCGCTATGATTTAGGCCGGGAAAAATTTTTAGAAGAAACGTGGAAGTGGAAGGAAGAATACGCCGGCCATATTCGCAGCCAATGGGCGAAGTTGGGGCTTGGCCTCGATTACACGCGCGAGCGGTTCACACTCGATGAAGGGCTCTCAAAAGCGGTGCGCGAAGTGTTCGTCTCGCTCTACCGGAAAGGGCTTATTTACCGCGGCGAGTACATCATCAACTGGGACCCGGTGACGAAAACCGCTTTGTCGGACATTGAGGTTGTTTATAAAGAAGTAAAAGGCGCGCTCTACCATTTGCGCTATCCGCTCGCCGACGGCTCCGGCTGCATTGAAGTGGCGACGACCCGTCCGGAAACGATGCTCGGCGATACGGCCGTTGCCGTGCATCCGGATGACGAGCGGTACAAGCACTTGATCGGCAAAATGGTGAAACTGCCGATCGTTGGCCGTGAAATTCCGATCATTGCCGATGAGTACGTCGACATGGAGTTCGGCTCCGGGGCGGTCAAAATTACGCCGGCGCACGACCCGAACGACTTTGAAATCGGCAACCGCCACAATTTGCCGCGCATTCTTGTCATGAACGAAGACGGCACGATGAATGAAAACGCCATGCAATACCAGGGGCTTGACCGGTTTGAATGCCGGAAGCAAATCGTCCGCGATTTGCAAGAGCAAGGCGTTTTGTTCAAAATCGAAGAGCACGTGCACTCCGTCGGTCATAGCGAACGGAGCGGCGCGGTCGTTGAGCCGTATTTGTCGACGCAATGGTTCGTGAAAATGAAGCCGCTCGCCGAAGCCGCCATCAAGCTCCAGCAAACCGACGGCAAAGTGCAGTTCGTGCCGGAACGGTTTGAAAAAACGTATTTGCATTGGCTTGAGAACATCCGCGACTGGTGCATTTCACGCCAGCTTTGGTGGGGGCACCGGATTCCGGCGTGGTACCATAAAGAAACAGGCGAAATTTACGTCGACCATGAACCGCCAGCGGACATTGAAAATTGGGAACAAGACCCGGATGTGCTTGATACATGGTTCAGTTCGGCGCTTTGGCCGTTCTCGACAATGGGATGGCCGGATGTGGAATCGCCGGATTACAAGCGCTACTACCCGACCGATGTGCTTGTCACCGGCTATGACATCATTTTCTTCTGGGTGTCGCGCATGATTTTCCAAGGGCTTGAATTCACCGGAAAGCGTCCGTTCAAAGACGTGCTCATCCACGGCCTCGTCCGCGACGCCCAAGGGCGGAAAATGAGCAAATCGCTCGGCAACGGCGTCGATCCGATGGATGTGATCGACCAGTACGGCGCCGATGCGCTCCGCTATTTCTTGGCGACCGGCAGCTCGCCGGGGCAAGACTTGCGCTTCAGCACCGAAAAAGTCGAAGCGACGTGGAATTTTGCCAACAAAATTTGGAACGCCTCGCGCTTTGCCTTGATGAACATGGGTGGCATGGCGTACGAGGAGCTTGATTTGAGCGGCGAAAAAACGGTCGCCGACCATTGGATTTTAACGCGTCTCAACGAAACGATCGATACGGTGACGAAGCTCGCTGAGAAATACGAATTCGGCGAAGCGGGGCGTACGCTGTACAACTTTATTTGGGACGACTTGTGCGACTGGTATATCGAAATGGCAAAGCTGCCGCTGTACGGTGATGACGAGGCGGCGAAAAAGACGACACGTTCGGTGTTGGCGTATGTGCTCGACAACACGATGCGCCTGCTTCACCCGTTCATGCCGTTCATTACCGAGGAAATTTGGCAAAACTTGCCGCATGAAGGCGAATCGATCACCGTCGCTCCGTGGCCGCAAGTGCGCCCTGAGCTGTCGAACGAAGAAGCCGCGGAAGAAATGCGGATGCTCGTCGACATCATCCGCGCCGTCCGCAACGTCCGCGCCGAAGTGAACACGCCGCCGAGCAAGCCGATTGCGCTCTATATTAAGGTGAAAGATGAACAAGTGCGGGCGGCGCTCATGAAAAACCGCGCCTATCTTGAGCGGTTCTGCAACCCGAGCGAGCTCTTGATCGATACAAACGTTCCCGCGCCGGACAAAGCGATGACGGCGGTCGTCACCGGCGCCGAGCTCATCATGCCGCTTGAAGGATTGATCAATATTGAGGAGGAAATTAAGCGGCTTGAAAAAGAGCTTGACAAATGGAACAAAGAAGTCGAGCGCGTCGAAAAGAAACTGGCGAACGAAGGATTTTTGGCGAAAGCGCCGGCTCATGTCGTCGAAGAAGAGCGGCGCAAGCGGCAAGATTACATGGAAAAACGCGAAGCCGTCAAGGCGCGCCTCGCCGAGCTCAAACGGTAGACAAACGATCTAGCTGTTGATTATGATGAAGACGAATCCGCTTGCGGGCGGGTTCGTCTTTTTCGATAGGGATGATGATGCCGAAGGAACATGCCTTCGACATATACGATCGAGTCTTGGCCCCGATTGCCGCATGAAACCGGAAGCAGGACAAGACAACAACGAACAAGGAGGAGGATGAACATGGTTCGAACTTATGACGAAGCGGTCTCCTGGATTCACGGGCGGCTGCGGCTCGGCATGAAACCGGGATTGAAACGGATGGAATGGATGATGGAACAACTCGGCCACCCGGAACGCCGCGTCCGCGCCGTCCATATCGGGGGAACGAACGGCAAAGGGTCAACGGTCGCCTATTTGCGCTCGATTTTGCAGGCGGCGGGCTATTCGGTCGGCACGTTCACCTCGCCGTATGTCGAGCAGTTTAACGAACGAATCAGCATAAACGGCCAACCGATTCGCGATGAAGAGATCGTAGAGCTCGTGCAAACGATCAAACCGCTTGCGGACGAATTGGAACAGACGGAACTTGGCGGACCGACCGAGTTTGAAGTGATCACGGCGATGATGTTGTATTATTTCGGCAAACAAAACATCCAAGACATCGTGCTCATTGAAGTCGGGCTCGGCGGCCGCTTGGACTCAACCAACATCATTTATCCGCTCCTTTCCGTCATTACGAACGTCAGCTACGATCATATGAACATCTTAGGCGATACGCTCGATCAGATCGCCGCGGAAAAAGCGGGGATCATTAAATCAGGGATTCCGCTTGTGACAGCGGTCAACGAGCCCGAGGCGTGGGATGTGATCGCCAAGACGGCGGCGGAGCGGAAAGCGAAAACATATCGTCTCGGCGTTGATTTTACTGTAACAGACTGGAAAACGATCGCCGAAGGAGAGCAGTTTTCCCTCGCCACGCCGTTTGCCGAATACCGCGATTTGCGCATTCAAATGCCCGGCGCCCATCAAGTCGACAATGCGGCGGTGGCGGTGATGGCGGCAGAATTGTTGCGCCTTGGCTATTCGTTTTTAATCGAGCCGGAGCATATCGCCGATGGGCTGGCCACTGCTGCTTGGCCCGGCCGGTTTGAGCGGGTGAGCGGCAAACCGCTCATCATTCTCGACGGCGCCCATAACGAAGCCGGCATTCGCTCGCTCGTGGAGACGGTGCGCGCCCATTATCCTGACAAACGCGTCCATGTCTTGTTCGCCGCGCTGACAGACAAGCCGCTGGAGCGGATGATTCAACGGCTTGATGAGCTCGCGGATACGATCACGTTTACCACGTTTGATTTTCCGCGCGCGGCAGCGGCGGAACAGTTGGCGGACCTTTCGTCCCATCCGCAGAAAGCGGTGACAGGTGATTGGGTCGGCTGGATCAGTGAAAAGAAAAACCAAATGGGGAGCGATGAGTTGATGCTCATTACAGGATCGCTTTACTTTATATCTGAAGTGCGAAAACGTTTAAAAAAATAATGCCAAGCGATGAAAAGGATTGATATAATGGAAGAAAGATAGTTCTTTTGGCGCGGGAGGGGAGGCGCATGAAGCGGTGGTGCGGCCAACTGTCATGTTGGTTGCTGTTGTTGTTAATTGTGAGTGTATTACCGATTAGAGCGGGTGTCGCTCACGCTGATCAGCCGGAAGGGAAGATTACTTTCGTTTCGGACGAGAAAATTGAAGGATGGGCAACGGCCCCGGGAAGCGGCGATGGGAGAGGCAATAGCATTCGCTTTTTCGATGTCCACATCCAGTTGAAAGGAGCAAACGGCACTGCGGAAACCTATCGCGTTGGTGCGGTAGAAGTGCCGGCGGACCGGAACGGAGAGAAAAAATACACGTTTTCGCTCGATATGCGCGGCAAGTGGCCATCGGCTCCGGAGGCAACGGCCGTTTACGAAATCGTTGTGGACGCTTACCGGATTTTAGGAAATGAACAAAAAGACTTGTATTTCTCATTCCCGACGCCGCCTTATGAATATACGAAGCCAAATGAAGCAAGCAATGCCAAATTGGATTTTTCCATCACCTCCTCACAGCCGGAGTATGCAAAACCGCCAAACGGCGATGCCGAAGGCCGGCTTGACATTACGTTGACGCCGCAAGGAAAGGTAGATTCGCCCGTTCGCCCGCCGATTGATGTCGTCTTTGTGTTTGACATTTCCGGCTCGATGACATGGGCGAAGCTTGAAAGCGCCAAAGCGGCGCTTCGGTCGGCGATCGATTATTTTAAAACCCATTCGAATCCGAATGACCGCTTTGCGCTTATCCCGTTTTCCGATACAGTGAAAAACGTTGTTCCCTTTTCTTATAAGGCGAATGTCGCCGATCAGCTTGAGGAAATTCGATCAGCCGGCAACAGTTTACCGGCTGGCGGCGGGACGAACTATTCGGCGGCGTTGTCGCTCGCCCAGTCGTATTTTAACGATCCAGAGCGTAAAAAATATATCATTTTTCTGACTGACGGGATGCCGACAGTGCTCAATGTAACGGAACCGATCACATACTGGGAAGTGGAACGGCTTCTTTTGCTCTATTACTATACAGGGAAAAAAATAACGGAATCGCTGCCGTTAACGTATGAATTGTATGTAAGCGGAACGGCCGGTATTCGTTTTATTGATAATAACGGGTTCTCTCGCTTATTCAAAAGTGATGGATGGGATTATGTGGAGGATTCCATCATTCCTCTTGGCAAGAGTCGATATCCGTTTACTTACATTGATACAGAAACAAAAATTCGCAACCATGCTCTTACCATCGCCAAAACACTTGGTTTAAACAATATAACCCTTTACTCCATCGGTTTTGGCACAAATGATGACATTGATATGGGCTATTTGCAAAGCTTGTCGGCAACAGCTGGGGGCGAGGCGAAACGCGGGACAACGCAAAACTTGACCGAGCTGTTTCAAACATTTTCACAGCTGGCAACAACTCCAGCGCTCACTGGGACGGTGCGCATCCCGCTTTCCTCCTTCGCCGGCAAAGTTGAGATCAAAGAAAGCGGGCAAGTATGGCTGGACGAAAATAAACAAAACGCCTACATTTCCTTTTCGATTCCGTATCAAATCGGCCAGCCAGCGCCGCCTCCGATCACCATTCCGGTTTTCGCGTCATTTAAAGAAAAGGGGACGTATACGTTTACCGCCGAACTGACATATCGCGACGTATACGGGCAATTGCAGCCGACGGCCACCAAATCGGTCACCGTGGTGGTAAAAGATGAAGTACCGCCGTCGTTTACCGGAACAGTTGCGCTTCAAGGAGTGAGCCGCGATGTCGGCAGCTTAATTAAACACGGGGCATCGAACGGAGATGACAACCGGTTCCAGGCCGTCTATTGGTTGACGCCAACCGGCTATGTCGGCGGCGCTTCCGGCACGATCAGCGACATCGCGCTCATTCAGCCGCTTCCGGATGGCATCACTGTCCTGCCCGGGGACAACGTAACGACCTATAGCCAAGACGGCGTCCGCTATGCGAAGATTACGTTCCCGAATCGGACGATTGATTACTCGCAGCTTGGCCGCACAACGTTATCGGCGCGGCTGACGATGCAAGCCGATTGGGCGATGGATAGCGTGCAGCTGCTGCCAGCGGCCGTGGCGTTTACCGACAGCCGCTACGGCGAACGGATGTCGGCGTTAACGCCGCCTGCCGAGCGGATTGGCATGAAAGTGCGGCTTGACGATTTTCCTAATTTTTATTATGAGGGAGACCAGCGCGGATTAATATCCAAATGGGAAAGATTTGGAGAAACAACAAATGTCGTCGGGACGACGAAGCATCCGAACGACTACGGCTTGCTGATGATGCCCATCAAGGCGCTGCAGTACGATGCGGACGATGACGGGGTGCTGCTCGTCACGTACAGCGATGATCGGACAGTGCGCATCTATTTGAAACCGCATTTGTCGATTGAAACCGCAAACGGTCCGGCGGAAAACGGCGCCATGGTGAACGAGGCGCCAACGGTGAAGGTAATCGGGCTTGTCGCCGGCGAAGAGGTGGCGTACGACTACCAAATCGTGCGCAACGGTTCGACTTCGGACTGGCAGCCGCTCGCTTCGCCGTATGCGATTTCCATTTCCGATGATGGAGAGTATATCGTGTCCGTGCGCTCCGATGGCGGGTTGACGCGCGGAGACGGGACGGCGAGGGTGTCATTCCGCTACGTGAAGCTCGTTCGCGAACTGGCGCTTGGCGACTACGAAGAGACGATGAACGTCCACGACACGCAGACGATCCCAGTGACGGTCATCCCAAGCGATGCGACGAACAAAACGCTTGAGTGGACATCAAGCGATCCGGATGTCGCTTCCGTGGCCGATGATGGAACAGTGACAGCGCTCAGACCGGGAACGGTGACGATCACCGTTCGCTCGACCGATGGCGGCAACGCGTCGGCGACGGCGACGATCACCGTTCGCGATCCGTACATGCCGCTTGAAGGGATGGCGTTCCGCAGCACGGTGCTTTATATGACGGTAGGCGAGCGTCTTGAAGTGGTGCCGCAGCTTCGCTTTACACCGAGCAATGCGACCGATCAGCGCATTCGTTCGGTTGAATCGTCTGCTCCAGAGTATGTCAACGCCGTCAACAAAAACGGCACATGGTATTTAGAAGCAAACGATGTCGGCTATGCGACGGTGACAGCGACAGCCAATGCGGCAACCGCAGATGGGAAGCCGATTCGAGCAACGGTGACCGTCATCGTCCGTGACCGGACATCGGATAGCGGCGGAGGCGGAAGCGGCAGCAGAGGGCGCTGGTAAAAAGCAGAGTATTATAAAAAACGGCCTCCTAGCAATGGAGGCCGGAAAACTGGGCCGGACGGCAGGCCCGGTTTTTTATTGCACGACCAGCTCTTCAACGACGAGTGACAATGTATGGACAAATGGCAGCCCTTCCCCTTGGTCGACTAACACGTTTGGATTATACTTAACAATTAAGCGAGAGGCCCGTTGTTCATCGCTCCTCTCCAATTGACCAGGTTCATCGTTTTGTTCTTGCACTTGCCCGCGGAACGCGTTGATGACCAATCCACTGAGATCGGCATCTGGGGCGCAGCTGCTCCAATCGTTGTCTCGGGGGCAGATGCCGCCGCCGCGAGCGAACAGCCCGCCTTCAATATACAAATAAGAGCCGACGGCGTAAATGGTCGCATTGTTGTCTGTATAAAAATACCCTTTTAAATTCGGGGTTAAGTTGGCGGTATCCGGATTTTCAAATTCGTTAATGCGGGCGATATCCAGCATTCCTTTTGACAAGAGCACCAATTCTTTTTGGTCCGCTTCGCTAATTTTCGCATTGTAAATATACGTAGTGCCAAGGACGTAAACGGTTGAGTTAAACGAAATATTTCCATGCAGCTCCAAATTGCCGAACACAATGAGATTGCCACGCACTGTCGATGAGTCGGCTGACTTTGTTGATGGGCCATAAAGCCGAAGATTGCCGTTGACAATCAGCCATTGTTTTTCATCTCCGTTTGTTTTGATGGTTAAGCTGTCAAAATCGGCTATATCGATGTCACCCTCAAGCCAAAGCGGCCGGTCGGTCTGTTGGGTTGTGTCATTGATGATTTGGGCGATTGGCGTATCGTCGTTTTTCACGATGACGGTAAAAAACCCTTCTTTTTTTAATTGGTCAGCTAATTGTTGAGGGGTTTGATACGTTTCATTGTTGATCCAATTGACATATTCCTGTTGATCATTGACAGGCGAGATGCCAGCTGCATTCAACAATTTGTCTTTCACCGTCCAGTCGAAATCGACATCGATGAAATCTTCATTTTCTTTTTGGACCACTGGCCCGGCGGCATTTTCTGGCCAGCCAGCTGAAAAAAAATCCCGTTGCCGGATGAAGCGTCCTCCCTCTCTCTTGTAACATTGCTCTTGGTTGTTGCATGATAACAGCCCGCTGTTGACATACCAAATCGCACCGGGGGCAGAGGCGGCTAAACCGCCGTTGACATGGGCGGTTTCGAGTGTGCCGTCGCGGCGAATATAATTTGTCGCATTGCTCACGTACGCTTCGTTGCCAGCGTACACGTCCCCTTGCTCAATATAGGCGCCGCCGTTGATGATGACGTTTTCTTTCGACCCAAGCGCATATTTCAGAAAGCTCGGCGTGTTTGTTAAAAACACGCGCCGTTTGACCGTCCGCTGCCGGCTGCCGTCGGCAAACGTTTTGGAAAGATCCACCGCACGGATAAAGACTTTATTCGTCGGGATGTTGTACTCGTCATACGATATATCTTTCCAGGAGACGTCATACTGTTGTTTTAGTTCGTTTTGCACATCATTAAGAAACCGGTCCAAATCTGCTGGAGAAAAGATTTGATGTTCGGTAAAAAAGGACTGATTAGGCTCGGCCGATAATTTAGCTTTTAATGTCCCAATAGCCTCATCGAGAGCCGTTTTCGCTTCGTGCAGCGATTCGACATCTTCAACGCGCACCTCGGTAACGCGAGCCTGCTGGATGGCGACGGATAAAACGGTTAAGCCGAGCAAGAAGAAGATGGTGATGACAAGCATTGTAGTGATTAAACTGTAGCCGGCTTCCTTCGATCGCAGGCGGTTCATCATTGTTCCCCCTTAAAAGCCAAATTCGGTTTTTAATGTAAACGGGCGTATATACAGCCAGCTGTCCGGGTCGGCGTGGTTCGGGTCTTTTACGGAAAGCTCGATTGTGATGACGCCGCTGCGGCAAATCATTCCTTCTTGCCGCAAACAGCGGAATGATAATTGTGATTGGTCATCCAACAATAGGCGCGACGATGAGACGGCTTTGCCGTTGATCGCCAGCGCTCCATTTTGAAGCTCGATTGTCAGCTCCGTAGGAGCCGTCGTTTTTGGAGCGATAATTCCCGTTCCTACGTCGATCGTCGGCTCCTGATCATTAACGAAGGTGAGCTGGTGATGGTTGCTTTTGGCAGCATCAGTATCAATGCCGTCTGGAGCGAATTCGTACAGCTTGTTCATCACCATGGCAACGGCATAGTCCGCTTCGCTGCGCAGTTCGTTTTCAATGCCGATGCGTTGATAGGCGCGGATGCCGCTGAGAAAGACAGTGTGCACTGCGCCGATGATGAGCAGGGAAATGGCGATGGCGGCCAGCAGCTCCACAAGCGTCATCCCGGCTTGGCGGTCAGCGGATCGTCTCATCGGTGATCACCCCTTCAACCCATTCGGCTTCCTCGATCCGATCCCCCCAGCGGACAAGAACATACATTTTGAGCAAATACTGTCCCAATCTAGGGTCAGACTGTTTGATTTCGTCTGTTTCTTCATTGATACGATCGCGTAGCGAACGCGGAAACGATTCAGGCGGAGAAGATTTGAGCCGCTCCCAAACGGCCGGATCGTATGGGATGAGAAACACTGCGACCCGCCCTTGATCGTAATGAACATTGTTGATGGTAGGGGCTAGTTGGGCCTGACATAGTTGTCTATCGGGAAAAATCTTCTCCTGCCTTTCGCAATCGTCGCTAGTCAGTTGGACAAACTCGTTTTGCGACGTGACGTAGTTTTTTAGTTGCGAAAAATCAAGCCGCTCCATATAAGCGGCGACGCCGCGGGCGACGTTGACCGCCACTGTCCGCCCTTGGTTGTAGGACGTATATGCCATTGCGTTCGTAAAAAAGTAAAATAAACTGATCGCCACCGCGGATAAAAGGGTGAGCGCAAGCAGCGTTTCCACAAGCGTAAATCCTTCGGAATGGCTAGACGGCGAAAAATTGTTTCCGGTCATTTGCCACAACCTTCTTTCAAAATATGTAACTTTATTATACAATATGTTAGAGTCGAATGATGTAGATTTTTAGGATAAGAGGACGACGGATGGTGGGTCTATGGCCTCTTTGTAAAACATATGCCGGGAAGGAACGGGGTGGCATGTTGAAACAGGCGGTCATTTATTTCGTTGCGTTCGTGCCGGCGCTTTTCGCTGTTTGGCTGTTGCCGCTCGGCTTCAGCCGGATCGGGGGAGCGGCGGTCGTTGCGGCGGCGCTTCTGGCCGCGGCCCTGGCAAAGCTGGCCGAATCGGTTGTGCCGCTTTGGCAAGTCGCGCTGTTGCTTGTACTGCTGTTGCTCGCGGTTTCCTATTTGCTCGACCGCTGGTTTGGAACGGTCCTCTATCGATCGGCGGCGGAAAAGGAAGAGATGACTGGGCGGAAGGAACAACGGAAAGGAAGCACCGCGCGCCCAGTGGAGCCGGCGGTTGACGATGGCGGCAAAACGGCCCATCAGCATGAAGCGAACGGCCTAAACGATTGGTCTAGGCAAACAGCATCCGAACAGGAAGCCGAACTGGTCGCGTTTCAAGCAGCTTGGCCAGATGAGGAAGCGTCGCGGCATGGCGAACGAAAAGTCGGAGAACCCGCCTTGGATGAACCGGAATTGGCAGCGAAGGACGACGGAGCAGTCGAGCGCAAAGAAATGTATCCCGAATTTTTCAAAGCCCCGTTGCCGGAGCTGGCCGACGGTGCGGAGCAAAGCGCGCTTTTCCCTTTGGAACCGGCAACGGGTGAACGAACAGTTGAATATGAAGCGGGAGAGCAACAGGAAGAAGCGCCGATTGAACCGTTGCGCTGTCCGCACGACTGGCTTGATGAGCTGCCGGTCGCCGTGACGCCGGACATCGAAGCGGTAGTGCTGCAAGCCGGCGCGGCCGTCAGCGGCCCAGCCGGCGGCAGCGATGACCGGAGTCCGTTGTGGCTGCTTGACATTGACAGCGGGGAAAAGCGCGGGGCGGGCCTCGCGCCGGTGCGCCTTGAACCGGTGAGCGTTTCTGCCGATGAAAGCGGACCGTTTCCGGTTCTTGAACCGGAAACGCCGCCGGCATTGGCGCTTTTCGGGGAAGAACCGCTGGACATGGAGCGGGTTCCGCATTTGGAAATGAGTGATGTTGCCGGATATGGGAAAAATGCCAGCGCAACGGAAGAACAGCTGCACCGGCAAGGAGAAGGACAACAACTAGAACATCACTGGCAGGAGGAGGAGCAACTGCTCTATCGGCTGGAGGAGAGCCAACAACCAGAACAGCGAGGGCGGGAGGAAGAGAGCGAACGGCCAGCGCGAATGATCGGTCCGGAAGTCGTGCAGGCGGTCGTTCTTGAATTGCGCCTCAACCGCCGTCGTTTGGGCGCCGCCGATTACGAGCGCTGCATACGCCGCTGTTTGGACGCTCCGCTTTCTGACCGCGACTATTACGTATTGGCCCGTTTGTTAATGGAACATTATGTAGTAGAACAACAGTACGGCAAGCTCGCAGCGTGGCTCGAGGAGCTCGCTGACCGTTTTCGCGCCTATCCGGCTGTGGCCGAAGAGTTGGCGCTTTGGCGGCAGTTTGCCGCAACACTAAACAGTTGGGGTGAACAAGATGAAAGCTAGCGCGCAAATCATTGGGCTGCCGATCATCAGCATTGCTGACGGTGCACAAATCGGCACGGTGAAAAGTTTGGTGATCAACCCGGACAAAGGATCGATCGATTTTTTGACCGTCGAACAAGACGATGTGCAACTCAGTTTAAAGGCCATTCCGTTTAAAAAAGTCGTCGGCATCGGCGAGTTTGCCGTGACGGTGGAGCAAGGGCACGATGTAATTGACCTCTCGGAAATTCCGATCGCCAATCAGCTCGTCAATAAGCAAATCCGCATTAAAAATACGAAAACTATCACGCGCAAAGGGCAGCTGCTCGGCGAAGCCCGCGAGTTTTTCGTCGATGAAGAGTCAGGGGATATTGTCGGCATCGCTCTTCAGCTCGAGAAAGGGGAAGCGGTGCTGCCGGCCTCGGAAGTGTTGACGTACGGCAAAGATATTTTGATCATCAACGACGGAGCGAACGAGTCGCTTCTTGATGACCCGGCGCAGTTATTGAAGGCAGAGAGCATCGAGCCAACCGGCGGCATGGCGGAAGAGGACGTTTCCGCGCAAATGGAGGCGATGGCCGAAAGCGTGGAAAATGTTGAAGCGCTGCAGTCGCTGAGGGAAAAACAAGTTGCGCTGTTAGCTGGAAAGCGGCTGACAAAAGATATTTATGATGCAGACGGCCGCCTGCTGTTTAAAGCGGGCACTCTGCTTGGCGAAGAGGATGTGCGCAAGGCGCAAGAGGCGGGGCCAAGCGTCATCGTCGATGTCTCGATGAATGTGGAGGCGTAATGGAGGAGGGTCGGCGGTGAAAAAGGCTGCCGCGTGGAAATTGTTTGTTGTCATGGCTGTTTGCACCGTTTATTTTATCGCTTTTTCGCATCTGGGCACCTTCGCCTATGATGTTTTGGCCCCGGATGACGGCCGCCTTGGCCCGGGCACGGCGGTCGGTCCGGTGTCACTCTCCGGCATGACGCCGGAAAGAGCCCGACAGGCGGTTGTCGAGCGGGTGAACGAGTGGCGGGCGACCGCTTCCATTTCTTTACAGTACCAAGAAAAGCGCATTGACCTGCCGGCAGACGCGTTTGCGTTCCGTCTTGCCGAGAGCACGAAGCGGTTTGTCGACGGGAGGCGCACGCCGCTGTTTGTGATCGCTGATTTAGAAAAATGCCTCCAAGCGGCGGCAGCCATCGTTCCGCCGGCGGCGTTATCGGCGCTTGACATCAAGAAGCTTGGGGCGGATTTAGAGGGACAGGCGGCTCAGCTGCAAAAGTCATCATCTCCGATCGACTTGGCTCGCTACATATCGTTGGCAAACGGCCGGCAGCTGGTCGTCAGCGAAGCGGCCGCATCGGTGCCTGACTCTTCGGCCGTCCGCTGGCTGTCTGGCGAGCGGCGCGCGGTGATCAAGGCGAAACAGCTGTTTTCGTTTGGCGATTATATGAAAAAGGCGAAGGCCGATTTGTCCGATGAAGCGGCCGATGCGATCGCTTCAGCGGTGTACCGGGCGGTGCTGGCGACCAATTTCACTGTCGTGGAGCGCTATACGAGCCGTATGTTGCCGGATGGAGTGACGCCCGGTTTTGAGGCGGCCATTAGCGGCGGCCGCGATTTGGAATGGTTCAACCCCAACACGACCGACTACACGCTTCTTCTCCGGCATGATGGACGAAAGGTGCGTGTTGCCATTATCGGGTTGCCGTTTGCCTATCAATATATCATTCGCCTGGGCGAGGCGGAGTCTATCGAACCGCGTGTCATCGTCCGCTATGACGCGCGCCTGGCGCCGGACGAGAAGAGGACGGAACAGATCGGGCGGCCGGGGCTGGTTGTGACGGTGGAACGCGAAGTGCGCGACGGCGCTCGGCTCGTGCGCAAAGAAACGATAAGCGAAGATTTTTATCCGCCAACGTATACGATTCACGTGCGCGGCCTTGAAGTGCCGGAAAGCAATGTTGGGCAAAGCGGCGACGGAGAAGGCGGAACGATGGAGCCGGCGAATGGGGTGACGGAAAACAACGGAGCGGCGAACCAACCGAATTCGACTGCGAAAAACAGCGGTGGGAATATAGAGAGCCGGACCGCGTCAAAGAAAGGCGATGAGGCGAGCAACGGGGAATCGGCCCCCGCCGCTGGCAGTGAAGAGAAGACGGATGCGGGCGGAGGGGAGGAAAAATGAGCAAAAAGCAGGAACGGAAACGGCTTGGTGATTTGCTTGTCGAAGCGGGATTGATCACCGAAAGCCAGCTGGCCGAGGCGCTGCGCGAGAAGGCGCCCGGGCAAAAGCTCGGCGACGCCTTGTTGCAGCGCGGCTACATCACGGAACAGCAGCTGATTGAGGCGCTCGAGTTTCAGCTCGGCATTCCGCACGTCAGTTTGTACCGGTACCCGATCGATCCGAAAGCGACAAACCTCGTGCCGAAAGAGTTTGCCCGCCGCCATATGGTCATGCCGCTCAAGGTGGAAGGCGATCGGCTGCTCGTTGCCATGGCCGATCCAATGGACTTTTTTGCCATCGACGATTTGCGCCTGTCGACCGGGTTTCAAATTGAAACGGCGATCGCTTCAAAAGACGATATTTTGCGGGCGATCAATAAATATTACGACATCGACGAAGCATTTGAGGATTTTTTGCAAACGCCGCCGCCTGAGGTGCGCGACGACGAGCGGGCTGCTGAGGACGATTCTCCCATCGTTCGTTTGGTGAACCAAATTTTGCAGCTTGCTGTTGAACAGCGGGCGAGCGACATTCATATCGATCCACAGGAGACGAAAGTGCTCATCCGCTATCGGATCGACGGCCTGCTTCGCACCGAACGCGCGCTGCCGAAACATATGCAAAGCATGTTGACGGCGAGAATTAAAATTTTGGCCAATATGGACATCACCGAACACCGCGTGCCGCAAGACGGGCGGATCAAAATGGACATCGATTTTCATCCGGTCGATTTGCGCGTTTCAACGCTGCCGACCGTATACGGTGAGAAAATCGTCATGCGCGTCCTCGACTTGGGCGCAGCTTTAAACGATATTCATAAACTTGGTTTCAACCCGGTCAATTTAGATCGGTTCATCCGCTTGATCGAGCGGCCGAACGGCATCGTCTTGATCACCGGACCGACCGGTTCGGGGAAATCGTCGACGCTCTATGCGGCGCTCAACCATTTAAACAGCGAGCACGTGAACATTATTACGATTGAAGATCCAGTCGAATATCAGATCGAGGGCGTCAACCAAATTCAAGTCAACCCGAATGTCGGCTTGACGTTCGCCCAAGGGCTCCGCTCGATTTTGCGTCAAGACCCGAACATCATCATGGTTGGGGAGATTCGCGACCGCGAGACGGCGGAAGTGGCGATCCGCGCTTCGCTCACCGGTCATTTAGTGTTGAGCACGCTCCATACGAACGATGCATTAAGCACGATCACCCGCCTGATCGATATGGGGATTGAGCCGTTTTTAGTGGCCACATCGCTCGCCGGCGTTGTCTCGCAGCGGCTTGTGCGCCGCGTCTGCCGCGACTGCCAAGAGGTGTATGAGCCGACGAAGCGGGAGCGGGACATTTTCGCCCGCCGCGGCATTGAGGTTCATCAACTTGTCCGCGGCCGCGGCTGCCCGATGTGCAACATGACCGGTTACCGCGGACGGCTGGCGATTCACGAGCTGCTTGTTGTCACCGATGAGATGCGGCGCGTCATTTTAAACAACGAGCCGTTTTCGAAATTGCGAGAGCTTGCCCTGCAAAACAAAATGATTTTTTTGCTGGATGATGGGCTGTTGAAAGTGAAGCAAGGGTTGACCACGCTTGAAGAAGTGCTGAAAGTGGCCATTTTGCATTGATGGGTGAGACGGATGAAGGAAAAGCTTGAGGCGTTATTGCGCGCGGCCTTTGAATGCCGCGCTTCCGACGTGCATTTGACCGTCGGTGCGCCGCCGATTTTTCGCGTGAACGGGGAGTTGAGAGCTTACGGCCATGAGCGCCTGCACCCGGAGGAAACAGAGCAAATGGCGAAAGCCGTCATTCCGGCGCCGCTTTGGCAGCAGTTTCAGGAAACCGGAGAGCTTGATTTTTCGTATGGCATTGCCGGCGTTTCCCGCTTTCGCTTAAACGTGTTTAAACAGCGGTCATGCGTCTCGCTCGCCGTGCGCCTCATCCCGCCGTGCATTCCGACATTAGAAGAGCTCGGCTTGCCAAGCGTGTTAAAGCGCATCGCGGAAAAGCCGCACGGGCTTGTGCTTGTCACCGGGCCGACCGGCAGCGGCAAATCGACCACATTGGCGGCGATGATCGACTACATGAACAAAACGATGTCTAGACATATCATTACGCTGGAAGATCCGATTGAATATTTGCATCAGCACGGAAAATCGATCATCGACCAGCGGGAAGTTGGCTTTGACACGAACAGTTTTGCCGCCGGATTGCGCGCTGCGCTTCGTCAAGATCCGGATGTGATTTTAGTCGGGGAAATGCGCGATTTGGAAACGATCCAAACCGCGATCACTGCCGCGGAAACGGGTCATTTAGTGCTTGGCACCCTTCATACGGCGAGCGCCCCAGCGGCGATCGAACGGATGATTGACGTCTTTCCGTCAGCCCAGCAGGCGCAAATTCGGCTGCAGCTCGCTTCCGTCCTTGTTGCCGTCATGGCCCAACGTTTATTTCCCGACGGTCGGAAGAGAGGACGGACGGCGGCTATGGAAATTTTAATCAACAATGCCGCAGTGGCCAATTTGATCCGCAATGAAAAAGAGCATCAAATCATCAATATTATGCAGACGGGCCGCAGTGTGGGCATGCAGACGATGGAAATGAGCGTCAGGGAGCTTGTGGCCGCTGGCCGTATTGATCCATTGGCCGCGGAAGCGTATTTGACAAGGGAGCGTGGAGCGGATGGCGCAATTTAAGTATGAGGGGCGCGACCGAAGCGGACGGAAAAAATCCGGGACGATTGCCGCAAACTCCCGCCGTGAGGCTGTCCTGAAATTGAGGGAGAAAGGCATTCGCCCCATTGTGATCGCCGAGGTGCCGTCATCTGTTTGGAACAAAGAAATTTCCATAGGACGAGCCGTCAAGCTGCAACACTTCGTCGTCTTTTTGCGCCAGTTTGCAACGCTTGTGCGCGCCGGGGTGACGATCGTTGATTCGATCCGCATTTTGGCGGAGCAAACGGAAAGCAAAGCGCTTGCTCGTGCACTCGACGATATGGAACAGCATCTCCGAGAAGGGAATCCGCTTTCTGCCGCAGCCGCAAAGCATCCCCGCATTTTCCCGCCATTGTTTGTCAATATGGTGCGCGCCGGTGAAGCGAGCGGCACGCTCGATGAAACGCTCGACCGGCTTGCCGACCATTTTGAAAAAGTGCATCGAACAAGGCAAAAAATCGTCTCGGCGCTTGCCTATCCAGTGGCTGTCGCCATCATCGCCGTTGCGGTTGTCATCTTTTTGCTTGTCTCGGTCGTGCCGACGTTTGTCGACATGTTTGCCGATTTTCACGCCGAATTGCCGGCGATCACAAAGTTTGTGCTGAAAGCGAGCGCATTTATGCAGCATTATTGGTGGATGATAACGTTGCTGGCGATCGGGGTGTTCCTTTTGTTCACCGCGCTGCGCCGGCAAAAGCGCACGAAATATTATTTGGACTATGCGGCCATGCGGCTGCCCATTTTCGGAACCCTTGTCCAAAAAGCGGCATTGGCGCGCGTCACGAGGACATTGAGCTCACTCGTGTCAAGCTCCGTGCCGATTTTAGAGGCGCTGTCCATTTCCGAGCGCGTCGTAGAAAATGAAGTGATCGCGTCCGTCCTTGATGAAGCGCGAACCGCTCTTGAGCGCGGCCAGTCGCTCGCCGAGCCGCTCCGCCGCCATTGGGCGTTTCCGCCGCTCGTGGCGCAAATGATCACGATCGGCGAG
This sequence comes from Geobacillus zalihae NBRC 101842, assembly GCF_001544135.1. Classification (GTDB taxonomy): domain Bacteria; phylum Bacillota; class Bacilli; order Bacillales; family Anoxybacillaceae; genus Geobacillus; species Geobacillus zalihae. Next base: position 5,798 of record NZ_BCPV01000009.1, on the reverse strand, counting down.
CAAACCGGTTCGCTTGACGCCATGCTTGGCAAAGTCGCCGACTTTTACGAAGCGGAAGTCGACGCCGGCACCGATCGCCTCAAGTCGCTCATCGAGCCGCTGATGATTGTGCTGCTTGCCGGCGTCGTGGGGACGATCGTCACCTCCATCATCGTCCCGATGTACGACATCTTTAATCACATTCAACAATAATAATTTATATTAAGAATATCTTCCTATTTTTTGGACTATATTGTAGAATAATAGGGAAATCGTGCTAAAACATTAAAAAAGAAAGGGAGAGGAAAGTGATGTTGAAACGCATCATCAAAAACGAGCGCGGCTTGACGCTCATCGAACTGCTCGCCGTCATTGTCATTTTAGGGATTATCGCGGCGATTGCGATTCCGGCAATTGGGGCGATTATGGACAATTCGAAAAAGGATGCCCATATTGCTAATGCGCAGCAAATTGTGAGTGCCGCTCGTTTAGCGGTGACTGCTGATAAAAACACGCAATCGGTGTATACGTTGCAACAATTGTATGACGGGGGTTACTTGGAAAATATTCCGAAATCACCCGGAAAGGTGTCGACCAAACAATATCATGCAACCGAAAGTAAAGTAGAAATTGTGCAAAAAACCGATTCGAATAATAAGGTAATAGGAATTGAATATCATGTTAAACTCGTGGACAATGATGGCAAACATGTGTATATTAAAGGCGACAAAGATGCTAGTGATTTGACAAGAGATGATGTAGATCTTAACTAATAGTATGATGGTCATCTTCGTCTTTATTATCGCTCTCCTCCTCGGCTCCTTCTTTAACGTCGTCGGGCTGCGGGTGCCGGTCGGGGAGTCGATCGTCCGCCCGCGGTCGCATTGCCCGGCGTGCGGACGGACGCTATCGGCTGGGGAGCTCATCCCGGTTGTGTCGTATGTCGCGCAAAAAGGAAGATGCAAAGGGTGCGGGGGGCGCATCTCCCCCCTTTACCCTTTGATGGAATTGACAACCGCCGCTTTGTTGACGGCCGCGCCGATGTGGGTCGGCTGGGGCGGGCGGCTCGTTGTGGCGTGGACGTTGATCAGCTTGTTTGCCATCATTGTCGTCTCCGACCTTCGCTACATGCTCATCCCCGACCGGGTGCTTTTGGTGTTTGCCGGTTTGTTTTTGATGGAGCGGCTTGTGATCCCGTTTTTGCCGTGGGTCGATATGCTCCTTGGGGCGGCGGTCGGATTTTCGCTTTTATGGCTGATTGCCGTTTTGTCCAATGGCGGGATGGGGGGCGGCGATGTGAAGCTGTTTGCGGTTTTGGGAATGGTGCTTGGCTGGAAAATGGTGTTGCTCGCCTTTTTTTTGGCGACGTTGTATGGAACGATCATCGGGCTGATTGGCATGGCGCTGGGGCGCGTGCGGCGCGGCAAGCCGATGCCGTTTGCGCCGGCGATCGCACTCGGGGCGTTGACCGCGTTTTTCTTCGGAGAAGCGATCGTGCGCGCGTATATTTCACTCATGATGTAAAGACGGCAGAAAGGAAGCGGAATGAAGATGGCGTTATGGCGGCGAAAGGCGAAACAGGCGAACATCATCATCAAAGATCATGTCCTCCGCTATGTGGAAGCAAAGCCGGGACAGCCGCCCGAGGCGAGGCGATGGGGCGAGCGAGCCTTGCCGCCCGGCATCATTCGCGATGGAAAAATCGCCGATCGGGAAACGTTGGCGATGATTTTGGACGAATGTGTTGACGAATGGAAACTTGACGGGCGGCGTGTCCGCTTTGTCGTTCCCGATCCGTTTGTGATGATCCGCCATTTGCCGCTTCCCGCTCATTTGTCGGACGAGGACATCCGCGGCTATTTGTTTATGGAGCTTGGTGAATCGATTCCGCTTCCGTTCGCCGATCCGGTGTTTGACTACGTCGTGGCCGAGAGAACAAACGAGGTGCTGAACGTGCTGTTGTTTGCCGCGCCGGAAGAGGCGGTGTCGGAATACGCGGCGCTTTTGGAAGAAGCCGATTTGCGCCCGGTGGCCGCGGATGTATCGCCGCTTTGCGCTTATCGTCCGTTTTATGCGGCGGGACAAGCTGCGCCGGACGATCATATTTTGCTTGTGCAGTTTGACGAATCCGCCGTGAATTTGAGCGTGTTTCATCGTCATTTGCCGTTGTTTATGCGCCATTTGCCGCTTGAAGCCTATCGTGACCGGACGGCGGCGATTGTGGATCCGTTCGTCGATGTGTATAAGGAAATGGAACGGATCATGAGCTTTTATTCGTTTTCCCTCCAACAAGGCAAACAGTCCATCACACGCCTGTTTCTCGCCGGCGATCATCCAGAGTTGGGCCATGTGTTCACGGCTTTGACAGAGCGGCTTGAAGTGCCTGTAGAACGGCTCAGCGCGTCTCTTGATCCGCTGCCGGACCGCTTTCATCTCGCCTGGGGATTGGCGTTGAAAGAAGGAAGGGCTGACGATGATCGCTGAAATCAATTTATTGCCGAAAAAAGAAACGAGGCAGCCGATCCGTCTCGTTTTGTTGTTCGGGGCGGCGCTGCTTCTCCTAGCCGGTTCGGTGCTGTATTGGTTGATCGATCGTGCGGATCATCGCCAGGCCATGTTGGAGGCGGAATTAAAAAAAGTGCGAGCGGAGCAAGATGTACTGGCGGCGAAAATGAAAAATATAGACGAACAGAAGGAGCAAGAAGAGCTGGCGAAGGCGGTGAAATGGGCGGAACGCTATCCGCTGAAATCAGTGCCGTTGCTGCGGGCATTGACAAAGCAGCTTCCCGAACGCGGATTCATGATGAATGTGACGTACTCGGATCAGACAAAGATGACCATGGTGGTGCAGTTTGATGCGCCGGAAGAGGCGGCCTATTATTTGGATCGATTAGAAAAAGTGAGAATGGTGAAAAACGTCAAACTGGTCAATGTGGCGGCCAATAGCGAGACGAGTGGCGAACCGGAAGATCATCAAGTCGTGCCAAGATATATGGCGCAATATGAGCTGGAGCTGCAATAGGCTGATGGGGAGGGAAAAAAATCATGAGCCGCTTTGGCAAATGGCCGCTTCTTGTTGCGGCAATGGCTGCGGTCACCGCGCTTTTGTTTGCGGCCGCCTATTCATGGCTGGTCATGCCTCGCTACAGCCAGCTCGAGCAGATGGAGCAAACGGTGCAAAGCGAGAAAAAGGTGCTCGCCGCTTTGAAGCAAAAGCTGCCTCCTTCTTCAGAGGAAACAGCACAAACCGTTGCTTCATTGCAAAAAAAAGTCCCTGTCCATCCGCTTACGGACCAGTTGTTGCTCTTGTTTCAGAAAGCGGAATATATCGCTGACAGCCAGCTGGTGAGCGTCAATTTTTCTGATGAAGGAGCAGCATCTTCACAGCAGAACGACAGTGGAACGAACAACGGAAGCGAAGGAAATCGAGCGGTTTCTCCGCCAAGCAGCATTCAATCCATCACCGCCCAACTGACCGTGCAGTCGCCTTCCTATTATCAGCTTGAACGGTTTTTAGAGGTGTTGGAGCAGTCGGAGCGCATCGTGGCGATTGAAGGGTTGACCGTCACTGGGCCTCCGGAGCTGATGTCCATCGCTGATGAAGTCCAACCGTTGACGTATTCGGTGACCGTTCGTGCGTTTTATGCTCCGAAGCTTGAGAAATGGAAACAGTTGTCTCCCGTTCGCGATGTCCCTCCGCCAAGCGGCAAAGACAATCCGCTCGTGGAAATGGCGCCGTCTTCGGGCCGGTAGCGGGGATGGTGGAAGTCCGATATGCTCATTCGCATGAAGCGGGGGATGACCCTCATTGAGCTTTTGGCTGTGTTGGTGATCATCGGCATTGTGGCGATGATCGTCGGTCTTGCCATGTGGACGGTGATTGATCGGGCGCGCGAGCGGGCGTTTGTTTCGGATGCTTATGGCTTGTATGAAGCGGCGCGGCTGTATGTCGGCGCCGAGAAAGTGGAATTTTTGCCAGCCCGTTCTTCTGCCATATTGTCGTATGGAGAATTGGTGGGCAACGGTTTGCTGGATCCAATCGAAGATCCGTTTACCGGAAATGTATTGCCGCCGGAAACGAATCCATCGTACGTGCTTGCCACGAAGCGGGAAGACGGCGGGATCGATTACGCCGTTTGCTTGAAAGGCGAGACAAAGCAGCTTTGCACCTATGAGGGGCGCGAGCAGCCGATTCCTGTCGAAGCGCTGGGGACGGAGATGATTCGTGACCGATAATGTCGGAAAATGAAGAAAAGAAGCAGGAACAAGGCGACAAATGTCTTGTTCTTTTTTTTTTCTCTTTATGGTAAGATAGGCGAAAGAAATCGAAGTGTGAAAAAGGACGGTGGCAAAATGGACAAGCAGCGCATGCGCATTATGGTGAATATCAACGGCAAGCCCCGCCCATTTACCGTGGAGCGTTCGTCGGAAGGACGGCCGTCCGAGGAGTCGGGTGGATATCCGGTGGACAGCCATCTAGGGAAAGGACAGCGAGCCAAAAACGAGGCGGATGACAGCCGCCAAGTGAGCGCGTTTCAAGAAGGCGGGCCATCCGCAGGCAAGCCATCAACAGGCCTGTGGGTTGTGGAGGATGGGCAAGTTCGAGAAGATGTTGAAACGACGGGTTGGGAAGAGGCGGCCGCCCTTGAGGCGGATGAACGGGTCATTTCCGTTTCCGAGGCGATGCAACAAAAGAAAAGCGCCAGACGTCGGACATGGCGGCTGCCGGCTCAAGCCAAGTCGCTGCTCGCCGCCGCGTTGGTCGCTGCGTTGGTCGGCATGGCGTTTGGCATGACGGTGCTGCGCATCATTCCGAAGGAAAAATTGGCTTCGTCGCCGGCATCTGAAGCGATGACGGAATTGACAAAGCCTGAAACAGCGGCGGGCGAAGAAGGAAGAGAAAGCGTCGTACGAGCGCCGTTTTCCATTGCGGTCATTCAAGCGGGCGTCTATTCGAATGCGGCGGCGGCCAAGCAGGCGTCCGAATCGATCAAAACAGCAGGCGTGCCGGTCGTCGTCGCGGGGCAAAAACCGGCAGCGCTCTATATCGCCGTCGGCGCGGATAAGGAAACGTTGCGGACGGTCAACGACCAATACCGCCAAAGGGTGCCAAGCACGTATGTCAAAGAGCTGTCGTTTGCCGCCGAAGCGGCGGCGCGCCGGTCGGAGGCCATCCAAAAAGGGGAGGTTTTGTATGAAAATATGGCAGCGGTCTCCGCGGCTTTGCTTGGCGGCAGGAAAGCAGGAGAAGATGACTGGCAGGCGCTCCAAAAGGCGTATGACGCGTTAGAAAAAAGCAATGCTTCAAGCGACAAAACAGTCGGTCGGTATGTTGAAGCGCTGAAGCAGGCGTATGTCGCCCTTGCCGCATACAAAGAGCGACGGGATGAAGCGCTGTTGGCCAAAGCCCAGCAACAGCTGCTCGAGGCGCTCGCCGCTTATATCGAATTGGTGCCGCTAGGGAGCTAGAAGCCCCGTTTTTTTTGCCTATTGCATATATAAAGAATTTCCGATTTTTCGTTTCTATATTTATCTCCATACAAGTCGACTATGATATAACGTGGCGAGTGATCGGCTGGATGTAAAACAAAATTTCAACTTATATAGAATAGATGGCAACGAAAACGTTTCACATATCCTTGACGGAAAAGCCGTTTGTCCATTTTTCGACTGTCGAAGGCAAGCCTGTGGCTTGGAAGACCGAACAACCACCCGCTTCACAGACCCATACATGGGTCTGAAAGCGGCGTTGTTCGGTCGCCCGACAGTCGATCAAATGCCTAGTAAAATTTGCAAATGTTCATGCTTCAAATTGCATC
>NZ_BCPV01000008.1 GCF_001544135.1 Geobacillus zalihae NBRC 101842 | reverse complement strand
AGGTTCATAAACAAGCCAGCATACATAAATTGTTTCATCGATCATTTTGTTATGTAGTCTTCGAGAAAAGGGTAATAAAATTCTTTGTCATAAAGATTGATTTTTTTGACCGATACCAACTATTTTTATCAAGAACTCTTGTCGAGCCGGGTATCTAGAGAAGCAAAGGAGAGAGAATAGATGGACAAACGTGATAATCGTGAGAAAATGAATCTTGAAGGACTTCGAACTGAAACCTTGGTTGTCCATGGCGATGATTGGGTCACCGATGATGGGACGGTGGCTCCGCCCATCTATTACACAGCTACGTTTCGTGCGCATAATTCCCGTGAATTCGCAGAAATGGCGGGAACACCCCGCCATTCTCGGTATTATACGCGCTACGGCAATCCATTGCATGAGCGCGTTGCGAAGATTATGGCTGAACTGGAAGGTACAGAAACCGCACTGGTAACTGGCTCCGGGATGGGGGCAATTGCCACGGCCATTCTAGCTCTAGTCAGCGCGGGAGATCATGTGATTGCCCAAACGCGGCATTATATGAGCACCGCCAAGATTATGGATGAGATGCTGCCGCGGTTTGGCGTGGAAGTGACTCTGGTCGAACAAGCGGACATCAACGCCTTTGCAGAAGCGATACGGCCTAACACAAAGCTCATCATGGTCGAGACGCCTGCCAATCCGACTTTGGTGTTGACGGATTTGGCTGCTGTGGTGGAGTTGGCGCGCCCGCATGGAATTATCGTCGTGGCCGATAACACCTTCGCATCGCCGATCAATCAGCGGCCTCATGATCTAGGTGTCGATATCGTTATTCACAGCGCAACAAAATATTTGGGGGGACACCATGATTTGACAGCTGGTGTCATCTGCACCAGCGAGGAGTTAGCCGAGCGTATTTGGCATACGCATATTTCCATCGGTTCGGTCCTCTCGCCAATGGATGCATGGCTATTATTGCGCGGTCTGCGTACGCTTCCGATACGGATGGAACGCATTAATGCCAACGCTTTAGCCCTGGCTGAGTTTTTAGAGCAGCAGCCACAGGTAGAGCGTGTATATTATCCAGGTCTTCCTAGCCATCCGCAACACGAGTTGGCAAAACGTCAGATGAAAGGGTTCGGAGCAGTCATTGCCTTTGCCATTAAAGGTGGCTATGAAGAAACTCAGCGCTTCGTTTCTGCATTGAAACTGCCGCCTAACGCGGTGAGTTTGGGTGGCGTCGATTCCCTTGTGGTGCATACAGCAGCGATGTGGGAAGGAGTGATGACCGAGGAGCAGATGAAGACAGCTGGGATTCCGTCCAACTTCGTGAGATTCTCGGTCGGCATCGAGCATATCGATGATCTGAAAGCGGATGTGTGGCAGGCGCTGCAGGTAGTTTAACGTTGTCCCGAAGAGTCTCTCTCCTTGAAACGAAGGCAAGGGGGGAGATGAATCGGGAAGTTTTTGATTCATAAAAGCGAATATATGTGCTATCATCGAGCCAGCCAATCAGGCAAGTAAAAAAGACAATTCTCCTATTTCGTGGCCAAAAAGTGTTTTTTCGAGAACAGGTCACGAGCCAATCTTCCAATCAACATAACATTACTTACTTTTCAATTTCAAGAGATTCGCAGGATTGTGCAAAAAAGCACCTTGCCGCCCTAGAGAATCATGGTAAAATGAAGGTGCTCTTTTTAAAAGCTGGCCTCGTTCAGAGGATTGAAACGCTTCCGCTTTGATGTGAATGAAACGGTTCATAAACCTTTTTTAAAGCAGGTCTTGTTTAGAGGATTGAAGCATCTCTCTTTAATCACACAAAAAATTCTTTTCAAGATTTTTTTAAGCTGACCTCGTTGAGAGGAAAAAGAGCAGCCAGCTCCCTATTATGGAGAGTTGGCTGTTTTTATGTATGTGTTTGTATGGGAGCAAAAAGATTTTTCTGCGCGCAGAAAAGGGATGGATATGTATTTGGTGGTGTACGGCGGCTCGGTATCGTGAATTTATAAGCGGGATATTTATTTAGACGACTTCCGGATGGATTTGTTGAATTTCATGAAGGAACATAAAGAAGAGCTCGAGCGGGCGCCGTTTGGACTGTTCAGCATTACCGCTAATCAAAATGAAAAACTGAAAGACGAAATTCAGCCAGGCGTCATTTTCTGCCTAAAACAAACGGCGCCGATGGCATCTGCGCATGAACAAAACGCGCTTCATCCCTATTATTTGGTGTATGTCCGCAAAGACGGCACGGTGTTGTACCATCCTGGGCATGTCAAGAAAATGTTGGACCTGTATCGCTCGCTTTGCAACGGCAAAAAAGACGTCGAATGGGGCTTGTACAAGGCGTTTTACCAAGAGACGAAAAACGGAAAAGACATGGGGCGATACAAGGCCCTGCTGGAAAAAGCGGTGGAAGAGATCGTCGGCAAGATGGATCAGCAATTGATGCTCAACATCTTCAGCCTAGGGAACTTGGACGCCTTCGTGACGAACGCCAACACGAGCTTGCAAGATTTTGAGATCGTTTCGTATTTGATCATTAAAGGGTGAGGATCATGGCCGCATCCGCATTTTATGCTACAATAGGACTGGACGAGCGCGTCCGCCCGTTGCATAAAAAGCTTGACAAAAAAATGTTTTACGACTATGCGGATTTGACGAAAAAAGAAAAGGACTATATGACGAAAGACATCGAGCGGATCGAGTTGACATACTTGTTGACCTCAAGGGTCATCAACATTCAGCCGTTCGTCAACGACGACTACCATTACGAAGGGGTCATGTTTATCACCGTTCGGCTGCGCACGGAATCAAAGGATGCGCACGTTTCCGTGATCGGGGAAATCATCCAAAAAACAGTGCCCAATCCGACCGTTATCGTGTTTGAAAAAGAAGGAAACGTTCGAATTGGAACATGCCGAAAGCGGCTGAACAAAAACGACCGAACCAAAACCGTGGCCGAAGAATGGGCGTATACGCCGTGGTTTTCACTCGATCATGCTGACGAGACGGTCAAGCAGTTTCTTCGCGCCGTCCATATGACGAAGCTGTCGTTCGCCAACTTTTTTCGGTTTTATCAAGACATCCATCTGGCGGTGCAGGCGTTCCAGCACGCCAAAGCGATCGGCGCCTTTTACATCGCCGCTGATGAACAATCCAAACAGCTCGTCGCGCAAATCGAACAGGCGGAAGTCGAAATCGCAAAATGGAAAAACGAAATCAAAAAAGAAACACAGTTTAATCGAAAAGTAGAATACCATATGAAAATTCAACAGCTAACGAAGCAAATCGAACAATGGAAGCAACAATTGCGCGGAAAGGAGCAGCACGATGGAGAAACTGGATGGAAAATCGCTCGACCTTGTCAAAACAAACATTGAAGCGTTAAAGCAACTATTCCCAGAAGTTGTCACGGAGGGGAAAATCGATTTTGACAAATTGAAGCTTGTTCTCGGCGAAGAGATCGAAACGCGCAACGAAAAGTACGAATTCACCTGGCACGGCAAAACACAAGCGATGAAACTCGCCCAAACGCCGTCCACTGGCACCTTGCGGCCGGACAAAGCATCAAGCAAAAACTGGGAGACAACGGAAAACTTGTATATCGAAGGCGACAACTTGGAAGTACTGAAACTATTGCAAAAATCGTATTTCGGCAAAATCAAAATGATTTACATCGACCCGCCGTACAATACGGGGAAAGACTTTGTGTACAAAGACGACTTTCGCGACAATATCCGAAATTACAAAGAAATCACGCAGCAAACGACTAAGGCAAATACGGAGACAAACGGGCGCTACCATACCGATTGGTTGAATATGATGTACCCGCGGTTGAAGTTGGCGAGGAATTTGTTGCGGGAGGATGGGGTTATATTTATAAGTATTGATGATACGGAGGTATCAAACCTGAAAAAAATATGCGACGAGATATTTGGTGAAGTCAATTTTATAACAATATTTATTTGGCAAAGAGCTTTTGCCCCTGTTAATATGAATAAGTTTGCTTCTCGTAATCACGATTTTGTTTTGTGTTATGCAAAACAAACTGATTTTCTATCTTGGTATGGATTACCGCGTAGCCAGGAAGCTGACACCCGTTATTCCAATCCCGACAATGACCCACGTGGTCCTTGGACATCAGGAGATTTATCAGTTGGGCCGCCTGTGCCAGAAAAAATTTATGAAATCGTTACACCAAGTGGACGAGTCGTTTATCCGCCTAAAGGATATTGCTGGAGAGTAACCAAGGAGAGGTTTGCCGAACTTTTAGCTGATAATCGTATCTGGTTTGGTAAGGATGGTGATAGCGTTCCACGTTTAAAGCGTTTTTTAAGTGAAGTAAAATCTACTATTACTCCATTGACTGTATGGACGCATCAAGAGGTATCGCACTCACAAGATGCAAAAAAAGAATTAAAAGAATTATTTGAAGACCAGTCAGTGATGGATTATCCTAAACCAGTAAAGTTGATGAAGAGAATTTTAGAGTTATCAACAAGGGAGAATGATATAATATTAGACTTCTTCTCCGGCTCCGCCACAACTGCCCATGCAGTCATGCAGTTAAATGCGGAGGATGGCGGCAATCGGAAGTTTATTATGGTTCAGCTGCCGGAAAAAACGGATGAAACGTCCGATGCGTATAAAGCGGGATATAAAAACATTTGCGAAATCGGCAAGGAACGCATCCGCCGTGCGGGGGAGAAGATCGTTCAAGAAACCGGGAAGACGGATTTGGATATCGGCTTTAAAGTGTTTAAGCTCGATTCTTCCAATATTAAAGAATGGGATCCGGATTTTGAAAACCTCGAGCGGGACCTTTTCGACTTGCAAAACAATATTAAGGAAGATCGGACGAAAGAAGATTTGTTGTATGAGATTTTACTGAAAATCGGGCTGCCGTTGACGGTGCCGATTGAGGAAATCGACTGCCGCGGCAAAACGATTTACAACGTTGCCTATGGTTCCGTACTTATTTGCTTGGAAGACGAAATCGATCTTGACCTTGTTCAGGAGATGTTGAAACACCGTTCTGAGCATATGCCGCCGAAAGTTATTTTGAAAGAATCCGGCTTTATGAGCGACGCGGTGAAAACGAATGCCTTGCAAACATTGAAAAAGCACGGCATCACGGATGTGAGGAGTGTATAACCGATGAAGCTGAAGTTTCACGCGGATTTGGACTACCAACGGCGCGCGATTGAGTCGGTGGTGCATATTTTCAAAGGACAGGAACTGAGTCAGTCGAACTTCACCGTTTCGTACGGCCCTGATGCGGGAATGCTTCAAACGGACTTAGGCGTCGGGAATCGGCTTGACCTGACGCCTGAGGAAATTTTAAAAAACGTCCAAGACATCCAGGTGAGAAACGGACTGCCACGCAGCGAACGGCTCGATGGCATGCATTTTACGATTGAAATGGAGACCGGAACAGGAAAGACGTACGTATATTTGCGGACGATTTATGAGCTCCATAAACATTATGGGTTTACAAAATTTGTTATCGTCGTCCCGTCAGTGGCAATTCGTGAAGGGGTGTATAAAACACTGCAAATCACCCGCGACCATTTTGAAGAACTGTACGACCGCACGCCGGTTGAGTACTTTATTTACGACTCGCAGAAGCTTGATCAAGTCCGCAATTTTGCGACGGCGACAACGATTCAAATTATGATCATCAATATCGATGCGTTCCGCAAAAGCTTTGAAGATCCAGAAAAAGAAGATAAAGCGAACGTCATTCATCGGCCGAACGACCGTCTAAACGGATACCGCCCGATTGAATTTATCCAACAGACGAATCCGATTGTCATCATCGACGAACCGCAAAGCGTCGATACGACGCCGAAGTCGAGGGAAGCGATTGCGTCGCTGAACCCGCTTTGTACGCTGCGCTACTCGGCGACGCATGTGGATAAATACAATATGATATATCGCCTCGATGCGGTCGATGCGTACAATCAAAAGCTTGTGAAAAAAATTGAGGTCATGTCTGTCCGCTCTGAGCCGTCGTTCAATGTGCCGTACATCAAACTTGTCGAGGTGAAAGAGCGGAAAGCGAAACTTGAGCTCGATGTCGAATCGCGCGGAAAGGTGAAGCGAACGACGAAAACGGTCAAATACGGCGATGACTTGTATGACGTTTCGGGGGAGCGCGAACTGTACCGCGGCTATATCGTCGAGCAAATCGATTGGACGGAAGGAAATGAAGCGGTTGAAATCAACGGCTATCGACTCAGGGTGGGCGAGGCGATTGGGGATGTCGATGACGATGCCATCAAGCGGTATCAGATCCGCAAAACGATTGAAGAGCATTTAAATAAAGAATTGTGGCTTCGCCCGCGCGGGATTAAAGTGCTCAGCTTGTTCTTTATCGACAAAGTTGCCCATTACCGCGACTATGATCAAGAAGGCCAGCCGGTAAAAGGAAAATATGCGATCATGTTTGAGGAAGAGTATCGGAACTTAATGCAAAAGCCGAAATACCGTCCCCTCTGGGAAGATCCGGGCATTGACCAAGATATCGAGAAGGTGCATAACGGATATTTTGCCCAAGATAAAAGAGGACGGTTGAAAGATACAAAAGGAAATACAGAGGCGGATACGGATGTATACAACCTTATTATGAGAGACAAAGAACGGCTGCTCAGCCTCGATGAGCCGCTCCGCTTCATTTTCTCCCATTCCGCGCTCCGTGAAGGATGGGACAACCCGAACGTCTTCCAAATTTGCACGTTGAAAGACTCCTCCGGCACGTACGTATCGAGGCGCCAGGAAATCGGGCGCGGATTGCGGTTGGCTGTCGATCAAAACGGAGAGCGGGTGCATGACGATCATGTCAACATATTAACGGTGATGGCGAATGAGTCGTATGAAGAATTCGTCGCTACGTTGCAAAAAGAGATTGAAGAGGATACGGGCATTCGGTTCGGCAAAATTGAAAAGCATGTCTTTGCGAAACTCATCTATTTGGACGAGGCGACGGACGAGCCGGTGCAAATGGGTTATGATTTATCATTGAAGCTGTATGAGGAATTAAAACAAAACGGCTATATTGACAAACAGGGCAAAGCAACGGAAAAGCTCAAGCAGGCCATTGAAGACTACGACCTCCGTTTAGGCGACGAATTCCAGCCGTGGCGGTCGTCCATCGTGAAAGAGATCAAACGGCACTTGCAAGCGTTGCCGATCAAAGATGGGACGAAAAAGAAAAAAGTCAATGTCAATATGGCGGTTCTCAATCAAGAAGAGTTTCGGCAATTGTGGGACAAAATCAAATACAAAACCGTCTATTCGGTCGATTTTGACAGCGAACAGCTCATTGACTTGTGCATCGCCGCCATTCAGGAAATGAAGCCCATTGAAAAAATCCGCATTGTCAGCCGGAAAGGACGGGTTGAGATCGACCATGTGACAGGCGTACAGGCTCAGGTGGTCAGCGAAAAAGTGGAGGATTACGTGAGCTTGCACCATACGCTTCCGGATGTCATCACGGAGCTGCAAAACCGGACGAATTTAACGCGGAAGACGATCGTGCGCATTTTGACCGGCTGCAAACGGCTCGATGATTTCAAAAACAATCCGCAGAAGTTTATTGAAGAAGTGGCAAACATCATCCAGCGCCAAATGAGGCTGTTGCTGAAAGATGGCGTGAAATATTACAAAATTGGTGATGATGCGTATTACGCGGTCGAACTGTTCCAAAACGAAGAGCTGCTCGCCTATTTGAACGACAACGCCATCCCGAGCGAAAAATCGCCGTTTGACCATATCCTTTACGATTCCGATGTGGAAGAGCGGTTCGCCAAACGTTTTGAACACGATGAGAACGTAAAAGTGTACGTCAAACTGCCGAGTTGGTTTAAAATTGACACACCGATCGGCTCCTACAATCCCGACTGGGCGCTTGTCATCGAAAAGGATGGAGAGGAAAAACTGTACTTCGTCCTCGAGACGAAAGGACAGGAATGGGAGGACGAACTGCGTCCCGGTGAAGCAGCGAAAATTGCCTTCGCCCGCAAACACTTCCAAGCCATCGGAACAGACGTGGAATTCATCGGACCGGAGAATGATGTCGAGCGGTTTATGTTACGAGCCTTAAGCCGTTGAAGGTGGGGACAAAACAGAAGCCAAGCGGGCTTCTGCTTTGTCTTAGCATCACATTATGAATTGACCCGGTTGAATGCAAAATCTTTGAGACATCCAAGAGCACATTCCCGAGCAGCAACAGGGCGCTAGTGTATTGCACACTTAGAGAAATAGGAGTTGATAAAAAATGAGCTTCAAAGCGGAAGCGTTGCGAGTTTTCATCGCTTCGCCATCGGAGGCAGAAAAGGGAGCGGCACCGCACCGCTCTTTTTGTATTTTTTGGTCGGTCGACAAAGTTCGACGGCAATGTTTTACAAAAATTGACACAATCAAATTGAACGTGTTGCCTATAGTGGGGAGCTGATTCATTGTTTCAGCTCCTGTTTTTGGAAGAATGGTTGCTTCACAGAATGAATCCTTGACACGCAAGGGGAGCAAAGAGGGTTGCACCTATGGACATCCGCATTCGTAAGATCTTGGTCTTCCACCATTGATTGACCGGCTGGGTGCGGTGGACTCTCAATGCCAGCCTCCTGCTGGTGCTGGCGTTCAGTGGCTCACAAAGTCCTTTGTTCTTCCTCTTGTTAAGGTGCGAAATGTGAGTTGGAAAGTCGGTGAGTATATGGCTGCCTAATTACCTTTTGCCTTGGGAAAACTGATGGGTGACCAGCTTTTGATATAAACGATGGGTAGCCAGCAATAATTCATGGTTTCCCTGTCCAGTAATGCGCCCGTCTTCGACAACGAAGATCGTGTCTGCATCGGTGACGGTAGAAAGCCGATGGGCAATAATCAACGTCGTTCGACCTTTCATCACGTTTTTCAGCGCTTCTTGCACTAGGCTTTCTGAGTCGCTGTCCAAGTTAGAAGTGGCTTCATCTAATAGCAGGAGTTTTGGGTTTTTTAAGATGGCTCGAGCAATCGCAATACGTTGTCTCTGCCCTCCTGAAAGCTTGATCCCTCGTTCGCCGACTTCTGTTTCATAGCCATTCGGCAATTTTTGAATAAATTCGTGAGCGTTGGCCAGCCGAGCGGCCTGTTCGATTTCTTCATGCTCAGGCATGCTTTCGAATCCATAACAAATATTTTCTCGAATGGTGCTTGACAAAATGGGAATATCTTGAGAAACGTAGCCAATCGCTTGTCGCCATTTTTGTAAATCGATTTCATGGATAGGTATGTTTCCTAACAAGATTTGTCCCTCGTCTGGCAGATAAAAGCGTTCAATCAGTGAAAAAATGGTGGTTTTTCCGCCGCCGCTGGGGCCAACAAAAGCGTAAATTTTGCCTGGCTCAATGGTAAAATGAATGCCTTTTAGCACCGGTTTATCTTGATGATAAGAAAAGGAAACATGTTTGAACTGCAATGTTTGATTGAAGTCGGGTTCTTTTTGTGAGCCCAGCAGTTCCCGTTGCTCTTGAAAGATTTCATTAATCCGCTCTGTAGCCCCCAATGCTTTTTGAAAGGTGGTGAAAAAGGAAGCTGTAGCAGTGAAAGGCATGACAATTTGAAAAATATAAATGATGATGGCCGCAAGCTCTCCCGCCGTCAAATGCCCAGATGCAACCTGGGCGCCGCCATAACCGACAATGATCACGACAACGAGCATCATGACGGTGGCAATCATCGGTGAGATGACGGCATAGACTTTCGCTTCTTTCAAACCGAAGGTCATTAAATTTTTGATCTCTTGATCTCCTTTTTCTGCTTCCATGTGTTGACCGTTATAAGATTTCACGAGACGGATATCTTGCAAGATCCGGCCAAGATGTCCCGAAAACTTGGCCAGTTCATCTTGCGTGCGCAAAGAAATTTGATGCATCTTTCTTCCCAACGGCATGATGATGAGCATAGCAGCGGGAACGGCCAAAAAGATAAAGAGAGTAATTCGCCAATCAATCATAATCAGTAAAATGATGGAACCGATCACAGAGACGATGCCACTAAAAAATGTGACGAGATGGTTGGAAATAAGCAATTTGATGACTGCTGTATCTTGAGTAATGCGGCTCATCGTTTCCCCCGATTCATAGCGGTCAAAAAAGGAAACAGGCAAATGAAGGATGTGGTTCCATAATCGACTTCGAATCTGGGCTACTAGAGCTTCTCCGGCATACGACATGAGATAAAACGAGATGCCGCCTGCCGCCGTTTGAATGAGAAAAGCAGATAAGAGCCAAAAAATTTGTTGCCACTTCATTCCGCCATGGGCTAAGAGATCAATAAAGTCTTTCGCAAACAGGGGGATGATCAACCCAGCCCCGCTTTCAATCAATCCAAGAATGAGGGCGAAAGCAATGAGCGATTTGTTCAATTTTCCTTGTTTGAGCAAATACCAAAATGGTTTTGGACTGCCTTGTTTCGTTTCGATCCTATTTTTCATATCCACTGTTCTCTCCTTCCTTTGATTCCTTCATATCTATACCCATGTGCTCAAGACGTTGCATGTAGTCATCCATCGCTTGTTCAAGCCACTGCGTCTCTTCTTTGGAAAAGGGGAGGGGACTAAGAACATCCCATTCTTCTTTCCACTCAAAAGAATCCCATTGGTTCTGGTTAAGTAGCTCGGTAATCTTTTCAACGGTCTCCAAGCTCAAAAGACCAAAAGTAGAGCGCAGGAACGTTTCAATCATGTGCTGTACGTCAGGGTGGTCGGCGGGGAGTCCGTACAGTTCGTGAACTTGTTTGACGAATTGGGCATAGGATTTGATCATTTCGTTCTCTTTTTGCTTGAGTTCTTCATTATGGAAGATGGCATCAACCGTTTCTTGGTCTAGGTAATGTGTCATCAATCGTTTTTGATCATCTTCTGTTTGAATGCTGCGGATTAAGCTCATCAAGAGAAGGCTGTCAATTTCTCCTTCTTCCTCTAAAAGGGTGATGGCATATTCAATGGCTTGAATGGATCTTTCTAACTGTCTTCGTTTCTGTTCTAGCATGTTTTTTTCCAGCATCAACGTTTCTTTTAAGGTAAGGTCGTATGTTGGTTGGTGAATATATTGTCGAATCTCTTCCAAGCTAAGCCCAATAAACTTCAAACTCATAATTTTGTGCAATTGAAGAATGTCCTCTTCCGTATAGATTCGATGTCCTGATGACGGATCTTTCGTTGGCTGCAGCAGTCCAATTTCATCATAATACCGCAATGTCCGGATGGATACACCTGTCTTTTTGGCGATTTCGCCGATCGAATACGTCTCCATGACAGTTGTCCTCCTTCTTTCTTTTGCTAGTCTCTCCCTTATCATACACCCTAACGCAACTGGAGGTTCAAGAGGGAATTGTTTAAAGGAAGGCGGATCGCTCCGCCTTTGTGCATGGATTGATGCACTGGAGATCATTTTGCACGATATAAAATACCTGAATCCGTGATAAAGACGCGTTCAAACTGCCAAGAAAACTTGATCAATCAACAAATATTGCACTCGGGGTTCTTCACCTGATAGGTGAACATTCGGAATAGAGTTGATACTTTGGCATGATTGGGTTTTCCAACATTTTTAATACACTTCTGTCACGGATTCGGGACATGAAAATAGTGCAGGAAATCATCACAAAAAGGGATTGATGGATCATTCAATATAACTAACACCGAAATCAAAGTTGACTTCCATCCGTCACGAATTCAGGTTTAAAAGTCAAGTACATCTTTTGGTAATTAACTAATTTATGGGCTCTTCACCACAAGTTGTACTTGAGATTTTAAGATAGGTATGCATAGGGAAAATAGAGGATACAAAAAATGGCTCTTCACCACAAAATGTACTTGAAAAAGAAAGACGATCATGATAAAGAAAAACCAAAACAGCATTTTTCCTTTTTATACCACACATCTCTTTGAACAACATTGCTATCATGTTTGTCTTTAAAAGTCAAGTACATCTTTTGGTGACGAACCAATTTATGGATAATTTGACAATGTTCAACATTTTTTTGCAACGATTGGTACAATCGAATTGAATGAGATTTTTGTTGTAGGAACGAAAGAGGGGATGATCACCAGGGCAACGATTGCAAAGCGGATTTCGTGCCGGCATTGTTTGAAAAAGAAAACGACACAAATCTATGAAGTCCGCCATTGTTGGCGTACAGGTGTAGGAGTAGGGCACCTAGTAGCGAGGGCAGGTCAACGAATCCGGAGCACGGTGTTTCGCATTGGCGCGGCGCTCTATGGGCCGCGAAGGACGGACGTGCTGCGACTCGTAGTCTGCCAACAGCTTCCGGTAATCAAGGATTGCCGGCACACCGATGATCGGAAGGTCATCGACCTGGAGTTTCCGGTACGGTTTTTGGATGGGTTCGTCCAAGTCCTCGAGATTCAAGGATTTTCCCAATATCACACCCATCAAATACACAATGATTTGATATTGGGTCTTGATGATTTCGAGCAAATAGGCTAATAATTGAGGTAACAAAGCTTGTCACTCCTTTGTTTTGGCTGTTTGGTGTCGTTGCTTCATGATGGCCGAAAATAACGAGGGGTGGCCAGCTTTTTTCTTCCGACCGTTGAAATTCAAGGAGAAAGCGTGAGTATGGAGGATGAACTTTTGACAATACCTAACGATATGCCGGGGGGATGACGATGAATGTGATGGATCCATCGAAGCGGGAAATTTGGCGCCGGTTTGTCCAAGAGGGAACGTTAGATCAAGCGAGAATAAGCAAAAGAATTGAAGAGTCGTGGTATCTTTGCCGCCAGAAAAACGTGGATCCTTATGATGGGAAAGGGAAAATGTTTTTGACTGGCCGTTTATTGCTGGAAAGAAGGGAAAAAAATCAAAGGTTGCTCCGTTGTGCTGTTCCGATTTTGGAGAAGTTGCAACAATTATTTCAAGAAATTCCTGCGATTTTTCTCCTTATCGATCAAGAAGGGTATGTGTTGTGGGCTAAAGGACATCAACAGGCGATGAAAAAGGCGAAAGAAATCAATTTTTTAGAGGGAGTCAAATGGACGGAGGAGGAAGTCGGGACGAATGCCATTGGTACAGCCTTAAGGACGAGAGAACCGATTGCGGTTGTCGGACTCGATCACTATGCAGTTGCTTCCCAACAATGGGTTTGTTCCGCGGCTCCGATTTACGATGAAAACAAAGAGTTTCTTGGTATCATTGATATGTCCTACCCAATCTATCACGGTTTGTCCGACGCTCAAGAC
This sequence comes from Geobacillus zalihae NBRC 101842, assembly GCF_001544135.1. Lineage (GTDB taxonomy): Bacteria > Bacillota > Bacilli > Bacillales > Anoxybacillaceae > Geobacillus > Geobacillus zalihae. The sequence goes on along the minus strand of NZ_BCPV01000008.1, from coordinate 39,557 downwards.
TATGTACTTGCCACGATTGTCGCCGCCTCCTACACCATTGAGCAGCAACTGCGAATCCAACAGAAAGAAAATCTATTGGAACTTTTCCGCCACGGTTTTCAAATGGAAGATTCGGCTTCTTACTCAGTTGTATGTGATGATCAAGAGAACATTGTGTGGGCCAATCATCGCTTGCGTTCATTCTGTTCCAGCATCATCGACCAGCCGTTGCAACAATTTTGCCAACGAACGTGGAAAGTCTTCTCCAAAGTTCCCATTTTTTCTTCAGTTTACGGTCATCTTATCGGCTATAAAGTAACTTTGCAAAAAGCACAAGACGAGGAGGCTTTTTTTTGCTCCCTGCCATCATTCCGCTTTGACGGGGTGATTGGAACAAGTCCGTCTTTTGCTGCTGTGTTAAGAAGTTGTTCTAAAGTTGCGAAAACGGATGCAACGGTTTATCTCTCAGGGGAAACAGGGACAGGAAAAGAGTTGATTGCTCGGGCGATTCATCAAAACAGCCTGCGGAAGGATGGCCCATTTGTCGCCGTCAATTGCGGAGCGGTTCCGAAAGAGCTCATCGGGAGCGAATTGTTTGGGTATGTGGAAGGGGCGTTTACTGGCGCAAAGCGGACAGGGTATATGGGAAAATTTGTCCAAGCTCACGGTGGAACGCTTTTCCTAGACGAGATCGGTGAAATTCCACTAGAAATGCAAGTAGCTTTGTTAAGAGTGTTGCAAGAAAGAGAAGTCGTGCCAATTGGCGGAACCAAACCGATTTCTGTTGATGTTCGGGTCATCACAGCCACACACCGCGATTTGTATGAGTTGGTAAAGGAAGGGAAGTTGCGAGAAGATCTGTTTTATCGTTTGCATGTATATCCGATCAAGCTCCCAGCGTTAAGGGAGCGGAAAGAGGATATCCCGTTTTTTGTTGACTACTATTGCCGAAAAAACGGTTGGAATGTTTGTTTGCCTAATTCAGTGATGAACTTATTGATGGACTATTATTGGCCTGGGAACATCAGGGAATTATTTAATGTGTTGGAACGAATGAGAATTGAGTATGGAGAGGCAGTCCCCCCGATTTCTGGAATAAAGTCAATGCTTGTAGCGTTGAAGAACGACGAGAAGGGAAGAGGCGAGCTTACCTATCGGGAGCAGGTGGAAAAAGAACAAATGATGAACATGCTTGAAGAGACGAAAGGAAATATTAGCAAGATGGCGGAGCTATTAGGCATTTCTCGCAGCACGTGCTATCGCAAGCTGAAAAAGTACAAATTGATTTGAAATAAAACAAAATGACACAGATTGATGCAAAGGGGTAAAAAAGAGGGATATGAAGCATTTAAGAAAGCGCTTACAACAAGGGGGGGTGTAAGCGCTTTTTTGTTGGCATGGAGTTTGCTTTAGATAAATAACGAAACTACTTAAAACAAAGGGAGGTTTCTGTATGGCTGTTGCTCGATCACAATCCATCGTTCTTACGAAAGAAAAGGCTAAATGGATGTATCAGAAAATGCAGGAAATTCGCCAATTTGAGGACAAGGTGCATGAAATTTTCAGCAGGGGAGTGCTGCCTGGTTTCGTTCATTTATATGCGGGGGAGGAGGCCGTGGCGGTAGGGGTTTGCGCCCATTTGACGGAAAAGGACTACATTACGAGCACCCATCGCGGACACGGACATTGCATCGCTAAAGAATGTGATGTCAACGGAATGATGGCTGAAATTTATGGGAAAGCGACGGGGTTGTGCAAAGGAAAAGGGGGATCGATGCATATCGCTGACGTTTCCAAGGGGATGCTTGGCGCGAATGGCATCGTTGGCGGAGGATTTCCTCTCGCTGTCGGAGCTGGACTGACGGCAAAACTAAAGAAAACAGGATCTGTCGCCGTTTGCTTCTTTGGAGACGGGGCAAACAACCATGGCACCTTCCATGAAGGAATTAATTTGGCGGCCATTTGGAAATTGCCGGTCATCTTTGTAGCCGAGAACAATGGATATGCGGAGTCGACTCCGTTTGAATATGCATCCAGTTGCCGAAACATTGCCGACCGTGCTGCGGCATACAACATTCCGGGGGAAGTTGTCGATGGCAAGGATGTCATCGCTGTATACGAGGCGGCAAAAAGAGCCATTGAACGAGCTCGCAACGGCGAGGGGCCGACCTTGATCGAATGCAAAACATATCGAAACTATGGGCATTTTGAGGGAGATGCACAAACATATAAGTCATTGGAAGAGAAGCAAAAACATTTGCAAGAGTTGGATGCCATTGTGAAGTTTCGCGAGTATCTCCTTGTCAATCAGTTATGTTCTGAACAAGAGCTCGCAGAGATCGAACAAAGCGTCGCCAAAGCGATTGAAAAAGCAGTGGAGTTTGCCGAAAACAGCCCGTTTCCGACGGAAGAAGATTTGTTGCGAGATGTCTATGTTTCTTATTAAAACAGAAACGGTTTAGGAGGGAAACAGAATGGCGAGAACGATTTCTTTCTCAGCGGCGCTGAACGAAGCGATGAGACTAGCCATGCGAAAAGATGAACATGTCATTTTGTTGGGCGAAGATGTTGCGGGAGGCGCAACAGTCGATCATTTACAAGACGACGAAGCTTGGGGAGGGGTCATGGGAGTCACGAAAGGGCTCGTGCAGGAATTCGGCAGGGAACGCGTATTAGATACGCCGATTGCCGAGGCCGGGTACATTGGAGCGGCGGTTACTGCGGCGGCAACGGGTTTAAGACCGATTGCGGAGTTGATGTTTAACGATTTTATCGGCAGTTGCTTAGATGAAGTAATGAACCAAGCGGCCAAACTTCGCTATATGTTCGGCGGAAAAGCGAAAGTGCCATTAACGATTCGGACGATGCATGGCGCTGGATTTCGGGCGGCGGCGCAGCACTCGCAAAGTTTGTACGCCCTTTTTACCCACATTCCAGGGTTGAAAGTTGTCGTTCCTTCCACTCCTGCCGACGCTAAGGGTCTTTTGCTTGCTTCGATTTTTGATGATGATCCTGTCATCTTTTTTGAAGATAAAACGCTCTATAACATGAAAGGAGAAGTGGAAGAAGGGTTTTATACGATCCCATTCGGAATAGCGGATATTAAAAGACAAGGCGATGATTTAACGATTGTCGCTATCGGCAAGCAAGTGCATACCGCCTTGAAGGCGGCAGCGATATTGCAGGAAAGAGGCGTTGAAGCAGAAGTAATTGATCCACGGACATTGTCCCCGCTTGATGAGAACACGATTCTGTCGTCTGTAGCGAAGACAGGACGGCTCATTGTTGTTGACGAGGCGAATCCTCGCTGCAGTGTCGCTGCTGATATTTCGGCTCTTGTAGCAGACAAAGGGTTTGACTATTTGGACGCGCCTATTAAAAGGATTACTGCTCCGCATTGCCCTGTGCCATTTTCACCGGCATTAGAGGATCTTTACTTGCCGACGCCGGAGAAGGTACTGCGTGCTGCGGCGGAAATTATAGGAGACGAAACGATTGTGCCAGTATAAATGATAGAGCGTGTTGCCTTGGTTGTACGCGGCAACACGCGTTCTTTGCATTGCATTTATTTGAAAAAGGGGGAGAGAAAACGTGGCCGTTGAGATTATTATGCCAAAGCTAGGAATGAGCATGGAAGAGGGAACGGTGGTAGAGTGGCTGAAGAAAAAGGGAGATCCAGTGAAAAAGGGAGAATCGATCGTCGTCATTAGTTCTGACAAAATCGAAAAGGATATCGAAGCGCCGCAAGACGGAGTATTATTAGAAATTATTGTTCAACAAGATGAAACAGCGGAAGTAGGGAAAGTGATTGGTTACATCGGACAAGAAGGTGAAGTTTTGAAGGAAGCTGACCATGAATCGGTAGCAATCAGTATGAAAGAGGAAATCGAGGCAATATCCGAAACTATGTTACGGGTTTCTCCTGCTGCTCGAAAATTAGCACATGAAGCGGGAATAGATTTGCGTCGTGTTTCAGGTTCAGGACCAAAAGGGAGAATTACGAGAGCAGATGTAGAAAAGGCTATTCAAACTAGACAGGCGTCTTCACAACTAGAAAGCGAGGAGCAAAGGTTTACACAAATAAATAAGGAAGCCATCAACACATCAGAAAGTATAAACCTTAAGAAAAAAATGTCGGGACAAATAAGTGAGATGGCAATAGAACAAAAAGACGTTACGGTAAAACCGATAACAGGTATGCGGAAAGTCATTGCAACAAGAATGTTTGCAAGCCTTCATCAGACAGCTCAGCTGACCATTCATATGAAAGCAGATATTACAAAATTAATGGAAGTGAATGAAAATATTAAAAATGAATTGCGCGATGAGTCAACGATCAAATTCACGATTACTGATTTTATTGCTCGCGCAGTGATTTTATCACTGCGAACACATAAGCAAATGAACAGTCTTTATCAAGACGGACGTATTTATACGTATGATTCTGTTCATTTAGGAATTGCCGTTGCAGTGGAAAACGGCCTCGTTGTTCCAGTCATCCGCTATGCGGAGAAGCTTTCTTTAAAAGAAATTTCGCAAAAAATTAAGGAATTAAGTACCAGGGCAAGGGAGGGGGCATTAAGCAGTGAAGAAATGACAGGTTCGACGTTCACGATTACAAGTTTAGGAGCTTACGGTGTAGAGTTTTTCACACCAGTACTGAACCCTCCGGAAGTAGGGATTCTTGGGGTAGGGACTGCCGAAGATGTTCCTGTTTTGGTAGGAGACATTGTTGAAAAGAGAAAAAAATTACCGTTAAGCTTGACATTTGACCATCAAGTGATCGACGGAGCGCCTGCAAGTCAGTTCCTTGGTATGGTGAAGCATTATTTGGAGAATCCATATCAATTATTTTATTCATAATTTTGGGCGGCATGGCATGAGATATGGTGTTGAGAATGAAGCCGTTGGATGAGGAAATAGGAGATGGGAGAGTAGCGAAATGATAACTAGTGATTTTGCAATCGCAACGGAAACACTTATTGTTGGAGCAGGTCCGGGGGGATATGTAGCAGCCATCCGAGCCGCGCAATTAGGTCAAAAAGTAACGATTGTAGAAAAGGGAAAACTTGGTGGAGCATGCTTAAACGTAGGATGTATTCCATCCAAGGCCCTTATTTCGGCAAGTCATCGTTATGTGATGGCAAAACATTCTGAAAAAACGGGGGTTAAAGCGGAAAATGTCACGGTTGACTTTTCAAAAGTCCAAGAATGGAAAACCAGCATTGTAAAAAAATTGACCGATGGTGTTGAGGGACTGTTGAAAGGGAATAACGTCGAAATTGTCTATGGCGAAGCATATTTTGTGGATGCGAACACGGTGCGTATTATGGCAGAAAACCATGTACAAACATATGAATTTCAAAACGCGATTATTGCGACAGGCTCGAGGCCAGTTGAACTGCCTAATTTTCCATTTTCGAAGCGTGTTATTGATTCCACTGGCGCTTTGAACTTGCCGGAAATCCCGAAATCGCTTGTGGTGATCGGTGGCGGTTATATTGGTACGGAATTAGGGACGGCATATGCGAACTTCGGAACGAAAGTAATCATTGTAGAAAGCGCAGATGAAATTTTACCGGGATTCGAAAAACAAATGAGCGCGATTGTGAAACGGCGATTAAAGAAAAAAGGAGTCGATATTTTCACCAATGCTTTTGCCAAAGGGGTTGAGGAGCGTGAGGATGGTGTGACAGTGACATTTGAGGTAAAAGGGAAAACAAAAAAGGTTGCTGCCGACTACGTTCTAGTCACAGTAGGCCGATGTCCGAATACAGATAAAATTGGTATAGACAGAATCGGTGTGAAAATGAACGACCGCGGTTTCATTGAAATAGACAAACAATGTCGTACGAGCGTGCCGAATATTTATGCGATCGGTGATATCGTACAAGGGCCACCGCTGGCTTATAAAGCCTCTTATGAAGGAAAAATAGCTGCTGAAGCGATTGCGGGTTTTCAATCGCAAATCAGCTACTTAACTATGCCGATGGTTGTCTTTTCGGATCCGGAGTGCGCATCTGTCGGTTATTTTGAACAGCAAGCGAAAGAGAAAGGGATTGATGTAATGACAGCGATCTTCCCTTTTGCAGCTAACGGTCGAGCTCTTGTTTTAGATGAAACGGACGGGTTTATGAAGCTTGTTGTCCGCAAGGAAGACAACGTCGTTATTGGGGCACAAATTGTTGGTCCACACGCCTCAGACATGATTGCAGAGTTATGTCTTGTAATTGAAGCAGGTATGACAGCAGAAGATATCGTTGTAACGATTCATGCTCACCCAACATTGGGGGAAATAGCGATGGAAGCAGCTGAAGCAGTTCTTGGTACGCCTATCCATATCATAAATCGTAGAATGAGTTAATGAATGATACTTATGAATAAAATAAAGGTTCATCACCAAATTTTGTGATTTAGTGACAAAAAAGAGAAAGCACTGACGAGATCCTGGCAATAATGTTAGCGGTGAAATCAACACCGTCAAGAAAGCACTTGACTGTTTCCATTCTACCAACTTCAAGGTCTGTATACGGAAGAAGGATGTTGACTGATGAACCCATTTCATCCAGATAACATGTTTCTAGGATTGATTGGAAATCACAGAAAATGGTGAAGACTCAAAATAAATTATACGAGGAGTGTTTTAATATAGATGAAAGCGGCAAGATGGTATAATGCCAAAGATATTCGAGTCGAGGAAATTCCAGAGCCGAAAGTGGCGAAGGGGCAAGTGAAAATTAAAGTGGCGTACTGCGGGATTTGCGGGTCTGATTTGCACGAATACTTGGTCGGGCCGATTTTTATACCTGTAAGTGAACCACATCCGCTTTCAAAAGATAAAGCACCGATTGTGATGGGGCATGAATATGCAGGGGAGGTAGTAGAAATCGGTGAAGATGTGACAAATGTAAAAGTGGGCGACCGCGTGTGTGTAGAACCAATTTACAGTTGTGGTGAATGTGTCTCTTGTAAAAAAGGACATTACAATGTTTGTGGAAAATTGGGGTTTATAGGGCTATCTGGAGGGTATGGAGGATATGGGGAATACAGTGTTGTTCCTGTCAATATGGTGCATAAAATTCCCGAGCAAATGTCTTGGGAACAAGCGGCACTGGTTGAACCTACTGCAGTTGCTGTCCATGCTGTTCGTCAAAGCACGTTGAAAATTGGGGATACAGTTGCTGTATTTGGAACAGGCCCCATCGGTTTGCTTGTGATTCAGGCAGCAAGAGCGGCGGGTGCAAGTAAAATTATCGCAACAGAAGTTTCGCCTGAACGTCAAGAGTTTGCCAAAAAAATAGGAGCAGATATTGTCGTCAATCCGCTAGAAAATGATGTTGTGAACGAAATCAAGCGCCATACAGATGGGTTAGGAGTAGATGTGTCATTTGAAGTTGCTGGAGTAAATTCAACGTTAAACACAGCAATTCAATCCACGAAAAGAGAGGGAAATGTAGTAAATATCAGCATTTGGGAAAATACAGCAAATATTCCATTGAACAATCTCATTTTGACAGAAAGACAAATGACAAGTATAATTGCGTACCGTAACATTTTTCCTAACGTCATTCAGCTAATTGCGAACGGTCAAATAAAAGCGTTGGACTTAGTCACCAAAATTATCAGTTTAGATGAAATCGTATCAGAAGGCTTTGAAGCACTAACAAAGAATAAAAATCAAATTAAAATTTTGGTTAATCCATTCTTATAATGAGCTGCAATAAAGGGGCAACTTGTGGCCGTTCGCGCACTTCTACGGGCGTTCTAGGGCGATGAACAGCCGCATCCGGCGCTGAAAAAACGGTAGATCACCAAGGACAAGGGAAGTAGACCGCCCAACACCCATCAACCCGTTCTAGTTTTTTGACATCAATCTCGTCGGTGAAGAAAGGCACTTTGAGAAATGAGCTCATTTCTACCGAGACTTGTGCTTTATACAACTTCAAGATTTCTCAGGCAGCCATCGTTGGACTTCCTATTTTCTCATGCCTGTTGGTCAAGATCGATGCTAGGCGCAACTGATAACAGCGTCTCCATCTCGGGTCTGTCCCTTTTTGTGGCCGCCCGCGCTGTTATGGTAAAATGGGTTGCTAGGCACAACTCCGTGAAACTGATTGATTTAGAAGAATTAGTAAACTTGCTTGTCCATTGGTACGAGAACATGCCCAGCGATGCGAGAGCGCTGCTTCCGCTGCAGAAAATGTATGTGCCTGAATAAAAGCCGTTTGGGGCCGATTTCCTAGTTGCTCGAGGTTTTCCCGATTAAGCGAGTTGATGTTTGTTGAGCCTTTATGCCAAGGCAGGGATTTCGTCGTATTGACTTGGATGGAACACACAAGCGAAAAACGGAGAGCTTTCCCCAGCTCTCCATTTTTTCATTCATGCAGGATTTCGACCTTATGTTCACGAATGGTATTCCTTATGTTGGTTTCCTCCGTGAGGAACCGTTCTTTCCACGTGGGGGACGATTCGGCCAAGGATGTTGATGATGACAAACGGCCAACCGTTCGTCGTGCGGATGGTGCTCCCTAAGGACGCTGATCAAGTTGCGGTGTTTGCAAGGGCGGTGGCGCGAGAAGGTCGTCTTGCCTGCGATCAGGGAAGCAGCGGTTCAAGGCTGCGGCGAATCCCATCGTTTCGCGTTGCCGTGCAGACGGGGCGCCTCGTAGAAATGCGGGGGCAATGGCGGTGTGTGGCTGTAAAGATGGTGTTTTTGAGAGGGGATGAATGTTGCGAATCGTCACCTATACGTTCTATTCCATTGCCTCGGAACGAAGAGGGATTCGGCTGATCGATGCGGATTGGAGCGATCGGTGGGGATGGATCGTCGTGCAAAGAAGCCGTCGGCGGTTGAATTGCCGGGAACGAAGAGCGAACTTTGGAGAGATCGGGGGTGGAGTTCTCTATTTTGTTTGTCTATCAGCTATTGAATTTTTAGGCGCAGATGGATAGAATGAAAAAGGAGAGCCATATGGCCCCGTAGCTCAGTGGATAGAGCGTCGGTTTCCTAAACCGTGCGTCGGAGGTTCGAATCCTCTCGGGGCCGTTCCAATGATCCGACTAGTTCGGATGAACATTCGTAAACCCCTTGATACGACTGCGTTTGCAGTCGTTTTTCATTTTTTGGGAATCCGATGGGGTGAATATCATTCTTATTGAGGCAAGGAATGTAGAGTGGCGCTCACGTTGAGTTCAATGCATGTGGAAAAGACATGAAAATATATACAGTACATACAGTGGTGTCGAACGAGAAGCGGGGGACAAACATGACATTATTTGAAGAGTGTGTTTATGCAATAGGCCATGAGAACTTGAGGATGTTAACGAGCAGGGAAACCGAAACATATTTTGATTATTTGTGCACATTATTCCCGATCTTGCCTTGGGGGAGAATCGATTGGGAAAAGGTATCGGAAAAGAAACACATAAAGCATGCATCGGAAGTAGTTGATTGGCTGCGGCAAAGGGGAATTGATCATTACGATGTGATTGTGCTATGGAATTATTCTGATAACCCTGGCATCCAGACGACATTAGAGAGAGTTCTGCATGCTATTGATGATGTGGTGGCAGTGGGGTCAGACACTTTTATTCTTTGCCAACATAGAGAGTATGCAATCGAATGTTTTCATAATGGTGTTGTGACGATCGGTGTTCCTGAAAAGAAGAGGCATTTTCATGCTGGAAAGCAGGGGGAGTCAAATGATCATTGCCAACAACTATAAAGAAATCAAAGACCATTTTGACTTCACAGATAGCATTATAACGGATATCAAGTGGAACAATCCGTTAGATTTGTCTATCACAATCGACTATTATTGGGATGTACAGGAGAATAGAGAGGAAAATAGAACATTCGTGTTGCATTTTACGGATTGCTTGGCTGTAGAGTACAAAATGTGGAAGGAAGTCATAGGAATGTCGAGGGAGGATCTCCATTTTGACAGCTTGTTTACCATGATTCGCTTTGAACATGCAGCAGCAGATTCAAGCGGATTTCAGCATTTTCGTATCTATACCTTTGATTATACAGAGCCGTTGCTGCAAATTATTTGCAAGCAGGTTCAGCTGGAAGAAGTGTAGGTCATTGTTGTCAGGGGGGGAATGATCGCTTTATTTTGGGTAAAGAAAAGGCGAATCGCTCCGCCTTTTTGCATGGATTGACGCACGGGACATAAGCTTCTCGGGGCCAACTGGCTCGATGCGAATGGCCTGTTCATCTCAACTGAGGGATTTACATGCACCGTTTTTCCAATTATAATGATATTTAGAATAACCGTTGCCGTTCGGATGGATGGCAGGTCAAGAGAGGGGGCGGCATCGCCGCTCCTTTTGTATTCATTGCCATGGACGGGAGGGAATGCTTTGTATTCGCGAATTGCCTTATTCGTGGGACAGTGATTTTTTGCCCGCGTTACAAATCGCCCCAATCAGAAGGAGTGCATATCACCCTTTATTATTCCGACAGCAATGATGAGATTCGCCCGCACGATGAACTGTTAGATCTTGTCGATGACAGGAAAGTAATCGATGCGGAATTTCTCCACAGCATTCGACGGGAATGAGAAGGCGATTGTGTACAATTGTTATTTCCTAAGGGCGCTTTTTTTCGATTTCAGCCGCCTGTTTGAGAAATGCCACCGCAACATTGCACCAATTGCTCTCTTCAGCTGTGAGGCCCTCAGCAATGAACTTTCCGTGTTTTCAATGGTGTTTCCCTTTGGCGAAGTGTTGCAGTTTCGCTTTTCCCTGTGGAGCTGTGCAAGCAACACTAACGGAATGACATTCAGTATGACAATCCGGTTGCTGAATGGAGTATACTGGAAGTGAACGATTTGCATCCCCATATGTTTGACTTGACCGAAAAAGCAGTTTGGAAACATCAGCCGAGCCGAGAAAAAGTGATTGAACAATGGGAAACGAGAGTGCTCATCGAAGTATCTTAGCTAGAAAGGAGCGCACCTTGGGTCTGTAAGATATCAACAAAACTGAAAAATGATGTAAGGGATTTTGTCGGAAAATATTTTTTGGACACCCCTGAGGGGCCGAAAAGTCTTGATAGATCAACATTTCTAGAGGGAGGGAGAGGAAATTGGATTTCCGTGATATCCCGCAACTCATTGCCCGAATGCTCATGGAAGTGATTCAAACGCATATACCGCACCAATGGATATACAACGCTGAACCATTCATCAACCCCAACGGCAAGATCAGCTATGACTATTCCGGTGAAGTGAGGAAAATGAAGAAGGAAGAGTTTGCCGAGCTTGTCCGATCGTTGGGGAGAAGTAAGGGCTCGCGATTTTATTGTTCTCCGTTAGATGAGTTGTTAAACAACGTTTACATTGATCAATGGGTGCCGACGTATATGTCTAACTATGGAAAGCATTGGGTGACATACTGTGACTTGCTTAGGGAAACATTTGATCAATGGAAGTACAGCCACTTTGAGATTTATGACGAGGACGGGAATGAGGTCAATGAAGATCTCAACTTGCAACTTGATGAAATATTCGAAGATTTTTTAGAGAATACTTCGCACGAGCCATTTGTTAGAGAAATTGAAAAAACGATTGCCTAATACGATGGATGTCACCTTGAAATGTTTCGGGTGTAGATGGCTTATATGACGCTTTGGCGGCATGGAGCCGTCTTTTTTGCTGCTATAAAATGTGTTTTTCATCAGCCTTCTTGAAAAATCTCTGCGTTTTTTCTCGAGATGGTGGCGAAATATTCAACGATTTTGTAAAATTATTATGAAGGGCGATGTTGGGATGGCTGTGTTGATGTCATGAATATGCAACGGTGCATTGAATTATATTAATATATTTTTGTTCAAATCAATAATAGTGACATACTATTAACCAATTGTGTTATAATAAATGTTGGAATCGCCCTCAAAACGAAAGGGGTATCGGCGGCATTGTTTCGAGCGATCGCTCGATGCTCTTTTACAACTATTCATGGATAGGGATGGTAAACATGGGCAACAAACAAGGAAAAACGGATGTCATCTTAATCGGCGCTGGCATTATGAGCGCGACGTTGGGGACGCTCTTGAAGGAATTGGCGCCCGAGTGGGACATTGTCGTCTTTGAAAGACTGGAAGAGGCAGGAGCGGAAAGCTCCAACGAGTGGAACAACGCCGGGACGGGGCATGCGGCGCTGTGTGAGTTGAACTATACGGTTGAGAAGGCCGATGGGTCGATTGACATCGGCAAAGCGATTAAAATCAATGAGCAGTTTTACGTCTCTTTGCAGTTTTGGGCTTATTTGGTCAACAGTGGTATTCTTCGTGACCCGAAAGATTTCGTCCGTCCGCTGCCGCATATGAGCTTTGTGCAAGGGGAAGACAATGTGGCGTTTTTGAAGAAGCGCCACGAAACGATGGCGGCCAATCCGCTGTTCAAAGGGATGGAATTCACAGATGATCCGAAGAAGCTGGCCGAATGGGTGCCGCTCATGATGGAAGGGCGGGTGGTGGACGAGCCGATCGCGGCGACCCGCATCGAATCGGGGACGGACGTGAACTTCGGGGCGTTGACGCGCCAACTGTTTGAACATTTGAAACGGAAGAACGTGGAGATCCGCTACCGCCATCATGTCGAGGATATCAAACGGACAAGCGACGGCTTATGGGAGCTGAAAGTGCGGAATTTGGACACGGGCGCGGTGGAGCTTCATGCGGCCAAGTTCGTCTTCATCGGGGCCGGGGGAGGCAGCCTCCATCTGTTGCAAAAGTCCGGCATTCCGGAAGGGAAGGGAATCGGCGGCTTCCCGGTGAGCGGGTTGTTTATGGTGTGCAACAATCCCGAGGTCGTCGAGCAGCACCATGCGAAAGTGTACGGCAAAGCGAAAGTCGGCGCGCCGCCGATGTCGGTGCCGCATTTGGACACGCGGTTTATCGACAATCAAAAGATGCTGCTGTTTGGGCCATTTGCCGGGTTTTCGCCGAAGTTTTTGAAAAACGGCTCGATGCTCGACTTGTTCACCTCGATCAAGCCGCATAACGTCTTGACGATCTTGGCGGCGGGCGTGAAAAATATGTCCTTGACCAACTATTTAATCCAGCAAGTGCTGTTGTCGAAAGAACAGCGCATGCAAGAGCTGCGGGAATTCGTCCCGACGGCAAAAAGCGACGAGTGGGACATCGTCGTGGCGGGTCAGCGCGTGCAAGTGATCAAAGACACGGAAGCTGGCGGCAAAGGAACGCTGCAGTTTGGCACGGAAGTCGTCCATGCGGCTGATGGTTCGATCGCGGCGTTGCTCGGCGCGTCGCCAGGGGCATCGACGGCGGTTCATGTCATGCTTGAAGTGATGGAGAAGTGCTTCCCAGAACGGATGAACGAATGGCGGGCGAAAGTGAAAGAGATGATTCCGTCTTACGGCGAGTCGTTGATGAAAAACGAAGCGCTGTTGCGGCAAGTGCAAGCATCCACAGCCGAAGCGCTCGGATTGAACGGCCACTTTGCGATGCAGTTGGCGTAGGCCATAGGTCTTAGCAATGGAAAGGAAAGCCGAGAGCCCGTTGCTTAGAAGGAGCAGCCGCCTGGAAATGAAGGGCGGCTGTTTTTCTATTTCGTTTGCCGCTTGGTGTCGGAATGAAAGGGGCCTTGCCCTGTGGTTTTCAGATGCACGGCGGGGCGCAATCAAGTATACTGGAAAACAAAGACGTGAATGGAATAGCAATGGATCATCGAGGCTTGTTGAGACGATCTTGCGCTGCGGCCGCTGTTATCTTCCATGGAGAAGCAGTTGAAGGGGGTGAGGCTATGACGAGATGGGTGTCCTATTCAGAAAAGCGGCAGTTCTTAACAACGTTTTTGCAGCAGCATCGTTTGAAGCATCCCGATGCCCGATTTGTGCTGCAATACTTGCTTCAACACCCCCATTTGCTTGAGAACGTCCATTTTACGGAAACCGAGCAAAAGCAGGCGCGGTGGCTGATCATTTCGACTGCGATGGCGGAAGAGGAAGGGCTCGTCTTTTATCGGCGCGGTCAAAAAAGCACGAGCCTTGCCTCGATTATGGGTGATTTGGCGCTGCATCCGAACGAGCCGCTCTATTTGACGCTCCATTTTCCAGGAAAGGCAAGGAATTTTTCGTACCTTCGGCTTATTGATCACCAAGCGTTTGAAAATGTCAGACGGCACGAGCGGCATGAGAAAATGGCGAAGGCGGCCGAGCAAGTGTTGGATGAGGCGCTGAAACGTCATGAACTGTCGGTGTTGAAAATGCAAATTGACCAGGCGCTTGACCGAAAAGATATGGCGTTGTTTCAACAGCTGACGGAACAGTTGAAAAAATACGAAGGACAAAACAGCTAAACGGGCTGCGGGCCTGCATGGGGCAAGCCCGCAGCCGGCGCTGGCCGCTGAACGCGGCAGTTGGGCATCGGGTGGGAGTGCTAGTGTTGCACCGTGCGGCAGCGTCAGGAAAGCGGGATGATGGCCTCGGCGACGTTGTAGTCGAACGAATCAAGTTCGGTCGGGCGGCCGAGCACAAGCTTGGCAAGCTCTGCGCCTAAATATGGCCCGACGGTGAGCCCGGAAGAGCCAAGGCCGTTGGCTGCGTAAAGGCCGGTAAAACCGGGAAGCGACCCGAAGACAGGGAGAAATCCAGGCGTGCGCGGGCGAAACCCGACCCGTGTTTCCACGTAGGTGCACGCCGACAGCCCTGGCGCGACGGCGAGCGCTTTGTCCAGTATTTCGTGGATGCCGCCGGCGGTGGCGCGGACATCCATCCCCGCTTCATCTTCATGGGTCGTTCCGATGATGATTCGCCCTCTAGGGAAGGCGAGCATATACTGATTGTTCGGCGGCATGACGACCGGCCATCGGCCAGTCTCGCCTGCCAACCATTCGAGATGAACGATTTGTCCTTTTTGCGGGCTGACGGCAAACCGAACGCCCAGCGGCTCAAGCAGTTCGCCAGCCCATGCGCCGGCTGTGACGATGACCGCTTCGGCCGTGTATTTCGCTCCATTGACTTCCACGCCGATGACGCGGGAGCCTTCAAACAGGATCTGGGCGTTTCCGCGGATGTAGGCGGCGCCAAGCTTTTGGGCCGCGTTTGTGAGGGCGTCCCGCACCGCCCGGCCGTTCACTCGGGCGGCGCCGCTCACATATAGGGCATGATGCTCACCGCCAAGCGGCGGAAACAGCTCCTTCGCCTCATGGGGATGAAGCCGCACGATCTCTCCCATTTCCGGCGCGTCTTCGCGCCGTTTGCGAGCGCGCTCCTCCATTTGTTCCAGTTTCTGTTCGTCTGTATGCAGGCAAAGCGCCCCGACGCGCGCATAACCGGTGTCCGTTTCCCCGAGCGCTTGCAGTTCTTCGATGAGGGAGGGGTAAAACTTCGCTCCGTTTTTGGCCAATCGGTACCATTTTTGGTTGCGGCGCTGCGACAGCCAAGGGCAGACAATCCCCGCCGCCGCACCGGTCGCCTGCCCTTTGTCGCCGCGGTCGATGATGATCACGTTTGCGCCTTCCTTGGCCAAATGGTAAGCGGTCGAGGCCCCTAAAATGCCGGTTCCGACGATGATGTACTTCATTCATGAACACCTTTTCCTTTTTTCTACTAGCATACCATAGACGGCGCCAATCGGGAACCGGTGTGGGCCGGCCCGAAAGCCGGCAGGCGTCAAAAAGGCGCCCGCGTCAAACGGTGTTCGGCATATTTTTTCCGTAAAAGATCTCATCCATTTCCCTTCTCAGCTTGGCGGTTGTTTCATTCGCTTCTTGTTCGCTCAAATCCTCTTTTGCATAGCCAAACAAGTAGTTGTCCAAGTCAAACTGTTTCAACTTGCATTTTGTGTGAAAAATATTCTCTTGGTAAATGTTTACGTCGATCATATCGTACTTTTCGCGAATGTGCTCCGGGATATAATCTTGAATCGACGTAATGTCATGGTCGATAAACAGCTTGTATCCGTGAATGTCGCGCGTAAATCCGCGCACGCGGTAGTCGATGATCATAATGTCGGCGTCAAATGAATGAATCAAATAGTCGAGCGCTTTGAGCGGCGAAATTTCCCCGCATGTGACGACATCAATATCGGCGCGGAACGTGCTGATTCCGTCATTCGGGTGGTATTCTGGGTATGTATGGACGGTGATATGGCTTTTGTCAAGGGAAAGCACCACCGCCTCCGGCAAAGGGCCGTCATCTTCGGGCACCTCGACGACCGGCCCCTCGGAAACGAGCATCGTCACGCTCGCGCCCTGCGGAACGTAATCTTGTTTGGCGATGTTTAACACATGGGCGCCGATCATGTCGGCGACACGTTTTAAAAGATTCGTCAGCCGTTCGGCATTGTACACGTCGTCAATGTATTCGATATACGCCTCCCGCTCCTTCGCCGTTTTCGTATAGCAAATATCGTACATATTGAAGCTGAGCGATTTCGTCAAGTTGTTGAACCCGTGCAGCTTGACGCGCGGTGTTTCGTTCATCGACGGGACCCATCCTTTCGTTTTTTCTTAATTTGTCCCGTTGCTGGCGAAGATAGTAATTTTTCATTTGAAATGGAAGAAAACGGAATATGGACTTGCCCTAATGGTCTATGGCCATTTCCGGGAAGCGTCCGCTTCAGCTTGCCCGTTTCGCTTGATATTCTTGAATGACCGACCGGACAATGTGAAGGGAGTCCCACTCCTTCGCCGAAAAAAAGACGATCGGATATTTTTTCGGGAAAAGCGTTTCTTGAATTTGTTTCGGCGGCATGCCTTTTTCGTATAAATCGATGATGTTGCCTTGAAGTTCAAGCAAGTAATCGAGTTTTCGCTGCAAGGCCTCGCGCCCGTTTGGGAGATAGCCGGCATGGGCGCAGAAGACGTCGCCGAAATCGTATGTCAACGTGCGTTGCAAGGAGGCGATGATCGCCGGGATGTTTTCCTCGCGCAAGATGACTTTCGTTTTCTCCTGACAGTACAAGTCGCCGCTGAACAATTGCCCCGTTTCGCGGTTCAAAAACGCCACATGATCGATGGAATGACCTGGCGTCGGGATGACGTCCCACGTTGCGCTTCGCGAGGAAAACGTCGTGCCGATCGGCTTGGCGGTGAATGGATCGCGCTTGCCCCAAAACACTTTTCGGTATAGCGGATAGTCCGCCTTTTGCTGGCAATAATGGATCATCAGTTCGTGCATGTAGATGGGCAGGCCCATCTTTCGCTGCAAAAATGCCGCGCAGCCGGTATGGTCTTCGTGATAGTGGGTGATGACGACTTGATCGATGTCTTGGTGTTGAAAAAACGAGGTGAATTCGTGCTCCATTGATTTGGCGCCGGTGTCAATCAGCACCCCATCGATGACAAAGCAGCGGACGGTGAGGCGGACGCCTTGAAACGTCGCCGTTCCTTTGGCGATATGCACGTTTTGAACCACTTCCGTTTCAAACCGTTTTTTGATCACTTTCTCGATCAGCATGGCGAACGGGCCTCCTTATTGGTGTGAGGATGTTGTTACCATTATACCACAACAGAATGAATGTTCATTCATTTGTTATTGGCGTTTCACACCCATCATGTGCTTGATGGGATGGAGAAAAGCGATGCTACAGTTAAGCTTACTTCAATCAAGCGTCTGTGAATATCCCCTCTTTTGGGGGATTGAACGTTTGATCAAAAGGAACGATTCGGAAATATGCAGGGGATGGTTTTGCGCAACTTGTATGATAAAATGATAGAAGATCGTATCGGAATGCGGATG
Organism: Geobacillus zalihae NBRC 101842; assembly: GCF_001544135.1. Classification (GTDB taxonomy): domain Bacteria; phylum Bacillota; class Bacilli; order Bacillales; family Anoxybacillaceae; genus Geobacillus; species Geobacillus zalihae. Next base: position 21,866 of record NZ_BCPV01000008.1, on the reverse strand, counting down.
CAATGGATGGACATTTGCGCCGACGCCTCCAATGGAGGACCGTCCATATTTCCGAAAGGTGAGAAGGGGATGTTCATGAAAACCGTTATTCACGCTTTCGTCATTTCGATCATCGTTCATGTCGTGTATTTGGCATCAACCATCGGCATAGGGTATTGGAAAACGAAGCTTTACAAGCCCGATGTGGAGAATGCTTGGGAGAAAGCGGCCATGCTGCAAAATGAAGTGGTGTTTGGCCACACGGGGTCGCCGATTTTGTATTTGGTGTCGTTTGTTGGAGTGGCAACGGTCGTCGCTTTGGTAATGCACGTGTACCAAATGGTTCGCGGCTGACAAAAAGGAAAAGGAAAAAGCCGGTCCCGAAGGGGAACGAAACGTGTTGGGGCGGCTTTTCCGATTTTAGACGTTAATAGCCGTCCATCCGGCATCAGCTACAATGACCGTGCCAATGACGAGGATTTCACTACTCTATGGGAATAACGAAGAAAAAGGAGAACAAGGGGATGGCCGTTCTCCTTTTTCATGACGCAGATAGTGGAGATCAGTATTCATCTCTGTGAACATTATGGAGCAGGATCATATCCCACCACCGTCCATATTCCCGTCGCGTCTTGCCGGATCAGCCGTTTCAAATATACTCGCTTGATTGGAGTGTTGTGGGCGTCCACTTCTACGATGGCCTCCTTCCCGTTGTTTTGGATAATGCGCAAGTCTTCATAGTGAATCGGGTAATCTCCAGTAATGCCTCCAGGGGACATTTGCAGGCTGACAAATACTTGAGCCACAAACAAAGGATCCAATTTCCAAGGCGAACTTCCAGCATCGACGTTTTTTTGATCATTTTTCTCCCGTTCCAAGTCAACAGGAACTTCCACCTTCGGCTTGAATGGGAATGGATCTTTATGTGTCGGCATTTCAAAGGCTCCGTTTGTCAGCTCTTTGGTGAATGCGATCAAGTCCCCCAAAGAGGCATGGCCGATAACGGCGTATTCAAACCCGTTTTGCCGCCAGCGAATCGAATGGAGGTCCGTCAGGCCGGCATATGGTCCTCCTGCTCCGAGCACGCCTGATTCTTCCACAACCGGCGACTGAATTTCAGCAGTTTGGTGATGGATTTTCCCGACCATCGCGGTTGGGGCAAGTTTCCATTTGCCGATGGCTTTTCCTTGGGTGATGACAATCTCTTTGTCCAGTGCCCGGTAATAGAGTTTGACCAGTTTTTTGTCCGGTATGATCGCGATGCGGTCTTGGACATATCCAGGTGGGATTTGGCTGACCGTATCAGGCAGAAATCCGACGGACTCCTTTGCTTCATCGATGCTGGTGACGATTTGTTCCGGGTTTTGGCTGACTTCTTGAAACCCTTTTGGCACATGGTAAGCGAGCAGTTTTTCAGGGATCACGTCATTCCATTCAATTTTTGTGTACGTAAGTTTATATTGGATCCCATGATGCATCGCATATTGTTTTTGCAACGGAAGATGTGTTTCTTTATCAATCCATATCCGATAAGGCTCCCCTCCTTGTGGGGTGACTTCGACAATCCAAGATGGACGGTTGCCTGTCTTCTCTTCCCCGATGATGTTCGTTGATATGGCCTGTTTGATCCCTTTGATTTCGGTTCCGAGTTCAAAGGCAAAACGATACGGATCAGGAAAGGCGGGAAATCGATGAACTTGTTTTTCGGAAGGCCGGATCTGCCATTTCGTTCGCCCGTTATTGACGGTAATCAGCCCTTTGTTTGTACCTTCCAGTTCCCGTATATAATAGCGTCCGTGTTTGTCGGCCCAAATTTCCAATTTGGCTTGCGTGGTCGTCTTGCCTTGGGCGTTCGTTTCGACAATTTCCAAAAATCCATGGTAGGCGGTGACGTCTTGAAAGGCTTTTTCCATCGCCTTGACAATGTTGGGCTGATCAAAAAGTGAAACGATATGCATCAGCAACGATAGAGCCAACACAGCAGCGATGCCGACGATGCTGGCCATCCAGGCCCGTTTTTTCTTTTTCTGTTTTGTTTGCACTAGTTGATCGGTGACCGCACGGACCAGTTTGGCTGGAAAATCCCGTTCCGGCATGGCAGGCTCCCTGAGGCTGCGGACGAGCCTGACTGTATGAAACAGCTTTTGCAATTCGGGATCTGCCCCTAAATGTTCATGGTCTTTTGGTTTTTTCTCGGCGTTCAATTGATCGATATAATCGGATAATCGGCGTTCGTTGTCATGCATCGATGGACTCCTCCTTTGGATAACGGTTTTCTATGCATGTCGCTATGCCGATCTTCAAGGTGAAACAAGGACGAAGGCTGTGATCATTTCGATCATGGTGCATATCCGCGTTGTTTTGCCCATACACTGAAAGAAGAGGGGAAACAGGGAGGGAAGAGCGTGCAATTTTACTACGGTCCACATATGCCGCTGCGTATTTTGGATGAAATTGAATTTTGGAAGCATCAAGAAGCGGAACATACGATCGTCATTCGCGAGCTTGCGTCTGGATTGGAAGAGCCGTATGTGGAAGCGTTGAAAAAATGGGAGGAGGCGCTTTCGGCTGCGCATCAGCACGCGGTCCGTTATATTGAATCGGTGGTTCGGGCCGGCCATTATGTTCCTGAACAACTGCATCAACAAGTGCTCCATTTTGTGTCGTACTGCCTAGAGCAGAGCCTTCAGTTCATCGAATTATGCCGGCAAATCAAAACCCGCAGCAAAGCTGTCAGCCAAAACCCGACCGCCAAGGTGGTGCTCGATCACATCATTCGCGAATCGGAGTATTTTGTCGGCATCGCGCAGTTGTTGCTGTACGGTACTCATTCGGCATTGGCTGCACTGCGGACAGATTCATCGGCGACGTCATAGAGGCAATGTAGTATAATGGAATGGGGTACTTCCAATCTATTATGAGCCACGAGGGGGACATAGCTGTGATTGTCACGACCACCAATACCATTGAAGGAAAACAAATTGAAGAGTATTTGGGCATCGTAGCGGGAGAAGTCATTTTGGGCGCCAATGTCGTCCGCGATTTTCTCGCCAGCATCACTGACATCATCGGCGGGCGGAGCGGAACGTATGAAAGCAAGCTGGCCGAAGGGCGGGAGATGGCGATCAAGGAGATGGTCAATAAGGCGAAGCATCTTGGCGCTAACGCCGTCATCGGGGTGGATCTTGATTTTGAAACGCTGCGCGATGGCATGATGATGTGCATTGCGACAGGGACGGCGGTGCGGGTGAGATCGTAAGAACAAAAGCAGAGGGTGCTCCGCCCTTTGCTTTTTTCTTTGCTCGTGCATGACGGATGTTCATGGAGCTGGGCAGCTTGAAAGAGGATTGACAGAGGAAAAAAGAGGGTTATGATTCACATATATGAACAAATGCTCATATGTTAAAATGAGAGGGAACGATGATGAAGGCAGAAGATCATTTGTTTTTAGATGAAAGCGTCGTGGAGGAAGTGTCGAAAATCTTTAAAGCGTTGGCGGATCCGACGCGGATGAAGATGTTGTATTTGTTGTCGCAGGAAGAATGCCATGTCGGCCATATTGCGGAAGTGCTCGGCATGTCGCAGTCGGCCGTTTCCCATCAACTGGCGCTGCTTCGGGCGCTGCGGCTTGTCAAATATCGCCGTGAAGGGAAATCACTGGTGTATTCGTGCGATGACGATCATGTCATTTCGCTGCTGAGGCAGGCGATTGATCACGCTCAACATCCATAAAAGGGAGAGAAGAACGATGCATCATCATGAACACGGCCATTGCGGCCACCATCACGGGCATCATCATGGCTTGGGCAGAGAGGGGAGCCAAAAAGGGTTGGCGGCCGCTCTTGTCATTACCGTTGGGATTATGGTTCTGGAGTTTGTCGGCGGGCTTGTGACGAACAGCCTTGCTCTTCTTTCGGATTCGGGGCATATGCTGAGCGATGCCATTTCGCTTCTGTTAAGCCTGGCGGCGGTTTGGCTGGCGGCGAAGCCCGCGTCGCCGAAGAGAACGTATGGATTTTACCGGTTCGAGATTTTAGCGGCGCTAGTAAACGGGGTCACGTTGGTGGTGATTGCCGCTTGGATTATTTGGGAAGCCGTTGGGCGATTGGTGAATCCCGCTGCTGTCGCGAGCGGGCCGATGATGGCCATTGCTGTCATAGGGTTGCTGGCTAATTTGGCAAGCGCTTGGGTGTTAATGCGCAAAGGGGATGTCAAAGAGAACGTCAATGTCCGCAGCGCCTATCTTCATGTGCTTGGCGATGCGTTAGGCTCGGTCGGGGCGATCGCGGCGGGGCTTGTCATCTGGCTGTTCGATTGGTACGCGGCTGATCCGCTCATTTCCATTGCGGTGTCGGTGCTGATTTTAAAAGGGGCGTTGGCCGTGGTGAAACAGACGGTGCATATTTTAATGGAAGGAACGCCGGCGGCGATTGACCATGGGGAAGTAAAAGCGGCGCTCTCCGGCATTGATGGCGTGATCGATGTGCACGATTTGCATATTTGGACGATCACCTCGGGGCTTGATTCGTTAAGCTGCCATTTGCTCATTGAGGAAGGTTGCGATGGGCAGGCGGTTTTGCAGCGGGCGATTGATTTGATCGAGACGCGCTTTCACATTCGCCATGCGACGATTCAAATCGAAATGCCGCATATTCGCCATGGGGAGATGGAAGTATAGGGGAGGGCTGCCAAGCTTCTCCCCGTGTTTTTTAGGATCTCCAATTGTGTTGCAACGTTTCAAGGAAGATACGTACATTTTGCTTGTTTTCCATAATCGGTGCACAAATATAGGAAAACATTCGGTAAAACGGTGGATGGTTCAAGTGAACGATGGACAGATGGCCGTGCTCGATGTCGCGGGCGACGACGCTGCGCGACAGCAAGGACAGGGCGTTGCCGTTGATCAGCGTTTCTTTAATGCCTTGGTTGCTGCTGATGATCATGAGCGATTGGATTTTCAGCCCGTTCGAGCGGATGAAATGGTTGAAATATTCCCTTGTTCCCGACCCGACTTCGCGCGCCACCCACGCCTCGTTTTGCAGCTCGCCGATCGTGACTTCGCCTTTTTGCGCTAGCTCGTGCCGCTTGGAGGCGACGATGACGAGCTCGTCTTGCATAAACGGGTGGACGGACAATTCTTTTTCGTTCGTTTGCCCTTCGATCAAGCCGATGTCGACTTGATACGATTTGACGAGTTCGACAATTTCTTTCGTGTTGCCGATCATCACCTCAAGCTCCAATTCTGGATAGCGCTTTTGGAAATCGGGCAAAAGCGGGGGCAAAATATACTCTCCAATCGTAAAGCTGGCGCCGATGGTCAATTTGCCTTTCACTGAGTGATGGTGCTCCAAAATGTCTTGCTTCGTTTGTTCATAGAGCGCCATCATTTGTTTGGCGCGATCGTACAAAAGTTCACCTGTCGGCGTCATGCGCAGCCGCTTCGGGGAGCGGATGAACAGTTTCGTCTGGAACTCCTTCTCTAAATTTTTAATGTGCAAGCTGACACTTGGCTGGGATAAATGGAGAATTTCCGCCGTCTTTGTGAAATTTTTCACTTCTGCTAACGTAATGAACGTCTTCAACTCGTCGTAATACATTGGCCAACCCCTCGCATGCAGCCTGACTGTTTTGTTGCGGATCATTATTAGTGATGTTAATAGTTTTAATAATTTATATTTATTTTACTAATGTTTTGTTTTGCGGTAAAGTGTAAATATGATATTTTGGATAAAGTATACTTTGTTTATAGGGATTAATGGAATTTGGCGTCCGCCCATGATGGCGGGTTAAGCAACGCCAATCGATTCCATCTTATTTTTATATTGTGAGGTGGACACCGTTGCAGCTGCAAGTAACCAACAGTCCGTTTACCCAGGAGCAGATTGAGCTCTTGAATCGTTTGTTGCCGACGTTGACGCCGTCGCAAAAGCTTTGGCTGAGCGGGTATTTGGCTGCTGCCGAGGCGGCGGTTGCCGTTTTGGATGCCGAAGCGCCCGCACTGCTTGTCGGGGGCGGGAAACCGGTTTCGAAAGAAGTGACCGTTCTGTACGGTTCGCAGACCGGCAATGCGCAAAAACTGGCCGAAAAAGCAGGCAAGGCGCTTAAGGAGCGCGGATTCGAGGCGAAAGTGTCGTCCATGCTTGACTTTAAGCCGAATGAATTGAAGAAAGTCGAGACGCTGCTCATCGTCGTGAGCACGCATGGGGAAGGCGATCCGCCAGACAACGCGGTGTCGTTTTACGAGTTTCTCCACAGCAAACGGGCGCCGAAGCTGAATCATTTACGCTTTTCCGTCTTGGCGCTTGGCGATACGTCGTATGAACATTTTTGCCAGACGGGGAAAGATTTTGACAAGCGGCTCGAGGAGCTCGGGGGAGAGCGGTTTTATCCGCGCGTCGACTGTGACGTCGACTACGAGGAAGCGGCGGCGAAATGGCTTGACGGCGTGCTTGCCGAGCTGAGCAAAGGGGCCAATGCCGAGGCCGCGCCAGTGTTGTCGGCCGTTGCGGCCGTGCCGAAAGCCGAACCGTCGGTCGTCTATTCGCGGAAAAACCCGTTTCCGGCTGAGGTGCTGGAAAACATCAACTTAAACGGCCGCGGATCGAACAAAGAAACGCGCCATCTCGAATTGTCTCTTGAAGGATCGGGGTTGAAGTATGAGCCGGGCGATGCGCTTGGCATCTTCCCGAAAAACGATCCGGAGCTTGTCGATCTCATCATTCAAGAAATGAAATGGAACCCGGAAGAAACGGTGACGATCGACAAAGACGGGGAAGTGCGGTCGCTCAAAGAAGCGCTCACGTCCCATTTTGAAATCACCGTGTTGACCAAAGCGCTGTTGCAAAAGCTTGCGCCGCTGTCGAAAAACAGCGAGCTTCAAGCGCTCGTTGCCCCAGGCAATGAGGCGAAGCTGAAAGAATACGCCAAAGGCCGCGACTTATTGGATGCGTTCCGCGACTTCGGCCCATGGGATGCGGCGCCGCAACAAGTCATCTCGATTTTGCGCAAAATGCCGCCGCGCCTGTACTCGATCGTGAGCAGCTTAGCGGCCTATCCAGATGAAGTGCACTTGACGATCGGCGCGGTCCGTTATGAGTCGCACGGCCGCCTGCGCAAAGGGGTGTGCTCGACGTTCTGCGCCGAACGCGTCCAAATCGGCGATACGTTGCCGGTCTTTGTGCAGCCGAACCCGAATTTTAAGCTGCCAAAAGACCCATCGACGCCAATCATTATGATCGGTCCAGGCACTGGGGTCGCGCCGTTCCGCGCTTTTATGCAAGAGCGTGAGGCGACAGGAGCCAACGGAAAATCGTGGCTCTTTTTCGGCGACCAACATTTTATGACCGACTTCCTGTATCAAACGGAATGGCTCGCCTGGCTGAAAAGCGGTGTGCTGACCAAAATGGATGTCGCCTTCTCGCGCGATACGGAGCGAAAAATATACGTTCAACACCGGATGCTCGAGCGAAGCAAAGAGCTGTTCGGCTGGCTCGAGGATGGCGCTGTCGTCTACGTATGCGGCGACAAACAACACATGGCGCGCGACGTTCATCAGACGTTGATCGAGATTATCGAAAAAGAGGGCGGCATGAGCCGCGAACAGGCGGAAGCGTATTTGACGGAAATGCAAAAGCAAAAACGGTACCAACGCGACGTCTATTAATCTCTAAAGAAGGAGTGGAATCGGAAATGGCGAAAGTCGTGTTAAAAGCGCCGGACGGACCGCCAAGCGATGTGGAGCGCATCAAGCAGGAAAGCCGTTACTTGCGCGGCACGCTTGCCGAAACGATGGAAGACCCGCTCAGCGCAGGAATTCCAGATGATGACAACCGGCTGATGAAGTTTCACGGCAGCTACTTGCAAGACGACCGCGACGTGCGCACCGAACGGCAAAAACAAAAGCTTGAACCGGCCTATCAATTTATGATCCGCGTGCGCACGCCGGGCGGGGTGGCGACGCCGGAGCAGTGGCTTGTCATGGATGAGCTCGCCCGCAAGTATGCGAACGGCACGTTGAAGCTGACGACGCGCCAAGCGTTCCAATTGCACGGCGTCTTAAAATGGAACATGAAAAAAACGATGCAAGCCATTAACAACGCGCTGATGACGACGCTTGCGGCCTGCGGCGACGTCAACCGAAACGTCATGTGCAACCCGAACCCGTACCAATCGGAAGTGCATGCGGAAGTATATGAGTGGGCAAAGCTGATCAGCGACCATTTGTTGCCGCGGACGCGGGCGTACTACGAAATTTGGCTGGACGACGAGAAAGTGGCGGGCACGCCGGCGGTTGACGGCGAAGAAGAGCCGATTTACGGACCGACGTATTTGCCGCGGAAGTTTAAAATCGGCATCGCCGTCCCGCCGTCGAACGACGTCGATGTGTTCTCGCAAGACATCGGGTTCATCGCCATTGTCGAAGACGGCAAGCTTGCCGGGTTTAATGTCGCCATCGGCGGCGGCATGGGGATGACCCATGGGGACAAAACGACGTATCCGCAGCTTGCCAAGGTGATCGGCTTCTGCCGGCCGGATCAAGTGGTCGAGGTGGCGGAGAAAATTATGACCGTTCAGCGCGACTACGGCAACCGCTCATCGCGCAAACACGCTCGCTTTAAATACACGATCGACCGCCTTGGCCTTGAAACGGTGAAAGAAGAAATTGAGCGCCGCCTTGGCTGGAAGCTCGGCGAAGCGCGCCCGTACCATTTCGAGCATAGCGGCGACCGCTATGGCTGGGTCGAAGGCGTCAATGGGACATGGCACTTCACACTCTTTGTCGAAGGCGGACGCGTCAAAGACTACGACGATTACAAGCTGATGACCGGCCTGCGCGAAATCGCGAAAGTCCATACGGGCGATTTCCGGCTGACGCCAAACCAAAACTTGGTCATCGCTAACGTCACGAGCGAGAAAAAGCCGGAAATCGAGGCACTCATCGCCGAATACGGCTTGACCGACGGCCGCCGGTACACCGCCTTGCGCCGCAACGCGCTCGCCTGTGTCGCCTTGCCGACGTGCGGCTTGGCGATGGCGGAAGCGGAGCGCTACTTGCCGAAACTGCTCGATAAAATCGAGGAAATTATCGATGAAAACGGTTTGCGTGACGAAGAAATCACGATCCGCATGACGGGCTGTCCGAACGGCTGCGCCCGCCACGTGCTCGCAGAAATCGCCTTCGTCGGCAAAGCGGTCGGAAAATACAACATGTACCTCGGTGCTGCGTTCAACGGCACGCGCCTTGGCAAACTGTACCGCGAAAACATCGGCGAAGAAGAAATTTTGCGCGAACTGCGCGTTCTCCTATCCCGCTATGCGAAAGAGCGTCTTGACGGTGAACATTTCGGCGACTTCGTCATCCGCGCCGGCATCGTCAAAGAAGTGACGGATGGGACGAATTTCCATGATTAAAGTGGTCAGGGTGAAATGGAAACCAGCCTCTCCTTGTTTAGGGGAGGTTGGTTTTTTGTTGCTTTCATGCAATGGCTTCGGTGTTTTGTTCATTGTAGCCGCATTCAATCTATATGAGGTTGTAATAAAGGATTTCCGATCTCCATGTCCTATCTTTATCACCTGAAAAGCTGGCACGGTGACAAAAAGAGCGAACAATGCCATGTAAAAAAATTGCAACTTATATAATTCACAAAATATTTCAACTATATTATAGTAGTGTTATGAACTTGTATTTTTCAGATCATGACCAAGGGCAAACATTTTTTCCGAGATCGTATGCAGCGATCACGTGAATGGAAAGGGGGAGAAGATATTATGAAGATGGGAACAGAAAAACAAACATACTTGAACTACATCAACGGAGAATGGGTCCCTTCTTCATCCGGGAAAACGGAAGCCAGCCTCAATCCAGCCGACATCGATGACATCGTCGGCTATGTCCAAGAGTCCGGTGCGGAAGATGTGAACGCCGCGGTGGAGGCGGCGCGAAGGGCGCAGGCGGCATGGCGGAAGCTGTCCGGCCCGAAACGCGGAGAGTATTTGTTCCGCGCGGCTGACGTTCTTGAGAAACGGCTTGACGAGATCGCCGAAACGATGACAAGAGAAATGGGAAAAACGCTCCCGGAAGCAAAAGGGGAAGTGCAGCGGGGAGTCAATATTTTGCGCTACTATGCTGGGGAGGGGATGCGGTCCATCGGCGAGGTCATTCCATCCATGGACAGCGAAGCGTTGATGTTTACCACGCGCGTGCCTCTTGGCGTGGTTGGGGTCATCACGCCGTGGAACTTTCCAGTCGCGATTCCGATTTGGAAAATCGCACCTGCCATCGTCTATGGAAACACGGTGGTGTTTAAGCCGGCGCAGGAAACAGCTGTCACCGCCGCGAAAATCGTGGAGTGCTTTGATCAAGCGGGGCTGCCGGCCGGTGTGGTGAATTTGGTGACAGGCAAAGGATCGATCATCGGCAATGCGATCGCCGAACATCCCCACATTCACGGCATCACCTTCACCGGCTCCAATGAAGTCGGCAAAACGATCGCCCAAAAAGCGGTGGCCCGAGGGGCGAAATACCAGCTGGAAATGGGCGGAAAGAATCCGGTGATCGTGCTCGAGGACGCTGATCTTGATCGCGCCGTCGAGGCAACAATCAGCGGCGGGCTGCGTTCCACGGGACAAAAATGCACGGCGACAAGCCGTGTGTTCGTCCAGCGCACCGTCTATGATCAATTTAAGGAAAAATTGTTGGCAAAAGTGAAGCAGCTGAACATCGGCAATGGACTCGAGGACGGCGTTTGGATGGGGCCGTGCGCCAGCCAAAAGCAGCTCGAGACGGTCCTTTCTTATATCCAAAAAGGAATCGAAGAAGGGGCGACGCTCGTTTACGGGGGGCAACGTTTGACCGATGGGGAACGGGCAAAAGGGTTTTATGTGCAGCCGACCATCTTTGAAAACGTGTCGCCCGACATGACGATCGCCCGCGAAGAAATTTTTGGCCCCGTGCTCGCGTTGATCCAAGTCGATACGTTCGAGGAAGCGATCACGCTGGCCAATGACACGCCATTTGGATTGAGCGCCTCGATTTTTACGCAAAATATCGGCAAGATGCTTGCATTCATCCAAGACATCGAAGCCGGGCTCGTCCGGATTAATGAAGAAAGCGCCGGCGTCGAACTGCAAGCGCCGTTTGGCGGGATGAAGCAGTCCAGCTCCCACTCGCGGGAACAAGGGCGCGCGGCCATCGAGTTTTTCACGGCGATGAAAACGGTGTTGGTCAAAGGATAAGAAATGGAGCAAAGTGCGCTGCCGTTTAGGCAGGGCGCTTTTTTTAGCGTCAAGCCATTGGCGAAGGCGATTGTCGGCGAGCAAACGGTTTGCTTACAATAGAAGAAAGAGCATGTGCAGGGAGGGAGAGCGGCATGAGCCAATCAGGCGAGCAACGCCGGTATACGCTCGGCGAGTTCTTTTCTTTAGCTGGAGACGAGCGGATGGAGCTGTACGAAGGAACGATTGTGTTGATGTCCCCAGCTCCTTATGAACATGAAGGTGTAGTGGCCAATTTGATTGCCGAGTTTCGCATGGCGTTAAAAGGAAGTCCTTGTCTTGTGTTCGGAAGCAACCTCCAAGTCGTCCTTTTGTTTGAAGATGAACAAAAAGGAACGAAAAATGTAACGGTGCTGCCCGACCTATCCATTATTTGCGATCGAACGAAACTGCGCCAAGGTCGGTGTTACGGCGCTCCCGACCTGGTGGTGGAAGTGTTGTCGCCAAGCACGGCCCGCAACGATCGGCTGCTTAAGCGTCATTATTATGAGAAAGCAGGAGTCCGCGAGTACTGGCTTGTCGATTATCAGCACCAGGTGATGGAAAAATACGTTTGGCAATCGGGAGCGTTTCAGCTAGAAGACGTGTACGATGCAGCCAACGGGGCGGCTGCATCGACCACGTTTCCCGAGGTGCGCTTTTCCGTGAAGGAGATTTTTGCGTTTTTGACGTCGTGAAGAGCGGTGAAGCTGCATACAAAATAACAACAAACACGTTTCGCTCCAGAAGTCTGCTGTTGCTTGGCTGATAGAAACGCTTAGAAATCAAAGACAAAGGGGAGAAATAGCTTTTTTCTTTGTGGAAGGGGGAATGAAAGTGGTGAGTCGTTTCGACAAGCTCGTCAAAGATGCTGATGGACAAGCGCAATGGCTGTTCGCCATTCTTCAGTCCGTCCATGACGGCGTACTAGTGATCGATGACTGTGAGGTTGTGCGCCTTGTCAATCCGGAGTATACACGCATAACAGGTGTGAAGGAAAACGAGATTATAGGTAAACGGCTGCGCGATGTGCGGCCTAACGCCCTTCTCCCAGAAACGTTGAAGGACGGGAAAGTGAGAACCGGGGTGTACCGCAAGGAAGGTTCCAATGAGTATGTCGTTGATATGGCACCGATTGTTGTCCATGGCCAAGTGATTGGAGCGGTATCAGTTTGCAAAGGGCTGACGGAAGTGCACAAATTGACGCAGGAGCTGAAGCGAAACAAAGAAAGATTGAATGAATTGAAAAGGACCGTCTATTCGATTTATCGGGCTACTTATACGTTTGCGCATATCATCGGCCATAATGACAAGATCAAGGAAATGATCCGTATCGCGAAACGGGCGGCAGAGTCGGACTTGCCAGTGTTAATTATGGGGGAAAGTGGAACCGGCAAGGAACTGTTTGCTCAGGCGATTCACCAGGAGGGTCCGCGTGCTGAACATCCATTTGTTCCTGTAAATTGTGCGGCCATTCCTGCCGCTTTGCTGGAAAGCGAATTGTTCGGCTATGTGGAGGGATCGTTTACACATGCGAAAAAAGGAGGGAAAATCGGGCTGTTTGAACTGGCGGACGGGGGAACGATTTTTTTGGACGAAATCGGGGATCTTCCGTATGATTTGCAAGCAAAGCTATTGCGTGTGCTGCAAGAAAAGACAATTCGCAAAGTTGGAGATACACACGAAAGGAGGATTGACGTGCGCATCATTGCCGCAACAAATAAGGATTTGCGCCAGCTTGTAGCAAAGCAGTATTTTCGGGAAGACCTGTTTTATCGCCTTCATGTAATTACGCTTCATCTCCCCCCGCTCCGTGAGCGGAAGGAAGATATCCCTCTTTTGGCTCATTCTATAATACAAGCCTCAGGTGGTGGGGGACAGCGTCCTGTTTGCTCAATCAGCCAGGCTGCAATGGCTTTGTTGCAATCATACGATTGGCCTGGAAATATAAGAGAATTAAAAAACGTGATTGATTATGCCATTTGCATGACTGATGGAATGGAAATTGATCTGCATCATCTTCCCCCATCGATCATGAAAGACCCGGAGGTTTTCCGTTCCTCTACATCGATCCAACCGTTACGAAAGATGCTTGAAGAAACAGAAAAGCGTTTGATTGTCGAAGCGCTTCGTCAGTTTGGCACCGATGTACAAGGGAAGAAACAAGCGGCTAAAGAGCTTGGCGTGTCACTCGCCACGTTGTATAACAAATTGAAAAAGTTAGGGATTTCTGAGGATTTGCCTTCTTCTGCTCCTAACGGATGATAAATATTAGAGGGGAGCTGTGGTGAAGCAAATATTCTTGATTTGTAAGCGCTATCCACTAAACCTTGCCTGTTAAGGTTTTTCTTTTTTGGCAATCAATCGCTCATTGTCTTTTTTAATTTCCTAGAAACGATTCTAGTTTTTTAGAAATGAGCAGCAACAAGGAGTGCATTCATGTTTTAGCCATTCATTTTCTAAAGAATAAGAAAAGGCGCATCCGCTGTATTGAATGTAAAGCGGATGTTTTTGTTTTTGGCATTGGCACTTATTTTGCAAGAAAATAGAACGAAACAATTTTGAAGGGGGAATGGGATAATGTTGGCGTTATTGGGGTTTTTAACGATTGGTGTTTTTCTGGCTTTAATCATGGCAAGAAAAATCTCGGTATTGATTGCCTTAGTGCTTGTACCGGTGGTTTTTGGGCTGATCGGCGGGTTTGGGACGCAGATGGGAACGATGATGTTGGAAGGAATTCAAAAAGTAGCTCCGACGGGGATTATGATTGCATTCGCCATCCTATATTTCGGGTTGATGATCGACAGCGGCATGTTTGATCCGATTGTTTCGCGCATCCTTCGTTTAGTAAAAGGTGATCCGTTAAAGATTGTCATCGGCACAGCAACGCTAACATTGCTGGTTGCCCTCGACGGCGACGGGGCGACGACTTTTATGATTACCGTTTCGGCGATGCTTCCTCTTTATCGGCGTTTAGGAATGAATCCGCTTACACTATCGGGTGTCGTTTGTTTAGGGGCTGGAGTAATGAACATGATTCCTTGGGGTGGTCCGACGGCTAGAGCTATGGCAACACTGCATGTCGATTCAACCGAGTTGTTTAACCCTGTTCTTCCAGCGATGTTGGCGGGGATTGTTTGGGTGTTGTTTGCTGCTTATTGGCTCGGCAAAAAGGAACGGGAACGAGTGGGAGTCGTCGAACTGGATACGGAACAACTGACACCGTCACTTGACGGGGGAGAGGCGAAACGGCCTAACTTATTTTGGTTTAATGTCATTTTGACGATTGTGTTGCTCGTTTCCTTAATTAAAGGGTGGCTGCCGCTTCCGGTTTTGTTTATGCTTGCGTTTGCGATTGCCTTGCTTGTTAATTATCCGCATGTCAAGGATCAGCAAGAGCGGCTCACGTCTCATGCGAGCAATGTTGTATTGGTGGTGACGATGATTTTCGCAGCCGGCATTTTCACTGGCATTTTAACCGGTACAAAAATGGTTGATGCGATGGCGAAAGCGATGGTTTCGATCATTCCTGACGCGATGGGATCTTATTTGCCGCTTATAGTGGCGGTCACAAGCATGCCGTTAAGTCTTGTCTTTACCCCTGATGCGTATTATTTTGGAGTTTTGCCGATTTTAAGCGAAACGGCGGCTTCATTCGGCATCGATCCCGTCGAAATCGGGCGCGCTGCCATTTTGGGACAGATGACAACTGGTTTTCCGCTCAGCCCGCTGACGGCATCCACCTTTATACTTATCGGCTTGTCAGGTGTCGATCTTGGTGCCCACCAACGATTTATTTTTAAATGGGCGTTCGGAACGACTATTGTGATGACGATTGTCGCTTTAGCTACGGGGGCGATTTCTCTCTGATAATAACAAGGAATGTAACAAGAAAGCAAACGGAGGCGAGAAAATGGTCAGAATAGGAGCTGGAGCAGGATTTTCCGGTGATCGGTTGGAGCCTGCCGCGATTTTAGTAGAGAAGGGACAGTTGGACTATCTTGTTTTGGAATGTTTGGCGGAGCGAACGATTGCTTTGGCGCAAAAACAAAAATGGAAAAACCCTTCCCGCGGGTATGACCCGTTATTAGAAAAAAGAATGGAACTGCTTCTTCCGCTCATTGTGAAGCACCGCGTCCGCCTGATTACGAATATGGGGGCTGCCAATCCAGTAGCGGCAGCGGAGCGCATCGCCGCTATGGCGCGGGAGAAGGGACTAAAAATAAAAGTAGCGGCTGTCATCGGGGATGATGTAATGGAAAAGATTGATAAACAAATGTTGGCAATTGAGTCAGGGAAACCGATCGATAGCTACGGAACGATATTATCCGCGAATGCTTACCTTGGTGCTGATGCGCTCCTGCCTGCGCTGCAGTCGGGGGCAGACGTAATCGTGACAGGCCGTGTAGCGGATCCGTCGTTATTTCTTGCGCCGATGATTTACCATTATGGATGGCCGCTTGATGATACAGAACGTTTAGCTAAGGGAGCGATTGTCGGTCACCTGCTCGAGTGTGCCGGACAAATTACCGGCGGCTATTTTGCGGATCCGGGAAAGAAAGACGTCCCTGGCATGGCTAGACTTGGGTTTCCGTTTGCTGATGTGATGCCTGACGGTACGGCTGTGATCAGCAAGGTAGACGGGACAGGAGGGATCATTTGCCCGATGACTGTCAAAGAGCAACTGTTATATGAAGTGACTGACCCGACAGCCTATATCACCCCTGATGTGGTTGTTGATTTGACAACAGTCCAACTGCGCGAAATCGGTCCGGACCGTGTTGAGATCACCGGAGGAAGTGGCAAAACAAAACCAGATATGTTAAAGGTGAGCATTGGCTATCATGGCGGTTTTGTCGGGGAAGGCGAAATTTCGTATGCGGGGCCGAACGCTTTGCGGCGGGCGCAGCTTGCCGGGGAAATTGTGTATGAGCGGTTAAAAGACTGTTTTGTGAATCTGAAGGTGGACTATATTGGCTTATCATCAGCCCATCGGTCATTTTTAGGACAGGGCGGCGAGCCGTATGAAGTCCGGTTGCGGGTGGCAGGGAAAGCGGATACAAAAGAACAGGCTGAACTGATTGGTGAGGAAGTGGAATCGCTGTACACAAACGGCCCGGCAGGCGGCGGCGGGGCAAGGAAATACGTGCATGAGGTCATTGGCATTATTTCGACATTGATTCCACGCCAAATGGTCAATGTACAAATAACGATCCGGGAGTGACGACGATGAGAGTGAAGTTGTATGATTTGGCCCACTGCCGGGCCGGGGACAAAGGAAATACGTTAATCTTGTCGCTTATTCCTTTTCGGGAAACGGATTATCCTCTGCTGTCCCAAATGGTAACCGCAGAAAAAGTGAAGGAGCATTTGAGCTCGATTGTGAAAGGGGATGTGGTTCGATACGAACTTCCCAACATCGCCTCCTTGCAATTTGTCTGTCAAGATGCGCTTGAAGGCGGCGTCACTACCTCATTGGCCCTTGACCCGCATGGCAAAACGTTAAGCTATGCTTTGCTCGAGATGGAGATTGAGTTGCAGAAAGGAATATAAGTCTAGATACGGGAAGGCTGGACAAAACATGCTGTTGCATACAAATCGGCAGCATTTTCGCGAGAAAAAGCTGAATTATACAAGATGAAAAAGATGTTGGGACCAACAGCATGTTGTACAACATTTTCCAGCCTTCCGATCTTGCTGGTCAACAATGGATGCTGCGCCGAAATTGGCAACCTCGAGAGGTGCAGGAATTTTAGAAGGCTGAACGTATTTCGCCCCTCTTTTGCCCACCATCGTCCTTCTAGAGGAAGGGTGTCTCAAACGAAAGAGAACCTTATTTTTGTCGATAAATGAAGAAAAAATAAGAAAACAGAAAAAAAAATGATGAAAATATTGACAATGATAATTTTTATCAATTAAAATATGGTATGTGAAAATGATAATCCTTCTCTTTTTAGAGGTTTGGGCGGGAACATGGTTTTCAAAAGAATGGAGTGAGATGTGGTGGCCGCATGCGGACAGAATGGCTTGACTTGAAAAGAACAGCGATTGAGGAGATGCCAGCCATCTTGGCGGTGCTGGTTGCTTCTCAACACAAGCAGAATTTATCTTTTTAATTAGGAAAGATAATCAATATCATAATTGCACCTGTAAAGCAATTGAGTCTGGAAGGCTGGTGATTTAGTGAAAAATCGCGGAAAACGGAATCTCTTCTCAAATTGAGAAGTCCTGTAAAATCAACGCTTCTCTTTCAGCTGAAAGCAACGGGTTCGGCGAAATCGGTCGTTTTTCACCAGCCCTCTGGACATGGCATCGTCATTCGACTTGTATGATGGGATAGAATGGAAGACAGGATGAGAAAACATGAAAAAATGGATGGTGCTCCTTGTTGTTTTGGCTGCGGCATCATTGTTTGTCGGTGTGCATGATTTATCGCCTCGCGAGCTGTTTGCCGGCGACCGTGAGGCGTGGGAAGTGTTTTTGATCAGTCGCTTGCCGAGGCTCATCAGCATTCTGATCGCCGGGTCAAGCGTGAGCATTTGCGGCTTGATCATGCAGCAGTTGAGCCAAAACCGATTTGTGTCGCCGACGACGGCGGGAACGATGGATTGGGCGCGGCTTGGCCTGTTGGTGTCCATGATTGCATTCGCTGCCGCAGGGCCGCTTGTGAAGGCGGCTATTGCCGTTGTGTTTGCGTTTGCGGGGACGCTGCTGTTTATGACGGTTTTGGATCGTGTGAAGTACAAAGATTCGATCTTTATTCCGCTCATCGGCTTGATGTTTGGCAATATTGTCGGTTCTGTCACGACGTTTTTGGCTTATAAATATGATTTGATTCAATCGATGTCCGCATGGATGCACGGCGATTTTTCCGTTATGATGCAAGGACGTTATGAAATGCTGTATGTGAGCGTTCCGCTCATGGCAATCGCTTATGTATACGCCAATCGGTTTACGATCGCCGGCATGGGGGAGGAGATGGCGACGAACTTAGGGGTTCGCTACCGTTCGATTGTCTACACCGGTCTCCTCATTGTCGCTGTTGTTTCTGCTGTTGAGGTGTTGACGGTTGGGACGCTGCCGTTTTTAGGGCTGATCGTTCCGAACATTGTCACGATGTATTATGGGGATCATTTGCGCAAAGTATTGCCGTTGACAGCCATATTTGGCGCTTTGTTTGTGCTAATTTGCGATGTATTTGGCCGAGTCGCCATTTATCCATACGAAATTCCGATCGGCTTGACGGTTGGAGTAATCGGAAGCGGTGTCTTTTTATATTTGCTCGTAAGGAGAACGAAGCAGTATGTCTAATCGGATGAAAGTGGTTGTGCTCGTGGTATTGGCGCTCGGATTGATCGTGCTGTTTTTGTTTGCACACTTGCGAGGGGATTTTGACTATGTGTTGCGCTCGCGGAGCGAAAAGATTGTCGCGATGGTGCTTGTCGGTTGGGCGGGGGCGGTTTCGACCGTCTTATTTCAGACAATGACCAATAATCGTATTTTAACTCCAAGCATTATTGGGCTTGATTCCGTTTATATGCTTGTACAAACTGCTGTGGTGTTTTTGTTCGGTTCGACGACGTTGACCATGATGGGCAACACCTTGCACTTTCTCTTGTCTGCTGGGTCGATGATCGGTTTTTCAGTTTTATTGTATTCGTTTTTGTTTCGCCGTGAAGGGCAAAATTTATATTTCATCTTGCTTGTTGGGATGATTCTCGGTACGTTTTTCCAAAGTTTGACGTCTTTCATGCAATATTTGATTGACCCAAATGAATTTTCCATCATTCAAGATCGAATGTTTGCGAGCATCAACAATATAAAAACAGACTTGCTTTGGCCGGCAGGCCTGCTCATTGCGGCTGCGACATTGTATACATACCGTCATCTTCACGAGTTGGACGTGCTGTCGCTCGGCAAAGATCATGCGATCAATTTAGGCGTGGCGTATGAAACGGTCGTCAAACGGCTGCTGATGATTGTGGCGGTGTTGGTGTCGGTTTCGACCGCGCTTGTTGGTCCCATCATGTTTTTCGGATTGATAGTCGCCAATGTGGCGTATGCGTTTTTTCAAACGTATGAACATCGTTATTTGCTTGCAGGAGCGGCGCTGTTCGGCATCATCGCCCTCGTTGGCGGCCAGCTGGTAGTCGAGCGAGTGTTCACCTTTTCGACGACGTTGTCTGTCATTGTCAACATGGTCGGAGGCATCTATTTTCTATACCTTTTGTTAAAGGAGCGAAAAGCATGGTAGAGGTGAAACAAGTATTGAAGCGATACGGTGGGAAGACCGTGATTGACCGTGTATCTTTATCTGTTCCACGCCGCAAGCTCACATCGCTCATTGGCCCGAACGGGGCGGGGAAAAGCACGCTTTTGTCCATGATGAGCCGCTTAATTCCAAAAGATGGCGGAGAAATCTGGATTGAAGGAAAAGAAATTGCTCGTTATCGGACAGAAGAGTTGGCGAAAAAAATTTCCATTTTGAAGCAATCCAACCACATTGCGGCTCGCTTGACGGTACACGAATTGGTGTCGTTCGGCCGCTTTCCGTATTCGCGCGGCCGCTTGACGCGCCAAGATCGCGACTATGTGCGTGAGGCGATCCGCTATATGGAGTTGGAGCCATTGCAAGACCGCTATATGGACGAGTTGAGCGGCGGACAGCGGCAGAGAGCTTATATCGCGATGGTGTTGGCGCAAGATACGGATTATATTTTCTTGGACGAGCCATTGAACAATTTGGATATGAAACACGCCGTGCAAATGATGGAAGTGTTGCGCAAGCTGGTCGATGAGCTTGGCAAAACGATCGTGATGGTGATGCACGATATTAACTTTGCCTCCTGTTACTCCGATTATATGGTCGCGTTAAAAGATGGAGCGGTCGTCTGTGAAGGGGATGTTTCATCGATCATGCGCGATGAAGTGCTTCGCGGCATTTATGATTTGGATGTGCGCGTGCAGACGATTGAAAATCGGCGCATCTGTGTGTATTTTTAGCAATTTTCCATGAGAAAGCGTCCATCTTGACTAGTGAAAAAGCGGGCTGTGGAAGCCTATGGGCCTGCTTGGTGAAGAGCTCCGTCTCGGATTCAAACATGGGACGGGGAGACGCGATCAAAATGAAGAAGATTCCAATTAAGTAAAAAATGGTTGAGCCGGCTTTCATGTTGACATCGGCAAGAAAGGGCGCCCTTTGTCGAGTGAATACGAAAGCCGTCAACATATAATTTGAATTTCCAAAGGGGGGTATAGCCAATGAAACAGCGTTGGCTGATGGTAGTGGTTGCTTTGCTTCTCATTGTACTGGCTGCTTGCGGCAATAAGGAGAATACAAGCAACGGAGCAAGTGGGAAGAATGACGAGAAGAAAACGGAACAAGCCGAGGAAATGACGATCAAGCACCAGCTTGGAGAGGCGAAAGTCAAGAAAAATCCAGAGAAAGTGGTTGTCTTTGATTTTGGAGTGCTGGACACCCTTGATAAACTAGGGGTGAAGGTGACAGCTTTGCCCCAGATGAACGTGCCGAAATACTTGGAGAAATATAAAAGCAGCGACTACCAAAACGTCGGCAGCTTGATGGAGCCGGATTTTGAAAAATTGAGCGAAATCAAGCCGGATGTCATTTTTATTTCCGGTCGTCAAGCAAATTTGTATGACAAGTTGAAAGAGATTGGCCCAACCGTGTATATAGGGATTGACACTCAACATTATTGGGATTCATTTACAAACAATATGAAGCTGATCGGGCAAATGTTTGGCAAAGAAAAAGAAGTAGATGAGGAACTGGCCAATATTGAAAAACAAATCGAAGAAGTGAAGACAAAGGCTGCAGACAAAAAAGCGCTGATCATTTTGACGACCGGTGGGAAAGTGAGTGCGTACGGCAAAGGTTCGCGCTTTGGGCTCATCCATGATGTGCTCGGCGTGCCAGCCGCAGACCCGAATTTGAAAGTGACGAATCCTCATGGACAAAGCGTATCATTTGAGTACATTGCCGAGAAAAACCCGGATTACTTGTTTGTCATTGACCGCGACGCCGTTGTAGAAGGAAAGCCGACAGCGAAGCAAACGATTGAAAATGCGCTTGTGAAAAAGACGAAAGCATATCAAAACGGCCACATTGTCTACTTGGATCCAAATTATTGGTATCTCTCAGGCGGCGGATTGACGTCGGTGTCGGAAATGATCAAACAGGTGGAAGAAGGATTGAAATAAAAGGACAGGCGGGCTTAGGCGGCCCGCCTGCTTTATCGTCATAAAATGACATTCTTAATTTTGTAGATTTCCCGTTCGTGTTCGATGACTTTGTTCGAGAGGAAGGTGATGTCAAGTTTGATGTTGTTCAGCTGTTCATTGAATGATTGGGCATGGGAATCGACTTTTTTCTCTAAGGAGTCGAGTCTTTGGTGGATGGAAGAAACTTCACCGTGAAGTTTGTGCACGTCCATCGCGAGGGCGTCGAGTGCGGCGTCGGTTTCATCCTGGCGGTGAAGCAGGGCAGACATCAGATCATACAGTTCTTTTTGGCCGGCTTTGATATGGGCTTGTTCTTCTTCTAACCGCTTTTGGCCTTCAAGGAGAGCTTGCTGGATCCGCCGGAATTCTTCTTGCTCTTTGCGCATTTCCTG
>NZ_BCPV01000007.1 GCF_001544135.1 Geobacillus zalihae NBRC 101842 | reverse complement strand
GTTGTTCTCTTCGGATTTCCTGTTGTTCTTTTCGGATTTCTTGTTGTTCTGCTTCCAGCCGTTTGTGGCTTTCGACGAGGAGGTGCAGCGTGTTCTCGATATGACCAAGGCGGTTGAACAACTGCAAGAGGATCTCTTCGCTCATGGTTGGCCCCTCTTTCATTCTAATTTCCTTCATTATAGCACATATGTTCTTGTCGGACAAGCACGAATGGTGTATATAGGAAAGCGTACAAACATATGATACAATGAATAAACAAACTGACAAGTCCCAGTGCGGATGTCGGCTAGTATGTTTTTAGAAAGGGATCGATGTATGCTTTACGTTTCTCCTGCCAAAATCGCAAGCTATTTTTATCACGAGTGCGAGCGGAATTTTTATTTTCAGTCGTTGGCGAAAGAACGGCGCAGCGAGCTCGATGTGCCGGAAGAGCTGTTTGAGCAGCCTGCGGTTCATGAGAGCGTGCTGCGCCGAGGGGTTGAGTGGGAAGAGGAAGTGATTACGACCTATTTGGCCGGCCAAGTGCAGATGGGGAAGCGAGAGCCTGGCGCACCGATTTCCCACTGCTATTTGGATGGAGAGGAGACGATCCGCGAGCTGAAGCAGCCGAGCAAGCGCTATTTGTACCAGCCGACATTGATCGCGCCGCCGCGCTTTTACAAACAGTACGGGTTGGATCCAGAGGCGATCCGGTTTGCGGCGTGCCGTCCGGATTTGATTGAGTGCATTCCGGGCCAAAACGGCTTTGTGTTCCGCATCATCGACATCAAATCATCGGACGTGTTGAAGCTTTCCCACCGCGTGCAAACGGCGCTGTACGCGTTGATGTTATCCTCGGTGTTAGAGGAGCACGGCGTTAAGGGCAGCGTCGATTTGCGCGAGGCGGGGATATGGACGTACAAAACCGAGCAGCCGCAAGCAGCCGATATCAGTCAGTTGCTTCCGTTTCTTGAACCCTTTTTGACCGACGAACTGCCGGCGCTGGCCGAAAAGCAACTTGATGAGCTGTTTTGGCACTTGGATTACCGCTGTGAATGGTGCCCGTTTTACGATTATTGTTTAGACAAAGCGCGGGAACAGTCGCATATTTCCCTCGTTCCGTACTTATCGAGCCATGCGTCCCGCTTTATTCGCGAGCGGCAGCTGTCTGAGACGATCGACGAGTTTCGCCAACTTCTTGGGTGTAAAGAAACGAGACACGTTCTGAAACAAAACGCTGGATTGGCGCGCCAACTTCGGCGGCTTGAAGCGCAGCTTGAGGCGATTGCGGAGGAAAAAGTCGTTCCGTATGACCGGGCGGTGACGCATATGCCGATATGGGAAGACATCCGTCTGATTCTCACCGCGCAACGCGATCCGTTGACGGGCAAGATCGCGGCGGCATCGCTGTACCGTGTTGGTGGAACAGATGTGTTTGGAACAGGGTCGGAAATGCATCATGTTATCGCCGGTTCGTTTGAGGAATGCGACGCGGTCGGCCGAAAGTTTGCCGATGCGCTGGATCGCCTGCTTCAGACGGTGCACGATTACAACCGAGCGCGAGAGTGGCGGGCGCAAAAGTCCGTGCAGGCGTATGTCGCCGACAACTATGAATGGGACAATGTGCAGCAGCTGCTTCAAGCGCTTTTGTTGGATCCAGACTATAACGAAAAAGCTGTTCGGCTGCTGTCGTATTTTCATAGCAGCTCACTAGCAAGTGCCAGCGACCACCCAAGCGAAATGGTTCCGCTTCCTGTCGTTGTGCTGACAACGGCTGTGAGCCAGCTGTTCGCCTTGCCGGCGCATGTCGCGTACCGTCTTGAAGACTTGTCGCGATATATTGCGGCCTACCATGATTCGCCGTTTCTGTACTCGGCGAGTGAGCGTTTTTCATTTCGTTTGACAAACGCCATGAAACTGGATGTGCTGCACGACGCCTGGCAAACGGGGGACGAGGAAAAACGAAAAGCGGTTGAGAAGGAGCTGAGCCGCCGCCTTTGGGCCGCTCACAGCATCATTCAAGGAATCCGTGCGTGGGCCGAGAGCGTCCATCCTTCGCCGCTTATGGTCTGGCCGGAAAAATTTGCGTTTCCTCATTCGGCTGATTACCGTGATCCGCTTGTGTCCAAGCTGGCGTTTATGGCGCGCTATGAGGCGCTATTAAACTACTTGGATATTCGCCAAAAGCGCCTGCTTCCGCTTTCGGAGCGGCTTGAGAACGGAGTGACGCTTCATGTCACGTACCTTGGCGGCGATCGGTTCCGATTGAACAACCGCCAGGCGCTTGAAGCGATCGACCAGAAGGCGAGCTGGCTTTTGACGGAGTGCAATGAGGAAGGGGAAAAGGCGCAACAGACGTTTCCTGATCATAAGTACGCCAGTGAATGGAAGACGCCCCAACGGGTCAATTTGTACTTTACCCGCATTCGCGCCATCGAAGATAATGGCAAGACAGCTGAACTCGAGCTCGAGTTGCCCAAATGGCTCGACCGGTTCCCGCTTGTGGAAGGAGAGGAGTATTGGCTGTCGCTTCGGCATGCGGATTTTACCACCCCGCGCGTCTTGCAGGCGTTGCAACAGTTGGATAAGGACAATCATCGCATCTTGGACTTAGTTCGCGATCCGATTCGCTATCGGAAAACGTTTCGTCCCAACTGGGATGCAGAGGAAGTCAAGGCGCTTCTCCGCCGAAGCGGGTTGACAAAAAGCCAGCGCCAGGCGTTTCTCCACTTTCTCCGCCATACGTTGACGCTCGTCTGGGGGCCGCCTGGCACCGGGAAAACGCATTTTATTGCCGTCGCTCTTCGGTTGCTGATGGAAATGTATGAAAAACGGGGGCGAAGGCTTGCCATTCTTGTTTCGGGCTTCACCCATGCGGCGATCGAAAACGTTCTGCGCAAAATTCAGGAGCTTGCGCCGCGGCGCAGCGTCCATATCGCGAAACTTGGCGAGATTCAGACGGAAAACGCCAAAGGAATCGCCGAGGTGGCAGACCGTGACCTTCTCGGATGGTTTGGCAGCGGCGGCCATCGGGTGCTTGGCGCCACGCTGTACGGCATTCAAAGAGCGTATGAAAAAGGCTGTCTAGAAGAGTTTGACGTCGTCATTCTGGATGAGGCGTCGCAAATCCGCGTGGCCGATTCACTGTTGGCGCTGCGCCATGTCAAAAAAGCAGGCAGGCTGCTTATCGTCGGCGACCATTTCCAGCTGCCGCCAATCATTCAAGGGACGTATGCGGCCGCGGAAGGGGAACCGCA
This sequence comes from Geobacillus zalihae NBRC 101842, assembly GCF_001544135.1. Classification (GTDB taxonomy): domain Bacteria; phylum Bacillota; class Bacilli; order Bacillales; family Anoxybacillaceae; genus Geobacillus; species Geobacillus zalihae. Next base: position 39,673 of record NZ_BCPV01000007.1, on the reverse strand, counting down.
CCTGTTCGACTCGATTTTCCGCCTGCTGTTTGACGCGGATGTGGAGAAGCGGTATACCCGCCAACTGACGGACAATTTCCGCATGAACGAGGCGCTTTGCCGCTACCCGGCCGAGCGGATTTACAGCTCCCAGTATACCGCGTTCACCCGCCAGATTGCCGAACAAACGTTGGCGCTCGCCGATGCCCCAACTGCCGATGAATGGGTGGAAGCAGCGATCGACCCTGACTATCCGCTTGTCGTCTGCACGTATGACGGCGTGTACGGTGCCCAAGAAAACGAGGCGGAAGCGCGCTGGGTGGCGAGCATCGCGAAGGTGTTGCGGGAACGGCTTCTCGACAGCGAGGAAAAACGGTACGATGACTCATCAGAAGGCGACCAAGCGTTTTGGCGCCGCGGGCTGTTTATCATCTCGCCGCATCGGGCGCAAATCCGCGCCATTCGCCGTGAGCTTGAACACCAAGGACTGCGTCCGCCGTTTTTCGTCGATACGGTTGATAAAATGCAAGGGCAAGAAGCGGATACGGCGATCATCAGCTACGGCGTCGCCGATCCGGAACTGGCTGTGATGGAAGGGGAGTTCATCTACAGTTTGAACCGCCTCAACGTGTCGCTCACGCGGGCGCGGAAAAAGGCGATCCTCTTCCTCTCGCGCCAACTGATGTCGCCGCCGCTTCAGGTGATCGGCAACGAGGAATACCGTGAAGGAGTCAACTTTATGGTTGGGCTTGAGCAGTACGCTTTACGTCATGGGGAAGCGCAAACGTTTATGGTCGACGGTGTTGCGCTGCAAATGTACCGAGTCAGTCGTCCGAAGATGGAAAACATGGACACTCTATGAAGCTGCTGAGTTTGACAGGAAAAAAGGATGAATCAAGGCGCTGTTCAACTTGAGAAATTCTTTGATGCATCCGAGAATCCCCCATTTTCTTACTCAAAAACCGCATAAGCAGTCACCATCCGCCATGCCGCCTTCTCCGTTTGTTGGCTCGTTTTGTTTTCTGTGCCGGAGGAGGGAGGGCATGGCGATTTTTTTGGACGGCCAAGTCATCTATATAATTGTTATTTTGTTACATATTGCCGATAGGTCGTAACGCCTGTAAAATGATTTTGTAAGAATCGGAGAGAAGAACGCTTTTTGCCATTCCAGTGAATAATCAGATGAACAGCGAAGGGGACGAATGGAACGGATTGGATTTTTCTTAGCAACAGATGACTTTACACAATAGAAAGCGCGGGTGAGGGACGTTGTATACCGTTTTTGAGACGTTGTTTTCCTTGATTAACAAAATCGGAAATGAAGGTTTTACTGATTTGTTTCTTTATTTTCAGTTTAGTTTGTTTTTGGTGATGGCTGTTTGGCAGTTTGTCCGCATTCATAGGGAGATTGCGGTGATGAACCAGTTGAAGCCAAAGCTTTTGGAATTAAACCGTCCTTTAGATGGAAGCGTCTACGAGATTGATCAGGCCATTCACAATCTTTTTGCCCAAGTGAAAAAGTCGAAATATAAAGAACTTTGGGAGCGGTATTATAATCGCGTGTCGCAGAAAAATGAGGATGAGCGTATTAATGTAGAGCCGTTTTTTGGATTTGATGTGATGTACCATCATATGGGCTACCGAACATTGATGGACATGGGGGCGGGCATTCACGTCAGTCTCGGTGTTCTTGGCACTTTCGTTGGTCTCTCGGTAGGATTGGCTCAATTGCATGTCAGTGATACAGAAATGTTGCGGTCTGGAATTGATAGTTTAATAAATGGGATGAAAGTCGCCTTTTACACTTCTGTATGGGGCGTGTTGCTTTCTTTAATATGGACGATGTTCGACCGATGGATCAGTGGCGTGCTTGAGCGCAATATCGACTGGCATTCCGAGCGGCTTGACTTTTTGCTTAGCACCGATGATGAGGAGCTGTTTCTTAACCGTTTAGAAAAGTTATCACGTCATCAGGCTGACCATCTGAAGACGCTGCTGACTGATGCGCTTGAAAGGGCGATGCAGCCGATCGCTCTATCGCTTCAGCAGTCGCACGGCAGCCTGCAGCAAGCGTTCGGTCAGCTTCATGACCAGTTCGCCCAGCTGCATGAAGGGATGGAGACGCAGGCGAAGCTGCTTGAGTCGCAAATTGAGTTGACAAAAAGTACAAGCGCCGATGTGACGAGTCGGCTTGTTGATGAGATTACAGGCGGGACACAACAGTCAATTGGAAAGTTTAGCGAGTTTGTCCAACAATCGCAAGTGCTTCACTCAGAAATGATGAAAACGATTGAGTCATTCACAAGCCGTTTTGCTTATACGGAAGAGCGACAGGCGATGACGCTTGAGCGGACGGAAAAAATGTTTGCGCAATTTGAGAAAATGGCTGCAGAACTTGAATTAATGAAGGAAAGTTATCAAAAAACGGCGGGGATGATGAACGGATTAGGAGAAACATTTTACCAGTTGCAGCAGCTGACAAAAGACCAGCTTCCAGTTCAGCAAGAAGTGATGCGGAGCAACCAGCTGTTGGCTCAGAAGTATGATCATTTGGCAGAACAGTTCACCCGATTTAATGCGGAAGTGGAAACACAGTACAGCCAGCTGCTTGAGCGGCTTGTCCATGCATCGTCCTCACTTTCCGGCTCGTTTCAAACGATGGCGAACAAGTTTGAGGAGTCTCTCCGCATTCAAAAAGAATCGCTGCATGATTCGCAGCAGCTGCTCGGCGATGTCCAGTCGGCTGTGGCTGCGCTGTCCCCGCTCGTTTCCGAATTGCGCGAAACGTTCAATCGCGTTCGCGAGCTGAAGGAGCAGCTGCTTAAAATGCAGGAAGCGCAAAAACAGCTTCTTCCAGAGCTTGTGCAGCTGCGCACGCAAACAAATGAAACGGTGGAGGAAGCATTACAAACAACGAAAGTGTACATGCATGAGATGACAGAGCAAATCGCGACGCTGCAGCAAAACTGGGCGATGACGAAAGAACAGTTGGCGAAGATTACAGAAGCCCTTCATCTTTCAATGAAAGATTTTGCGGAGAACATTGACAGCGGTCTAAGCAAAACGTATCAACACTTTGATGAGACGTTGACAAAAGCCGTTCAGGAAGTGAGCGGGCTCGTTTATCAGTTCAGTGAGGTTCAGAACGATTTCATTGAGAATATGGAAGACTTAGTCGATCATCTGGATAAATGGAAAGCAGGGGCTTCAACATGAAATATCGGAGACGGACGGAAGTTAATTATTGGATGTCCTATGCGGATTTAATGAGCGCCATGTTGATGGTGTTTGCCTTGTTGTTGATGTTTGTCATCCTTGACTACCGTGAATTGTTAGAAGAGAAAGAAAAACAAATTGAAGAGGTTGTCAGCGTCAAAACGGAGATCATTCGGGCTTTAACAGAAGCGTTTAAAAAGTCGAATATGGCCATTGAGGTCGATCAGCAAACAGGAGCCATCCGCTTTCCCGGCAGCATTTTGTTTGAATCGAACTCGGCGGAAATTTCTCCGGAGGGGAAGGCGTTTTTGCAACAATTTATTCCTAAGTATATGGGGATTTTATTGCAGGATCGGTTTAAAGATGAAATTTCAAGTATCATTATCGAAGGACATACCGACCGAAATGGGACGTACATGTACAACATGTCTTTGTCACAGCGACGGGCATACGCCGTTTTAGAGTATATTTATAGTAAAGAGTTTCCTAATTTTAAAGAGCGGGAGCTGTCGAAAAAGTACATTACTGCAAATGGCCGGAGCTTCAGCAATCCGCTGACGGATGAAAACGGCAAGTATGATCCTGACCGATCACGCCGGGTTGAATTTTTATTCCGTCTTAAGGACGATGAAGCAATTAAAGCCATTGAAAAGTTGGTGAACGAATGAAGTATGAGTATGAACCGGTATTGCTGAAACGATGGCTACGCGAAGTGCGTCCGCCTCTTTTGGAGAAAACAATGGAAAACAGCAATGAGAAATATCGGGGGCTGCTCGAACGGCTGTCCGACCAGTTTGCGGGGCTAGTCGATGCACCGTCTTCGGCATTCGAACAATGGGTCAAACAGTTGTCGAGGCGGGAAAAGCTTCTTTTGCCAAACTTATATAAAAAAGAGCTTCCGGAAGAGATGAAAAAAGCGATGATTGATGTGATCCAGCAACACGTTCGTCATGAGCGCCGCCTTTTTCGTGTGTTGGTCGATGTGGTGTATGAAACATGTGATTTGGATGAAATTTGGAAGCTTTTACGCTATGCTTATGCCTCTCATATCGAAAAAATTGAAAAAAGAATGGAAAAAGAAAAGAGCGAAAAATGGCGGCGTTATTTGTCAAGCAAAGACCCGATTGTATATTTGGCGACGACGGCGTATGAAAGCGAGAAAGGCATTTTAGAGGAATTGGAGACGTTTTATTTAACGAAAAATTTCCCGTTGTTTAAACTCGTGCTGATGGAAATTTTCCAGCTGGCCGATGAATCGTTTTTTCTCAAAGAACAAGAGTTGTACCGGGATATGTTTGTTTCTTCGACAAATGAGCAGCAACAAAAAATGGCGAACGCATTGATCAAAAAGTGCAAACTGAATCACGTCAAGCCGCTCGGAAGATTGATATTTGAAAAGTTGCAAACGTATCACAGAAAACCAATGCTATGGAGATATGTCGGGGAAGAGGAAAAGCAGCGGTTTGCTCAGTGGATTATGAGGTTGGAATTGAAAGACTTTTTTGGCGGCGTGAATAAAAACCATGAACGGTTTCAATATTGGGAAAAGTTTATTCCAAAGCTAGAGGATGTCGTTGTGACGGATGAACGCACGACGTTGATTATGTATTTTCATGACGTTGTCATTATGGAAGTGCTCGGAACTGGGGCGGTTTATATTTACCGCGCCGACGTATTCCGGCGCCATTTTCAGCCCAAAATCGACCGGATGCTCGCCGAACGCGAGCAGTTTGCCAACAAGGCGTGGCGAAAAGTGCGGGAAGTGAAACGAACCGAGCTGATGGATAGAGATTTGACAATTCCAGGCGGCTGGCTGCGCCATAACGGTGGGTGGCAATGGAAATTTGATGAATGGCTTCGCCGCGAACTCGGCTGGGAGGTAAGAAGGGATGTTCTTCTTCAAAAAGAAACGGAAAATGATGAAGGCAGTTTTGACGCCGAATGAGGATGGGATTCATTTTTCGTTTCAGTTGCATGACGGCAAAACCGTCGCCGAACTGAAGCTGCCTATGGCCAAAGAAGACATCGAAAAATATTACAAAGTGCAAGGATTTCAGCAGTATGTCGCTTGGGAGGAGCTTTACGACTCGGGCGTTCTTGTCGATTCGACTTTGCCGTATAGCGAGTATTATGAATTGCTGAAAGACGAAAGCGCCAAAGAAGTGCTCCAACATTTAGGGCTTCCCGTTGTTGAGGAGCAAGTGGGCGGAAAGCTCTCACTTCGTTCGTTGCCGCATGAAGCGGACTTAGTTTTGCAACTGTTTGATGCAGGCGGGCGCAACTTAGATCGGGTTGGGAAGCAGGCCGGGGCGATTTATGTGCTGCCAGACCGTCTCATGCTGCTCCCGGAACGCGTATATCGGCTGAAACAAGCGCTTTTGGGATCGTACGAATCAGGATATGAAAAAATCGGCATTTGCCAACAGCTGGCCAACGAAGCAGGAATTGAACTTGAACACTTTTTACAAAACGAAACGTATCACGTCGTTGATGCGTACGATATAGACGTTGCTGTGCACCGCCATGACCATATCGAGCTTGTCGTTAAAGGACGAAATGAGGAGGAAACCCGCCATCTTCAACGACTGCAACGGGTCAGCAGCATAAAAAAAGGCCATGGGCGCAGCCGTTTCGTCAGCACGGAGCAGGTTCATGCTGATATGATGCATTTGCAGCAAAAACGGCATATTACGGGAGAAGAAGTGCCGCTGTTTTTGGAAAATCCGGCGGCCGTCTTGCCTGAGCATGATTATTTATTTGATTTGGACCAGTTTTCAGAACGTGTCCGCGGCCTTATCCCGATTGAACGGGTTCGCCCTTTTTTTCATGAGCGGACCGGAATGCAATGGTTTGATGAGGAGAGCGGGCATACTGTTCCGTACGATGAGACGTTATTGCGCGAACTGATGGAAAAATATCCGGATCAGCAATATGTCGAATACAACGGCAAATGGATTTACCTAGATCCTTTATTGCGCCGGAAGCTGCTGCAGCTGCCGAAAGACGCCGATGAAGCGTTGAAGCGCCGGTATATTCTTGATATTAAAGATAACGAAGAACAACTTGAATACAAGATGGACAGCGCCCAAGGGGCACCATGCCGGCGCTATCCGGTTCCATCCGGGCTGCAAGCGGAGCTTTTTCCGCATCAAATCGAAGGCTTTGAGTGGCTCTGTCACTTGGCAGAGCAAGAAAGGGGCGGCCTGCTTGCCGATGATATGGGGCTTGGAAAAACAATTCAGGTCATTGCGTTTTTGTTGCATCAAAAAGCAAATGGGCGGTTGAAGCCGACGTTGATCGTCCTGCCGATAGCCCTGATTGAGAACTGGGTGGCGGAAATCGAAAAGTTTGCCCCAAGCTTGTTGGACGGTTTATATATTCATAAAGGAAGAGGACGGCTGGCTTCGTCGCAGCTCATTTCACAGTTTGATATCGTTTTGACAAGCTATGACACGCTCAAAATGGACCAGCTTCTGTTGGGGAAAATTGAATTTCAAGCGATTATTTGTGATGAGGCGCAAAACATTAAATCTCATACTAGCCAGCGCTCACGCGCCATTCGCGCCATGCAAGGACGTTTCCGTTTAGCGATGACCGGCACGCCGGTCGAAAATAGTTTAGACGAACTTTGGGCGATTATGGACTTTGTCCAGCCTGGTGCTTTAGGCTCTCTAAAAGAATTTCGCTTCCGCTATGCAGAAACGTCGGACTATGATGCGTTGCTTGTGGCCCTACAACCGTACTATTTGCGCCGCACGAAGCAACAAATTCTCGATGGCCGTTTGCCTAAAAAACACCTTGTTCCGCCGATTTATGTTGAAGCTTCACCCATACAGAAGGAAATTGCCCGGTCAATGTTGGCCACAAAAGAGATGGGTCAGGTCGCCATTTTGAATATGATTACGAGACTTCGTCAACTGTACGGCCATCCCGGTGCGGTCATTCCGAAATATGAACAGCTCTCTTATCAAGAAGTGCCGAAGCTGAAAGAAACGATGCATATCATTGAAACGATTCGGCAAAAGGGAGAGAAAGTGCTCATCTTTACTGAATTTCGCAAACTGCACTCTCTTTTAAAACGAATCTTTATGGAGACATACGGCATTTCTGTTCCAGTGATTGATGGCGATGCGAAAAATCGGCAATTGATTGTCCGGCGCTTTAACGAAATGCAAGGCTTTGGCATTATGATTTTATCCCCAAAAGCGGCCGGCGTCGGCTTGACGATCACAAGTGCCAACCATGTGATTCATTACACACGATGGTGGAATCCAGCGGTCGAAAATCAAGCAACTGACCGTGCATATCGCATCGGCCAGCAAAAGGACGTGTATGTCTACCATATTATTACGAGGGACAGTTCCCACTTTCCGCAGGGGACAGTAGAGGAATTGATGCATGAATTGCTTGAAAGCAAGCGCCATTTAGCCGAAAATGTCATTATTCCGTTTAATATGAGCGAGATCCAGCAAGCGGTCGCTGAGAAGGCGGTGGGGCGAAGACAGCTTGTGTAAAGAGCCGTTTTCGTGTCCGATCGGCGGATTCTCTTGTCTGACAAGGGAATCGCTCCGTATGAAACGTTCTACGCTCCGCTTCCGTTTGCAGGAGGCGGGGATATTTTTTAGCTAAGAGTTGTGGCAGGAAAACGGTTTGCCATGGCGAAATATTGGAAATACGATCTCTTTTTCGTGGACAAAAAACGTTGCGGACAAGATGGCGGAGGGGGAGGGAGGGCGTGCCATGGCAAACGTCGGTGGGAGAAGGAAACAGGTAGCGGATGCAAGGCTTGAAGCGGTAAAGAAGCTCTTTCCGGAAGCGGTGGTGGACGGGGACATCGATTGGGATCGGTTGCGGAAGGAACTCGGCTGTGGGGGCCGGGAAGAATCGTATGAGTTCACATGGCCAGGGAAGGCGGAGGCGAGGCGGCTCGCTGAGCTGCCTGCGTCCGGAGTATTGCGGCCGGATCAGGCAGCGAGCAAACAGTGGGAGACGACGAACAATTGGTATATTGAAGGGGATAACTTAGAGGCGTTAAAGCTGTTGCGAGCAACGCATGCAGGAACCATTCAAATGATTTACATCGACCCGCCGTACAATACCGGAAAAGTGCTCACGTACAAAGACAATTGGCGCAAGGGGAAAGCCGTTGTTCCTAGCGGAATCCAGGAAGAAGCGCGCGGCCATGTCGGCTGGCTTAACATGATGTACCCGCGCCTTTGGGTGGCGCGAGAGCTGTTGGCGGAGACAGGGGCGATGTTTATTTCCATTGATGATACAGAACAGGCGAATTTGAAAAAGATGTGCGATGAACTGTTTGGCGAGCGGAATTTTGTCGCCACGTTCATTTGGCAGCGGGCGTTTTCGCCTGTGAATATGAACAAGTTTGCCTCGCGCAACCATGACTTCATCCTCTGTTACGCGAAAAATATCGACCGTTTAGCTTGGTACGGCTTGCCGCGCCATCCGGAAGCGGACGGGCGGTATGCCAACCCAGACAATGACCCGCGGGGGCCGTGGACGTCAGGTGATTTGTCGGTCGGTCCGCCGATTCCGGAAAAGATTTATGAGATTGTGACGCCAAGCGGCCGGGTCGTCTCCCCGCCGAACGGGTATTGCTGGCGGGTGACGAAGGAGCGCTTCACCGAACTGGTGGAAGACAACCGCATTTGGTTTGGCAAAGACGGAAACGGGGTGCCGCGCCTGAAGCGGTTTTTAAGCGAAGTGAAGTCGACGGTGACGCCGCTTACGATTTGGACGCATGACGAGGTGTCCCATTCGCAGGAGGCGAAAAAGGAGCTGAAGGAGCTGTTCGACGGGCTGGCGGTGATGGATTACCCGAAGCCGGTGAAGCTCATTCAGCGCATGGTGGCGTTGACAACGAAGGACAATGACATCATCCTCGACTTTTTTTCCGGCTCGGCGACAACGGCCCATGCCGTCATGCAGCAAAACGCAGAAGACGGCGGCCGGCGGTCGTTTATAATGGTGCAGCTTCCCGAACGGCTTGCGGAAACGTCCGAGGCGTATCGGGTGGGGTTTCGGACGATTTGCGACATCGGCCGCGAGCGCATTCGCCGCGCGGGGGAGAAAATCGTTTATGAAACGGGGAAGACGGAGCTTGATATTGGCTTCCGCGTGTTTCGGTTCGAGAAGAAATCGAAGCAGCCCGCTCGCTAGGTGGACGGGCTGCTTTTCGATTCGGCTGATGAAAAGCGCTTTGGTAAAACAGGCGTTGCGTCTATGTCCGAGTCCCTGATGTCCGTCGTTTCAGGCGCTTTTTACAATGACGGCGCGGCCCAGCGGTGGTCGACAAAGACGTCGTACTCCGCGGCAATCGTTTCTTTGAGCTCCGCTAAAGACGGGATGCCGTCGGCGAACGTGTAGGTGTCAAGGCAAATGAGGGAGTATTCGTCGCCGGGATCAAATACGATGGTGACGACTTCTTCCGTTCCGGCGTCCACTTGCCGGACGGTGTCGCCGTCTTCCGGCTCAACGAGTACGTTTTGGTATGTTTCACGAATCACGTAGTAGCCTTCCCGCAATTGTTCAGTGAATAGATGTTCGATGTCCGTCAGTTCGTGGACGATCATGTTTAGGCCTCCTGATTTGTGAAATTATTCTCAATGTCAGTATACAACGAAATGACGGCAAAGGTAATAGGCGGCGACGGAAGTTTGGAAAGTTGTCATTTTTCTGTTCCGCCGCCGTTTGGGCGGGGCGGAACAGACAAAACAGACGCCCGTGCCGATGGACGCCTGTTCATGTGGTGAAAATCAATCTTTCGCTATTGTGGATGCCGCCGGCTCATAGGTTGGGTCGAGACGGCGCCTTGCAAAGGCGAAGTAGCAAACGATGACGACGGCGGTGATGAGCAACGTCAGCAGCAACTGAGACACCATCGAATCGATAAACAGCATTGAGGCGAGGATCACGAGCAATATGAGAATCGTAAAATAGGTCAAGTGGGGAAACAGCCACATTTTAATTTTTAACGAATCGCTGTTTTCGCGTTCGAGTTTTTTCCGCAGGCGGAGCTGCGAGACGGCGATGGCTAAATAGACGAGCAGCGCGATCGCGCCGGAAGAGTTGACGAGAAACAGAAACACTTTGTCCGGCGAGATGTAGTTCATGATGACGGCGATGTACGCAAACAACGTGCTAGCGATGACCGCCCGCACTGGAACACCGTTTTTGCTCAGCCGCAAAAATGACTTTGGCGCTTCTCCTTTCTCTGCGAGAGAGTAAAGCATGCGCGACGTTGTGTACAGTCCGGAATTGAGGCAGGACAACACGGCGGTCAATACGATAAAGTTCATGATTTGGGCGGCCGCAGGGACGCCGACGTGTTCGAGCACGGCGACAAACGGACTCTTCAACACGCTCGCTGAGTTCCAAGGGAGCAATGTGACGACAACGGCGATGGAGCCGATGTAAAACACTAAAATCCGCCATGTGACCGACTTAGTTGCCTTGGATACTGCTTCTTGCGGTTCGGCTGATTCTCCGGCGGCGATCGTGACGATTTCCGTTCCGAAGAAGGAGAAAATAACGATGACAATGCCAACAAGGATGGAACCGATGCCATGCGGCATCAATCCGCCGTGACCAGTCAAATTTTTTAAGCCGACCGGATCGCTGCCCGGTGCAAGGCCGAAAATGAAGGCCAAACCAAGAATAAGAAAAAGGACAATGCTTGCTACTTTGATGAACGCGAACCAGTATTCAAACTCCCCGTACGATTTAACCGACCAAATATTGGTGAGTGTCATCAATATAGTCAGGATAAGGCTTAGGAGCCATAACGGAATGGAAGGAAACCAATATTGGATGATGGCGGCTCCTGCGTTCGCTTCAATGGCGATGACGATCACCCAGAAAAACCAGTAAAGCCATCCGACCGTAAATCCTGCCCAAGGACCGATTGCTTCATGGGCGTAAGCAGCAAATGAACCACTTGTCGGACGAGCCGCGGCCATCTCCCCGAGCATCCGCATCACGAGAACGACTAAAGCACCCGCTAAGGCATAGGAAAACACAGCTCCCGGTCCTGTCGAATGGATAACAGCTCCACTTCCGACAAACAATCCGGCGCCGATGACCCCAGCGATGGCAATCATAGCCATATGGCGCTCTTTCAATCCTTTTTGCAGACCGGAATCATTCATCCCTATTCCCCCTCTCAAAAAGAGTTTAAATTTTTCAAATAATCTCACTACGCGATTGTTTTTAGTGTATATGGAAAAATTCACTCTACACATTAGACAAAATGCCAACTAAAAATGGAGTTTCATTGGACGATTTGTCAATAGGCGTCTCGGCTATAGAAGGAGTTTAGTTATAAAGTTTCGAATATTTGTGATAATAAAGACAAAGCAAAAGGGGGAGAGGCAAGAATGGAATGCAGCTTTCCTCTTACGGTCGCTGACGTTTTAAGGAGAAAATATTTTGAAAGAGCCGTTGTTGCCGCTGGAAAAGGCGGGTTGTCCAGAATCGTCAAGTGGGTGCATGTCGTCGAGGTGACGAAAATCAGCAATTTGTTACGGGGCAAAGAGTTGATTTTATCCACTGGAGTCGGATGGCGGGAAGATGCTTCGTTGTTTTTATCGCTGCTTCGGCAACTGATCGAATGCGATGCCTCCGGGTTGTGCATCGAACTAGGAACATATGCTTCTTCCATCCCTGATGAAGCGTTAAAACTGGCGGATCAGCACGATTTCCCGATCGTCTTTTTCCTTGAAGAAGTCCCGTTCGTTGAAATCACCCATGACATCCATACGCATTTGATCAACCAACAGTATCAAATGATTTCCCAGCTTGAATCGTATTCCCAAGAGTTAAACAAAAAGCTGTTGACCGTTCATGACCATCGGGAGATTTTAACGTGTTTGCATGATTGTTTAGGCCATCACGTGGCTTTTAAAATGCAGGGCGGGGATGTGGAGTACATTCCATGTCGGCCGAGGCAGAAACGCGAGGCCAGCATCTGTTCGGGGAACAGCGGATGGCCCGTAGATGCGGTCGTCAAGCCGATTTCTTTGTTCGGCGCCGAGTATGCGGAGCTGGCCCTTCTCCCTGACGGCCGCGATGTCAATGAGTTTGACCTTCTCATTTTGGATCGCACTGCGACTGCTTTGGCGCAACACTTATTGCGGAACCTTTATGCTGAGGAGAAACGGCGCACGGAGGAAAACGAGTGGCTGAAAGGATGGCTTGAAGGGGAATACTCAGACCAAGAGATTTCTTCCTTTTTATTGGATCATCATCCCTCTTTTGACAGCCGTCGGGGAGTTGTGTGGGTTTGCAAGGTGGAAAGGGCTCATCAAAAAGGAAATTTTGATTTGACATATTTCAAGCTTTTATGTCGTTCGCTATTTGAGCAGCGAGGATTTTTCGTGTTTTCTGTGGAGATAGGCCGGCAGCTGGCGTTTATCGCCCTTGATTGGCGGGGTGAGTCCACGTGGAAAAAGCGGGTCGAAGATGGAATTGAATCCATTAAGGCGTCAGATTTTGTACGGACGCGTCTTCCCTCCTTATCCATAGGCGTTGGAACGTTTGTCAACTCTCTTTCTGCCATGAATCAAAGCTATCGAGCCGCGCTGGAGGCGCTGAAAATTCGAAACCGGTTGAAGGATCAAACGGTCAGTCCATTTTACGAGGATTTGCATTTGTATCGGATGATCATGGTTCTAGATAAATATAGCAATCTGCGCGAAACGGCCTGTCAATATTTAGGGCCGATTATCGAGTACGACAGGAAGTACAATGGGAAGCTGCTAGAAACGCTCAAGGTGTACTTGCAGTGCAACGGCTCGAAACAAGAGACAGCGAAGCGGCTGTTTATTGTCCGGCAAACGTTGTATCACCGTATAGAGAAGCTGGAAAGTTTCCTTGGCCCCGATTTCATGGCGCCTGATAAACGGCTGGCCATTGAGCTGATGATCAAAGCGTACGACTGTTTGATGGATGCGGACGAGATTTCGTACAGACATCGGAATGTGCAGCGTTGGGCTGATTGAGGAGGATCGGACAAGACGACGGATTCGTGAAAAAGCTTTTCGCTTAAAAATATCCTACGGTCGCGGTTGGGAGTGAACGCAGTGGTCAAACTGTGGAGCAAATGTGTTCACCGTTTTTACACTCTGTCTAATGAACAGCATGGTGAATTGAGCGATAATGGCTATAACATGAAACGATTCTAAATAGAGGGGAGTCAAGCGGCGATGAAAACGGAACAACCCCACCAACTGTGGCTCGAAAAAGACGACCGATATATCTGGCATTCGATGAAGCCGTATAACCCACAAGCAACGCTGATTGCGGCCGAAGCGAAAGGCTGCTGGGTGACGGATGCAGCTGGCCATCAGTATTTGGATGCGATGGCCGGGCTCTGGTGCGTCAACGTCGGCTACGGGCGCGAGGAACTCGCCGAAGCGGCGTATGAGCAGCTGAAGACGCTGGCGTATTTCCCGTTGACGCAAAGCCACTTGTCGGCGATTCAGCTCGGGGAAAAGCTCAACGAACTGTTAGGCGATGAGTATGTGATTTTCTTTTCCAACAGCGGGTCGGAAGCGAACGAAACGGCGTTTAAAATCGCCCGCCAATACCATCAGCAACGCGGGGAGCATCATCGGTACAAAATCATTTCCCGCTACCGGGCGTACCACGGCAACTCGATGGGGGCGCTCTCAGCCACCGGGCAGGCGCAGCGGAAATACAAATACGAGCCGCTCGCCCCAGGTTTCATCCACGTGCCGCCGCCGGATGTCTACCGCGACCCGGATGCGGCGGACGATCCGCGTCGACTGCGGGCGGTAAAGGCCATTGATGATGTCATGACGTGGGAGTTGAGCGAAACGATTGCGGCCGTCATTATGGAGCCGATCATCACCGGGGGCGGTGTGCTCATTCCTCCGGACGGGTATATGAAAGCGGTCAAAGAAGTGTGTGAAAAACACGGGGCTTTGCTTATTGTCGATGAAGTCATCTGCGGCTTCGGCCGGACGGGAAAAGCGTTCGGATTTCAACACTACGGCGTCAAGCCGGACATTATCACGATGGCGAAAGGCATTACGAGCGCGTATTTGCCGCTGGCGGCAACGGCGGTTCGGAAAGAGATTTACGAGGCGTTCAAAGGAACAGGCGAATACGACTATTTCCGCCATGTCAATACGTTTGGGGGCCATCCGGCTGCTTGTGCGGTGGCGCTGAAAAACATCAAGATTATGGAGGAGGAGCGTCTGTTTGACCGTTCGCGTGAAGCGGGCGAATGGCTGCTTTCGGCACTGAAAACGAAACTGGCCGACCATCCGTACGTCGGGGATGTGCGCGGCAAAGGGCTGCTTGTCGGCATTGAATTGGTCGCCGACCGAGCGACGAAAGAGCCTCTTGATGTGTCGCTTGTCAATCAAGTGATCCATCGATGCAAAGAAAACGGCCTCATCATCGGCAAAAACGGAACGACAGTCGCCGGATACAACAACGTACTCACGCTGTCGCCGCCGCTTTGCATCACGGATGATGAACTTTCGTTTGTGGTGCGTGTCTTGACCGGGGCGCTAGCGGCCATTCAATAAGAAGAACGACAAACGTCAGCCGGATCGACAGGCTGGCGTTTTGTTTGCTTTTGCACGGCCATTCGGAAACACATAGAAGCAGGCGGTTATTGCGAGGGCTGAACGTTCTTTTGCTTATGCGATGGTGCTTCGGGATGGGAGATTCTTAGGAGCACCTGCCCGATCATCGATTTCTGTGTGTTTGACACAAGACTGATGATGAGTATGTCATGCTGAACAAGGGCTGTTTTAACCCCATTCCAATACATGCGCTAATGGAATCGCTAAGTCTTTAAATTGTGCGGAATGCAATGTGTCCTGTTGCCCGTATGTGGCATGCCGTTGATAGGCTCCTTCGTGCAAATGGTATACATGAATCATTTTGTTAGCCGTATCGACGATCCAATATTCTGCAATGCCATAGTGTTGGTACGTGTAAAATTTTTCGTTGTAATCTTTTAAAGCGGTTGAAGGTGACAAAACTTCAACAACTAGCGCAGGCGCCCCGTAACATCCTTTTTGGACAATCTGTTTTTTATTGCAAATCACGGCAATATCGGGTTGGACAATGTCATCAGGGGTTTCATACGTTTCATTTTTGCTAAGGAATACATCAAACGGCGCCATAAAGACGTAACAATGTTGGTTTTGGAAAAAATGGCGCAAAGCAAAATACAATTCTCCGACGGCAAATTGATGTTCCGAAGATGGAGCAGGTGTCATATTATAGGCTTTTCCATTTATCAGTTCCCAGCGGCCTTCCCATGTTTTCCAGTCAGCGTACGTGTAAATTTTGTTCAAGTCAGGGGTATTGCCCACTGTTTCACCTTCTTTCATCTTAAAGATATGTTTGTTTACAGTTTAACATAAAGAAGTCAAGGAAGTGTAGGAAGGACTTTCATGAGACATTTATTCATCACCCGCCTACGCTGACAACCGGAAGCGAGGGTTTTCTTGGTTCAGAAAGGAATCTGGCGTTTGGTTGTCGAATGACATGAGTGAAAAATGTATGGGAAAGGGAGAGAATGATGTCCGTATTTCAAGCGTTCGTTGTCAACAAAACCGAAACAGAATTTACTGCCGGCGTGCAGACGATATCCATGGATGATTTGCCGGAAGGAGACGTCGTTGTCCGCGTCCATTATTCAAGCGTCAACTACAAAGATGGATTGGCGTCCATTCCGGACGGCAAAATTGTGAAAACGTATCCATTTGTGCCGGGAATTGATTTGGCCGGGGTGGTTGTTTCGTCGCACCATCCGCGTTTCCGCGAAGGGGATGAGGTGATTGCGACTGGCTATGAAATCGGCGTGACGCATTTCGGAGGCTACAGCGAGTACGCCCGGCTGCATGGCGATTGGCTCGTGCCGCTGCCGAAAGGGTTGACGTTGAAAGAAGCGATGGCGATTGGGACGGCTGGGTTTACAGCGGCGCTGTCCATTCACCGTCTTGAGGAGCAGGGGCTGACGCCGGAACGCGGACCGGTGCTCGTCACGGGGGCGACGGGCGGCGTCGGCAGCTTGGCCGTGTCGATGCTTGCGAAGCGCGGCTATACGGTGGAAGCAAGCACAGGAAAAGCGGCGGAGCACGATTATTTGCGTGCTCTCGGCGCCAAGGAAGTGTTGACGCGCGAAGACGTCACGGCTGAACGCATTCGTCCGCTTGATCAGCAGCGCTGGGCGGCGGCGGTCGACCCGGTCGGCGGTCGGACGCTGGCCACGGTGTTAAGCCGCATCCGCTACGGCGGAGCGGTGGCAGTGAGCGGGTTGACAGGCGGCGTCGAGGTGCCGACAACCGTCCATCCGTTCATTTTGCGCGGCATCAGTTTGCTTGGCATCGACTCCGTCTATTGCCCGATGGAGCTGCGCCTCCGCATTTGGGAGCGGCTCGCTGGCGACTTAAAGCCGGATTTGGAGCGGATTGTTCAAGAAATTTCGCTCGCTGAATTGCCGCAAGCGCTTGAGCGCATTTTGCGCGGCGAGCTGCGCGGCCGGACGGTCGTGCGGTTAGGATGACGTTCGGACGCAATCTAACTGAAGCAGCGTCCGAATTTGGTGCTCTCCACATCTTCTTTTTGAATGATCCTTGATGAGTGAAGGCGCCGGAAAGGGGAAGTGTGCAGAAGAAGAAAGGAAAGACGCAGAGTGAAGCACCTGCGTCTTTTTTTTGTGATCTCGAATCCGTTTTTCGACGTGAGCGTAGGCGGGGGAGCGTTCACCCCCTCAATTGATACCGCTCGAGCTCCGCGAAAAAGTCTTTCACAAACTGGTAAAACACTTTCACCGACGGAGCGAGTTCGTGGTGGTCGGAAATGATAATGCCGACGTTTCGCTTTACTTGCGGCATCTCAATCGGCACTTTGGCGGCGTAGCGAAGGAGGCTTTCCGACAGGGCGCTTTCCGGCAGGAGAGTGACGCCGATGCCAGCGGAGACAAGCCCTTTAATGGCATCGAGATCTTCGCCTTCCGATGAAATGTTGGGCGAAAATCCGGCTTGGTGGCAAGCGTCAATAACGATTTGATGCAAAATGTATCCTTTTGGAAACGTTACAAATGGATCATGGCGCAGTTCGTTCAATACGATCCGGTCGCGGCGGGCGAGCGGATGGCTGTTCGGCAGGAGGGCGGCAAACGGTTCGGAAAACAAAATTTCTCCTTTAATGCCGATTTCACGAACCGGAATCGGTCCGAGAAAGGCAAGGTCGATCTCCCGTTTTTTCACCGCTTCGATTAAATAATAGTACGACCCTTGGCGGAGATGGAACGAGACGTTTGGGTGTTCCGCTTTAAAGGCGGAGATGACCATCGGCATCATGTGGCTTGCCAGGCTTGTCGGAAACCCGATTTTAATCGTTCCGCGTTCCGGGTCCAAATACTCTTCGATTTGTTGCTTTGCATCCTCGACCGCCTTTAACACCGCTTCGGCGTGCGGCAAAAAATGGCGGCCGATCGGGGTGAGCTTCACGTTTCGCCCTTCCCGTTCAAACAGCTGCACGCCAAGCTCCGCTTCGAGGTTGGCAATTTGCCGGCTGATCGCCGACTGCGCGACATGGAGGGCGTCGGCGGCTTCGGAGACGTGTTCGCGCCGGGCGACTTCCACGAAATATTGCAGTTGCCGCAGCTCCATTTTTCTCCCTCCTTTTGATTGATCGCAAAAAGAGATGGATTTTATCTAAATTATATATTGTTTATATTAATTTTGAAAACTACAATGAATATTACAGACAATTCGGAACGGGAGGGGAAGGCAGCATGAAACACTACGGATTACCGGAAGCACAAGGGCTGTATCGCCCGGAATTTGAACATGATGCATGCGGGATCGGGTTTTATGCGCATTTGAAAGGAAAACCGTCGCACGACATTATCAAAAAGGCACTTCATATGCTTCGCCAGCTTGAACACCGCGGCGGACAAGGGAGCGATCCGGAAACGGGCGATGGCGCGGGCATTATGACGCAAATTCCGCATGAGTATTTTCAAGCGGTGTGCGGCGGGATGAACTTGCCGGAAAAAGGGCGCTACGGGGTCGGGATGTTCTTTTTGCCGGAAGAGGAAGCGAAACGGGCGTACTATGAATCGATGTTCAATGAGATCGTCGCTCAAGAAGGGCAACGGCTGCTCGGATGGCGGACAGTTCCAGTTGATCGTGAAAAGCTTGGCAAACTGGCGCGGCAAAGCCAGCCGTTCATCCGCCAAGTGTTTGTCGCGGCAAGTGATGACGTGGCTGATGAGTTGGCGTTTGAACGGAAGCTGTATGTGATCCGCAAACAATTCGAAAAATGTGTGGAAAACAACGAGTGCTATGTAGCGAGCTTCTCGAGCCGGACGATCGTTTATAAAGGGTTGCTTACGCCGGAACAAATCGATGCGTTTTATTTGGATTTGCAAGATGAACGGTTCCGTTCGGCGTTTGCCCTCGTGCACTCGCGCTTCAGCACGAACACGTTCCCGAGCTGGGAGCGGGCCCATCCGAACCGCTATTTGATCCATAACGGCGAGATCAACACGCTGCGCGGCAACGTCAACTGGATGACGGCGCGCGAGAAGCAATTTGTGTCCGAAGCGTTCGGCGCGGATTTGGAAAAAGTCGTGCCGATTTTGGATACGAACGGCAGCGATTCGTCGATTTTGGACAATGCGTTCGAATTTTTCGTTCTTGCTGGCCGGAAGCCGGCCCATGTCGCGATGATGCTCATTCCGGAACCGTGGTTTTGGGATGAGCAGATGGACGGGGCGAAAAAGGCGTTTTACGAGTACCATAGCTGTCTCATGGAGCCGTGGGATGGACCGACGGCGATTTCGTTCACCGACGGCAAGCAAATCGGCGCCATTTTGGACCGGAACGGCTTGCGTCCGGCCCGCTATTATGTCACCAAAGACGACTACATTATTTTCTCATCCGAAGTCGGCGTCATCGATGTTGACCCGAACAACATTTTATATAAAGAGCGGCTGAGCCCGGGGAAAATGCTGTTGGTTGACCTCGAGCAAGGGCGCATCATCTCTGACCAGGAAATCAAGGAAGAAATGGCTCATGAAAAGCCATATCGCCAATGGATCAACGAGCAAATGATCACGCTTGGCGATCTGGAAATTCCGGAGGACGTCGAAGCGCCGAAGCAGCTTGTCAAGCTGCAAAAAGCGTTCGGCTACACGTTTGAAGATGTGGAAAAAACGATTTTGCCGATGGCGGCGGAAGGGAAAGATCCGACGGGGGCGATGGGCATGGATGCGCCGCTTGCCGTGCTGTCCGAGCGGCCGCAAAGCTTGTTCAACTACTTCAAGCAGCTGTTCGCCCAAGTGACAAATCCGCCGATTGATGCGATCCGCGAATATGTCGTCACCTCGACGATGACGCTGCTTGGCAAAGAAGGGAACATTTTGCATCCGGACGCCAAAGCGGCGCGGCGCATCCGCTTGGAAACTCCGCTATTGACGAACGAAGAGCTGGCAGCGTTAAAAGCCAATCCGTACCCGGAATTTGCGTGCGCGGTGCTGCCGACGCTGTTTACTGATGATTTGAAACAGGCGCTTGATGAGCTGTTTGCCAAAGCGGATGAAGCGATCGAAAACGGGGCGGCGCTTCTTGTGCTGTCCGACCGCGGCGTTGATGACACGCATGTGGCGATTCCGGTGTTGCTGGCGGTAAGCGGGCTTCATCAACACCTTGTCCGCAACGGGACGCGCACAAACGTCAGCCTGCTGGTCGAAAGCGGCGAAGCGCGGGAAGTGCACCATTTTGCGGCGCTCATCGGCTACGGGGCGGACGCCATCAACCCGTACTTGGCGCTCGAGACCATCCGCCAGGCGTCAGAAAACGGCACGATCGCCTTGTCTTACCGTGAAGCGGTGAAAACATATATCAAGGCGGCTGTTGACGGCGTCGTCAAAGTGATGTCGAAAATGGGCATTTCGACGGTGCAAAGCTACCGCGGCGCGCAAATTTTTGAAGCGGTCGGCATCGGCGACGATGTCATTGAGGAATACTTCACCGGCACGGCATCGCAAATCGGCGGCATCGGGCTTGCGGAAATTGCAAAAGAAGCGAAAATGCGCCACGAAGCCGCTTTCGGAGCGCGGCATGAAGACGATGTGCTCGATACGGGCAGCGAGTTGCAATGGCGGCGCAACGGCGAACATCATGCATTCAACCCGAAGACGATCCATTTGCTGCAGTGGGCGTGCCGGAAAAACGACTACAATTTGTATAAACAATATTCCAAACTGGCGAATGAAGAACAGTTGACGTTCTTGCGCAACTTGTTCGACTTCGATCCGGACCGGACACCGGTGCCGATTGACGAAGTCGAACCGGTCGAGTCGATCGTCCGCCGCTTTAAAACCGGGGCGATGTCGTTCGGCTCGATCAGCCAGGAAGCCCATGAGGCGCTGGCGATCGCTATGAACCGGATCGGCGGAAAAAGCAACAGCGGCGAGGGCGGCGAAGACCCGGCCCGCTATGTGAAAGATGAAAACGGCGACTGGCGCCGCAGCGCGATCAAACAAGTGGCGTCCGGACGTTTTGGCGTAAAAAGCCATTATTTGGTCAATGCCGATGAATTGCAAATCAAAATGGCCCAAGGAGCAAAACCGGGTGAAGGCGGGCAGCTTCCGGCCAACAAAGTGTATCCGTGGGTCGGCAAAGTGCGCGGCTCAACGCCAGGGGTGGAGCTTATTTCTCCGCCGCCGCACCATGACATTTACTCGATTGAAGATTTGGCCCAACTCATTTATGATTTGAAAAACGCCAACAAAGATGCGCGCATCAGCGTGAAGCTCGTCGCCAAAGCCGGCGTTGGCACGATCGCCGCTGGCGTGGCGAAAGGGAACGCCGATGTCATTGTCATCAGCGGCTATGACGGGGGCACGGGTGCGTCGCCGAAAACGAGCATCAAGCATGCCGGCTTGCCGTGGGAGCTCGGATTGGCGGAAACGCATCAGACGCTCATGTTGAATGGTTTGCGAGACCGCGTCGTCTTGGAAACGGACGGAAAATTGATGACAGGACGCGATGTTGTCATGGCCGCTTTGTTCGGCGCTGAAGAGTTTGGGTTTGCGACGGCTCCGCTTGTCGTCTTAGGCTGTGTCATGATGCGCGTCTGTCATTTGGATACGTGTCCGGTCGGCGTGGCGACGCAAAATCCGGAGCTGCGCAAGAAATTTACCGGCGAGCCGGATCATGTCGTCAATTTCATGTATTTCGTCGCTCAGGAAGTGCGGGAAATGATGGCGGAACTCGGATTCCGCACGATCGACGAAATGGTCGGCCGCGTCGATATTCTGAAAGTGAGCGAGCGGGCAAAAGCGCACTGGAAAGCGAAACATCTTGACTTGTCCCGCCTCTTGTATCAAGTCGATGGCCCGCGCACAGGCAGCAGAGGGCAAAACCATCGAATGGAAGAGACGCTCGACTATACGGAAATTTTACCGGCGGTGCAGCCAGCGCTTGAGCGGCAGGAGCCGGTCGAACTTCACCTCGCCATCCGCAACGTCCACCGCACGGTCGGGGCGATGACAGGAAGCGAAATCTCGAAGCGCTACGGCGAGGAAGGGCTGCCGGATGATACGATCCGCCTCCATTTCACCGGATCGGCCGGGCAAAGCTTTGCGGCGTTTGTGCCGAAAGGGATGACGCTTGAGCTCGTCGGCGACGCGAATGATTACGTCGGCAAAGGGCTTTCCGGCGGCAAAGTGATCGTCCGTCCGCCGCATGAGGCGCCGTTTGCCGCGGCTGACAACGTCATCATTGGCAACGTGGCGTTTTACGGGGCTACAAGCGGCGAAGCGTACATTCGCGGCCGCGCTGGGGAGCGGTTCTGCGTCCGCAACAGCGGCGTCCATGCTGTTGTCGAAGGCGTCGGCGACCACGGCTGTGAATATATGACCGGCGGCCGCGTTGTCATCCTCGGTTCGGTTGGCAAAAACTTCGCCGCCGGCATGTCCGGTGGGATCGCTTACGTTCTTGCCGATGAAGACAGCTGGCAGCAAACCGCCAACCTTGAGCTCGTCTCATTTGAGCGGCTCGAAGACGAGGAAGAAATTCGCGACGTGCGCCGGATGATCGAAAACCATTACCGCTATACAGGAAGCCCGCGGGCGGCGTTAGTGCTCGAAGAGTGGGATGCGTATGTCCGCCGCTTCGTCAAAGTTATTCCGCGCAATTACAAACTGATGATTGAGACGATCGAAACGCTCGAACAGTCCGGGCTTTCGCACGAAGAAGCTGTCATGGCGGCGTTTGAAACGGTGGCAAAACAGAAAAAAGCGGCTGTCGGCGGCGTCCATCAGCTGCAAGCGGTGGCGAAGTAACGCTGTGGCTTGCGATTGGCCGCGAAGTGACGACGCCGCTTCGGCTCCGCGGCTTCGCGGGGCCCGCTTTTTGATCGGCCAACAGGCGGGAAGGCCGCATGAGAGAAGAGAGGATACGTACGGAAAGAAGGAGGGGAACCATCGTGGGAAAAGCAACAGGATTTATGGAATATGCACGCGAGGAAGAGAAAAAGCGCGATCCGCTTTCCCGTCTCGATGATTGGAAAGAATACACGCAGCCGTTTTCCGAAGACGTGCTGGCCCGCCAAGGCGCCCGCTGTATGGACTGTGGCACGCCGTTTTGTCATATGGGATTGGAGCTAAACGGCCTTACCTCGGGGTGTCCGGTGCACAACTTGATCCCGGAATGGAACGATTTGGTGTACCGAGGTCGTTGGAAAGAAGCGCTTGACCGACTTTTAAAGACCAACAACTTCCCAGAATTTACTGGTCGCGTCTGTCCGGCGCCGTGCGAAGGATCGTGCACGGTGGCCATTTCCGACCCAGCGGTTGCGATTAAAGGAATCGAACGGGCCATTATTGATAAAGGGTTTGCCGAGGGATGGGTGAAACCGCGCATCCCGAAGACGCGCACGGGGAAAAAGGTGGCCATCGTCGGCTCCGGTCCGGCCGGGTTGGCCTGCGCTGACCAACTCAACCAAGCCGGCCATTCGGTGACGGTGTATGAGCGCGCTGACCGCATCGGCGGATTGTTGATGTACGGCATTCCGAATATGAAGTTGGAAAAAGAAGTGGTCGAGCGGCGGGTGCGTCTGCTCGAAGAGGAAGGCATCACGTTTATTACGAACACCGAAGTCGGCAAAGATATTACGGCTGACGAACTGCGTGCTCAGTACGACGCCGTCGTCTTGTGCATCGGTGCGCAAAAGCAGCGCGATTTGGCCATTGAAGGCCGGGAGCTTGAGGGTGTCCATTTTGCGATGGATTATTTGACCGGCGTGACGAAAAGTTTATTGGATTCGAATTTTGCCGACGGCCAGTTTATCGATGCCAAAGACAAACATGTCATTGTGATCGGCGGCGGCGACACGGGGGCCGACTGCGTGGCGACCGCGCTGCGCCAAGGCTGCAAAAGCGTCGTCCAGTTCGGCAAACACCCTGCCTTGCCGGACAAGCGCCCGGACGATAATCCGTGGCCGCAATATCCGCTCGTCTTTACGCTTGACTACGCGTATGAAGAAGCAAAAGCGAAATTCGGCGCCGACCCGCGTCAATATTGCATTCAAACAAAGAAAATCGTTGGCGACGAGCACGGCCGCGTGAAAGAGCTGCATACGATTCAAATGGAAAAAATCATCGATGAAAACGGCAAAGCGATCTTTAAAGAAATTCCGGGGACGGAACAAGTATGGCCGTGCGATTTGGTGTTTATCGCCATCGGGTTTGAAGGGCCAGAGCAGCCGTTGTTGAAGCAGTTTGGCGTTGAAACGGCCAACAACAAAGTGAAAGCCCCATACGGCAAATATACAACAAACATCGAGGGCGTGTTTGCCGCCGGCGACGCCCGCCGCGGCCAAAGCTTGATCGTCTGGGCCATCCATGAAGGCCGAGGGGCGGCTCGTGAAGTCGATCGGTTCCTGATGGGAGAGACAAAGTTGCCGTGGTGATGGATCCCTCCTTAAAAAGCACCGCTTTTTAAGGAGGATTTTTTGTTTTTCTGGAAAAGAAGATATAAGGAGGAGAGTGATGCTCAGCATGAATCGACGATTATGGATCGCTGCGGCTATGAGTCTTGGCCTTTTTTTGCTTGTTTGGACAGGCGTGGCCGCTGGATGGACGGAGAGAATGGATGAAGAGGGGCTGCGTCTGTTTGATTATTGGAATTGGCTTGACCCGTTTACGTTTCTTGGCAATGGAAAGACGATTGGCACCATCAGCATTATGCTTGTCATTGGTTTATGGTTTTTTCGCCGCGACGTCTACGGAATGGCGTTGGTTGTAATCGCGGTCGGCGGGGGATATGGCATCAATGAGTGGCTAAAACATATCATTGGACGGCCTCGACCTCCTCATGCTGAAATCGGGGGATTTAGTTTTCCGAGCGGTCACGCGATGATCGGGACGATTTACTTGTTGCTTTTGGCGTACTTTTTGGCGCAAACACGCCCGAAGCGCGGCGAACGGGCCGCGATTTACGGCGTTTTTGGAGCGCTTGCCCTGTTGACTGGCTTAAGCAGGTTAAGTCTGCAAGTGCATTATCCATCTGATGTGCTTGGTGGGTTTTTGCTCGGGGTTGCCTATGTATCAGCCTGCCTGGCTCTTTACCGTAGGTTCACTCGCTGAAGCGGATTTTAGAACATGGACAAAAAACGATTTTTGTTTTGATTTCGCGCGGTGAAAAGCAAATTTTGCGGCTTTGTGTTGAGCTTTGCCGTTGTCGAAATTAGGGAGAAAATCTCTTTTTCTATACTATCGCGTTGACCGAGACAATGATACAATGGGGAAAAGGAGGTGAAACGATGGAGCAAGCCGAACTCGTGCAAATGATGGCCGAACTGCTTGACCAAAAGCTCAATCCCATCCACGTGCGGCTCGATCGGATCGAAGGAAATGTCCGAGCGCTTCAAGAAGGACAGGCGCGCCTCGAAGGCGAGGTGCAGGCGCTCAAAGAAGGGCAGACACGCCTCGAAGGCGAGGTGCAGGCGCTCAAAGAAGGGCAGGCGCGCCTCGAAGGCGAGGTGCGGGCGCTCAAAGAAGGGCAAGCACGCCTCGAAGGAGAAGTGCAGGTGCTCAAGGAAGGACAGGCGCGCTTGGAAGGCGAGGTGCAAGCGCTCAAGGAAGGACAGGCGCGGCTGGAAGATGAAGTGCAGTTGTTACAGAAGGGACAAGCCCGCTTGGAACAGCGGCTTCACCGGGTGGAAGAGGATGTGCGCACATTAAAAGCGGACATGGACATGGTCAAAGGCGACGTGCAAACGTTGAAAGCGGACATGGACGCGGTCAAAGGTGACGTGCAAACGTTGAAAGCGGACATGGACGCGGTCAAAGGCGACGTGCAAACGTTGAAAGCGGACATGGACGCGGTCAAAGGCGACGTGCAAACGTTGAAAGCGGACATGGACATGATCAAGGGCGACGTGCAAACGCTCAAAGAAGGGCAACAACGGCTTGAAGCGAAAGTTGAACGGGTCGAAGAAAAAGTTGACAACCTCACAACAGAAATGCGGAGCCATTTTCGCCACATCGAGAACATGCTTCATAAGCATCAGGCCGCTCTTGATATGGCTTCGCGCGAGTTCTCTTCTAAACAGGCATCCATCGATTATTTGATGAAAAAAGTCGCAGAGCATGATATGGAAATTTTCCACTTAAAAAATTATCTCCAACCATAATGTTCTTCACCGCAACAAAGAAAAAAAGTCTAAAAGGCCGGTGGTAACTAGGAAAATGCGATGGAATAAGGCGTGTTTTCACTGGTCTTCTAGACAGCTTTTTCAGCATATGTTATAGAAAAGATCAAGTCACAAGGGGGAAGCGATATGGCGGCCCGTATCGTAAAAACGGGGTATGCGTTGGCGTTTTTGTGCATCATTGCCGGCATTGTGTATTTTTTTGCCGCCAACTGGCCGGAGATGGGGCGAGAGGTGAAAGTCGGGATCAGCATCGGCGTGATGGCGGCATTTTACATCGCAAGCGCGGCGCTTTGGGGCCGCCATCGTTTCTTAGGGCGCTGGATGCTGATCGGCGGGGTGTTGTCATTTGGCATTGCGTTGGCGTTGCTTGGACAAATTTACAATTCGCATGCTGACAGTTATTGGCTGTTTCTTGCCTGGCTTGCGCCGACTGCTGTGCTGGCGTCACTGACAAAAGAACAGGTGCTGTCTGTGATCGCGATTGGGTTGCTGCAGCTTGCGTGCTGGTTTTATTATTTTCCGTCCGCTTATCGGATTGAGTGGACGGAATGGTCTTCGTTTGGCGTGCTATCGTTATTCGTGATCGTAAACGGTGTTCTTTTTATTTTCGTTCGGACACCGCTCATGGCTTGCTTGGCTTACATGGCCATGCAAGGTTGGCTGCTTGTGATTGATGTAACCGGTTTTTCCTATGGGCGCGACGCATGGTGGCCATACGTGTATACCGTGTTGCTCGCCGTGTTGCTTTATTATTTTCTTGTCATCGCCAAGCAGCGGCCGTACGTGTTGTTGACGAGTTTGTTTGCTGGACTGTTTTTGTTCATTCAATACATTCGCCTGCTCGCTGATCATTTTGAAACGTGGTTGCTTCTTATTGGGCTTATGGCAGCCGCTGCAGTGCTATACGGCGGCGTTGTGCTATTGCGGCGGGCTGGGCTGTTTTCAGCGGAGACGAAAGCTGGAAGGCGGTTTTTGGCGGTGTTTCAAGCGATTGTCACGCTCGCGGCTTCGGCGTTGGCCATACAAAGCCTGCTTGGCTTGTATTTCCTTTGGACAGAGTCATGGTCTCCTTACGTGCTCTTTTTCATTTCCATCTTTGGGTTTGTCGTTCCTGCCTCATTTGGTCGGCGTTGGAATCCGGTCGTTCGTTATACACTGCTGGCTGTTGGCTATGGGCTCGGGGTGGCGATGGCGTGGGAGGTCTCGCGGTCGGCTCTGTTCCTCTATGCCATTGGGCTCGCGATTGGCGTCATCGGATCATCAGACAGCGGAGTGCGCCGGTTGACGACGGTGGCGCTGACGGTCTATTTCGGGATCGCCTTAAGTTCGGTGATGGATGACGGCCGGAAGGTGTTGCTCACCTTGGCTTTGGTCAGCGGCGGGTTGTATGCGTATGGCCGCTTTCGCGGAACGCCGTTTCTCACTCCGCTTGTCTTGGCGTTCGGCGCGCTTGGGATCGCGACAAGCGTTGATGTGTTTGCGGCTGATGGACTGTACGTGACGTTGAATATCGCCATGATTTTGGCGCTTGCCTTCTTTCTTTTCCGCGGTCGGCAACTGGAGCGGAAGACCGCTTGGGTGTACACAGCGCTTTATCTCGTGCTGAAATATTATGAACTCGCATGGAATTTGCTTCATAAATCGGTCAGTTTGCTGGCGGCGGGAGCGGTGTTGCTCGCATGGGCGGTATGGCTTGAGAAACGAAATGGCTTCACATGGGGGCGGGGCGTGCGCTGGGGGCGGCGCGTTTCGTTGTTGACGCTCATAGTCGTGATCGCTCAATTTTCATTTTTAGGCTATACCGTGTGGCAAAAAGAGCGATTGCTGCGATATGGTGACGTCGTAAAGCTGGAGCTTGAGCCGATCGATCCACGTTCCATGCTGCAAGGGGATTATATTCAGCTTCGGTACGATATTTCCACCATTCCGTCGCTTGACGGAAGCGGACGGGTGCAAGTCGGGCTGCGAAAAGGAGAGGACGGGGTGCACCGTTTGGCTGGCGTATATATGGTCAATGGGGAAAAAAGGCCGGGATACACGCCGCAACCGGGGGACGTGATCATCACCGGTACGTTTCACGGCCCGCAAGTCGTGTATGGCATTGAATCGTATTTCATTCCGGAAAAAACGGGGATGAAACGGCAAGAGAATGTTCGGTTTGCCTATGTGCGCGTGAGCGAAAACGGTGATGCGCTGCTCGAAGCGATCCGTGCTGAATAAGGATGGCGGGGGAAGCAGGAAAAACTACTCCCCCGCGTAACGATCCAGCACGCGGTCAACAGCGTTGCCGTATGTTTCGCCAAATAAATTGAGATGAACGAGCAAGTAAAACAGCTGGTAGAGTGGTTTTCGGTCATGATAATCAGCCGAGAGCGGCATAAGCTCGCGATAGCTGTCGTAAAATCGGGATGGGAAGCCGCCAAACAGCTCGGTAAACGCGATCTCAAACTCATGATGGCCATATAAAACAGACGGATCGGTCAAATACGGCACTCCGTCTGGCCCTGGAATCCAGTTGCCGCTCCATAAATCGCCATGCAAAAGCGACGGAAAACAGTCATCTGGGAGCCATTGGTCAAGCCGCTCGAGCAGCCATTCGAGACGTTTGCGCCGCTTGGCGGGCAGGAGGCCTCTTGCCGCCGCTCGCGTCATTTGTGGTCTAAGGCGGGCGTCGCGGTAATAGTCGGGCCAGCGGCCGTACCAGCCGTTGCGCTGCGGCAGCATGCCGATATAGGTATCGCGGTCAAGGCCAAACGCCGGTCCGCGGCATTGATGGAGGCGGGCAAGGCCGCGGCCGAGCTGTTCGGCCGTCTGTTCCGTTTCTGCTCCTTCGATCCACTCCAAGACGAGCCAGCCCCAATCGTCCGCTTCCCCGAAGCCGAAGGTATGCGGAACGTTGATGGCGCGTGCTTGCCTGATCAGCTCGAGGCCCATCTGTTCGGCAGCGAAAAATCCACTCGGCGGGAAACGTTGCATTTTGATAAAGTACGTTTGTTTGCCGCTTTGGACGCGATAGACGTCATTGATGTCGCCGCCCGAGACGCGGCGCCAATGGCGGATGGGGGAGTGGTCGCCGATCGATTCGAGCGCCATTTGCAACATGATTTCTTTAGTCATGGATTCACCTCCGCCAATTGCTCATTGAGCTCGTTCAGCACTTCGCCGATTTTCCGGCCGTGAATGACAGCGTCGGCGAGATCGTCCAAGTCAGTTGGCTCCCAATTGATGATGACAAGCTTCGCACCGTTTCGTTTGGCGACAAGCGGCAGTTGATTGGCCGGCGACACTTGCAGGGAGGAGCCGAGCACGAGGAATAGATCAGCCTGTTGGGCAACCTTCCATGCTTCCGTGATGGCTTTCTCCGGCAACGGCTCGCCAAACAACACGACCGACGGGCGCAAAACTCCGCCGCATTCGCACGTCAACACACCGTGCAAATAGACAAAGCTGGGTTTTGACTCCCCGCACCGCTGACAATGGACGGTGCGGAGCGAGCCGTGAAGTTCGATGACGCGTCGGCTTCCTGCTTCTTGGTGAAAGCCATCGACATTTTGCGTCACAATCGTCTGCACGATCCCGCGCCGCTCCCAATCGGCCAACAAGCGGTGTCCGTCATGCGGTTGGCACTGTTGCAATGTGCGAATGCGATATTGGTAAAACTCGACGAACGATTCACGGCGATGGTACAGCGCATCGATGGTAGCGAGTTCGCTCGGGTTAAAACGCGCCCACAGCCCGGTGCGCGGCGAGCGGAAATCGGGCAGCCCGCTTTCGGTTGACATGCCGGCGCCGGTCAGCACAACGGTGCGGCGCGAGGCGGCCAGCCATGAGGTGATGGTCATTCCGTTTCCCTCCTTACTGTCGCAACCATAGCGACTCTCGTTTCTGCTGCTTCATCCCTTTCCACCAATCATTTTACTTTTCCTTTTCACTCGTTTCCAGTATGATAGAAATGAAAGAAAAAAATGGACAAGGAGGCGGGAATCCATGAGCAAAAAAGTGCTGATCATCGCGGGTGATGCTGTTGAGGCGCTTGAAGTATACTATCCGTATTACCGTTTGCTTGAAGAAGGTTATGAAGCGACGATTGCCGCGCCGAAGAAAAAGAAACTGCACACGGTCGTTCATGATTTTGCCGATTGGGATACGTATGTAGAAAAACAAGGCTATTTGATCGACGCTCATGCGTCGTTCCCCGAGGTTGACCCGGCGCAATACGACGGATTGGTCATTCCGGGCGGGCGCGCTCCGGAATACATTCGCCTTGATGAGAACGTGCAACGAATCGTTCGCCATTTCTTTGAAGCGAATAAGCCGATTGCCGCAATTTGCCACGCCTCGCTCATTTTTGAAACGATGCCGGATTTGTTGAAAGGACGGAGCTTGACAGCGTATATTGCCTGCAAACCCGGTGTCGAAGCGCTCGGAGCAACGT
This sequence comes from Geobacillus zalihae NBRC 101842, assembly GCF_001544135.1. Lineage (GTDB taxonomy): Bacteria > Bacillota > Bacilli > Bacillales > Anoxybacillaceae > Geobacillus > Geobacillus zalihae. The sequence continues at coordinate 9,306 of NZ_BCPV01000007.1, read as the reverse complement.
ATGTGTCTGACAATACGGTCCATGTTGACGGCAACCTTGTCTCCGCTCATGCGTGGCCGGATTTGCCGGCGTTTATGCGTGAATTTCTCCGCTTGCTTCAATAAGTGGAAGAGAATGGCCTCCCTTTGGGTGAAAGGAAGGGAGGCCGTTGTTTTGTTGTGTTCCCGACCGTTTGCCGTTCAGACCAACCGTGTGGGGCGGCAGGACAGATGGTTGCTTGGCGACCTCCATTTTGTTCCGTGCTTTGATTGCCCAATAGATGCCGAATGGGATGGCCGCACCGGTGGCGAATTCGAAAATGGACCGCATAGCCCCAAGCCTAAACGCAATGCGGCGGTAAGCAAGAAGCGGCCGCGGAAAAGAGGTTGATGGAGGATAAGGGTTGTCTTTTTCCCATTCATGAGATAACATTTGTACCATAGAGTGTCTTACCATGAAATAGAGAAAAGGAAGGCGGTTATCTATGGCATTACCAGGCGGGGCAGCCATGAACATTACGATTCGTCTCCAGTTCGAAAAAGATATCGTCTCGTTCAGCGATATCGCCGCCGCGATTGGCAAAGCGGGCGGGGACATTGTCGGGATTGACGTCATTTCATCAAGCAAAGTCCATACGGTGCGCGACATCACCGTCAGCGCGCTCGACACGAAGCAGTGCGATTTGATCATTGAGGCGCTGAAAAAAATTCAAGGCGTCAAAATCATCAACGTTTCCGACCGCACGTTTTTGATGCACATCGGGGGGAAAATTGAAACAAATTCAAAAATCCCAGTGAAAACGCGTGATGACTTGTCGCGGGTGTACACGCCGGGCGTGGCGCGCGTCTGCACGGCCATCGCTGAGGATCCGCGCAAGGCGTATTCGCTGACGATTAAACGGAATACGGTCGCCGTCGTCTCGGATGGCACGGCGGTGCTCGGGCTTGGCGACATCGGCCCGTATGCGGCGATGCCGGTCATGGAAGGGAAAGCGATGCTGTTTAAGGAATTTGCCGGAGTGGACGCGTTCCCGATTTGTTTGGATACGAAAGACACGGAAGAAATCATTCAAATTGTGAAAGCGATCGCCCCGGCGTTTGGCGGCATTAATCTCGAAGACATTTCCGCTCCGCGCTGCTTTGAGATTGAAAAGCGGTTGAAGGAAGAGCTTGACATCCCGGTGTTCCATGACGACCAACACGGCACGGCGGTCGTGCTCTTGGCCGGGTTGCTTAATGCGTTGAAAATCGTCGACAAAAAGCTCGAGGACATTAAAGTGGTTCTCACCGGCATTGGCGCCGCTGGCATCGCCTGCACGAAAATTTTGCTTGCGGCCGGCGTGCGCAACATTATCGGGGTCGACCGCCATGGCGCCATCCATCGCGATGAAACGTATGAAAATCCGTATTGGCAAGAATATGCGCAAATCACGAACCCGGATAATCTGAAAGGAAGCTTGTCCGATGTCATCGCCGGCGCAGATGTGTTTATTGGCGTCTCAGCTCCCGGCATTTTAAAAGTGGAAGATGTGAAAAAAATGGCGCGCGATCCGATCGTGTTTGCGATGGCCAACCCGATTCCGGAAATTGATCCGGAGCTGGCCGAACCGTACGTGCGCGTCATGGCGACCGGGCGTTCCGACTATCCGAACCAAATCAACAACGTCCTTTGCTTCCCGGGCATTTTCCGCGGGGCGCTCGACTGCCGGGCGAGAGAAATTAACGAGGAAATGAAGCTCGCTGCCGCGAAGGCGATTGCCTCTGTCGTGACGGAGGATGAATTGAACGAAACATACATCATCCCGAGCGTCTTCAACAGCAAAGTCGTTGAACGCGTCAGACAAGCGGTCATCGAAGCCGCTTACCGCACTGGGGTGGCGCGGAAGGACAATATCCCGGTTGGCGGATATACAGGGCAGTAAAGCAAGGAATGCGATGGAACCGACGGACGGCTTCCTTATATAGGGGAAGCCGTTTTTTTGGCTGCAGGAGCGGGTCTAACCGTGGCTGCGGCGGGCTAAATCTAGTTTAGGGATAGGAAACCAAGCGCTTAAGGGGCGAATGGCCGATGATCGATCAATATTTCCAAAAAATCAATGAACGTCTGGAACTCGTTTTAAGCCATGAAAAGGACAATCTAAAAAAGGCCGCCCATATGGTAAGCGAAGCGATTCAAAACGGCGGAATCGTTCAGTTATTCGGATGCGGCCATTCTCATATTTTAGCAGAGGAAGTGTTTTACCGGGCGGGAGGGCTTGTTCCGGTGAAACCGATCTTTGTCGAGCCGCTGATGCTTCACGAAGGGGCGGTGCGGTCGTCCATGTTGGAGAGAATGAATGATTTCGCACAACATTTTATCAATCATGAGGATATCCGTCCTGAAGATGTGTTTTTTGTGTTGTCCACATCGGGGCGCAATCCGGTTCCGATTGATGTGGCGTTGGCGGCAAAAGAGAAAGGAGCGTATACGATCGCGATTACATCTTTGGAATATTCGAAGAGTCAACCGTCGCGGCATAAGAGCGGTCGGTTATTGTATGAAGTGGTGGACTTGGTGATTGACAATCATTGTGTGAGAGGAGACGCGATTTTAGCTCATCCGAATGTTTCCGTCATTTGCCCCTACTTCGACCGTGATCGGCAGCGCGATTTTAAACGCCGTTTTCGCCGAGGCGATTGTCCTCATGGTGGAAAATGGATTTGAGCCGCCCGTCTTTTTAAGCGGCAACATTGAGGGGGCGGATGAACATAACCGCCGATGGGTGGAGAAGTATAAAGCGCGCATTCCGGTGTTGGTTGAGGGGCATCAACTATCGCAATAGAAGAGGCGCTCTATAGCCAATCGCCATCCGTTCTTGTTAAAATAGTAGCAAACGATGAGACGGTGGGGGATGGAGATCGATGCGCTTTGACGAACGGGTGTGGCTGTATGCCGATAAGCTCCTCTTTTACAATTCAACGCCAACGATAACGACAACGACGGCGGCGTTCCAATGGAACAAGCCGTTTTCGGGCGTTTTTCGCACGAATCTCAACGAGGAGCTGCTTGACTCGCTCGCGGCGGACGAATGCGGAACGTTTGTGGTCGAGGTGAAGCCGAACGAAGTGCAAACCGTGCTTGTCGTTGATAAAGAATAAAATGGTCATCAAAGCTGGGGCTTGCAACCCCGGCTTTTTCTGTTTGACACAACAGGAGAAACATGATCATCTGTTTTGTAACACAGCTGTAACAATTGTTAAATGAAATGGTTCAAAAAAGAGGCTGTCAACTCCCTTTTTCCTAGAAAAATGTGGGCGGCTAGAATAATAGAGGGGAAAAAGGAACGGCAATTAGTGAAAGGATGCCGCTTCCAATCGTTGCGGCCGCCGTGATGGGAAGCGAACTGGCAATGAAAACTAGCGCTTTGTTTTTCAGGTGTTGCCAGCCTGCGTGTTTTTCCATTTTAGCCCAAAAATATTACAAAAAACCCGTGTTATAATGAGGGCGAAGGCAAGGGAACAACGAAACCGTTCCTCTTCAAATCTCATCGTGTAGGCATGACTGACGGACGCAAGATCTCTGAAACTTTCAAATAGAGGATACAAGGAGGAATTCCGATGAAGAAAAAAACGTTAGCAACCATCGCCGCTTCGGTCGCGCTCGCCGGCGCTTCGTTCGCGGCAACGAAAACGGAAGCAGCTGGGACGACGTGTCCGACAGCGAATGCGTATCAAGTAAAATATGTCAGCACAAACGTTCAAGATTTTGAGAAATGGCTGCAACAATACTTCCCGTTCGTGTCGTTCCAACCGGTAAAACCGGCAACCCAACAACCGGCGGCAAAACAGCCAACGACAAAACCGCAGGCGCCGGCAACGGTCAAACAGCCAGCGACGAAACCGGCTGCGAATACGCAAGCATCGGCAAAAACGCCAGCGACGGCCCCAACAGCAGCGCCGCAAAAAGCAACTGGCTTAAACGCCTATGAGCAACAAGTCGTTGAACTGACGAATAAAGAGCGGGCAAAATACGGCTTGCCGCCGCTTCAAGTTGACTTGGCCCTCAGCAAAGTCGCCCGCGAAAAATCGCGCGATATGGCGGTGAACCACTACTTCTCGCACAACAGCCCGACGTACGGTTCTCCATTTGAGATGATGAAAAAATTCGGCATCTCGTACACGGCTGCCGGGGAAAACATTGCCAAAGGCCAACGCACCCCGCAAGAAGTGGTCAATGCGTGGATGAACAGTGAAGGCCATCGGGCAAACATTTTGAACAAAAACTTTACGCATATCGGCGTTGGTTTTGAAGAAAATGGATATATTTGGACACAGCAATTCATCCGCAAGTAAGAGACAAACGAAATGCAAGTCGAGGGTGTCCCAACAGGATCGGGACACCTTTTTTATATAGTCATGAAACAATATGTTGTGTTTCGTTTAAGGAAAAACACCCTTTTGGGTCAGCCCTTTTTTATTTGAAAAATATTTCTCCGATCCCCTATAAAAATATGATATAATTTCCAAAGAAATTCGAAAGACGAAAGATTAGGGGGACAGCGGATGCGAATACGCGATTGGGACCGCAACCTAAAAGTGCGCCTGTTTGGCGAGGCGCTCATGAATACGACCTTTTGGATGTTTTTTCCGTTTATATCGATTTATTTTGCCGATGCCTTTGGCAAAGAGACAGCGGGGTTGTTGTTGATTGTTTCGCAGTTGTTCTCGGTCATCACCAATTTAATGGGCGGCTATTGTGCTGATGTATTCGGACGCAAGCGGATGATGGTGTTATCCGCCTACGGACAGGGGGCGGCGTTTTTCGTTTTCGCCTTGGCCAGCTCCCCGTGGTGGTCGTCGCCGTTTGTTGGATTTCTTAGTTTTACAGAAAATGCCGTCTGAAAGCCCACGGTTTGAATCGTGGGATGAAAGACGGCGTTGCTCGGTAATCTCTTCATGGGATTGCTTAGAGCAACCATTTTTTATCTTTAATTGTTTGAGTATGACCATTAAACTGATACAATTAATAATATGGAACAAAAATATCGAAGAACGAAAACAACTGTATCTTTAATTAACTACCATTTTGTTTTTTGCCCGCGTTATCGAAGAAAAGTGTTAGTGAACAAAGTGGAAGAGCGATTCAGGCAGTTAGTAGAAGAAATTTGCCAAGAGAATGATTGGATTATTCTTGCTTTCTTGCTATGGAAGTGATGCCTGATCATTGTCATTTGTTCTTGAATGGCCTCCCTTCTGATTCTCCATCAGATATGATGACAAAAGTGAAAGGAGTGACTTCCCGACGATGAAGGGAAGAATTTCAACACTTGTCTCATCTGCCAAGTCTTTGGACACGCTCTTTCTTCGTGAGTACAGCAGGGAATGGATCAAGTGAAATCATCAAACGCTATGTGGAATCTCAAAAGAAAAGGGGGTGAATCCATGCCGACGATCACGCTAAGGCTGGAACTGCACAACCCAACGAAAGTCAAACAGGAAATGTATGAACGGATGACAGAAGTGAACACAGAGTTTGCGAATTGGCTGTTGGATCATCCAGAACTGAATCAAGCGACGAGTAAAATTTTTAAAGCGTTTTCGTCACAACGATTTCCTTCCGCCGTCGTGAATCAAACGATTCGAGAAGTGAAGTCCCAAAAGAAAAACCAGAAAACAAAGAGGTTTCGAACATTATGGTGTTGCTTTAACAATCAAAACGTGAAGGTGGAAAAGAAAGGAGAGTTCTACACCGTTTCATTCCCAACATTAGAGAAGCGAGTCGGTGTGCCGGTGGTCACGCGTCCCTATCAAGAAGCATGGCTGAATCGATTGTTGAACGGAACCGCCAAACAAGGGGCGGCCAAGCTCTACAAAAAGAGAAAGAAATGGTGCTTGGCGATCGCGATCACCTTTGAAGTCAAGCCGCGACACGAAACAAAGGTGATGGGGGTTGACCTTGGACTTCGCTATCTCGCTGTTGCCAGCGTGGGAACGAAATCGTGGTTTTTCAAAGGGAACCAATGCGCCTTTGTACGCCGACGATATGCGGCTTTGCGAAGGAGATTAGGAAAAGCCAAGAAGCTCCATATGATTCGCAAAATCGGCCGTAAAGAGTCCCGCTGGATGAAGGATCAAAATCACAAAATCAGCCGTCAAATCGTGAATTTTGCGCTCGCCAACGGTGTTGGCGTGATTCGAATGGAAGAGTTGACGGGCATTCGGAAACGGGCAACATCGGCCAAAGAAGCAGGACGAAGCCTTCATGCTTGGGCGTTTCATCAACTGCAAACGATGATTGCCTATAAGGCGGAAATGGCAGGCATTCGGGTCGAGTGGGTGAAGCCGACCTACACGAGCCAAACGTGTAAATGTGGACATCGGGAAAAGGGAAATCGCAATGGCATCCACTTTCAGTGTAAAAAATGCGGATACACCCTCCACGCCGACTTAAATGGCGCCATCAACATCGCCAAAGCAATTTCGGGCTTCGCCGCCTAACCTAGCGCACTGGTCACAGGTGCGCCGCCCATCGGGGTACATTCTAACCCGATGGGACGGGGTGATGACACACCCCTGATCTTGGGCGTGGTCCGAACCAGAAATGGATGAGGACGCGAATGACCCAAGAATCCCACGGCTTTAGCCGTGCGGAGTGTCAAACAGCTTGACTTGCTGATCCCGGTATATACAAAAGAAACGGTCGAAGCCGAAACATTGGCAGGATGGACGATTGACGGCGCGAGCGCCTTTAGTTGGCTCATTGCCGAAAACGGTCTGTTGGTCGCACTATGCACGGTGGCTGTGACGCGTTGGATGTCTCGCTACTCGGAGCGGCAGGCGTTTGTCGGTTCATCCGTCTTATACGGCATCTCGATGTGGCTGTTTAGTCAAACGTCTTCGCTGCTCGGATTGATCGCGGTCATGGCGCTGTTTACGCTGGCTGAGTTGATGACAGCTGGCTTGCAGCAGTCGTTCATTTCCCGCTTGGCTCCGGAGGCGATGCGCGGCCAATATTTTGCCGCCGCCAGTCTCCGTTTTACGATTGGGCGGATGTTGGCGCCGCTGTCGCTCGCCGCGGCGGAATGGATCGGCTATGCATGGACGTTTGTTGTCCTTGGGATGCTGGCGCTAGGAAGCGCGGCCTTATACGCCTGGATGTTTCAACAAGTCGGGCGGCGAATGGAGCAACCGAACGCTTCGTTTTCGCGATAATGGGCGGTGCAAACGGCTATCCGTTTTTCGCTCAGGCGGGTATAATAAAAAGCGCACCGTTGTTCGTGTAACATATATTCCCTGTCTCTGACATAAAGTGGAACTAGGCAGCGAGAAGGAGAGGGGAAGCGCTCATGAAACCGCGCGTGTTCGAACCGGATGCCATTGAGGGGGAAACGGGAAGCCGCGGCGGTCAGAACGGCGCCGCGGCGTTGGCGCGCAGCGAAAAGAGGCAGCAGGCGCGCGTTTTGTCTCGGGAAAAGAGGAGAAAAAAGCAATACCGTCTCATCGGCTGGCTGCTTGTCGCCATCGTCGTTCTGTGGGGGGCGAGCACGCTTCTTTGGAGCGGGTATGGGGCGTTGAAGACGGCCGCGAGCCGAGAAATGGCCATTATGCGTTTAAAAGATGCGATCGAAGACCGCGATGTGGCCGCTTTGCAGGCGATGCTGCGGGTGACGGAGGAAAGCGTGCCGATCAACGAGAAAACGTTGGCGCCGTTGTTCGCGTATGTGGAACGGCACCCAGAAGCGTATAAACAGCTAGATCGGGAGTTTGCCCGCCAGCGCAAGAGCGGCCACGTGTATATTAAAGGATTGACATCTTACCCGCCGGTGTTTACGATTCATGTGTTTGAGGACCGGTATGTGTTTGAGCCAGCCCTCTATTTTCTCCATGTGCGCGTCGATGATCCGGAGGCGTTGCTTGTCGTCAATGGGGTGAAAACGGAAGAGGAGGCGACGAAAGACCCATTTGTCAAAAAAATCGGCCCGTATTTGCCGGGCGCGTACGCTGTAACCGTCGTCCATTCGAATGGGAAAAAGAAAACCGTCCGCGTCGAGCTGTTTGGCGGCGCCCGCGTCCATGAAGTCGATATCACGAAATGAACGAATAAGCAAATACCGCTTCCACGACGGCGGTAATGACAACATCTTGCGTCTGCACAGGCGGCGCTGATGAGGAAACGCTGAGAACAGCCGGACCGTATGGCGACGGCCGGATCGATGACTGTTCTTTCAGTTCAATCGGCGTGTCATAAAGAGGCAAGCTGAGAGCGCGGGCGATGGCCAGCGCTTTTTCTTTGGCGTTTTTCACGGCCAACGCCAATGCCTGCTGGTAATGGGCTTGTTCGTTTGCTAGACGGAATTCCAAGCCGCGGGCGAGGTTTGCTCCATGGGCAACGGCCGCCTCGTAAATGGCGCCGGCTTTTTTAGGGTCGCGGACGGTGATTTCAAGCCAATGTTCGACTCTATAGCTGGATAATACGTCGGCTCCATTGTGATGTTCGTATTGGGGATAGATGGAAAACGCCGTCGTCTCCAAATCTTCTGTTTGCACGCCAAGCGCTTTGAGTGCTCCAATGACTGCGTCGGTGCGTTTCGCGTTGTCAGCAAGCGCTTCTTGAATATGGACGTGTTCGGTGCGCACCCCGATCGCAATGAGGACGGTGTCTGGCTTGGCGCTGACTGTCCCTTGGCCGGTGACGGTCAGTGCGGCGCGGGAGGCGGTTGGCGGTGTGGGGCGGTGCCAAGGCTGCATCGTGTTCCCTCCTTCTGCTGTTAGGCAGTTTTTTTGTCATCATCCGCCGCCTGCCAATAGTAGACGCGCGGCAGTCCGGCATAGCACCAATATTCTTTCAACAGCGAGATCGCGACAAAGGAGACAAGCTGCCAATTGATCGCTTTCATCCCGATTCCCCTTTCGATGGCCCTGTTACTATAGCCTATTCGAAGCGGCCATTGTCCTATGCGCGCCGTCCAGTTGGCGATGAAACTTCTTTGGGCGCTTGTACGTATCATGGAATGGACATGCTATAATGAAAGAAAAGATTAAAGAAGGAGAGGGACCATGAAGCAGCTGCTTCGTACGATATGGCGTTGGTTTGTCTCATGGAACGCAGGGGTCATCGTCGCGGTGATCGTATTCATCGCTGCTGATTTTCGCTTTTGGCCTTCGATTTTATCCGGAATGGGGGCGATGTGGGGGGTGTCCGCCATCATGAAAAGGCGGCATCATCGCCTGCCGGCTGATGTGTCCGCTGAGGAGCTTGTCTACGTTCGCAGCCAGCTTGGCGAAGCGCGCGCGTTATGGAAGCGGCTGCGTCGCGCTCGCTATCGGCTTCGTTCTGTGGTGATGTGGC
>NZ_BCPV01000006.1 GCF_001544135.1 Geobacillus zalihae NBRC 101842 | reverse complement strand
TTTTTCGGGGGGGAGTAAGGAACAAAATAGCTGCCGACTTCCAAATGAATGACTCCTTTGACGTTTCGGTCAAGCGCGGCGACAATCGCAGGATAATGCGACAGCTTGTCCGCAAATTGCCGGATTGTCGCGCTTACTTCATAACCGTCATTCATGTAGACGATGACGCGGTCTTCATATTCCCTCGTCGGCTTGTAGTGAATTTCCGACATGGCGCCCAGCACGGCCGCGGGCAGTTCGGCGAGCTGCCCCGTCATTTCAGCAATGGCGTCGCCGTCTTTCCAGCCGACAAGCACCGGCGCATCGCTTGGCGCCGTCTTCGTCCCTTCTTGCTTTAACAGCCGCCCGTTTTCAAGCAATGGAAAAAACGTTTGCCGGTCATACACATAAGCGATTCGCCGCCATTCGCGGACGTGGATGGCGATCGTGTTCGGCAGCTGTTTTTCCACTGTTGCCTCCTTAATTACTGGATGGCGAGTGAGCTTTTCTTCCACGTTTTGTTCATTCACTTTCCAAAAGCTTGTCCGCTTCGTAATGCCGCTTAAGCTGATGATGCGCTCCGCTGTGAGATGACGGTTGCCGCTCACTTCCACATGCCCGACAGCGCCAAGCGGCGACTGGAAGTAAAGGACGCACAAAATAAATAGAAAAAAGAAAGATAAGTACGCAATGAGCCGGCGGTTCGCTTTCTGGCGGCGCCGCTCCTTCAGTTTCGGCACGCGGTCCTCCAAGACGACGACTTTTCCCTTTTCCATCGCATTCCCCGCTTTCTTCTTCAACGCCCGCGCTGAAACGACCGGTATAAAAACAAACGGCATCCGCTGCCGTTTCTTTGTTTTTGCACTTATTTTCATTATATCACAAATGAATGCAAGAGAGAGCCTGTTTTTATCGCATTTGCCGGCACCGTTCGACGATGGGCTGCGTTCGAGAGACGCCAAAAAAACGGCGGACATCCGCCGCTTGCCTAATACCGGGCATGCCTGCTGATATTAAGCAGCACGCCGATGGCCATCAGCATCAATGTCAGCGACGATCCGCCGTAGCTTAAAAACGGGAGCGTGATGCCGGTAACGGGCATCAGTCCCGTCACAACGCCGATATTGATCATCACTTGAATCGCGATCATCGAAATAATGCCAAGCGCCAAAAAACTTCCGTACAAGTCAGGGGCGCCAAGGGCAATGCGCACGCCGCGCCAAAGAAGAAGGGCAAAGAGCAGGAGAACGAGTGAACCACCGATAAAGCCGAGCTCTTCAGCTAAAATGGCGAAAATAAAGTCGGTTTGCGGCTCCGGCAAGTAAAAAAACTTTTGTCGGCTCTGCCCGAGCCCAAGGCCGAACAAGCCGCCCGGCCCAATGGCGTACAGCGACTGGATGATTTGAAATCCGCTTCCAAGTGGATCTTCCCATGGGTTTAAAAACGATGTAATCCGCTTGATTCGATATGGAGCCGACAGGATGAGGGCGGCAAGCCCAGCGAGCCCCAAAACGCCAAGCCCGGCAAAATGGCTGAGACGGGCGCCGGCGACGAAAATCATCGTCACGCACGTACCAACCATAACGGTGCCCGTTCCTAAGTCCGGCTGCAGCATAATCATGCCGAACGCGGCAAACACAAGCAAAAGCGCCGGCAACAGTCCTTGTTTAAATGACGTAATTTTTTTTTGGTTTTCCGATAAATATTTGGCCAAAAACGCGATCATCGCCAGCTTCATAAACTCGGACGGCTGGATCGAAAACGCCCCGACGCCGATCCAGCTGCGCGACCCGTTGCGAACCATGCCGATGCCGGGAATGAGCACAAGAACGAGCAGCACAAAACAGACGCCAAGCAACACTTTCGACCAGTCGCGCCACACCCAATAATCGATGTTCATGACAAAAAACATAGCGATAATGCCGACGCCCGCAAACAATAGCTGGCGCTTGGCGAAGAAAAACGAATCGTTGAATTTGTATTCCGCCCAAATGGCGCTCGCGCTGTACACCATAATAAGTCCGATGGCCAAGAGCGAAAACGTCAAAATCATGAGCAAAAAATCTGGCGCAGACTTTTTCCGCGGCAATGCCCAACACCTCTATTTTTGTAAACTAGAGGGGAAGGGCTGTCCCTTTCCCTCTATTTCAACTTATGCACGGCATTGATAAAAATGTCCCCTCTCTCCTCGAAAGTTTTGTATTGATCCCAGCTGGCGCATGCTGGAGAGAGCAAAATGACGTCGCCCGGCTCGGAAAGCTCGAAAGCAACCGGGACGGCTTTTTCCACATTATCGACATATCGGATCGTTTCTATTCCCGCTTTTTGGGCGATGCGGCCGATTTTATCCGCCGTCTGGCCGAACAGTACGACCGCCTTCACCTGTTGCAAATACGGGAGAAGATCATCAAACTCATTGCCGCGGTCAAGCCCGCCGGCCAACAAAATGACCGGCTCGCCGGCAAACGCTGAAAGCGCCTTTTGCGTCGCTAAGATGTTCGTCGCTTTCGAGTCGTTGTAAAACCGCCGGCCGTCAATTTCCGCCACATACTGAAGCCGATGTTTCACGCCGGAAAACGTCGCCAGCACCTGGCGGATCGCCTCATCACTGGCGCCGGCCAGCTTGGCGGCCGCCACCGCCGCTAAAATGTTTTCCAAATTGTGCTGTCCAGGAAGAACGATGTCAGCGATTCTGATAACGGGATCACCGTTCCAATAGATGGCGCCATCTTGAACGTACGCCCCTTCGCCAAGAAGCTTCGTCGCCGAAAACAGCACTTTTTGCGATCGAACCGAGGAGGCAATGTTCATCACGAGCGGATCGTCGGCATTGACGACGGCATAATCGCGCTCCGTTTGATTGCGGAAAATGTTCGCCTTTGCCGCTGCATACGCCTCTTTCGTTCCGTGGTAGTCCAAGTGGGCGTCGAAAATATTGAGCAAAACCGCAATGGTTGGGCGAAACTTGTCAATGCCGGCAAGCTGGAACGAAGACAGTTCCATGACAAGCCATTGCCCCGGCTTCGCTTCCCTCGCCACCTCGCAGGCGACAAGGCCGATGTTGCCGGCAAGCAGCGGATCTTGGCCATCCGCTTTTAACATTTCGTAAATGAGCGTCGTCGTCGTCGTTTTTCCGTTGGACCCGGTGATGCCGATAAACGGCCCTTCGGAAATGTGATAAGCAAGCTCCACTTCGGTCACAACCGGAAGCCCCTTCTCAAGCGCCTTTTTCACCATCGGGTTCGTGTACGGAATGCCCGGGTTTTTCACGACAAGGTCAAACGGCTCATCAAGCAGTTCAAGCGGATGACCGCCGCAAACGATGCGAATGCCGAGCGGTTCAAGCTGCTTGGCCTCCATGTTTTCCGAAAGCGGCTTTTGATCATTGACGACGACCTTAGCGCCTAACTCCGCAAGAAGCCGAGCTGCCGCCGCTCCGCTTTTCGCCAATCCAATGACAAGCACACGACGATGTTGATAAAAACGAGTCGGTTTCAATTACATCCACACCTCGATATAAATTGCTAGCATCGCAAATAAAAGGCCGACGGCCCAAAACGTCACAACGATCCGCCATTCTGACCAGCCGACAAGCTCATAATGATGATGAAGCGGACTCATGCGGAACACGCGCCGTCCCGTCGTTTTGAACGAAGCCACTTGAATGATGACCGACAGCGTCTCGATGACAAACACACCGCCGATGATGACAAGCAACAGTTCAAGCTTCGTCAGGACAGCGACAGCGGCGATCGCCCCGCCAAGTGCGAGCGAGCCGGTGTCGCCCATAAACACTTTCGCCGGGTGGGCGTTAAACACTAAAAAGCCAAGCACGGCGCCAACAACAGCGACGCAAAATACAGCGACATCGTACTGGCCTTGATTCCAAGCCAAGACGGCATAAGCGCCAAAGGCGATCGCCGCCGTTCCGGCAAGCAGCCCGTCAAGCCCGTCGGTCAAGTTGACAGCGTTCGAGCCGCCGACAAGCATGAACAACAAGAGCACGCCGTACGCCCATCCGAGGTCGACCGACCAATCGGCGCCGGGAATATGTAACACCGTCGAAAAGCCGCTTTGGCGGTAGACGGCAAAAAAGATGGCTGCGATCAGGAGCTGGCCGATAAATTTTTGCCGGCTCGTCAAGCCAAGATTTCGCTTCATCACGACTTTGATCATATCGTCGAGGAAGCCGAGCACCCCATAGCCGACGGTGACCAACAACAGCAAATACGTCCTCGTCGACAAGCCGGCGATTTTCGGCGTGATCCATAAGGTCGTCGCCACAATCACCAACAAAATCATGATGCCGCCCATCGTCGGCGTGCCTGATTTTTTTTGATGCGACTTCGGCCCTTCCTCGCGGATGCTTTGTCCGAATTTCAACCGCCGCAAAAACGGAATGAACAGCGGCGATAAAATGACAGTGATGAGAAAGGAAGCCGCCATGGCCATGATGATCACTTGTTCTCGCATGCATTGTCACATCCTTTAAACGGCCGAGCGTCCAGCCATCGCTTCTTCAATTTCGCCAGCCGGCGACGCACGGCCTCCCCAGCGATGGGACTGTCTTCGGGAAGCTCGAAGAAAAACTGCGCCTCCCCCTCGCCGCCTTGCTCTAAATACCGTTCAAGCAATGCCGCGGCCGCCTCGAGCGGCGACGGAACGAAAAAAAGTGGAAATTGGTTAGGAATGTAGCGCGGCAACGGTTCGCCAAGAGGCCAAAACGAACCGATCGCCCCGTGTTCAATCGCTGTTTTCAATGTTTCCGCCCCACGCTCAAGCGGGACGAACAATCCTTTCTTCACCTGCTGGATCGGATCGACGAACAGGGCATGAAAACAAATCGTTTCATCGACAATGCCGCGCGCCTCCACCGCCATCGATTGCACCATCCTGTATGCGATCATCGTCATCCTCTCTCCTTCACTGCCGCTCGGGCAACAGCACGATCGTCAAACTCAATCACATCATTGCCAATGATTTGATACGTTTCATGCCCCTTGCCGGCAATCAACACAACATCGCCTTCCTGCGCCTGGCCAATGGCGTAGCGGATCGCCTCTTCACGGTCAGGAATCGTCACATGCTTTCCGACCTCAGCGCTTACTCCCGCTTCCATGTCGCGCAAAATTTGCTGCGGGTCTTCCGAGCGCGGATTGTCGGAGGTAAAAATAGCGACATCCGCATACCGCACCGCCACCTGCGCCATGAGCGGGCGTTTCGACCGGTCGCGGTCGCCGCCGCAGCCGATGACGACATACACGTTTCGCTTCGCCAATTGGCGCACCGTTTTTAAGGCATTTTCTAAACTGTCCGGCGTGTGAGCGTAATCGACGATGATCGTAAAGTTTTGCCCTTCATCAACCGTTTCAAACCGACCCGGCACCGGCTCGACATCCGCAAGCGCCGCGGCGATCGTTTCAAGCGAAAAGCCAGAGGCAAGGCAGGCAGCGGCAGCGGCGAGAATGTTATAGACATTGAACGAGCCGACAAGTTTCGTTTCGACCGCCGCCGATCCGTGCGGCGTGCACAGCCGAAACGCCATGCCGCCGGCGGTCATGCGGATCTGTTCCGCCATCACATCGCTTTTTTCCCTCATCCCGTATGTGACGATCGGCGCGGCCGTCATATGTTTATAATACTGCGAAACCGGATCGTCATGATTGAGAACGGCAAATTTCGGCCGCCGTTCGTCGTAGCGGTTGCCGAGCTGGGCGAACAAAAGCCCTTTGGCGTTCCGATATTCTTCCATTGTCCCGTGATAATCCAAATGGTCTTGCGTTAAGTTCGTAAAGACGGCCACATCGTAATCGCAGCCATGCACCCGCCCTTGGTGCAGCGCGTGCGACGACACTTCCATGGCGACAAACTCCACTCCTTCATCGACCATCTGTTTAAACGTGCGCTGCAAAATGAGCGACTCCGGCGTCGTATTGGCCGCCGGATAGGAGCGGTCGCCGACCTTGATGTGAACCGTGCCAATGAGCCCTGTTTTCTTGCCGGCTTTTCTCGCGATTTGTTCGATGATCGACGTTGTCGTCGTCTTGCCGTTTGTGCCTGTCACTCCAATTAAATGAAGGCGGTGGGTCGGCCGTCCGTAAAATGCGTCCGCTAAAATCGCCATCGCCCGCCGGCTGTCCGACACAAGAACGACGGGAACATCAACGGAAAGCGGTCGCTCGGCCACGATCGCCGCCGCTTTGCGCGCCACCGCTTCCTCGGCAAAGTCGTGTCCGTCTACTGTAAACCCTTTAAGGCAAAAAAAGAGAGAACCGGGGGCAACGCGGCGCGAGTCCATTTCGAGCGCCACGATATCGGGATTGCCTCCATGGTGCACCCAAAAACCGGGCAAGTGTGACAGCAGCGTCAGCAGTTTCATATTTCGTTCATCCCTTTCGCTTCGAAATCGTCCGCTCCGTTAGGCAGACAGCGGAAAAAGGGGCACAACCAACCCGATGTGTCATCGCATCGGTCGCCCCTTGCACGTTCGTCTTACCGTTCTTCCGCCGCTTCGCGTTTCGCCAAATAAATGCGGACCGTTGAGCCTTCTTTCACTTTCGCCCCTGGCTTCGGGGATTGTTCCACAACGACATCTCCCTCGCCACTAACATCTAATTTTAAGTCAAAAAGCTGCTCTTGCAAATCATTTTTTGTCATTCCGATCAAGTTTGGCACTTCAATGACTTTCGGCTCGTTCCAGTCGCGCTCCTTCTCGAGCTGGTCTTTGCGGGGCTTCACGCCCAACGTGCGCAAACTATCTTCCATAATTTTCCCCACAATCGGGGCAGCGACCGTGCCGCCGAACTGAACCGTTCCTTTCGGGTTGTCGACGGCGACGTACACGACAAGCTTCGGGTCATCCGCCGGAGCGAAGCCGATGAACGAAACGATATGGTTGTTTTGCAAATAGCGGCCGCCTTGCGCCTTTTGCGCCGTTCCCGTTTTTCCACCGACGCGGTACCCTTCGACATACGCCTTTTTCCCTGTTCCTTGAGCGACGACGCTCTCAAGTGCGTAACGGACTTGTTTCGATGTTTCCTCGGAAATGACGCGCCGTTTCGCTTTTGGCGTGTTGCGGCGGACGATCTCTCCTGTTTCCGGGTCGACCCACTGCTTGGCAATGTACGGAGTGTACAAAATGCCGCCATTGATTGCCGCCGACACGGCAGCGACTTGCTGGATCGGCGTCACCGACACTCCTTGGCCAAACGCCGTCGTTGCCAGTTCCACCGGCCCGACCCGTTTCAAATCAAACAAAATGCCTGTTCCTTCGCCTTGCAAGTCGATGCCCGTTTTCTCACCAAAACCGAATTGCTTAATGTAACGAAACAACGTCTCCTTTCCAAGCCGCTCGCCAAGCTCGACAAACCCCGGGTTGCACGAGTTTTGCACGACTTCCAAAAACGTCTGATCTCCGTGGCCGCCTTTTTTCCAGCAGCGAAGCGTAGCGCCGGCTACTTTGGCGTAGCCCGGGTCAAAGAAATGGTCTTTCAGCAAATTCACCTTATGTTCCTCAAGCGCCGCGGCCAGCGTAATGATTTTAAACGTCGATCCCGGTTCGTACGTGCTCCAAATCGGCAAGTTGCGGTTGTAAATTTCCGGAGGAACGCTCCGGTAATCCGCTGGATTGAACGTCGGGCGGCTCGCCATCGCCAAAATTTCACCGGTGTTCGGGTCCATGGCGATCGCGATGATGCCGTCCGGATTGTATTTCGCCTCCGCGATGTCAAGTTCGCGCTCCATGATCGTCTGAATGCGCGAATCGATCGTCAACACCAAATTCAAGCCGTCAGTCGGCGGCGTATAGTCATCAGCGATATCGGGCATGCGCCGCCCTTTCGCATCGGAATAAAACTGCACGGAGCCGCGCTCGCCCCTCAGTTCCTTGTCATAATACAGCTCCAACCCGGTGAGCCCTTGGTTGTCAATGCCGGTGAAGCCGAGCACGTGCGACAAATAGCTGCCAAACGGATAGTAGCGCTTCGTATCTTCCGCGATATACACCCCATCCAAGTCGAGGGAGCGCACATTCGCCGCTTTTTCATCGGAAATTTTCCGCCCTTCTTTCAGGCGGACGATCGACGTTTTTTGCGTGATTTGTTTATAGATGGATTCGACCGAACCGCCCAGCACCCCTGCCAGCTTTTTCGCCGCCTCTGCCGGGTTTTTGACTTGCCGCGGAATGACATACACCGTCGGAGCGCTCATGTTCGTCGCCAGCGGGACGCCGTTGCGGTCCAAAATTTCGCCTCGCTTCGGCTCAAACGGAATGTTCCGGCCCCATAGCCCTTTCGCCCGTTCCGCTAATAGATCGCCGAGCCAAAATTGGACGTAGCCGAGACGGAGATCGATAATGGCAAAAATCAAAATCCCGATCAAAAACACGATCGTCAACCGCTTGCGCACGGTAACGTACGATACGCGCATATGGCGGAACCTCCTTCATGGTGGGCTCGTTCCACTATATGCTTGTACGCCCCGTTATAGAACGGCAAAAATCATTCGTGCGGCTCGGCTTCTTTCCGTAAAGCCGCCTCTTTCTCCTTCTCCGCCGCCGCTTTCTCCCATTGGCGCGGCGGAGCCAATTCAACAATTAAATAATCGCCTTTGCGCACCTCCGCTCCCGGACGAATGTTTTGGCTGACGACATAGCCGGTCCCTTTCGTGCTCGGCCGCAAGCCGAGTATATGAGCCACTTTCATAGCGTCGCGCAGCGAGAAGCCGCGCAAATCCGGCATCGTTGCCGCCCCGTCCGTTTTTAACACGACCCGTTCGCCCAAAAGAACGTGATCGCCGCCTTGCGGAAGCTGCTGCTCAACATATTTGCCGCGGCCGATCACGACCGGCACATATCCCTTGTCCTTCAGCTGCTTGGCTGCCGAAGCCGCCGGCTGGCCGATCCATGAATCAAGCGCCTGCGGTTTTGCAGTCTTTGCTTTCATTCGTTTTTCCCCGTTCGGTTCAATATGCAAATATTGCAAACTGCTTTTCATCACCGTCGTAAAAATTTGCGACACCGGCGCCGCTCCGGTTTCGGTCACATCGAGGTGCGGCTGTTGGACCGCGACATACATGAGAAGCTTCGGATCATCCGTCGGCGCCATGCCTAAAAACGAAAAAATGTAGTTTTCCCGTCCGGTCAAATAGCCCCCGGAAGCCGACGGAATTTGCGCCGTCCCCGTTTTGCCGGCGACGCGGTAGCCGTTGATTTGGTACGGACGGCCGGTGCCGTGCTCGGACGTGACGACCGTCTCTAAAATGGCGCGCACTTTGCGCGCGGTTTCCGCCGTAATCGGCTCGCCGACCACGGTCGGCCCATGATCGAGCACGACTTTGCCGCTGTCTGGGTCGACGACTTTCTCGATGACATACGGCTTCATCATTTTCCCATCGTTGGCGATCGCCGTCGCCGCTTGGATTTGCTGGATTGGCGTCACCGATGTCCCTTGGCCGAATCCGGTCGTAATTCGTTCAATCGGGTAGCGATAGCGGATTTGCCCGACCGCTTCGTTCGGCAAATCGATGCCCGTTTTCCGGTCAAAATGGAAACGGTGCAAATATTGCAAAAACCGATCTTCACCAAGCTTTTCTTTCACTAAAATCGAAAAGGCGACGTTTGAAGAGCGCTGCACCCCTTCATTAAACGTGATCGTCCCCCAGCCGACATCGTTATGGTCGCGGATCGTGTTCGGCCCCACTTTGTAGGAACCGGAGCGATACGTTTCGTTGCCGTTATACACTCCTTCGTTGATGGCCGCCGCGAGCGTGAACACTTTCATCGTCGATCCCGGCTCATACGGATAGGAAATGGCGTCATTTAAAAAGTTCGTAATATCACGCTTGTTTGGGTCGAAGCTCGGACGCGTCGCCATCGCCAAAATTTTCCCTGTTTTTGGATCAGCGACGATGGCGATCATTTTTTTCGGCTTGTATTGCTTCTCGACACTGCTCATCGCATCTTCCAAAAACGATTGAATCTTTCCGTCGATCGTCAAATAGACGTTTGCCCCATTGTCCGGCTTGACAATGCGCTCTTCCCCCCCGGGGAGGCGGAAGCCGTTTGCGTCGCCGGCAAACGACACATAGCCGTCTTTTTCACGCAAATACCGGTCAAGTTCTTTTTCCACGCCCATTTTGCCGACCGTTTCGTTAGCTTCATTTTTTTGCGCGTAGCCGATGACGTGCGACGCAAACACGCCGTTCGGATAAAACCGGCTCGTGTCGCGGATGAAAGCGATGCCTGGCAAATGGAGCGCTTCGATTTTCCGTTTCAGCTCAAAACTGATGTTGCGGCCGTAGGACCCAAACTCGACTTGCTTCGCTTTTTTGGTCAAAATGCGCTCCATCGCCTCGACGTCCATGCCAAGCAACGGGGCGAGTTGTTCCGCTGTTTTTTTCGGATCGACCACATGGTGCGGATGATCTGGATCGGTTGTCATCTTCGGATCCAAAACGGCCACAACCGTATACGACGGCACATCTTCAGCCAAAACGGCGCCGTTGCGTTCGAAAATCGTTCCGCGCTTCGCCTTGATCGTCCGCGTTTGTTGATGCTGCCGCTCCGCGATCACAGCCAGCGTTTGGCCGTCCGCTTTGCCGGTCCATTCAAGCTGCACAAAGCGGGCGAACAACAGAGAAAAGAGAAAGCCGAACAGGCAAAACAGGATGAACGCTCCCTGATGGGTGTTGCGATGCTTTCTTGCCTCCATCGCCGATCATTCCTGCACAACTTTCACATGGTTTTCGTTGAGCGACAAACCGAGCTCTTTTGCCTTTTGCAAAATGCGCTCGTACGCGCTCAGCCGTTGCACCTCGATATATAGGTCATTGTTCTCCTTTTTCTGCTCGTCAATCGACGCCTCGAGCTTTTGCACCCCTTTGTTCAATTCGTAAATGCGCACTTGGTTCGAGACGATATGAACCGCCGCATAGAAAACAAACAAGCAAAACAACACAAACAGCATCTTTTCAGCCAGCGACAGGCGAAAGCGCTGCTTCCGCCGCGTCTTCGGGCTTGGCGGTGACGCCGGATGTCGTTGTTCGCGCGCGACTTTGACTGCTGCATCGTTCACATTTTTCCCCTCCTGTTTCTCCATGCATTCGTTTTTCGCCGCAATGGGCGGCGCCCGCATTGAAATTTGGTTGTGTTTCCCCGCTATTTTCGTCATCTACAGCTTTTCGGCAATGCGGAGTTTGGCCGAACGGGCGCGACGGTTTCGTTCGAGCTCTTCCTCGGAAGGAACGATCGGTTTTTTTGTAATGATTTTCAGCACGGGGCGGTAGTCGTCGGGGAGAACCGGAAGCCCCGGGGGCAATGGCGGGCTTTCGCTCGCCTTTTTAAACGTTTCTTTGCAAATGCGGTCTTCAAGCGAATGAAACGTAATGACGCTCACCCGGCCGCCGGGGGCGAGCAGTTCGATCGCCTGCTCGAGCGCCTCGCGAAACGCCTCAAGTTCGTCGTTGACCGCGATGCGAAGCGCCTGAAAAATGCGTTTGGCCGGGTGTCCGCCGCTGCGGCGCGCCGGAGCGGGAATCGCTTCCTTAATCACCTCAACGAGCTCCCCCGTCGTTTTAATCGGCCTCGTGCGGCGCACTTCCTCGATTTTGCGCGCCACTTGCTTCGAAAACTTCTCTTCGCCGTAACGGAAAAAGATGCGGACGAGCTCCTCGTATGGCCAGCGGTTGACAATCTCCGCCGCCGTCAGCCGCTGCTTGCGGTCCATCCGCATATCAAGCGGCGCATCGTGCTGATAGCTGAAGCCGCGCTCGGGTTCGTCGAGCTGCGGCGAAGAAACACCCAAATCAAACAAGACGCCATCGACGGACTTGACGCCAAGCGCCGAAAGCTCCTCTTGCAAAAACCGGAAGTTCCGGTGCACAAACTGCACTTGCCGGCCGTAGCGGGCGAGCCGTTCGCGCGCATGCATGATGGCGGCTTCGTCTTGGTCAAAGGCAAACAGCTTCCCACGTGCCGACAAACGGGAGAGCAAATACTCGCTATGGCCGCCGCCGCCCAGCGTACAATCGACGTAAATGCCGTCAGGTCGGATGTTCAGCCCATCGACTGCCTCTTTCAGCAACACGGTTGTATGTTGAAACACATGTCCACCACCTTCGTTGCATAAAGCCACACTCACATCGGCCAGTGGCCGCCTCCTTATTATATCGCAAAGATGGACAAAATTTTAGCTTTTTTTGTAAAAAAACGTCCTTTTTTGTTTCTTTTTGTCGGACGGACCAATCACGGCCATCCTGGCGGCTTCACCCCTTTACTTTTATTTCCATTTCGTGAATATTGTTTTTTTACAATTCATTTCACAAAAAAGAAAATCCTGCTCAAAGCAGGATGTTTCTTTTCGACTTTTTCTTTGAAAAAGCCTCACATATATACAATTTTATGCATTCCATTGCCAGGACTGCGAATGGCCAAAAGTTTTTCTACAAAATCAAATCCGTAGCGGTTGATGTAATAAAACACGTTCCAAACCCGCTCCTGGAGCGCACCGTTCGGCCGAAGCGACGTCTCGATGCGCCAAAATTTCCGCCGCTCCGCCTCATGTTTGCGCAACAGCGCCCGCTCGAGCGCGTGCTGAAGAAACTCGATTTGCGCCTGAATGATGGCGGCATTTTTCGCCACCAATCCCTCCAATCCGCGGTCAATCGCCACCCCAAGCTCACGGAGCGGCCGGTGCGCCGCGTCAATGTCCGCCTTCGCTTTGGCAAACGCCGAAGCAAGCGGCGCTTGAGCGGTCGCCTCCCGCCACTCCCGCTTTGCTTCATCGAGCCGCCCGGACAATACATCAGCCACCTCAAGGCCGATATCGGACAGGTCGGTTTGCAGCGAACGGCTGACGATTGTCGCCTGCAGACGCGGCACGACCGGAGGCATTTCTAGGTCGAAAAGCGGAAACGCCTCTTTCAATTCCGCCCAATAAGCGATCTCCCCCGGTCCGGCAACGAAAGCGAGCGTCGGCAGCAAGTGCTCTTGCATGAGCGGACGAGTGACGACATTGTTGCTGAAACGGGCCGGATTCGTTTCCGCAAGCTCAAGGAGCTCTTCTCTTGTCCAAACGAGAGTTCCCGCTTTATTGTGAAACAGGCCGCGTTCCTCATCATACTGCAAAAGCGAACGTTCACGGCCGTCGTAATAAAACAAGTTGGCCGCGTCACGACCGATTTCAATCAGCGGCGCATATCCGAGCGCGCGCAACGCCTCTTGCTGAGCGAGCACCACGGCCGTCACATCGCGATGGCGTTCAATGAGCGCGGCGAAAAAGCGGCGCTCAAGCGGCCGCACCGCCGCATCGCCAGCGTTCAAAACAACTAAACCGTGATCAGCGAACAACCGGAGCACAATGGCGGCAAAAAAGTCGACAAACGTGCGCGCCTCATCAAGACACGATGACAAAAAGAAGAGCAGCTCATTCGTCACGTCCGTTTCCCCATACGTTTTGACGACGCGCTCGATCCACTCTTTCGCAGCCATCCGGTCCAGCAGCACATCGGCAGCCATCCGTTTTTCGTTCGTTTTGTGTGGGTACGCTGCTTTTTTTACTTCTCCTTCCTCAACGACATAGACATGATCGATTTCCGCGATGTCATGATCTTCGCCGGCGATCCAAAACAGCGGCACGACCGGGACGCCCAATTTTCGTTCCTGCTCTTTGGCAAGCTGGATGATGGTGATGATCTTATAAATCGTATACAGCGGCCCAGTCAACAGCCCGGCTTGCTGCCCGCCGACAATGACGACGCTTCGCTCGTTGCGCAGTTTCTCAATGTTTGCCATCGTAGCCACACTCGCCGAGAAGCGCCGGTGATAAGCGCGCAAATAGTCGGCAAGCCCTTCTCGGTCATAGGTTCTTCCTTGCAAATAGGCCAACCGCCGACAAAACGCTTCATCGTCCGCCTGGGCATAAGCGAAGCCGCTCTCTGCTGGAAACGCGCCGGTTATGTAATCAGCCGCCAATTTCGTCGCTGCTGGCAACGGAATTTCGCGAACTTCCATGGCGAAAAACTCCCTTTCTTATGTATTCTTTCATGAGTATAGCACGTTTATGGCCAAGAGAAAAAAAGCTTGCTCGGCCACACTAAAGGCTCATCGCAACGCGCATGGCCATTCCGTATACAAGCAGCCCGGCGTAAAGAGAGGCAAAAATGAGAAAACTCGCCCGCCAAAAGACGCGGAACACCGTCCGCAAACGAAAGTCCGCCGTTTTCCGCCAATAGCCAAGCGCGATCGCCGCGTGCAGACCAAACAAAAAGAGAAGAAGAGGAACGAAGTACGATTTTCCAAACAGCACTGTCAGCAAAAAATAGACAGCGGCGATGAAAAAAGCAGTCGCAGCGTTGACCGCGGCATAAAACGCTGCCCGCCTCCGCCTGCCGACCAAGCGTGCTCCGAAGTAGACGAGCAAAAACAGCAGAAGCGGCGCGGTCACAAACGTCGCCAGCGTCGAAGCGAGCCAATCACCCATCCGTCTCTCCCCCTTCCTTCCCTTTCACCGCGCAAAAGACAAAGCGGACGACCGGCAGCATAGCGCCGCGCGCCTCCCCTTGTTTCAACACATAGCCCAAAATGGCGTCAATCTCCGTCCGGCGCCCGTTCGCCAAGTCCATATACATCGACGAATAGTTGTCCGCTGTTTTTTGGCATATGCGGACGACGCGCTCCCACGCCCGATTGGCGTCTTCAAGCGGCAGCACGTTCCGCACCTCATCAAACAGCTGCCTCATCATATCGCGGTACGGAGCCGTTTCTAGCAGCGCCCCGTTTTTCACTTGCAATAGAGCGGTGAGCGGATTGATGACTGCGTTGACGACAAGCTTGTCCACAAGAATGCGCTCCCAATCATCGGCCCATTCGATCGGAAAGCCGCGCTCCCCTTCCCGAAGCTCCCAGGCGTCGCCAAATGAACCATAGCGGGAAGCAAGTGTCAGCTTTCCGGCGCCCGTATGCGCCACCGTCCGGTCATCCAGCTTTATGGCACCATGCTCCACGACGCCGACGAGGACATTTTTGTCGGCAAACATCGTCAACTGCTCGAGATGCCCCATGCCGTTTTGCAAAAAAACGAGCGTGCGAACGCGGCGAAACGCGTCGATTTGCGCACAGACGGAAGCGAGATCGTACTGTTTGACGGTCACAAACACGAGCGGCTCGTCCAGCTCCGCTCCAGCAAACGGCTGCGCGCGCACCGCCACGACCGATGTCTCGCCATCTTTTTTCAGCGCCACACCATGCTCGGCAAGCTGCCTTGCTTGGGACGGACGCCTCGTATAGACCGTCACCCCATGGCGCCGCCCAAGATAAGCGGCGAGCAGCAATCCGATTGCTCCGCCGCCGACAATCCCAATGTTCAATCCTTCTCCCCCGCTTTCTTGCAACATGGCGTTAGCCTTATTTTAGCAGAGATCTTCTTCTTCCGTTAAGAAAAAAAGCCGGCGAAAAGCCAGCCTTTACCCTTCGTCGACGCCTTCAGCCACTGCATTCGGCGCCGGTTTCCCGCTGTCTGTCACCATTTTGCGCGCCCGCTCCATAATGGAAAGCAGCGTTTTATACTCCTCCTGGATCGCAGCTAGTTGTTTTTGCAGCGATTCTTTTTCCATTTGCAACTTTGTTACCATTTGCTGCAGCTGCTCCATATCGTTTTTGAGCGCCCGGTTTTCATCGGCCGTCCGTCGGGCGTCGCGCGCCTTTTGCTCCTCAGCTTGCAAAAAGGCCAGCACTTCCGCCCATGACAAATGGCTTTTGACTGCCGCTTCCACCTTCGCCTGCCCCTCGCTTTCCTTCGTTGATGAGGTTTCTTTTTTTCGCATCTTCCGTTCTTGCTTGGCTTGCTCGATCTCCTCCTTGTACTGCTTGCGAACGCACGAATTCCAGCGAAATCCGCACGCTGCCGCCGTCCGCGACAAGCGCCGCCCGACTTCGGCAAACGCCTCCAGTTGGGTGCCGCCTTCGCGAATATACTGAAGCACAACATTCGCCAACAACTCATCCTCTTCTTTCGTCCATGCGTCTTGACGCACTCCCGTCATCCCCTTCCCCCCTTATCGCCGCTTTGTCATTATATGTATGCGGCTAGTAGAAACGGTAGAAGGAAAAAATTACTTCTTACGCAAAAAAGGACGCAATGCCTGTTCATGTTCGGCCGACCCCCACAGCTCGGCGCAACGGGCGATCTCGGCGAAGAACTGCTCTCGAAACCAAGCTGTTCGCCATTTTTCGCCGGCTGCGGCCTTATATGCCTGCAAGACGGAAAGCGATCGCTCCGCATAAGGCGCCAGCCGTTCACGCCATTGTTCGCGCCAATGTTCGGCTGGTAGGATGGCGTCAACCCAACCGCACGCTTCCATCGCCTCCGCCGTCATCGGCTCGGCGCGCAGCAATAAGTCAAGCGCCCGCCCGTACGGAAGTTTGGCAAACAGCATCGACGCTCCTCCCCAGCCGGTTGTAATGCCAAGCCGGCCTTGCACAAATCCGATCCGGCTTCCTTCTTTGGCAAAGCGAAAATCGCAAGCGGTCGCCAGCTCGCAGCCGCCCCCCATCGCTGTTCCGTTGACAAGGGCGGCCGTCGGCTTCGGAAACGTCAGCAGCCTGTACAGCAGCTCTCCCATGCGCATGAGCATCTGTCTTGCCTCCGTGCCGCGCAAATGCCCAAACTCGCTCAAATCGCCGCCGGAGCAAAACGCCTCGCTGCCGGCGCCGGTAATGGCGAACACTTTCACCTGTGGATCAGCCGCCGCCTGTTCCATCGCCTCCTCAAGCGCCCCCATCACGGCAAAATTGATCGCATTCCGTTTCTCTGGACGGCAAATCGTAAACAGCGCAATGCCGTCATGATGCTCCAACATGGCTTCCATCAGCACGTCTCTCCTTTCTTCATCAATGAATTGGGCGCGTTCTCTTCAATTTCCTGCCTCACGACGAAAAAAACTGCCGCCTGGACGAACAGCGTTGATTTTTTGCAGACAATCAAAAAGGCTGTCCTCTTTTCGGACAGCCTGTCGTTCGATGTCGGCCATTATTTGTTGACGACATCTCTTCCTTTGTATGTTCCGCATGCTTTGCAGACGCGGTGCGCCAATTTCCATTCGCCGCAGTTCGGGCATTGCACCATGCCTGGCACTTGCAGTTTAAAGTGCGTGCGGCGCAGCCGTTTTCTCGTTTTCGATGTTCTTCTAAAAGGTACTGCCATCATTCCCACCTCCTTGTCGGGCGCATTTTGGCATATCCATGCCGGCGGATCAGTCAACCTCGAGGCCGCCGTCCGCCGGCACACAAGGCGGCTGCCGGACGGTGCGCCATAGGCGCCATCGGCCGGCAACGCCGACTCACGATCATTCCTCTCGTTTTTCCTCGAAAAACTTGGCCAGCCCTGCAAGGCGAGGATCTACTTTCTTTTCCCGCTCTTGCATCGCTTTCTCCCATTCTTCTTCCGACAGAACGTCCCATCCTTCCCCATGTTGCGGCGCGCCGCCGGCAACCGGTCCTTCGGCGATCAGCTGCAACGGGATTTCAAGCAAAATCAACTCGCGGATGATAGGGTTCAAATCAATCGTGTCCCCCGCCACCATATGGGTGTCCTCATCGGTCTCCACGATGCCGCTGCCATCCGCAAAAAACGTCTCCGTCGTCTGAATGGAAAACGGATACGTCACATCGACAAGCGTCCGCGAACAAGGCAACACCATCGTTCCGGACAATGTCAAATGAAACGTGAATTTTGTCGACCCGACATCCGCTTTTCCTTGGACGTGCACCGGCGAAATATCGCGGATCAACGTGTCAATTTGTTTTAAATCAGACACATCGACCGTCTCATCAATCGCCATTTCCTTATGTTGAAAACGGCGAAGCTGTTGGACCGTCCATTTCATATCATCACCTCAAGGCAACGAATAAAATTATACGTTTCGTTTCTAGTTTTGTCAATGTTTTTTCTTTACAACCACTCATTCCTTGGAAAAGAACGGCATACTCCCATCATGTCCAAATGCCATTCCGAACATGCACGGTCGGCGCGCGGACATCGGAAAACGGTCGACCGCTTCGTTTCTTTTGCTGTCCTCACCGCATGTTGCCGTTGATCTTCGCCGCTTTCTATTCCATACTAAGTTCAGATCGAATAGACAGCCATTTCGTTGCGGCCAAGCCGCGCGAATCGCCATGAAAGGAGCGAAAAAAGGTGAAAGCCGTCGGCGTGATCGTGGAATACAACCCGTTTCACAACGGTCATTTCCACCATTTGAACGAAACGAGGCAAAAGACAGATGCGGACTGTTTGATCGCCGTTATGAGCGGAAACTTCTTGCAGCGCGGTGAGCCGGCCATCGTCTCCAAATGGGCGCGGGCTAAAATGGCGCTCGCCGCCGGCGTAGATGTGGTCATCGAGCTGCCGTACGCCTTCGCTGTGCAAGCGGCTGAACAGTTCGCACATGGGGCGGTGCAGCTGCTTGCGGCGATCGGCTGCCAAGAGCTTTGCTTTGGCAGCGAATCGGGGGAAATTTCCGCTTTTTTATCCGCGGCCCAAACATGGCTTGAACAGAAGGAAACGTTCGATTCCCTCATCCGCACCGGGCTTTCGCGCGGACAAAGCTTTCCGAAAGCCGCCGCTGAAGCGTGGCAAACGTTCGGCGCCGCTCCGCTTGATTTGTCCAAGCCAAACAACGTGCTTGGTTTCGCGTATGTGAAAGCCATTTGGCAAAACAAGCTGGCGATGATGCCGCGCACGATTCCGCGGCTGGCCGCCGGCTATCATGACGAATCATTTTCCCACCCGTCGATTGCGAGCGCCACCAGCCTGCGGAAAACATTGCGACAAACCGGTCGTCTCGAGTCGATCGCGGCGTACGTTCCGCCCGCTGCGCTCGAACAACTCCGCCAATACCGGGAGACATACGGGCGCTTTCACGATTGGGAAGTGTATTTTCCGCTCCTAAAATATCGGCTGTTGACCGCCACAGAGGCCGACTTGCGCCGCATCGCCGGCGTGGAGGAAGGGATCGAACACCGGCTGAAGCAACACATCGCCCACGCCGAAACGTTTGCCGCCTTCATCGCCGCTGTCAAAACGAAGCGATACACCTGGACAAGGCTGCAACGCCTATGCGCGCATGTGTTGACGAATTTCACAAAAGAGGAGCAAGCCAAAGCGGCCAACCCGACCTATATCCGGCTGCTCGGCATGAGTGAAACCGGCCGCCGCTACTTAAAGCAGGTGAAAAAAAGCGCTGCGCTCCCGCTCGTCGCCAGAGCATCCAAACTCAATGGCGACCCTCTTTATGAGCAAGAAAAAAGAGCGGCAGCTGTGTACGCCGCCGCTTTTCCGGAGCCGCTCTACAGCGCCGCGCTGAAAGAAGAATACGCCACGGCGCCGATTTACGCTTCCGGCATCGAACGCAAATAACGAACTGCCTCGTCGAACGTATCGACCGGGACGATTTTCATATGCGTCCCGATTTTTTTCGCCGTCCGCACCGCCTCGCGATAGTTCGACGTCGGCGCACCATGTTCGTTCGGGGCGAAAAACACCTCGGCTCCTTCGCGGTCAGCGGCCACGACTTTTTGCGAAACACCGCCGATCGGCCCGACGTTTCCGTCAAGATCAATCGTCCCGGTGCCGGCGATTTTATGACCTTTTGTAATATCTTCATCGACAAGTTGGTTGTAAATTTCAAGTGAAAACATGAGCCCAGCCGACGGTCCGCCGATTTGTTCCGACTCCACGTCAACCGGCGGGTCGGTGCGGACGTCATAATCGGTCATGAGTGTCACCCCAAGGCCGACTTGGTTCGGGTGCTGTCGAAACGGCTTGAGCTCGAGCTCTGTTTCCTGCCGCTTCCGGCCGCGAATGAATGCGACGCGGACGCGATCACCCGCTTGTTTTCCGCGAATGTAGTTGACCATCTGCTCCGATGTGCCGAGCGGCTTTCCGTCGATCGCGACGATGCGATCACCGGTCTTTAGACGGCCGGCGGCCGGCATATCCGGGAGGACGCTCATGACATAAACGCCATGAGGTTCATACGACACCGGCTTTCCGGCGTGGCGATAAGCGACGATGATCGCCGCTTCCTTCGACTGTTCCATGAGCTCAAGCTGGCGCATCGTATATTCCTTGTCGCTCTCCCCTTCCTGCTTGATTTCCTCGACCGGATGAAGCTCATAAAACGGGCGGATATGGGCCAACAAATACGCCATCACATTCGCCCGCCCCATCCGCACCGTCGTAAGCATCAACGTTCCCTTATCGCGGTCGCCGTTTTCCACGTGAACGAGCGGCTCCAAACTTTGCGCGCTTCCCGGCATCGTCACATAATACGGCAGCTTCATAAAAATGAGCAGAAAGATGAGGGCGGCGCCAAAGAAAAACAGGGCAATATACGTCCGTTTCTTCATTCGTGTGATGACTCCTTCCACTGTTCGATCGCTTGACGGATCGCTCCCACTTGCTTCCGCGCTTCCTCTTCCCCGCGAGCGATGATTTCCTCAATATCTGTGAACGCCCGCGAGCTATACTGTTCGACTCGCGGCCGGATCATAACGTCTGAGGCGAGCTGACGGTGAGCGACCAGTTCCGCTTGCAAAATATCGAGGCTCTGCCAAATGACATCGGCGATCGACGCAATTTCCGCCTTTGTGTTGAGCGGAGAGACATCGACGGCGATGACAATATCCGCTCCCATCGCTCGGGCGACCGACACTGGCACCCGGTCGACGACGCCGCCGTCGACAAGCAGTCTGCCATTCACCTCCGCCGGCACAAAAATGCCAGGAATTGAGATGCTCGCCCGCACCGCCTGGGCTGCTTCCCCTTGCCGAAACACGACTTTCTCCCCTGTCTGCAAATCAGCGGCGACAACAGCCACAGGCGGGGACATCTCCTCGATTCGTTTCCCTTTCGTCAACAAGCGAAGAAACTGCGTGATGCGCTCGCCAGCGATCAGCCCCATTTTCGGCACCGTCCAGTCAAGAAAATCGTTGCGTCGAAACGATTGAGCCAACCGATAGAGACGATGGAGGCCATGGCCGCTTGCGTAAAGGACGGCGACAAGCGCGCCGATGCTGCTGCCGGCCAAATAGGAAATCGGAATATGCTCCTCCTCAAGCACTTTCAATACCCCAAGATGGGCGAACCCGCGCGCTCCTCCCGACCCGAGCGCCAATCCGACTTTTGGCGGCACGCCTCCTCCCCCCTTTGTCGCAGCGCTATCCGCTTTCATCTTATGGTCTAAAACGCCCCCCTATGCTCGTATATTAGGTTATATGAGGTTGTACTACAAGAAACCGCACGGCAAAAAAGGGGGGAAAAAAGTGAAACAAAATTGGGGGGCGAAATGGAAAACCGTATTGCTCGCTTCCGCCGCCACCTTGTTTGCGTTTTCGCTCATTTGCTATCCAAAACAGTCGCTTGAAGCGTCCATTCGCGGTTTAAATATGTGGTGGGAGGTCGTCTTTCCATCGCTTTTGCCGTTTTTCATCGTCTCGGAGCTGCTCATCAGCTTCGGCGTCGTCAGCTTCCTTGGCGTCTTGCTCGAGCCGCTCATGCGCCCGTTGTTTCGCGTCCCGGGCGTCGGCGGATTCGCCTGGGCCATGGGAATGGCGTCCGGCTACCCGTCTGGAGCCAAGCTGACCGCCCGCCTGTACCAGGAAAAACAGCTGACGACGATTGAAGCCGAACGGCTCTCGTCGTTCACCAATTCATCCAACCCACTTTTTATTTTTGGAGCTGTATCAGCGGGATTTTTCAACAACCCGCAACTCGGCCTTGTGCTGGCCGTTTCCCACTATTTAGGAAACATTAGCGTTGGGCTGATCATGCGCTTTCACGGCATCCGAAAAGAACAGAGGCAAGCGAAGCGGCAGCCACGCTCATTTTCGCTCCCGTATGCGCTGCGCACACTGCACCGCACGCGACTGAAAAACGAACAGCCGCTTGGCAAACTTCTTGGCGACGCCGTGCGTTCTTCTGTCCAAACACTGTTAATGATCGGCGGTTTTATTATTCTCTTTTCGGTTATGAATAAACTGCTGTATATGATGCATTTGACCGAACAGCTTGCCCCATTGCTGCGCCATCTGCTCCGCCTTGCCCAGCTGCCGGAGCAGCTTGACATCCCAGTGTTTTCCGGCTTGTTTGAAATTACACTTGGCAGCCAAATGATCAGTCAGACCGATGAGGCGATGCTGATGGAAAAAGCAGTGGCAACAAGCTTCGTCCTCGCTTTTGGCGGTTTTTCCGTCCAAGCGCAAGTCGCCAGCATTCTCGCCGAAGCGAACATCCGCTTTCAGCCGTTTTTCATCGCGCGCTTGCTGCACGGAGTGTTTGCCGCTTCCTTTACATACTTGCTTTGGAAACCGTTGTACATCAAAACAGCCGGCGGGATGCCGACCCACATCCCAGCGTTTCTTCACGCCGCAAAAGACAGCGCTTGGAATGAAGGCTGGCGGTTGCTGCAGCAATACGGGCCGCTCCTGACACTGTTGTTCCTTTGCCTTTATATATGGCTCGTCATCAAGGCGGTTAGTAAATCGCGCGGGCGCTCATAAGACGCTTGAGCGCCCAGCTTTTTGGCAGCAAAAAGCCATCGGTGCGGCTCGCGTCGTCTCGGCCGTGAGCCGCCCTTGACGGCAAAACCGGGCCGGCTCCGACTGCAACGTTCGCTTAAGCGGCTTTCATAAGGAAGCGTCAATCAGCGGCCGTGGACGCAAATTTCCGCTTCAGCGCCTGCTCAACAACCGGGGGCACAAGCTCGGAAATATCGCCGTTGTATTTCGCCACTTCTTTGACGATGCTCGAGCTTAAAAACGCATACTGGCTGTTCGTCATCATAAAAAACGTTTCAATGTTTTCATCAAGAACGCGGTTCATCGACGTAATTTGCATTTCGTATTCGAAATCGGACACAGCGCGCAAGCCGCGCAAAATGGCATTCGCTTTTTTGCTGCGGGCATAATCAACAAGCAGGCCGTGAAACGCTTCGACATGGACGTTCGGAAGCGTCCGCGTCACCTCACGAAGCAGCTCGATCCGCTCCTCGACAGTAAACAGCGGCTTTTTCGACGAGTTGTTCAACACCGCCACATACACTTGATCAAACACTTTCGCCCCTCGTTTAATAATATCCAAATGCCCGTACGTCACAGGGTCAAAGCTCCCGGGGCAAACCGCAATGCTCGCCATCGCTTCCATCCCCTTCCCATCTATAAATCGTCACACCGGTGATACCGTATGTTTCCCGCTTCCATCGTGTCAGGCCGCCGACCTCCTCCGGCAGCTCCGCCTCCGCCGAGTGTTCAGCGACGACGACGCCGTGCGGCTCCAGCAACTGACGCTCGGCGATCGACGACAGCAACGTCGGCCACTGTTTCTCTTTGTACGGCGGATCAAGGAAAATAACCGCAAAGCGGAGGCCGCGCTTCGCTGCTGCCTTCAGCGCCCGCTCGGCGTCGTTGCAGTAAATTTCCGCCCGCTTCTCAAGCCCGCAGGCCGCCACGTTTTTTCGGACCGTCTGCACCGCTTTCCTGTCTTGATCGACGAAAATGACGCGCTCGATTCCTCGGCTGAGCGCCTCGATGCCCAAGCCGCCGCTGCCAGCAAACAAATCAAGACCGTTGCCGCCTGAGAAATATGGCCCGATCATATTAAATATCGCTTCTTTGACTTTATCGGTCGTCGGCCGCGTCGACATCCCTGGAACCGCTTGCAGACGCCGTCCTTTGCATGTCCCGGAAATGACTCTCATCGCCTTCACCCAATTCACCGTTTCAAGGTGGCCTTGTCATCCATTTGATTCGTTGTTTTCATGGTAATCTTACCATAAAGTTGATGATCGTCAAACTACGGAATTTTTTCGCCATTCATGTATAGAAATCGGCAAACGGTCCATAATGAGTAATGGCAACACGCTTGACGCGTTGTTGCCAGTGACGGAGAAGACTTACGTTTCCCCATAAGTTCTTCCTCCGGTTTCTCCTCTCCCTTTTCTTTATTCTTTCCGATCCTTGTTCCGCCCTGCGCGGAGGCAAGGAACTGGAAAGGGCCTTGCGGGTTCATTTCCGCAAGGTTTTTTTTGATTGCAATTCGCGAGGATGGCCGGTAAAGTTAAGGGTGGACGATGCTTGCAAGGGGGAACGATTCATGATCCAACGATTTATCGAACTTGGCGAAGGATATTCCGATATATATGAGCTGATTGCATTGGCGAAGGCCAACCGCCATCGTTTGTCCGGATTCTTTGTCTTTCATACGGTGAAAAAAGGCCAGGCGGTCGTCTCCTTGGCCGTTGTCCTTCATCCGACGGATCCCGGCGATTTCCAACCACTTTACATTTGCCGTGAAGGCATTCCCGATCCGTCCGTCAAGCCAAACAAACGGTACGAACTATTTATGGAAACCGCAAAGGAGCTGGGCATGGACGTCATTCACCTTGATGTTAAGCCATCGACGATGTTCGCTGAACCCGATTTATATTACCAACATTTGATCGGCATTATGCGGATGAATCGCTTCATCCCGCCGCTGCAGTAAACAAAGAAACAGCGGGCCGAAAAGCCGGTGCCGGCTTTTTTTCGACCCGCTGTTTTCCTTCATCCAAGCGGATACGGGGAGTCTTTTTCCTTCTCCCCTTTCGATTCAAATTCCAGTTTTAAAAATGGGCGGTACGACGGCTCGACCCGCTTGACGAACGGAAGCGAGGCGAGCTTTTTCATTACATGGTCGACTTGCTCCATATCACAATACAGAACAGCATACTTCAGCCGTTTGGAAATGTAATGAATGTTGCCGAACTTGCGCAACTGTTTCCCA
The DNA here is from genome assembly GCF_001544135.1 of Geobacillus zalihae NBRC 101842. Taxonomy (GTDB): domain Bacteria; phylum Bacillota; class Bacilli; order Bacillales; family Anoxybacillaceae; genus Geobacillus; species Geobacillus zalihae. The sequence continues at coordinate 73,806 of NZ_BCPV01000006.1, read as the reverse complement.
TATTTCAGCGAATGAAGCCAAACGATAATCCCTTGCCGTTTTGGAAACATAGTCCCTTCCCCTTTTTTATGTGCGGCAGCCGCAGCTTCCGCCCGCCCCGCAGCCACCGGAACAGCCCGCCGACAAAAAGTACGGATTTCCGGTCGGCACTTTCACATGTTCGGACACCGCTTTGCCGATCAGCACGCTGATCTCATCAAGCAACTCTTGCATCGCCTTCTCCGCCTCCTTAAAGGCGGCGACCGTCTCATGCAAATCGAGCTCTCGCTTCGCTTCGCGCACTTCTTTCATCACGTCGCGGTAATCAGGATGGTATTTTCCGAAGCGCTGCACTTCTTCGTAGCGCTCCTTCAGCTTGACAAAGCGAGCGGTCAGCTGCTGGGCGCGGCGGTCTTGCTTCAGCCGCCAAAAGGCGCGGCGGTATTCGTCCGCCACGTCCGACTCGACAATCATTTTGGCCAACGCTTCTGCTTTATCTAAAATCTCGATGCGCTCGAGAGTCGCAATCTTCACCAAATGGCACCTCCATTATCCATCATACCATGAACGAAAAGAAAATGAAAAGGAAAGAGATAGCAAAGAAGCAAACAAAAAAGGCGATCCAGACTGTGCCGAATCGCCTCTGTTCGCCTTTTAAACGATCGTCGTCATCTCTATCGGATGGCGACGTCAAATTCGTGCGTCATGCCGGTTGCTTTCCCATCATTGTAGACGAGCTCAAGACGGATGGTATGTTTCCCGCTCGGCAAACCGCGCACGATAAAGGCGGCCGTGTATACTTCCGTCATTTTTTGCCCGTTGACATAGACATTAATGTGTCCGCCGCCGCTCCCTTTGCGGAACGGAAAGTGGACGGCAACACATTCAATGAATACGTCGCTTCCTTTCACTTCATGCTTCACCTGAAGCGGACCGCCCACTGCTTCGGCGTGAGCGGAGGACGACGGCGCCGGCTCAAAGAAGGCATACGCCGCAAGCAATATGACAGCCGCAAACCATGCGAACCACTTTGGCAAAGACATCACTCCCTTTCGAAACTAGTCTTTGCCATTGGCCGCCCGATTAGTCGCGCATGGCTTTAAACATTTGCCACATAAGCGAAGCCATTTGCAACGATTGGGAGATTCTTTCCACTTTGTCAGGGATCGTCAGCTCATAGTGGCGCAAGGCGGCCAATTGGAACGTCGACAGTTCATGCGGACGGCGGGCAAGGAGCCGGTACCAGCGCGGCTGTTCGCGCAAAAACGCGCGCAACATCGGAGTTCCTTGCACGTATTGCCATACATCTTTCCTCATCGCCACCACCCTTTAATCTTTGCGGAACGAAAACGGATGCGCTTCTTTGTTTCTTTGTTCTTGACCGGCCCCTTGAAATTCGGAAAGAATGCTCTGAATCGCCGCGATCGCCTGCTGGACGTTCGCCAAATGTTTTTGCACATCAGCTGCATCGATCTGTCCAAGCATAGCCGCGAGCTTATCGAGCCATTTGTTCGTTCCTTTTTCCTCCTCTTTTGCCGCACCGTTTGTTTCCCGATACGGCTCCCATATGTCATCGTCTTCCCCGAACAAATACCAATCCTCATACACTTGTTTCCACGTCTTTTTGCCACTGCGCACCTCCTGGATGATTTTTGGATGTTTTTTCACAAACTGTTTAAACTGTTCAACGGAAGGATGCAGAGGCTTGACCATGGCGGTTCTCATCCCTTTCGTCCACTCATGCCTATCTGCCATATCATATCGCATCCAACACAGAGAGGTGCGCCCAATTTTTAGAGCGGCGTAAAGAAGTTTTGCGTATAGTAATCGGCGTAGACGCCAACGCCCAAGTGAGTGAACTCTTCGTTCAACATCATGTTCCGATGGTTTTGGCTGTTCAGCCATCCGATGGTCGCCTCAACGCCATCGACTTGATGGGCGGCGATATTTTCCCCGGCAAGCTGGAACGGAATGTGAAGCGCGCCAAGCCGCTTCGATAAATCGCCATACTGCGGCGACTCATGGGAGAAAAACCGGTGATCATGCATATCTCGGCTATGTTTTTCCGCAGCGGCAGCGGCCTTGTCATCCCACATGAGAGAGGAAAGCCCATGGCGACGGCGGATCAAATTCGTCCAGTCAAAAATTTGCTTCGCGTTGGCCGCATCAACAGCCTGTCGCTTTTCTTCCGACAGCGGCGCGGCCGCCGGCAGGCTGCCGCGGTAAACGAGCTCGTACGGCCGCAACTTGACGAACGTTTCTGCATCCATCAGGCGGATCGCCGCCACCTCGCCGGTAAAGCGGTCAACATACAGCTGAGCGTAGACGCTGCCCACTTTGACAACCGGCCTTGATGAGTAATCTTGTTCAGACAGCTCAAACCGGTATGTCCCGCTGCCTAGCTTAATCTCAATGTTCGATAGCACCGGCATCGTTTGAAAAATCGTCTGCAACCGCTGGCCGACCGCAAACGGTTCAACGTTCACCTTCTCTCCGCCGACAAGAGCGGTGACGACGCGACCGCGCAAGATGCCAATCTGCACGTACGACTCAGGTCGACGGCTGTACACCCACCAGTCATATCCGTAAGCTGACGGGTCGATTCGGTCTGGAGCGCCAAGCCGTTTTTTCGCCTCTTGCGCCGATTGCCCGATCAACGCAACGATGCCGGCCGTCGCCTTCGGCTCTTTCAACATGTATCGATTCGTCTCTGGCTGCTCCGGGGGGCTCGGGGGCGGCGGACTCGGCACAAAATAATACAATCCAATCAAGAAAAACAAAAAAAGGAAAAACCATTTCACACGGCAACTCCCGCTTTCTGCGCAATCTCCTTATTGCCATTATAGCCGTTTTTTAGAGGCCAAAAAAAGAGGACACCCAAAAAGAGCGCTCCTCCTCGAAAGAAGCCGTGTCCGTTGCGTTTGTCAATGGATGGCGTCTTGTTCGGAAATCTCGCTTAACGCACGACCCGCGCGTTCATCAGAATAGCGGTTCGTCGCCAAATCGCCGAGCGAGATGATGCCGACCAAACGCCCGTTTTCTACGACCGGGAGGCGGCGAATTTGGTGACGTGCCATCATATCTGCTGCCTTTTGCACCGAATCGTCCGGGGAAAGCGTGACGAGATCGCGGCTCATCACTTCCGTCACCGCAGTCGAACCGGGACGTTTTTCAGCCATGCCGCGCACGACAATATCGCGGTCGGTAATCATTCCGACAAGGCGGCCGTCATCGACAATCGGAATCGCCCCGACGTTGAAATCGCGCATTTTTACCGCCACTTCGTAGAGATTGTCAAGGGGCGTGCAATATTGCACATCCGTTGACATGACGTCCCGTACCGTTTGCATTCTTCGTCTCTCCTTTCTACCCGTATTGTGCGCCGGATCACACAAAAAAATGCGAGCGAAACGGAAACAATGGCAAACAATTCGTTGAAAAGCAAACCGTTTTCGTACTATTATAAATGAGGGGATGATTTCCTGTTTGGCGCTTTTACATATTGTGTTGTTAGGAGGAAGAAAGATGAAGTTTGAAAATACTGGACTGGAAAATCAGACGGTCGAACTGTCCCACCTTGATGACATTATGGAGCGCCACGGTTTTGTCCGCGCAGCGCAATGGGATTATGAACGGGTCACATACGACCGGAAATACGTCGTCAAAGAAGGCACCTACTATTTGCGCGTTCAAGGATACGCCATTGAGGGAGATGTCGATTCGCGCTATGCACTCATTAAGCTGCTCACGCCGATTTTAGGGAAACATTACTATCCACACGGCGTCGAATACGGCGATGATGAACATTTTCCGTCCTCTCTTGTCAGCCAATGCCAAAACGTGTTGGCGCAGGTCAAAAGCGAGCTTGAAAAAATCAAAGAATAATCAAAAAACGCATGAGAGCACGGTTCTCATGCGTTTTTTTCCGGCATGACAAGCCGTTTGACAACAATGTCGACCGCCTCGGCGACATATGGCGTCATCGCGGCGATCTCCTCGGCAATATGCTGTTGCAACTGGCGGCAAACTTCCATCACCGGCGCCCCATATCGAATGGACATCTTGACCGTGACGCGGCACCGCTCGCCTTGAGCAACGGTGATGAACACCTCACAATCGTCAAGTGCGACCTCCGTCTGGCCGCGCACACACATCATGACAATGGTCAACAGCGTCGCCTCTACGGCGCTCCGTTTCCGATAGCGAAACGTGTTCACCGCCTTCTCCTCCCGCTGCACAAAATCACGTCTATACAGGCGTGTTGTATTCTATATATATAAGTTGCAATTTTGTTTTACATGGCATTGTTCGCTCTTCTTGTCACCGTGCCAGCTTGTTAGGTGATAAAGTAAAGACGGGACATGGAGGTCGGAAATTCTTTATTACAACCTATATAGAAGATATTATTTTCAAACTAGTATACTAGAATGTTAATTTTGTGATCGATAATCGAATTTGTATGGCCAAAAGAGGGAAAGCGGGTTGTCTACAAGACCAGTGAAAAACGGCGGTTCCTTTAACTAGCGTACGATTCATCGAAAAGAAAAGTTGCTGCTATATTCCTCCATTTGAAACACACCACAGGGAAGTAGGATTTTCGGTTAAATTTATTAATATTTCGTTTGAAACCGCTTACTACCCAAGGCTTGAAAGGGGGGATTTATTTAGAGAGAGACCGATATCGTTTTTCTTTACGGTAGTTGTGAGCAAGGGGGATCAAGAAAATGGGATTGGAGGGAGAAAGGTGTTAAAAAAGGTGTTTGCTACTTTAACGGCAACTGTGTTGGCAGCTAGCATGCTTGCGGGATGTACAGACAATGAATCCGCTTCATCCGGCGGATCTAGTGAATCAAAAGATGGAAAAGTCACGATTACAACCGTGCGTACGCTAAAAGATGATACAAAATTTCGAGACGGAGAAGATCTTAATAACAACCCGATTACACGGTGGTCGGAAAAAGAGTTAGGCATCAAATGGGAAACACTTTGGACTGTTCCAAATGATGAACAATACAACAACAAAATCCGTTTGGCCTTATCATCAGGGCAAAAGCTGCCTAACGTATTTAAAGTATCAGATGGGCAATTAATCAACGATTTAATCCGTTCTGGAAAAGTCATGCCAGTTGATGAAGCCATTGAGAAATATGCATCACCCAGATTAAAAGAGATTTATGAGCAATTTCCAGAAGCGTTTTATCCGGCTACGGTCGACGGAAAACGTTATGGAATTCCGCGTTTTTCTGGAGGAAATGGTTCAGACTCCTTGCTTTGGATTCGCAAAGACTGGCTTGATAAGTTAGGACTCCAGCCGCCAAAAACGATTGAAGATCTTGAAAAAATTATGGATGCGTTTGTCAACAAAGACCCGGATGGAAACGGAAAAAAGGATACAATCGGCTTAACGTTGGCAAGCAAAAATGGCTTGGCGACATGGCTGGCGGATGGCAGCTTTATTTTCGGTGCTTACGGCAATTATGTGCCAGGTTCATGGTCAAAAGGGGAAGACGGTTCTTTGGTCTACGGTTCCGTTCAACCGTCTATGAAAAAGGCTCTAGAAAAATTGAATGAATGGTATAAAAAGGGGTACCTGGATAAAGAAGTAGGTATTTTAGACGAACAAACGGCAATTGAAAGCTTTGTTGCTGGGAAGTCCGGGATTATTTCTGCTCCGCCTTGGGCAGCTGGCTGGCCGATCACGGATGCACTGAAAAATAATCCGGGAGCTGTAGTTGAGCCGTATCCGCTACCGAGCGGCCCAGACGGAAAAATTGGTCGACGCGGTGAAGGTCTTGTTACAGGGATGTTCTTGTTCAGTAAAGATTTTAAACATATGGATAAGTTTTTTGAATACTTAGATGCTATTTATGGCTACATTTACAATGATTCGACATATTTCGAATATGGATTAGCTGAAGGCTATGATTACGTCATGAAAGATGGGAAACCTGTTTATGATGCGGATGAGATTCCTGGAGGAAAAATTGACCCAGGAAAGTATTTTATCACAGAAGATATCCCAACTGTTCCGTATATGCTTTATGAATTAGCAGAAGAATTGTATACAACAAAACGTGATGCTAAGAATGCGTACGAATATACAAAAATCGTTTCTCAAGGCGAGCCTTACATGAAAGCGGCAACGATTGTTAATCAGCAAAACCAATACCGCATCGAAAATGAATTTACTGGACCGCCGACAAAAACAATGCAAAAACGTTCTGAATTCTTGACGAAAATGGAGCGGGAGACGTTTGCTAATATTATTTATGGTCGGGCGCCACTCAGTGCATTTGATGACTTTGTGAAAAAATGGGAAGAATCTGGCGGTAAAGAGATTACAAAAGAAGTAAATGAATGGTATCAATCAGTGAAAGGAGAAAAGTAAAGGAGCATGATACAACGGTGCGGACATGGTTGGAACAATCATGATGACAATCAATGTCTGCACCTGTCTTTTTTAACATGGGCATGCTTTGGGAAAATGCTTTCGATGAAGGGAAAGGAGGAGGAAATAATGCAGCCGACAGTAGATTTAAAACGGCAAACAACGGCGGTTGGAACGAGGAAACAATGGAAGTTGAAAGGGACATGGCAGCTGCATACGATGTTGCTTCCAGCTCTTGCTATTGTATTCATTTTTCAGTACATTCCAATGTTTGGATTGGTGATGGCGTTTCAAGACTATGAGCCGTGGCTTGGTTTTTTGCATTCACCTTGGGTTGGTCTTGAACATTTTAAAACGATGTTTGAATATGAAGATGCCCGTCAAGTGATATGGAACACACTTGTGATTTCCACTTTGAAAATCATTTTTAATCTCGCTGTACCGCTTGCGTTCGCTTTACTACTGAATGAAATATATGTAATGAAGTTTAAACGGACTGTCCAGACGATCGTTTATTTACCGCATTTTTTGTCTTGGGTTATCTTAGGTGGTATTTTGATTGATATACTTTCTCCTGAAGGGGGCATGGTCAACCGCGTGCTGACGGCCTTATTTGGCATTGAGCCGATTTTCTTTCTCGGTGATAATGATTGGTTTCGCACAGTCGTTGTCGTGACTGATATTTGGAAAGAATGTGGATTCAATACGATCGTGTTTTTAGCTGCTCTTACTTCAATCAATCCGTCGTTGTATGAAGCCGCCATTGTTGATGGTGCGAATCGCTGGCAGCAAACCATTTACATTACGTTGCCTTCCATGTTGCCGATTATTATCGTTGTGGGGACTTTATCGTTAGGAAACATTTTAAATGCTGGGTTTGACCAAATTTTAAACTTGTATAACCCCCTTGTTTACAAAACGGGCGATATTATTGACACGTACGTTTACCGCGTTGGTCTTTTAAACGGGGATTTTAGCTATGCGACGGCCGTTGGGTTATTTAAATCGATCATTAGCTTTATTTTAGTGGTGATAGGATATCGCCTTGCTTATAAGTATGCCAACTATAAAATCTTTTGAGGGAGGGGAGGCATATGTATCATCATTATCAAAAAAGCTTGTCCTACAAAATATTTACTATTTTTAACTATACCTTTTTAACGGTTGCTGCTTTGCTTTGTATTTTGCCTCTTATTCATATTTTAGCTGTTTCTTTTAGCGGCAGCGCAGCAGCAACGGCCAATTTGGTCGGGTTTTGGCCTGTCGATTTTACGCTAGATGCGTACGAAAAAACGATTGGAAACGAAAACTTTTTGCGCTCTCTCTGGAATTCGTTTTTACGGGTCGTATTAGGGACAGCCATTTCCATGGCCGTTATGTTGTGTGCAGCCTATCCGTTGTCCAAAAGTGACAAGGCATTTCGCGGACGAAAAATTTATATGTGGTTTTTCGTTTTTACGATGCTGTTCCATGGCGGGCTTGTACCGACCTATATGGTTGTGACAAAGCTTGGGTTGACGGATACGATTTGGGCGCTTATTTTGCCGTCTGCCGTCAGTTCGTTCAACTTAATCTTGCTTGTGAATTTTTTTCGTACTTCAGTGCCCAAATCGCTTGAGGAAGCTGCTTTGATGGACGGAGCAAATCACTTTACGATTTTTTGGAAAATTTATTTACCGATTTCTGTTCCAGCGATTGCGACGATTTCGCTGTTTACGATGGTATTCCATTGGAATTCATGGTTTGACGGGATGATTTATATGTCCGATGTTAAGCATTACCCGTTGTCGACTTTCTTGCAAACGATTATTGTCCAACAAGATTTTACCAAAATGAGTGTTGACGCAGAAACGTTGCAAAATTTGTCTGAACGGACGGTAAAAGCCGCGCAAATTTTTATCGCAGCGTTGCCGATGCTGATCGTTTATCCGTTTGTGCAAAAGTTTTTCGTCAAAGGGATTGTCTTAGGGGCGGAAAAGGAATAAGAGGGGGAAGTGAACATGGTAACGGAATACGAACCTTGCTGGCTAAGATATGCGAAAAATGATCAGTATGAAGATAATCAATCGCTGTTTACAACGATCGTAGCAAAAGGAGAGTCTCCGATCTTCGGTGCTGCAGTCGAAGAGTTACGAACTGGCATCATATCGATGTTTGGTTGTGAGCCGCAAGTGGTGCGGGAGGCGAAACAAACAAGCTTCATTTGGCTTGGCACATTTGACGATGAGGAGTTGAAACATCAATCGCGCGACAGGGAAAGGGCAACGATTATTCATCCAGAAGGATATGTCATCCGCTCCGACGTCCGTAATGGGCAATCACGCATCTACATCGTCGGGCGGACAGACAAAGGTGTTTTGTATGCGGTGTTTCATTTCCTCCGTCTATTGCAGATGAAAGAGAATGTGGACGATGTATCGATCGTCGAGCAGCCAAGCAATAAATTGCGCATGATCAATCATTGGGACAACATGGACGGCAGCATTGAACGCGGATATGCCGGACAATCCATTTTCTTTGTCGACGGTCAGTTTGTGAAACAAAAACAGCGGATCAAAGACTATGCTCGGTTGCTTGCCTCGGTTGGTATCAATGCCATTTCGATCAATAATGTGAATGTTCACAAACTGGAAACCAAATTAATTACGGAAGAGTTTTTGCCGGAAGTGGCGCAAGTGGCTGATATTTTTCGAATGTATGGCATCAAATTGTTTTTGAGCATTAACTATGCCAGCCCTGTAGAAATTGGGGGGCTTTCGACCGCGGATCCGCTTGATCGGGATGTACAGCGGTGGTGGAAGGAGACGGTGGCGCGGATTTACCGTTACATCCCTGATTTTGGCGGCTTCGTCGTTAAGGCCGATTCCGAGTTTCGCCCCGGCCCGTTCACCTATGGACGCAGTCATGCGGAAGGGGCCAATATGTTGGCAGAGGCGTTGGCGCCGTTTGGCGGCCTCGTTGTTTGGAGATGTTTCGTATATAACTGTCAGCAAGACTGGCGTGATCGAACGACCGATCGGGCCAAAGCGGCGTATGATCACTTCAAACCGCTCGATGGACAGTTTCGTGAGAATGTCGTCTTGCAAATTAAGAACGGTCCCATGGATTTTCAAGTAAGGGAGCCGGTTTCTCCGTTGTTCGGGGCCATGCCGAAAACCAATCAAATGATGGAGGTTCAAATCACCCAGGAATATACAGGACAGCAAAAACATTTATGCTTCTTGATTCCACAGTGGAAAGAGGTGCTTGATTTTGATACGTATGCCAAGGGAAAAGGGTCGAAAGTAAAAAAGGTAATTGATGGCTCGCTATTTGACTATCGATACAGCGGGATCGCAGGGGTATCTAATATTGGCAATGACCCAAACTGGACCGGGCATACATTGGCGCAAGCGAACTTGTACGGATTTGGGCGGCTCGCTTGGAATCCGGATTTGTCTGCCGAAGAGATTGCCCGCGAATGGATTGCGCAAACGTTTGGGGACGATCCAGACGTGATTGCGACGATCTGTTGGATGCTTCTTGCTTCTTGGAACATCTATGAAAATTACACCTCTCCGCTCGGTGTTGGTTGGATGGTGAACCCGGGGCACCATTACGGGCCAAATGTGGACGGATATGAATACTCGCACTGGGGAACGTACCACTATGCTGACCGTGATGGAATCGGAGTGGATCGGACAGTTGCGACAGGGACCGGATATACGGCGCAATATTTTCCGGAGAATGCGGCGATGTATGAATCGCTAGATAAGTGTCCTGATGAGCTGCTTTTATTTTTCCATCACGTTCCGTACACGCATCGGCTGCACTCTGGAGAAACAGTGATTCAACACATTTACAATACGCATTTTGAAGGGGTTGAGCAGGCGGAACAGTTAAAGAAATGTTGGGAACAGCTGGAGGGGAAAATGGACGCGAAACGGTACCAAGATGTATTGGAACGGTTGACGATGCAAGTGGAACATGCCAAAGAGTGGCGCGATGTCATTAATACGTATTTTTATCGAAAGTCAGGGATCGATGATCAATATGGCCGGAAAATTTATCGATGAATGGGGGAGAATTCATGAAAGTGATCCACGTGCCTGCCAACGGGAAAGAGCAGTTTAAAAAGAACTGGAAATTTTGCGTTGGCACTGGGCGGCTTGGCCTCGCCTTGCAAAAAGAGTATCTCGATCATTTAAAGCTCGTGCAAGAGAAGATCGGATTTCAATACATCCGCGGTCATGGCTTGCTTTCCGATGATGTCGGAATTTATCGAGAAGTCGAAATCGATGGGGAAATGAAGCCGTTTTATAACTTTACGTACATCGACCGGATTGTTGATTCGTATTTAGCGTTGAATATCCGGCCGTTTATTGAATTTGGATTTATGCCAAAAGCGCTTGCTTCGGGAGACCAAACAGTTTTTTATTGGAAAGGCAACGTTACACCCCCGAAAGATTATAACAAGTGGCGTGATCTCATCGTAGCGGTCGTTTCCCATTTCATTGAGCGATACGGGATTGAGGAAGTGCGGACATGGCTGTTTGAAGTATGGAATGAACCTAATTTAGTGAACTTCTGGAAAGATGCCAACAAACAGGAGTATTTTAAGCTGTACGAGGTGACAGCCCGAGCGGTAAAAAGCGTTGATCCTCATTTGCAAGTTGGGGGACCGGCTATTTGCGGAGGAAGCGATGAATGGATTACGGATTTTCTCCACTTTTGCGCCGAACGGAGGGTGCCTGTTGATTTTGTCAGCCGCCATGCCTATACATCGAAGGCGCCGCATAAGAAAACGTTTGAATATTACTACCAAGAACTTGAGCCGCCAGAAGATATGTTGGAGCAATTCAAAACGGTGCGCGCCTTGATTCGCCAGTCTCCGTTTCCGCATTTGCCGTTGCATATTACCGAATATAATACATCGTACAGCCCCATCAACCCGATTCATGATACAGCGCTCAACGCAGCGTACATTGCCCGTATTTTAAGTGAGGGGGGAGATTACGTCGACTCGTTTTCGTATTGGACGTTCAGCGATGTGTTTGAGGAAATGGATGTTCCGAAGGCGTTGTTTCACGGTGGGTTCGGTCTGGTTGCGCTTCACTCGATTCCAAAACCGACATTTCATGCGTTTACGTTCTTTAATGCTCTAGGTGATGAGTTGCTGTATCGCGATTCCGAAATGATTGTGACAAGGCGGAAAGATGGATCGATTGCCGCAGTGCTTTGGAATTTAGTGATGGAAAAAGGGGAAGGATTGACAAAAGAAGTGCAGCTGGTGATTCCAGTTTCATTTTCCGCTGTTTTTATCAAGCGGCAAATCGTCAATGAGCAGTACGGGAACGCGTGGAGAGTTTGGAAACAGATGGGGCGTCCCCGTTTTCCAAGCCGTCAAGCGGTGGAAACGTTGCGTCAAGTGGCGCAGCCTCATGTGATGACGGAGCAGAGACGGGCAACGGACGGTGTGATTCATTTATCTATTGTCCTATCAAAAAACGAGGTGACATTAATCGAGATTGAGCAAATTCGAGATGAGACAAGCACATATGTCGGCTTAGATGATGGTGAAATAACATCGTATTCTTCATGAAAGATTATCAAAATGGTTTTGGAGGGACGAGATGGACGTAGTCACCATTGGCGAATCGATGGCCGTATTTACACCAACAAGTGTCGGCTTGATGAGACAGGCGACCACCTTTACTATGCGGATTGGCGGAGCGGAATCCAATGTCGCTGTCGGCCTTGCTCGATTAGGCCATCGTGTAGGATGGATCAGCAAGGTCGGAAGCGATGAGTTTGGAAAGGCGATTTTGTCTTTCCTGCAAGGTGAAGGGGTGGATGTCAGCCGGGTAAAAATGGATGGGGAAGCGCCGACCGGCATTTACTTTAAGGAACAAAGACGTCCAAACGATACGCGGGTGTATTACTATCGCAAAGGATCAGCGGCGAGCAGGCTGACTCCTGCCGACTTGGATGAGAAATATATCGCAGAGGCAAAGTATTTGCATATTACGGGAATCACTCCGGCGTTAAGCGAGAATTGTCGTGAAACGATCTTTGCCGCCATGGCGATGGCTCGCCGTCATGGGGTGAAAATCGTTTTTGATCCGAATTTGCGGTTGAAACTATGGAATGAAGCGGATCGGGCCAAGGAAGTGATGCTTCGCATGGCAGCTGAATCAGATGTGGTTCTCCCTGGAGAAGCTGAGGCATCGTTTTTATTCGGAAAACATTCGGTTGAGGAATGGGGAAGCCGGCTGCTTGACATGGGCGCCTCGCTTGTTGTCATTAAACTAGGCGCAAATGGTGCCCATTATTTTACGAATGCGCATCATGAGTATGTTCCAGGGTTTCCTGTTGAAAGGGTAATCGACCCTGTCGGTGCTGGGGATGGGTTTGCAGCTGGGCTGCTATCCGGACTGCTTGAAGGACTTCGTTTAACAGAAGCGGTGCAGCGAGCGAATGCAGTTGGCGCGCTTGTGACAATGGTCGAGGGGGATGCTGATGGCATGCCGGAACGCGATGACGTCGAGCGCTTGATAAATCAGCGACGGGAAGATGTTACGCGATAAAGGAGATGAACCTACATGAAGGTAGTCCAAATGATTCGAGAGATTGGCATCATTCCAGTCGTCCGCGGTGCGACGGTTGATACTGTTCTTCCGCTGTCATTGGCTTTGCGGCAGGGAGGCATTCCAATCATGGAAATTACGATGGAAACAGCTGGGGCTTTGGCCGCGTTGGAAAAGGCTGCAAGGGAACTGAAAGATATGTTGATCGGTGCGGGAACGGTGCTGGACGCTGAAACAGCACAGAGGGCGATTTCAGCTGGGGCGCGGTTTATCGTTTCTCCCTTCCTTTCTATTGATGTGATTCAGGCGGCAAAACAAAATCGCGTTGTCAGTATCGCAGGAGGATTGACGCCGACCGAAATTGTGAATGCTTTTCAGCACGGGGCTGATATGGTGAAAGTATTTCCTGCTCATGTGTTTGGGCCAAACTATATTCGAAGCATAAAGGAGCCGCTCCCCCACATCCCCCTCATCGCAACTGGAGGAATCAATCTGAAAACGGCTGGAGAGTATATAAAAGCGGGAGTGGATGCCATCGGTGTCGGGAACTCGTTAGTGAAGGTTGAAGGGGCATTGAAAAACGATCAGTGGAAGATTATTGCCGAACGGGCAGCTCAATGGATGTCGATTGTGCACAAGGTGAGGGGAGAGAATGCGGGTGAATGAATCGCTGAGAAATTTGACAGGAAATATGTTCTTTCCTACATTGGAAGAAAACACATGATCATGGATGTACTTTATCACTGCCATACTAGTATATAAGAAAAAGGGGAATCGCAAGGTGATCTTTACTGCCCAACAAAGCCAACAAATTAAAAGTTCTGTCAGAGGTTCGGCGCGCGACCAGTTGTACGAGATGCTAAAGGAAAAGATTTTGCGCCTTGAGTTGGAACCAGGAACAAAAATTTCCGAAAAGGAAATTGCTGAGCAATTGCATATTAGCCGCACCCCGGTGCGGGAAGCATTTCTCAAACTGGCGCAAGAAGAATTGCTTGATATTATTCCGCAAAGCGGAACCATTGTTTCGCGCATCAACTTGGAACATGTGGAGGAAGGGCGCTTTATCCGCGAGGTTGTCGAGAAAGAAGTGGCCGTTTTAGCTTGTACGAAATTGCGTCAAGATCATCTATTTGAAATGGAGAAGAATATTGCGATGCAAGAGTTGTGTGCCGAAAAAGGAAATTTTCTTGAGTTGTTTGAGCTTGATGAAAAGTTCCATCAGCTCATTTACGATGGCTGCCGAATGTCGCGCTCGTGGAAAATGGTGCAAAGTTTAAACAGTCATTTCAATCGTTTGCGTGTACTGAGACTATCATCCGATCTTGATTGGGACATTATTATTTCCCATCACAAGCAAATTTATCGGTTAATTGCGAATAAAGAAGCAGAGAAAGTGCGTCAGGTGATGGAAGAGCATTTGCGGCTTGTCGAAATTGAAAAAGACGTACTAAAAAGGCAGTATCCTCATTATTTTGTATAAGTTGTTGGAAGTTTCGCTTTGCGGGAGGGAGACAGTGTGCAGCCGTTCATTCATGAAAATTTTTTGTTGCAAAACAAGCATGCCGAAGTGTTATACCATGACTATGCGAAATCATTGCCGATTATTGATTATCACTGCCATTTGAGCGCAAAAGAGATTGCGGAAGACCGGCGGTTTCATGATATGACGGAGCTTTGGCTCGAGGGGGATCATTACAAATGGCGGGCGATGCGGGCGATGGGAGTCGAAGAAAAGTATATTACCGGAAACGCCTCTCCAGAGGAAAAGTTTCAAGCATGGGCGAAAACGGTGCCGTATTGCATCGGGAATCCACTCTATCATTGGACACATTTAGAGCTAAAACGCTATTTTCAAGTGGATGCTCTTCTGAATGAGCGGACGTGGCGCGAAATTTGGGATCATTGCAACGCTTTATTGAGACAGGAAGGATTCTCAGCCCGCTCTTTCATGGTCAAATCTAATGTGGAGTGGATTGGGACAACGGACGATCCGCTCGATGATTTAGCTGATCATCAGGCAATCGCCCAAGATCCATCATTTCCAGTAAAGATTGTTCCGTCTTTTCGTCCTGATGCAGTCATTGAAATCAACCGCCCTTCGTTTTTAGACTATGTGGGAAAGCTAGGGGAAGCAGCTGGCCTGCCGATTCATGATTACAATCAGCTGCTGCAAGCCATTGAAAGCCGAGTGCGTTATTTTCACGAGAAAGGATGCCGGATGGCTGATCACGGCTTAGAATCGATGCCGTATTCAGAATGCGGATGGAAGGAAGCAAACGATATTTTTCAAAAACGAAAAAATGGATTTGTCCTCAGCCGTGAGGAGGAGGAAAAATATAAAACTTTCACTTTATGCTTCTTAGCCCGATTGTACCACTCACTTGGTTGGGTGATGCAGCTGCACATCGGTTCGATTCGAAATACAAATGAAAAGATGTTTCAGCGTCTTGGTCCGAATACAGGATATGATTCGATTCATGACTTTTTCCTTGCCCAGCCGTTAAATGCCTTTCTTAATGAGCTAGAGCGTCGCGATCAACTGCCAAAAACGATTGTGTACACATTAAACCCTGCTTATAACTATATTGTCGCCTCAACGGTCGGCAATTTTCAGTCAGAAGGAGTAAAAGGGAAAGTTCAATTTGGCGCAGCTTGGTGGTTCAATGATCATCAAGATGGCATCATCAGACACTTGACGGATCTTGCCAATGTCGGTGTGTTCAGCACGTTTGTCGGAATGTTGACCGATTCAAGGAGTTTTGTGTCTTATGTACGCCACGAGTATTTTCGCAGAATTGTATGCAATTTGATCGGTTCATGGATTGAAAAAGGAGAGGTGCCGCAAGACTATGATTTTTTAGGGAAAATCGTTCAAGATGTATGTTACTTCAACGCGAAACAATACTTTCAAGTCGGCGTGAGTGGGGGATGAGATCAGAATGAAAATGACGTTTCGCTGGTTCGGAAAGGAACATGATACTGTTTCATTAGATCATATTCGGCAAATTCCAGGAGTTGAAGGAATCGTTGGAGCTCTATATCATATTCCAGTCGGTGAAGTATGGCCGCTTGATGATATATTGGAACTCAAACGGCAGGTAAATGAAAAAGGATTTCATCTTGAAGTCATTGAGAGCGTCAACGTCCACGAAGATATTAAACTTGGTTTACCCTCGCGAGATCGATATATTGAAAACTATAAACAAACGATTCGCAACTTGGCGAGAGCAGGAGTGAAAGTGATTTGTTACAACTTTATGCCGATTTTTGACTGGACCCGTTCTGATTTAGCCAAAAGGCGGCCTGACGGATCGACGGTGCTCGCCTATGAGAAACAAAAGATTGAACAAATCGATCCGGAGGAAATGATCCGCCGCATTGAAAGCGGAGCGAACGGGTTTTTGCTTCCGGGATGGGAACCGGAACGCTTGAAAACAATCAAGCCTCTTTTTTCGCTATATAAAGGGGTAACCGAAGATGATCTATTTGATCATTTGCGTTACTTTTTGGAACAAATCGTTCCAGTAGCGGAAGAGTGTGGCGTTCGGATGGCTCTCCATCCTGATGATCCGCCCTGGTCGGTGTTCGGATTGCCGCGGATTGCGACCAATAAGGAGAATTTGGATCGAATCGTTCATATGGTCAACAGCCCGGCGAACGGGTTGACATTATGCTCCGGATCGCTTGGAGCCAATCCGGCCAACGATGTTCCGGACATTTTCCGCCATTTTTTGCGAATGGGACGAGTGCCATTTGCTCATGTACGGAATGTCGAAATTCACGCGAACGGCGATTTTGAGGAAACGTCTCATCGCAGTTGCGACGGTTCGTTGAATATATGCGAGATCATGAAAGCGTTGCATGAAGCTGATTTTCAAGGGTACATTCGACCAGATCACGGCCGAATGATTTGGGGGGAACAAGCTCGTCCTGGTTACGGGTTGTACGATCGGGCGCTTGGCATTATGTACTTGCTGGGCATTTGGGATAGTTTGGAGAATGAAAAAAAGAAGCAGGAAGGTGAGAAGACATGCTCCCGATCCATCCAAGTTTAAAAGGCAAGGTAGCGGTTGTAACGGGCGGGGGTGGGGTATTATGCAGCTGCATGGCGAAAGAACTGGCCCGCCAAGGAATGAAAGTGGCGATTTTAAACCGAACGCTCGAGAAAGCTGAAAGAATCAAGAATGAAATTGAAGAGCGAGGAGGTGAGGCGCTGGCCATTTCGTGCGATGTTCTGGATGTCGAACGCGTCAAACAGGCGGCAGAAATGGTAGCGGACGTTTACGGGCCGTGCGATGTCCTGATTAATGGGGCAGGCGGAAACCATCCGCAAGGCATTACGACAAAGGAAATACTCGAGTTGCAGGATCTAGAGAATCAAGACATTACAACGTTTTTCGACTTGACGACAGAAGGGTTTTCCTATGTTTTTGATTTAAATATTCTTGGGACGATCATCCCGACGCAGCATTTTCTTAAACAGATGATAGGAAGAGGGGGAACCATCATCAATATTTCCTCGATGAGCGCTCCGCGGCCGATGACGAAAGTGCCGGCGTACAGTGCGGCTAAAGCGGGAATTGAAAACTTCACGAAATGGCTGGCTGTGCATGTCGCTGAGATCGGGGTTCGCGTCAATGCGATTGCCCCGGGATTCTTTTTGACGAAGCAAAATGAACATTTGCTCAAGCAGCCCGATGGATCGTATAGCGAGCGGACAAAAAAAATCTTGGCGCATACGCCAATGGGGCGGCTAGGTAGACCAGAAGATTTGTTAGGAACGCTTCTTTGGCTTGTCGATGATCAAACAAGCGGGTTCGTCACCGGCACCGTGATCCCGGTTGACGGAGGATTTTTAGCTTATGCCGGAGTTTGAAGGGAGAATAAACAAAGTCTCCCTTCTTTTTTCGTCTTATGTTATACTGATTTTAGCAAAAAAATTAAAGGTGATGAATGATGCGCACTGGTCTGTTGGATGGGAAGCTTTATCGGGCGTGCGAATGGGTGACAAGGCTCGCATACGTTAACTTGTTGTGGATTTTTTTTACTATTATCGGGCTGGTGATCTTCGGGATTGCTCCTGCGACAGTGGCGCTATTTACCGTTATAAGGAAATGGATATTTTTTCACGATACAGAGATTCCTGTGTTGAAAACGTTCGCCCGCACGTATAAGCGCGAATTTTGGCGAGCCAATCGGATCGGTTTGTTTCTTTTGGCAATGGGGTATATTTTTTACGTTGATATGCTTTATCTCGCTCATGTTTCGCCGGAATGGAAATTTCCATTTTCTGTAGCCTTGCTCGTCGTTTTTCTTTTTTATACCGTTGTATTGTTGTATGTGTTTCCGCTTTATGTCCATTACGAATTGCGTTTCTGGCAATATATGAAGTATGCTTTGTTGATCGGAATGGCCAATCCGCTTATGACACTTGTCATGTTGATTGGCCTCGGAATTCTGTTGTTCGTCCTCATGTATATTCCTGGGCTGATCCCGTTTTTCAGCATCAGCACGATGGCTTTGGTCGTGATGGGCACTGCATTGCGCGTATTTCGAAAAATGGAAGAAAAGCAGGAAATGTGGCAACAAGGAAAATAAAATGATGCGTGTGAAATGGGCAAATCAAGGCGACCTGCAGCGAAAAGGAGGAAACTCACCTCATCCGTTGGTGAAATGCGCGTTGCCATAACGAACCGGTTTGAACGTATGAAAATCCGATTTGGAGAAAGGTCGATTTTTTTACAGGGGAATGGTTTCGCCAAAGGATGTACTTGGCTTGTAAAGACAAACCTCATCATATTGCGTGAGGAATTAATTGGTGAAAAAGAAGAATGTGGTTTTCATTTTCTTGTCAAGTACAATTTTTAGCGAAGAGCTAAGGGAATAAAGATACTACCTTTCTTAAAACAGAAACAGAGAGGGGATCGTTACTTTCGACCTCCCTCTCTTTCCTTTTCGATCAGTCTCACTT
The DNA here is from genome assembly GCF_001544135.1 of Geobacillus zalihae NBRC 101842. Lineage (GTDB taxonomy): Bacteria > Bacillota > Bacilli > Bacillales > Anoxybacillaceae > Geobacillus > Geobacillus zalihae. The sequence continues at coordinate 54,902 of NZ_BCPV01000006.1, read as the reverse complement.
ATGATCGATAATGGCCCAATACGCAGGTTTTACGTGGTATTCGGGGTCGAACAGAAACGGCGCATCTTTTCCTTTCCCTTTTTCCACTTTTGCGTACGGAGCGTTCGGGTCAACCACAACATTCCCGTTGGCGTCATAGTACACATCCGCACGGCTGTCGAGCCACGTATGGTTGTCGGCGATGCCCCAGAAGGTGACGTTGCTGATTTTATCGCCAAGTTTTTCGTACAGCTTAAACAATCGGTCATAGCGAGCCGCTTGGTCCAAAAACTTTTGTTCCGGAATGGCGTCATACGACGGGTAGGCGCGCGGCGGCCAGCCGTACATGCTCACATCCAGCTCCGTAATTTGATTGTCTAACCCTAGATCGGCAAACATGTTGATCGTTTTTTCGATTTCTTCTTCAGAAGGCCAGCCAATTTGGATGTGGGACTGGTGGCCAATCCCGTCAATGGGAACGCCTTCTTCTTTTAATTGTTTCACTAAGTTATAAAGAGCGCTTCGCTTCGGTTCCACTTCGGTATTGTAATCGTTGATGTACAGTTTAATCTTGTTGCCGCCATATGTTCTCGCCGTTTGGAATGCTACCTTGATATAATCGATGCCGGCGATTTGATACCACGGGGAATTGCGCAATTTTCCATCATCCCCGACTACCTCGTTCACGACGTCCCAATATTTGATGTCGTCTTTATACCGTTCGACAATCGTTTTAATATGGGTTTCGAGCCGTTTCAGTAACAGCTGTTTATTTTGTTCGCGCTTTGCCGGATCCGTTTCATTGACCATCGGCTTGCCTTCCTTGTCAAGAAAGAACCATTGAGGTACTTGGCTGTGCCAAACGAGTGTATGGAAACGAATATCCATATGATGTTTTTTAGCAAATCGGACGATTTGATCCGCCTCAGCAAAATTGAATTTTCCTTCTTCGGGTTGGATGTTGATCGGTTTCATAACGTTCTCAGCGACAATGCTGTTAAAATGGCGTTTCAGCATTTGGACGTCTTTTTCGTTTTGCAACTGATAAGGTTCAACGGCCGCCCCAATAGTGAAGGAATCTTTGTAGCGCTGATCCAATTGAGGGGCGTGCAATGCGCTGATTCGCGGCTTTTTAGCGTACGCTGGTTCCGTTTTTGCCAATGCATTCGTCATCCCTAAAGGAAGCAGCAGCATAAACGAGAATCCAACGATCATCGCTTTCCGTGATTGTTTCCACACGATCAGGTCTCCTCCTTAACTTTTTCTATAGTATTCATCGCAAAACGACATGAACAATAGAAAGCGCTTACCACTTCCTTTCTTTGTAGTGGTCAACTTTGCGAGACAGATGCCGGATTGCGCGAGAAGACCGATGGTTGTTGAGAGGTTGACCTGATTTTATTTTAACAACACCAACTTGGTTTATCAATTAAATATACTAAGTTTTTTTATTATTGGCAAAACAGAAGCGGCCATTTTCATGTCCGGGTAAATCCGCTCTGTTGATCCGCCGCTTCATGCCAAGGAGAAGGAGCGGGATCTACTAGGACGGTTTTTCAGAAAGGAGTCAAGACGGAGGAGGGCTTATTCAGCTACCAACCTTTGAAGGAAGAGGAACATGAACCATGACGTCGATGGGTGTGGAAGGATGAATTCTGGCAAGATAAGGATTGATGTCCTGCCTAGAGCGGGAGGACTCTTGAAAATTTAAAAGATTCTTTATAAAATTAGTTTAAAGGATAAACATACTTAGTGGACTGAAGCGATTGAAGGAATTCAAATTTCAGAAAGGAATAAAGCGATGACTGTTACGGTTCAAACGGTGATGGAACGATTGACAGCCGGTGCAGAGCGCCTTTCCTCTACAGTAGATACGCTTAAATATGGGGATCCGGGCACGGAGGTGAGGGGGATCGCCGTCAGTTTCATGCCTACGTATCGCGTCATTGAGCAAGCTGTCCGAATGGGGGCCAATCTTCTCATTACTCATGAAGGGTTGTTTTATAGTCACGTTGACCATGATGAAACGGTAAAAAACGACCCGGTGTATCAAGAAAAAGTTCGCCTAATCCGTGAATCAGGCATTGCCATTTATCGTTTTCATGACTATTGGCATCGCTACCAGCCTGACGGGATTGTGGATGGTTTAGTCCGTGCTTTGGGGTGGGAGTCGTATGTTTCTAAATACGAACCGACTGCTGCAATTTTGACAATCCCTAGGATGGCGGCTACGGAGATGGTCAGCACAATAAAGGAAAGATTAGGCATTTCATTCATAAGGGTTGCGGGGGATGTCTCGGCCTTATGTACGCGTGTCGCGCTGCTGGCCGGCTATCGTGGCCACGGATCTTTGGCGATTCCGTTGTTTGAAAAAGAGAAGCTTGATGCCATCATTTATGGGGAAGGACCTGAATGGGAAACGCCGGAATACGTTCGAGACGCCGTACAGCAAGGGAGGCAACACGTATTGGTAGTGTTAGGGCATGCAGAAAGTGAGGAGCCCGGTATGAGATACTTGGCTGAGAAGCTAAGGGCCATGTTTCCGGCCATTCCTGTGTATTTTCTCTCGGAAAAACCAATTTTTCATTTTTTGTAATCATTGAAGGAGGAAAGAAACATGATCCTTGGCAAAGGGCAGAAGCTGTTGTTTATTGGCGACTCGATAACGGACTGCGATCGCGCCAAGCCAGAGGGGGAGGGATTATTCGGCGCGTTAGGCACAGGATATGTATCCTATGTCAACGGTCTTTTGCAAGCCGTTTATCCGGAACTTGGGATTCGGGTTGTCAATAAAGGAATCAGCGGCAATACGGTTCGGGATTTGAAAGCAAGATGGCAGGAGGATGTGATTGCCCAAAAGCCGGACTGGGTATCAATCATGATTGGGATTAACGATGTTTGGCGGCAGTACGATTTACCATTCATTAAAGAAAAACATGTGTACGTGGATGAGTACGAAGAAACGCTCCGCAGCCTTGTGATGGAGACGAAGCCGCACGTTACGGGAATCATCCTTATGACCCCGTTTTATATCGAAGGGAATGAGCACGATCCGATGCGCCGGACCATGGACGAGTACGGTCTCGTTGTCAAACAAATTGCCGAAGAGACAAACAGTATATTCGTTGATACCCAGGCTGCTTTTAACGAGGTATTAAAGACTCTTTATCCGGCGGCATTGGCTTGGGATCGCGTTCATCCGTCTGTTGCGGGACATATGATTCTAGCAAGAGCGTTTTTGAAGGCGATTGGCTTTGATTGGGGGAAATGAAATAACACCCAGCTGCTTGAAGGAACAGACATGTTTCTAAAAAAGCAAGGACTATCGTTTGGAAGGAAAAAGGGGGGATCGGGATGCATAAAGTCATGTTAGTCGATGATGAAATGTTTGTGCGGGAAGGCATGAAAACGTTGATTGATTGGGAAGGATGCGGATATCGAATTTGTGGGGAGGCGGATAATGGAGAGCAGGCGCTCCGTGAGGTAGCCAGGTTGCGTCCCGACCTTATCGTGACGGATATTCGGATGCCAGGAATTGATGGGCTTGAATTGATTCAGAGGGTATCCCGAAGCGGACAAACAGGAACGAAGTTTATTGTAGTCAGCGGATACAATGACTTTTTCTACGCGCAGCAATCGATTAAATATGGGGTTTGCGACTTTTTATTAAAACCGATTGATAAAAGAGAGTTTGAACAGTCGTTATCAAGAATAGCGGAAGTATTGAATCAGGAGAAGGAAACGAGAAAGAAGCAGCAAGCTGAGTTTTTGTTTTATGAATGGGTGACAGGAAAAAAGGGGACAAGTCTCAGGGAAATGGGAGATTGGGGAGTCTCTTCATCTATACTTTCGGGTTATGCGATCATCGAGATCAACAGCAAGGCCGATATGGTTCATCTAGCTGCCGATGCCGCCTACAAAACTAAAATTAAGGAGATTTATCATCGCGTTGTCAAACAGCCGATTCATTTCCCAATCTATGAGCACGGAAGGCAGCGATATGGGCTGTTATTTATTGGGGAGGGCGAAGAGGAGATACGTCATAATCTATACCGGTTCTCTGAGCAACTCGTGAACGTACCTCTTGATGTGACGATTTATGTTAGCGCTTTTTCGTCGCCTGCTGATTGTCTTCAAGAACGGATTCGGGAAGCAGGTGAAGCGTTGCGTTATAAATACGTCAACGACGAGAGAATCGTTTTTTATGAACAGGTAAAAGAAATCACGCTTTCTTATCCCAGCGTTGATGATGGACAATGCCAAACATTGGTGGAGTATATAGAAGAGGCGCGGCTGGAGCAGCTGATGACCGCCATAAAAGATCTGTTCGTCCAGTTTCGTGTTCGCCGCTTGTCCGCTGAGGCTGTGCAGACGTTTATTCTTTATTTCGTACAGAAAGCGCTTCAGCTCGTCAAACGAGCAGGAGCGTGTGAGGAACAACTGACGACTTTGCCCCGAGTGCTAGAATGTCAAGACTATCCTTTCCGTTTGGAAGAATTGAGGAAAAGGGTGATGGATTTTGCGGTGGAATGTTGCTGGGTAGTGGAAGAACAAAGGAAGCCGCTTTCACTATGTGAAATTCATAAAATAAAGAGATATATTGAGGAGCATTATACGGAAAATATCAGCCTAAAAAGCATTGCTAAACAATTTTATATGAACCCCGTTTATTTAGGTCAACTGTTCAAAAAAACATATGGTTTCTATTTTAAAGAGTTTTTGTTGCAGCTGCGCATTGGGCAGGCAAAGAAGCTTCTGCGGACGACGAATTTGCGCATCTATGAAGTGGCGGAGAAAGTAGGATTTGGGAGCGTGGATTACTTTGTTACACAATTCGAAAAAATGGAAGGGCTTACACCTTCGGAATACCGAAAGAAGTCAACACATTCCATATTATAGAAAATGGCTTGAGTCATTCCATCATATGAGGCTAAAAAATAAACTGACTTTTCTTTATTTGTTTGCTGTGTTGATTCCCACTACCGTCACGAACGGATTGTTTTATTATGTGGTGACGAATCAAGTAAGAACACAGAAACTGCACGATGCCTCATTAGTAATAGAACAATTGGCAAAAGATTTTGAGCAAGGAATCGATCAAGTTGTTGGCATTTCCTCTTTGTTATATACGGACAGCCGAATTAACGAAATGCTTGATCGACAGTATACTTCGGATGCGGAGTACGTCCAGCATTATCATGATGTATTTCCTGAATTTAACAAGTATCGTTATATGCATCCTTTCATTCGTTCCATCGTTTTTTTTACCGACAATTCGACTGTTATCTTTTCTGGTTCCGTTCAGCCCATTACTCCTCAGCTCCAACAAGCCGGATGGTACAGGGACATACGTTCATTTCCTGTCCTAGTTCGCACCGAGCGTTCGCTTAGTATTGTCCGAAAGTTGGATTATTTCTCCTTTTATAATAAGACAAACAGGATGGTTCGAATTGAATTAGAACCGATGGCTATCGATCATCTGCTTCGCACTAGGGCATTTCCTGGAGAGATTTATGTTGTTGATCGTCAAGGAAACATTCAATATTCGACTCGTGTGCAAAACAACGTTCATAATAAGGGGAAGCCACCTGCCCGGACCGAGAAGGGACGCATAGTTATATCCCACCGTTATAAAACGGCTCATTACCTCCATGGCTGGAGCATTGTTGGCGTCGTTTCCGAGGAAAAACTGGTGAACAACACTCGTTATTTCATGGCTTTTATCTTTTCGATCGCTTTTGTGAATTTCGTTGTTCCTACCATCATTCTTTTTCTTGTCTCTAAACCATTGCACGCAAGAATCGTCAATATTTTGAGTTACATGAAAAAGGTGGAGAGGGGGAAATTTGAAACGATCCATTCGGAACTTTATGATGATGAAATCGGGCAATTGGCTAAGGCGTTTAACCGTATGTCATTAACGATCAAGCGGCTCATTCAAGATGTTTATATGGCTAACATCCAAAAGAAAGAAATGGAACTGCAAAAAAAGCAGGCTCAATTAAATGCCTTGCAAAGTCAAATGAATCCTCACTTCCTTTTCAATGTGCTCGAAACGATTCGAATGAGAAGCCTCATGAAACATGAAGATGAAACTGCTGAAATGATCGAACATATGGCAAGAATTTTGCGGAAATCCATTTCATGGGGAAGTGACTGGGTCAAAGTGCGGGAGGAAATGGATATTGTTTCCCGGCTGCTTTCCATCCAGCGCTATCGATTTGGGGATAAGCTTCAGTATAGGATCGATATCGATGAGTCTGTCTTAGAACATACGATTCCGAATATGATCATCCTCCCGTTTGTTGAAAATGCATGTAAACATGGGGTGGAGTCCAAAGCAGGAAAAGGAAACATTGATATACAAGTGCGTGCAGAAGGACCGTGGTTGACGTTTACGATTCGCGATAACGGCCCGGGCATGAATGAGCAGCAATTGCTGCAACTCTGGCGTTCTCTCAATGAAGAGGAGGGGATTACTGAGCACGTAGGTGTTAGAAACGTCTACTATCGCCTTAAAATGTATTACGGTGAGCATTTTACGTTCCAAATGTACAATAACCGTGGATTCGTTGTGTTTCTCTCTCTCCCAATCCATGATGTGAAGTAGGTATCTCGAAAACAAAACGAGACACCTTTTTGTTCATCGGAACTTGTTGATTGCTACCGCCATCGTTCCATATCTTAACTTTTTTAAATATCGCCTTAAGTTTGTTAGGTTAAGAAAAAAGAAAAGCGATGTTACAATGGAAGCGATTACAAGAAAGGGGGCGAGATAATGGGCAATGGACAACTGATGATTAAAGGGGGGAGAGGAGTGAAAACAGCGCGAAAAAAAACGTGGGGAATCGTCTTTCTTTGCCTAATGATGATCGTAGCATTAGTGGGCTGTAAAGAAAGCGCAAGTGTGGACAATAAGGGAAATCCCTCATCAGCTGATGATAAGAAGCCATTTACTTTCACGTATTTTAACGCTGGAACATCAAAGAAGAACATCGAAGCCAATCAAACTAAAATCGGGAAAATATTTGAAGAGCAAACTGGGGTTAACGTCAAAATGGAATTTTTGGTGGGGGATATTAACACGAAAATTGGTACTATGATTGCCAGCGGGCAATATCCTGACGTATTGGTTCCGGATACTGCAATCGACAAGGTTCTCGATGCTAAGGCATTTATTCCTTTGAACGATCTGATTGATAAGTACGCTCCTAACTTAAAGAAATTATATGGTCCTTATTTGGAACAATTAAAGGCTGAAGACGGCAAGATTTATTTCCTGCCGTTTGGAGTTAATCACGGATATATTCCGAATCCTGACATTGATCAAGGAGCGTTTTGGATTCAACGCCGGGTGCTTAAAGAATTTGGCTATCCGAAGATTAAAACATTGGACGAATACTTTGACTTGATTGCCAAGTATAAGGAGAAGCATCCGGAAACAGATGGGAAACCAACGATTGGCTTTACTGCTTTAACTTATGACTGGCGGTTTTTCGTCATTTCTAACCCTCCTGCTCATTTGGCTGGATATCCGAATGACGGTGAAGTTATTGTCGACATGAAAACGCATGAGGCTAAGGTATATGGAAATGGGGAATATACGAAACGGTGGCTGAAAAAGCTCAATGAGATCAATGCGGCTGGGTTGTTCGATAAGGAAGCGTTTGTTTCAAATTATGATGAATATTTGGCAAAAATTGCCTCTGGTCGTGTGTTAGGATTTTTTGATTACGGATGGCAAGTCAACCAAGCACTGAACTCATTGCTGCAGGCAGGAAATGATGACTTGCGTTACATGCCGTTGCCAATCGTTTTTGACAAAAATATCAAGGATCAATATATTGATCCGCCGTCTTTCGCATCGAATCGCGGTATCGGGATTACAGTCAGCGCCAAAGATCCTGTTCGCATCATCAAATATTTCGATAATATGGCGAAAGAAGAAAATCAGAAGCTGATGACATGGGGAATCAAAGGGGAAACGTATGAAGTGGATGAGAAAGGGCGTTTCTATCGAACACCAGAACAAATCAAGAAGACGTCCGATGAACAGTTCCGTGAACAGTTTGGCTTCTCGTATTTTGAGTGGTATTGGCCGCGCGGCAACGGGGTGTTCTCGGATGGAAATGCGTGGGAGCCGCGCCGGCAGCCGGAAGTTGCCCAAGCTAGCTATACAGAAGGGGATAAGAAAATCTTAGCGGCCTATGGGGCAAAAGTATTTTCTGATTTATTTGCCAAACCGGATGAGCGGCCTTGGTATCCGGCGTGGAGTGCGCCCATCAAACAAGGTTCTCCGGCTCAAATTTATCAGCAAAAGAAACAAGATTTACAGAGAAAGTATTTCCCAAAATTGGTGCTTGATCCGCCAAGCAAGTTCGAGAAAAACTGGAAGGAATATGTGAAGGAATACAATAAATTGGATATTAAAGCATTTGAAGATGAAATCACAAAATATGTAAAAATGAAAGTTGAACAAAGTAAGAAATGAGAGAAAAGTGGATCCGTCTGGGCCGGTCGGCTGTGAATATATAGTTGGCCGTGCCCTTCTTTTCTGAAAAAGGAGGAAAATATACCCATCCGTGACCGCGAAGCGCACCCTAGGTCTGTAAGATATCCACAAAACTGAAAAAGGATGTAAGGGATTTTGTCGAAAAATATTTTTTGGACACCCCTGAGAGGCCGCAAAGCCTTGATACATCAACATTTCTAGAGGGAGGAAGGAAAAGTGGAGATTGAAAAGCATATAAAAACTATCACACCGGCTCCCGCTGCAGTGGAATCCCACTTATCTAAACGGAAAAACATCTGGAAAAAAATAGTGCAGCAAAAAACATTGATTTTGATGAGCTTTCCGTTTTTGATTTGGTTATTTATTTTTAAATATTTGCCGCTGTGGGGGTGGACCATCGCTTTCCAAGATTATCGCCCCGGCTTGCCGTTCAGTGAACAAGAATGGGTCGGATGGAAGCACTTTCGTTTTCTTTTTCAAGATGAGGCCTTTTTTCGAGTGTTGCGGAATACGTTAGCGATGAGCATCATCAACCTCGTTCTCGGATTTGTGACGGCTATTACGTTAGCGATTTTATTAAATGAGTTGCGCAATGGAAAATTTAAGCGAATTGTTCAAACGATTAGCTATATGCCGCACTTTTTATCGTGGGTCGTTGCGGCGAGCATCATTTCCTACGCTTTGTCATTAGAAAATGGCATTGTCAACATTGTTTTGCAAAAATTGCATGTTATTGACGAACCGATTTTATGGCTAGGGGTTGGAGAGTATTTCTGGGGAATCATTGGCGCCTCAGAAGTGTGGAAAAACCTAGGGTGGAACACCATTATTTATTTAGCGGCGATCGCCATGATTGATCCAGAACAGTATGAGGCGGCGGAAATCGACGGAGCTTCTCGCTTGCAACGCATTTTTTATATTACACTTCCTTCTTTAAAGCCTACGATTGTCATTTTGTTGATTATGAATTTAGGGAATATTTTGGAGACCGGGTTTGAACCCCAATATTTGTTAGGGAATCCGATGAACCTCGATTATTCGGAAAACCTTGACATTTTTGTGCTGAAGTATGGCATCGCCATGGGGAATTTTGCTTTAGCTACCGCTGCTGGGATTTTTAAAACCGTTGTCAGTTTTATCTTTCTGTTTAGCGCAAATTATATTGCTAAACGTTTGGGGCAGGCTAGATTGTTTTAAGAAGACGATTTCGTTAGGGGGAAAGGAGATTGAAGCAGATAGTGAAAAGATGGAGGATGCGTTATACGTCATGGGGAGATATGGTTTTTGATGTTTGCAACTATAGCTTGATGCTCGTTCTTTGTGTCGTTATGCTTTATCCGATGTTGAATACGTTGGCCATTTCTTTAAACGATGCCAATGACGCGATTCGTGGGGGGATTTATCTTTGGCCTCGGGAGTTTACACTTTACAACTACGAATATGTGTTAAAGGAAAATACGCTGCTTAATGCGTTACTCATTTCGGTTTTAAGAACCGTCTTAGGCACCGCCATTTCTGTTTTCTGTACAGCGATGGTGGCTTATGTCATCAGCCGGCCGGAATTTGTTTTTCGTAAGTTTGTCACGATTGCTTTTATCTTGACCATGTATTTTAATGGGGGGTTAATTCCTACCTATTTGCTGATGAGGGATCTCCACTTAATTGGAACGTTTTGGGTATATATTATCCCAGGCATCATTGGGGTCTTTAATTTGATTGTGATTCGTTCGTTTATTGAAGGTCTGCCGAACAGTCTGATCGAATCGGCACGGATTGACGGAGCAGGGGAATTTCGGATATTTCTTCAGATTGTATTGCCCCTTTCCTTGCCTGTGTTGGCTACAGTTTCCTTGTTTGTGGCCGTGTATCAATGGAACTCTTGGTTCGATGTTTTTCTCTATAATTCTTCCAACCCCAATTTAAGCACCTTGCAATATGAATTAATGAAGATTTTGCAAAACACGAATGCAACGATGTCTGGAAAAACAGCGGCTGATGCATTTGCGAATGCTCATGCGGATGCTAATACTGTCACTCCATCGTCCATTCGGGCCACAATGACCATTATCGCCAGTGTTCCGATCATCCTTGTCTATCCGTTTTTACAAAAATACTTTATTAAAGGATTGACACTGGGAGGAGTGAAGGGGGAATAAATCTAATCAGTCAATGTTTCGGCTAGAAGGGAGATGAAAAACAACAGATTCGCTCGACTTGTTGGAAATCAAAAGGAATAAATGGATGGTGTAACAAGGTTTTTCCATTTCGGAAACCATGCTGGACAGCCGTATTTTCCCTTAAATCACCGGTTTCCTAGAAGGCCGCGGAACACAGCGCTAGTTCGCTGAACAGCGGGATTCGCCAAAACGTCGATTCTTCGTTTAGGCTGAAAATGGCTGTTGCTAGACATGTGATGTTCACAAGCGGAAAGCGGTACCAGGTTCTCTCATTGAAAGCAGAAAGGCAGGAAAAGAGAGGGGAGAGAAAGTGTTGAAAATCAAAAACCCCATTTTAACCGGATTTCATCCCGACCCGTCCATTTGCCGAGCGGGAGACGACTATTACATTGCCGTTTCGACGTTCGAATGGTTCCCGGGGGTGAGAATTTACCATTCGAAAGATTTAAAAAATTGGCGTTTAGTAGCGCGCCCGTTAAACCGGTTAAGTCAATTGAATATGATAGGAAATCCGGATTCTGGAGGAATTTGGGCTCCGCACTTGTCGTATAGCGATGGGAAATTCTGGCTTATTTATACAGATGTGAAAGTCGTTGAAGGACAGTGGAAAGATGGCCATAACTATCTTGTGACGTGCGACACGATCGATGGTGAATGGTCGGATCCGATTTATTTAAATAGCTCTGGATTTGATCCGTCTCTCTTTCACGATGAGGATGGAAAAAAATACTTGGTGAACATGTATTGGGATCATCGGGTCGGCCATCATCCGTTTTACGGGATTGTGCTTCAAGAATACAGTGTGGAACAGAAAAAATTGGTTGGTGAGCCGAAAATTATTTTCAAAGGAACGGACTTAAGAATTACAGAAGGGCCGCATTTGTATAAAATCAATGGTTATTATTATTTATTGACGGCGGAAGGGGGAACGCGATACAACCATGCGGCGACGATTGCCCGTTCGCGCGCTCTCTATGGTCCGTATGAGGTGCATCCCGACAATCCGCTGATTACGTCTTGGCCTTACCCGCGCAATCCGCTGCAAAAGGCTGGCCATGCGTCGATTGTCCATACTCATACGGATGAATGGTTTCTTGTTCATTTAACTGGTCGGCCGCTGCCAAGGAAGGGACAGCCGTTGCTGGAACACCGCGGCTATTGCCCGCTCGGACGTGAAACAGCGATTCAGCGGCTTGAATGGAAAGATGGATGGCCCTATGTGGTCGGAGGAAACGGGCCTTCGTTAGAAATCGACGGGCCGAACGTTGAGGAAGTTCCGTGGGAAAAAGATTACGATGAAAAAGATGATTTTGATGGTGATACATTAAATCACCATTTTCAAACATTACGAATTCCTTTAGGGGAAGACATCGCTACCTTAAAGGCTCGTCCGGGACATTTGCGGCTGTACGGAAGAGAGTCGCTTACTTCCCGGTTTACACAGGCGTTTGTCGCCAGACGATGGCAGCACTTTCATTTTGTTGCCGAGACGAAAGTGTCCTTTCGCCCCACAACCTTTCAGCAATCGGCTGGTCTAGTAAACTATTACAATACGCAAAACTGGACGACGCTTCAAATCACATGGCATGAGGAAAAAGGACGGATTCTTGAATTGATGACATGCGACCATCTCGTGGTTGATCAACCGTTGCGGGGACGGGAGATTGTCGTTCCTGATGACGTTGAGTATGTGTATTTACGGGTAACCGTGCAAGCGACAACGTACAAATACTCTTATTCTTTCGATGGAATGAATTGGATTGATCTTCCTGTCACGTTTGAATCATATAAACTGTCGGATGACTATATCAAAAGCCGGGCTGCGTTTACCGGGGCGTTTGTGGGCATGCATTGTCGGGACGGTTCGGGGCAAAACAACTATGCGGATTTTGACTATTTTTTGTACAAAGAATTATAGAATACTTTGTTTATATGATAGACAAACAATCATGAAAGCGTTATAATAAAACTGAAACAAATCATTCTCGCTTATTTAAGGAGGACTTGGACATGGCGTATTTCCCGAATATCGGCACCATTCCATATGAAGGACCAGAGTCGCGCAATCCGTTGGCGTTTAAGTTTTATAATCCAGAAGAAAAAGTCGGCGACAAAACAATGGAGGAGCATTTGCGCTTTTCGGTCGCCTATTGGCATACGTTCACGGGGGATGGATCGGATCCGTTTGGCGTCGGCAATATGATTCGCCCGTGGGACAAATACAGCGGGATGGATTTGGCGAAGGCGCGCGTGGAGGCGGCGTTTGAACTGTTTGAAAAGCTGAACGTTCCGTTTTTTTGCTTCCATGACGTCGACATCGCGCCGGAAGGGGAAACGCTCAGCGAGACGTACAAAAACTTGGATGAAATCGTAGATATGATTGAAGAGTACATGAAAACAAGCAAAACGAAACTGCTGTGGAATACGGCGAACTTGTTCAGCCATCCACGCTTCGTTCACGGGGCGGCAACGTCATGCAATGCCGATGTGTTCGCCTATGCGGCGGCGAAAGTGAAAAAAGGGTTGGAGATCGCCAAACGGCTCGGAGCGGAAAACTACGTGTTTTGGGGCGGCCGGGAAGGTTATGAGACGCTGCTGAACACGGACATGAAGCTGGAGCTTGACAATTTGGCTCGCTTCTTGCACATGGCGGTCGACTATGCGAAAGAAATCGGCTTTGACGGCCAGTTTTTGATCGAGCCGAAGCCGAAAGAGCCGACGAAGCACCAATACGATTTTGATGTCGCGACGGCGTTGGCGTTCTTGCAAACGTACGGGCTCAAGGATTACTTCAAATTCAACATCGAAGCGAACCATGCGACGTTGGCGGGCCATACGTTTGAACATGAGCTGCGCGTCGCCCGCATTCACGGCATGTTGGGCTCGGTCGATGCCAACCAAGGCGATACGCTGCTTGGCTGGGATACGGACGAATTCCCGACCGACTTGTATGCGACGACCTTGGCGATGTACGAAATTTTGCAAAACGGCGGCCTTGGGCGCGGCGGCTTGAACTTTGACGCGAAAGTGCGGAGAGGTTCGTTTGAACCGGAAGACTTGTTCTACGCCCATATCGCCGGGATGGACAGCTTTGCGATCGGCTTGAAAGTCGCTCATCGCTTGCTGGAAGACCGCGTGTTTGAACAGTTCATCGAAGAGCGGTACAAAAGCTATACGGAAGGCATCGGCCGCGAGATCGTCGAAGGGACGGCGGACTTCAAAAAGCTTGAGGAGTATGCCTTGCAGCTCGGCGACATTCGCAATGCGTCCGGTCGTCTTGAGCGCTTGAAAACGCTGCTCAACCAATATTTGTTGGAAGTCAGCGTGCCGAGCGCATCCCGTTCGTGAAAGAGGGATGAGGATGGAATACGTCATTGGCGTCGATTTAGGAACGAGTGCCGTCAAAGTGCTGCTTGTCGACCGACACGGCGTGGTGAGAGGGGAATGGACCGAGTCCTATCCCCTTTACCAGCCGCATTCCGGTTATAGCGAGCAGCGCCCGGACGATTGGGTGGAAAAAACGATCGTCGCGCTCCGCCGCGTCTGGGAGACGGCGGGCGTTTCCCCCGAGTCGATCGCGGGGATTAGTTTTTCCGGACAGATGCATGGGCTGGTGTTGCTTGACGGCGACGGGAATGTCGTGCGCAACGCGATTTTGTGGAATGATACGCGAACGACGGAAGAGTGTCGGGAAATTGAAGAAAAGGTCGGCCGCGACCAGCTGCTTTCCATTGCCAAAAATGAGGCGCTGGAAGGGTTTACGCTGCCGAAACTTCTGTGGGTGAAAAACCATGAACCCGAACTGTACGAGCGGGCGCGGGTGTTTTTGTTGCCGAAAGATTATGTCCGCTTCCGCTTGACCGGGCACATGGCGATGGATGTATCGGATGCGGCGGGGACGCTGCTGTTGGATATTGAAACGAAAACGTGGAGCGAGGCGATTGCCCGTGCGGTCGGCGTCGATCTTTCGCTTTGTCCGCCGCTTGTTGAAGCGACGGCGTTCGTCGGGACGCTGCGCCCGGAGATTGCCGAGCAGACCGGGCTGCCGTCATCGGTGAAAGTGTTCGCCGGTGGGGCCGACAATGCGTGCGGTGCGGTTGGCGCGGGCATTTTGGCGGAAGGGCGCATGATGTCGAGCATCGGCACGTCAGGCGTCGTGCTGGCCTATGAACAAAGCGGGGAAAAAGATTTCGCTGGAAAAGTGCATTACTTCAACCACGCCGAGCCGGATGCCTACTATATCATGGGAGTGACGCTGGCGGCGGGCTACAGCTTTGACTGGTGGAAGCGGACGTTTGCGGAAGACGTGCCGTTTGCCGAGATCGTCAAGCGCGCCTCCGAGTCGCCGATCGGCGCGAACGGCTTGTTGTTTACGCCATATCTTGTCGGCGAGCGGACGCCTTATGCCGATGCCGATGTTCGCGGGTCGTTTATCGGCATCGACTCGCGGCAGACGAAATGGGATTTCGCCCGCGCGGTCATGGAAGGGATTACGTTCTCGCTCAACGAGTCGGTGGAGATCATCAAAGCGAGCGGCAAAACGATCGACTCGGTCGTCTCGATCGGCGGCGGAGCAAAAAGCGCCGAGTGGCTGCAAATCCAAGCCGATATTTTCGGTCTCCCGGTGGAGAAGCTGAAAAACGAACAAGGACCGGGGCTCGGCGCTGCGATGATCGCCGCGTGCGGCGTCGGTTGGTTCGATTCGCTCAAGCAATGCGCGGATGCGTTCAAACAAGTCGAATCCGTCGTCGAACCGCGGCCGGATGCGGTCGCCCGATACAAAGAGCTGTTTGCGATTTATCGCGATGTATATCCGCGTACGAAAGAACTGGCGAAACGGTTAAAGGTGTTTCGGCCGTGACGACAAACTCCCTAAACCAGTGGATGGTTTGGGGAGTTTTTTGTTTGATCAGGCCACGGGGCAGGATAACACGCCATGCTTGTTGAAAGAAGAACTGAAAAGGGGGAAGCGAAACATGGACATTCGAAAAGAATTTGAACATCTTCAATATTTCTTTGACTCGTATTACAATCAGACGTTTTATAATGCTGAATTGGAAGAACAGCTGTTGCAATTTCTAGCGGATGAGCCGAAATGGGTGGTTCGTGCCTTGAAGTTGGAAGTAGAGAAACTCGAACGCATCCATCATCGCAGCGATACGGAGACATGGGCAAAAATCGAAGAACTTGTCCATGAAAACAGCATGCGCTATTTTTCGTTTGAGGACGGCAAAATGTTTATCGAAGTGGCCAGCCGTTTGTTAAAAGATGTTGAATAAAGCGACCAATGCACAAACAAGCAGCCCGTTTGTTGGACGCCGGGGAACAGCGATTGGATATGGTTCGTGTCCGTCTATTGATCGAACCGCGGATAACATCTGTTTTTTTGATAGCGGATAACATCTGTTTTTTGATAATAGTATTTGAGGTGTGAAACGGACTATGCTGGCCGGGTAGCTGCTGGCATCGTCAGACGCAAAGATTCGTTTGCCAAGGGGCAGGAAATCCCTGCACAAAGCGCGAAAAAATAGGAGAGGGGCAAAACGGTTTTAGCTGAAAGAAGGGAGATACACATGTTCTCTACACTTCCCATCCCGATCATTCAAGCGCCGATGGCAGGCGGAGTGTCGACGCCCGCGCTGGCCGCGGCGGTGTCGAACGCCGGAGGGCTTGGGTTTTTGGCTGGCGGGTACAAGACAGCGGAGGCCATGAGGAAGGAAATTCACGAGCTGCGGACGTTGACGGATCGGCCGTTTGGGGTAAATGTGTTTGTGCCGGGGGACAAAACAGTGGATGAGGAGGCGGTCGAACGGTACCGTGTAGCACTGGCGGCGGAGGCGGAGCGGTTTGGGGCGTCAGTCGGCGAGCCGAAATGGGAGGACGACGACTGGGCGGCGAAGCTTGATGTGCTTCTTCAGGAGCGAGTGCCGGTTGTGAGCTTTACATTTGGTTGCCCGGACAAAGAAGTGATCGCTGCCTTGCAAAAGGCGGGATCGTTTGTGATCGTGACGGTCACGGCGGTGGAGGAAGCTGAAATGGCAGCCGAAGCTGGGGCGAATGCGCTTTGTGTGCAAGGGGAGGAAGCGGGCGGGCATCGGGCGTCGTTTGGCAACGATCCGGAACAAGATGAGGCGCTTGAGTTGTTTCCGCTGCTGGCCCGAGTGCGGGCGGCGGTCCGGGTTCCGCTCGCGGCGGCGGGCGGGATCATGGATGGGCGCGGCATTGCGGCGGCGCTTAAAGCCGGGGCGAGCGCGGTGCAGCTCGGGACGGCGTTTTTGCGCTGTCCGGAAAGCGGGGCGCACCCGCTTCATAAACAGGCGCTTGCCGATCCGCGGTTTGTGGAGACGGCCGTGACGAGGGCGTTTACCGGCCGGCCGGCGCGCGGGCTTGTGAACCGGTTTATGGCGGAGTATCGCGCCATGGCGCCGGCGGCGTATCCGCATGTGCACCATATGACAAAACCGCTGCGAGCTGCAGCCGCCAAGGCGGGCGACCCGGAGGGAATGTCGCTTTGGGCCGGGACGGGATATCGGCTGGCGCGGGAGCTTCCGGCGGCGGAGCTTGTCGAAGAGCTGAAGAGGGAGCTCGAGGAAGCTTGGCGAGCATAGGAGTTTGGTTATGCGGATGGAAAGAAAACGCGTTCATTCTTCCGAAAAAATGTTGAATAAGGGGGAGAGAAAACCATGACCGCATCCCGCATCGTCTTTCCGCCGCTCAGCTATGTCGGCTGGGGGGCGCTTACGCAGTTAGTTCCGGAAGTGAAAAGGCTTGGGGGCACACACGTGTTGGTGATCACCGATCCAGCGCTTGAAAAAATTGGCCTCGTCGAGCAAGTGACGTCCCCGCTCCGGCAAGCAGGATGCAGCGTGCATGTGTATACGGATGTTGTGCCGGAGCCGCCGCTTGAAACGGGGGAAAAGGCGGTGGCGTTTGCCCGCGGCGGAGAGTTTGACCTTGTCATCGGCGTCGGCGGCGGCAGCGCGATGGATTTGGCGAAACTGGCCGCTGTGTTGGCCGTGCATGAAGGTTCGGTCGCCGAGTATTTAAACTTGACGGGAACGAGAACGCTTGAGAAAAAAGGATTGCCGAAAATATTGATTCCGACGACATCAGGCACCGGGTCGGAGGTGACGAACATCTCCGTCTTGTCGCTAGACACGACGAAAGATGTCGTGACGCATGACTACTTGCTGGCCGATGTGGCGATCGTCGACCCGCAGCTTACGGTTTCCGTCCCGCCGCGGGTGACGGCGGCGACTGGGATCGATGCGCTCACCCATGCGGTCGAGGCGTACGTGTCGGTCAATGCGAGCCCGACGTCGGACGGCTTGGCGCTTCAGGCGATGCGCCTCATTGCCCGCTCATTGCGCAAGGCGGTGGAACATGGAGCGGACCAACAGGCGCGCATCGATATGGCGAACGGCAGCTACCTGGCTGGGTTGGCGTTTTTCAACGCCGGCGTGGCGGGCGTGCATGCGCTCGCGTATCCGCTCGGCGGGCAGTTTCATATCGCCCATGGTGAATCGAACGCCGTGCTCTTGCCGTATGTGATGGGCTACATTCGCCAAAGCTGCACGAAACGAATGGCGGACATGTTAAACGCCCTTGGCGGCAACTCAAGCTTTTTATCAGAGGAGGAGGCGTCGCGCCGCTGCGTCGAGGAGCTCGAGCGCCTCGTCGCCGATGTCGGCATTCCGAAGACGCTCGGCGGTTTTGGCATTCCGGAAAGCGCGTTAGAAAGTCTGACGAAGGACGCCGTCCAGCAAAAACGGCTGCTCGCCCGCAGTCCGATGCCGCTTTTGGAAGCCGACATCCGCGCGATTTACCAAGCGGCGTTTGCCGGGGCGATCGTGGAACCGAACAACCAGTGAGAACACAAAAACAGGGGCTGCTTCAGGCTCCTGTTTTTTCTTTGGCTGTTGGAAATAGGGTCTCGCTCCTCAGGTTGGATCCCCTTCCGCTCAAGGGGTGACGTTTTTCACGTTTTCTTGATGGTGAAGCAGGAATTTCCACATCGTGGAGCGAACTCATATACATAAGTCCCCTAAATTCGACAAAAGACGATTCCAGTTCTTGTGAAGGGAGAGCGTTTATGTTTACGACTGTCATTACGCCGCGTGTGTCGGAGACGGACGGCGTCGGCCATATTAACAATACGACCGTGCCCGTTTGGTTTGAAGCGGGGCGGCATGAAATTTTCAAGCTGTTTACGCCTGATTTGTCATTCAAACGTTGGCGGATGGTGATCATCCGTATGGAAGTCGATTATGTCAACCAAATGTATTATGGGCAAGATGTGACCGTGTATACCGGCATTGAACGCATCGGCAACACAAGCCTCACGATTTATGAAGAAATCCACCAAAACGGGGTGGTGTGCGCCAAAGGGCGGGCGGTGTATGTCAATTTCAATTTTGACACCCGGCGGCCCGAGCCGATTCCGGATGACATTCGGGCGAAATTGCGCGAACATGTATGGCAGCCAGGCGAGTAGACGAAAGGGGGTGAGTGCGTGAAGGAGCATCATCTTTGGGAGCAAGTGAAAACGAAGCTTGCGCAAAAGCTGCCCGGCCCGTCGTTTGACACGTGGTTTGCCTCGACGTCGGCGACGGTGGATGACGATTGGCTCATCATCGAATGCCTCAACGACATTCAATGTGAATGGCTGCAAACAAGATACGGCGAACTCATCAGTGAAACCGTCCGCGAAGTGTTCGGCCGCGAGATGCGCATCTTCGTCTCTGTCCACGGCGAGCGGCAGAAAATCGAAGAGCGGCTCGAACAGCGATTCGGCGCTCCGATGACCTTCCGTCAATACGTCACCCGCCTTGAGCGGCAGATGGAGGAGCTGGAGCGGCGCATTGACCACTACGCGCGCATCATCGATGAACTGCTGGAATCCCGTCCGATTCACTGATGATCCCCTTAACGAGCAAACCTCCAACAAGAAGCGGCCTCCGCTCCATCAAGCGGAAGGTCGCTTTTTTATGTTATAAAAAGTTACATATTTCCGACAAATACGTATATTAATCTGATTTTTTATATGTTTTTTTGTTAAAATCGCGTTATATAATCTCACATAAAAAATGCATGCTTCATGTTTGACGTGATATGATGGGCACAGCCAAGGCAAAGGGGAAATTGTGAGGGTGATGCGAACAAGAACGGTCGGATTATGGGAGCTGTTGGTGATGACGATTTGGCTTTGGCTGCATCGATGACGATAAACAAGGCAACGAAGATGGAGGGATGGCGACGTGAGACGAAAACTCGTGTTAATCGGCAACGGCATGGCAGGGGTTCGCTGCATCGAGGAGATTTTAAAATTTGACCGCGAGGCGTTTGAGATCACGATTTTTGGCAGCGAACCGCATCCGAATTATAACCGCATTTTGTTGTCGAAGGTGCTGCAAGGAGATACGCGCCTTGATGACATTACGTTGAACAGTTGGGAATGGTACGAACGAAACGGCATTCGGCTGTTTGCCGGCGAAACGGTGACGGAAGTCGACATCAAGCGGCGGCTTGTTCGGACCGACCGTGGGCGGGTAGTCGAATACGATGAATTGATTTTCGCGACAGGGTCGAATCCGTTTATCTTGCCGGTGCCGGGGGCGGATTTGCCCGGGGTGACGGCGTTTCGCGATATCCAAGATTGCGAGCGGATGATCGAATATGCGAAGACGTACAAAAAAGCGGCGGTCATTGGCGGCGGCTTGCTTGGCTTGGAGGCGGCGCGCGGCCTGCTTCACTTAGGAATGGATGTCGATGTCATCCATATTTTCGACTATTTGATGGAACGCCAGCTTGATCCGACCGCTTCCAAGCTGCTGCAGCGGGAGCTGGAGAAACAAGGGATGAACGTTTTGCTTCGCAAGGAGACGGCCGAATTGTTCGGCAACGGCCGTGTGGAAGGAGTGCGGTTTAAGGACGGTACGTCCATTGCCGCCGACTTGGTGGTGATGGCGGTCGGTATTCGTCCGAATGTTGATTTAGCGCGGAGAAGCGGCATTGAAGTGAATCGAGGGATCGTTGTCAATGACTACTTGGAAACGAGCGTGCCGCACATTTACGCGGTCGGTGAATGCGCGGAACATCGCGGTGTTGTGTATGGGCTCGTCGCTCCGCTTTATGAGCAGGGGAAAGTGCTGGCAGAGGCGATTTGCGGCCGAAAAGGAAAGCCGTATGAAGGATCGGTCGTTGCGACTCAGCTGAAAGTGTCCGGTGTCGACGTGTTCTCGGCTGGTGAATTTATGGATGGCGAAGGGACGGAGTCGATCAAACTGTATGACGAAGCACGCTCGGTGTACAAGAAAGTCGTCGTTCGCCAAGGGAAAATCGTTGGGGCGGTGCTGTTTGGCGATACGAGCGAAGGTCGAAAGCTGTTCGATATGATCCAGCGCGGCGATTCGGTTGAGGCGCTCTCGCTGTCGCTGTTTGCCCCAGCCGCTTTAGGCGGGAAGGGAAGCCTTGCGGCGGCGATGGCCGACACCGATGTGGTTTGCGGCTGCAACGGGGTGACAAAAGGCGCGATTTGTCAGGCGATTGCCGAACACGGGCTTAAGACGGTCGCCGAGGTGCGCGACTATACGAACGCGTCTCGCTCGTGCGGCGGATGCAAAGGGCTTGTCGCCGAGCTGCTTGAGCATATGCTTGGTGAAGAAGCGAACCGGTATGCGGTGAAAGAAACGATCTGCGGCTGCACGGACTTAAGCCGTGAGGAAGTGATTGCATCGATCAAAGAAAAACGGCTGATGACGGTCAAAGAAGTGATGAGTGTATTGGGATGGAAAAACGAGGAAGGCTGTTCCAAATGCCGTCCGGCGCTCAATTATTACCTGGGCATGTTGTATCCGGGCGAGTACGATGAAGAAGCGGAATCCTTGTTTGTCAATGAGCGGCTGCACGCCAACATCCAGGCCGACGGCACGTACTCCGTTGTCCCGCGCATATATGGCGGGGTGACGACAGCCGAACAGCTGCGGAACATCGCTGATGTCGCGGAAAAATACAACGTGCCGATGATTAAGATCACCGGCGGGCAGCGCATTGACTTGCTTGGGGTGAAAAAAGAAGATTTGCCGCGCATTTGGGCCGATCTCGGCATGCCGTCAGGCTACGCCTACGCCAAGGCGCTTCGGACGGTGAAAACGTGCGTCGGCAAGCAGTTTTGCCGCTTTGGGACGCAAGATTCGACCGGGCTTGGCATTCGGATGGAACAAACATTTGAGCGGCTGAAAACGCCGCATAAAGTGAAAATGGCCGTCTCCGCCTGCCCGCGCAACTGTGCGGAATCGGGCATTAAAGATGTCGGCGTCGTCGGCGTCGAGGGCGGATGGGAGATTTATGTCGGCGGCAACGGCGGCACCCATTTGCGTGCAGCTGACTTGCTTTGCACGGTCAAGACGGAAGACGAAGTGATCGAGATGACCGGTGCTTTTTTGCAATATTACCGCGAGTCCGCGCATTATTTGGAACGGACGTCCAAATGGGTCGAGCGCGTCGGGCTTGAGCATATCCGCGAAGTGTTGTTCGATGTGGAAACGCGCTGCGCGCTGCTTGAGCGGCTTCACAAAGCTCTTTCCGCGACAACAGATCCGTGGCGGGACATCGTCGAAAACGAGAGACTGCAGCAACTGTTGTTCCGCGATATCGGCGACAAAGAGCCGGTGCCGGTGGAATGAAGGGGGATGACGGCGGGCGGAAAAAGTTGATGTTCCGCCGCCTGGATTGATCATGGGTTAGGATCAATGCTGGAACGAAGAGAGGGAAATGATGGCCATCGTCCAGCCGGAAACGAGGTTTTCGTTTGCGAAACGACGATTTTACGTTGTTGTTCATGAAAGTTTGTAAAGGAATGGCCAAACAGGATCAGACATCGATGCAGGGGGAGGACGAAGAGAGGATGAAGGTGGAAGTGGGAACATTGGAACAGCTGCCGAAGCGGCTCGGAAAATGCGTGCGGGTCGGGAATCGTGAGCTGGCGTTGTTCCGGACGGGTGACGATCAAGTATTTGCCGTTGAAAACCGCTGTCCGCATAGAGGAGGTGATCTGTCGCAAGGCATTGTCAGCGGCGAGTATGTGTTTTGTCCGCTTCATGATTGGAAAATTTGCTTAAGAGACGGTCAGGCACAGGCGCCGGATGAAGGGTGTGTCAAAACGTACCGCGCGGCGGTGAAAGACGGCTTGGTATATGTCGAGCTGTAGGAAGCGGGGGAATGGCGATGACGAACGAATTGCTGCGCTACTTTCGCGCCAAGGAAAAAGAACGGGCGTCAGAAACGGCTGCCGCGACGCAATGTCCGTTTTGCAGCGTCCAGTGCACGCTTCAGCTGGTGGAGGAGCGGATTGTAGAGCGGCGCCGCTACAAGGCGGTCCCGACCGACAACCCGACGTCCAACGGCCGCCTTTGTTTAAAGGGGATGAACGCCCACCAGCACGCTTTGCATCCCGAGCGGCTGTTGGTTCCGCTTGCGAAAGTGGACGGCCGGTTTGTGCGGGTCCGTTGGGAGGAGGCGCTTTCGCTGATCGCGGAACGAATCATCTCCATTCAGAAGGAAGATGGAGTCGATGCGTTTGCTGTTTACGGCGGCGGATCCTTGACGAACGAGGAGGCGTATTTGCTCGGGAAATTTGCCCGCGTGGCGCTCAAGACGCGGCACATCGACTACAACGGCCGTTTTTGCATGTCGGCGGCCGCGGCCGCGATGAACGACGCGTTTGGTCTTGACCGCGGGTTGACGAATCCGCTCTCCGACATTCCACTCGCCCAGACGATCATTTTGGCTGGGACCAATGTCGCCGAATGCCAGCCGACGTTGATGTCGTATTTTTATGAAGCGAAGAAGAACGGCGCTTTTATCATCGTGGTGGATCCGCGGGAAACGAAAACGGCGGCGTTGGCGGATCTGCACCTGCCGCTCAAGCCCGGAACGGATGCGGCGCTGGCCGTCGGCATCGGGAAAGTGCTGCTTGACGAAGGATATATCGATGAAGCGTTTGTGCGCGAGCGGACGGTTGGGTTTGCCGAATGGAAACAGCACATAGAAGCAGTGGAGATGGATGAGATCGTCCGGCTGACTGACGTGCCGGAAGAGAAGATTCGCTTGGCGGCGCGAAAGTACGGGGAGGCGGCCGATGCGATCGTGCTCACGGCGCGCGGCTTGGAGCAGCAGACGGACGGCTATGCGGCGGTCAGACAGTGGATCAACGTCGTGCTGGCAACCGGAAACATCGGCCGTCCTGGCTCTGGGTTTGGCTCGATCACCGGACAAGGGAACGGGCAGGGCGGGCGCGAGCATGGACAAAAAGCCGATCAGCTGCCGGGCTACCGAAGCATTGAGCATTCGCAACACCGGCGGTATATCGCAAGCGTATGGGGCGTTGCGCCGGATGAGCTGCCGCGAAAGGGGGTGTCAGCGTATGAAATGATGCAAAAGATCGATGCGGGCGAGATCACCGGGCTGTTGGTCATGGGGTCGAACCCCGTCGTCTCGAGCCCGAATGCGGCGTTTGTGGCCAAAGCGATGCAAAAACTGAAGTTTCTTGTCGTTGCGGATATGTTTTTGTCCGAAACAGCCGAGCTGGCCGATCTCGTGCTGCCTGTTTCGTCGTATTTGGAAGACGAAGGCACGGTGACGAACGTCGAAGGGCGGGTGTGCTTTCGGCCGGCGGCTCGGAAGCGTCCTGGGGAGGTGAAACATGATTGGGAAATTTTATGCGCGATTGCGCACAAGCTTGGCAAGGGCCGCTTCTTCCCGTTCACGTCAGCCGAAGAGATTTTCAACGAACTGCGGTTGGCGAGCCGCGGCGGCAAAGCAGATTATTACGGTGTGACGTATGAGCGGCTTCGGCGCGAACGTGTCTACTGGCCTTGCCCCGATGCGCATCATCCTGGGACTCCTCGGTTGTTTACGGAACGGTTTGCTCATCCGGACGGCAAGGCTCGGTTTGCGGTTTTGCCGTTTCGGCCGGAGAAAGAGGAGACGGATGAATGGTATCCGCTTTATTTAACGACCGGACGGGTGCTTGCTCATTATTTGAGCGGAACGCAAACGCGGCGGAGCCCGGCGCTTTCGGCGCGGCAGCCGGAGGCGGTCGTGGAAATCCACCCGAGGACGGCCAAACGATACGGGATCGGCCCAGGGATGCTTGTGCGCATTGAAACGCGCCGCGGTGCGGCGGTCGTCCGCAGCCGATACAATGACCAAATTCGCGAGGATACGATTTTTGTCCCGTTCCACTGGAGCGGCCTTGGGCAAATCAACAACGTCACATCCGATGAGCTCGATCCGCATTGCCGCATGCCGGCGTTTAAGCGGTGCGCAGCTCGGGTGCGGCCAGTGGTCGATTTAGGGAGAAATTGACTTGTGTGGTTCATTTCGCCGGAAAAAGCGCTCTCTTTTCCGTCCGCGGCGGGGAATCATCCCCAGCGGGGCGCGCGGACCGAGACGCGCCATAAGAAAAAAAACTTCCCAGCAATACGGCGGGAAGTAGGTGGAGAAATCGCTTTCATTTCCATTTTAGCATAACGAACATTCTGTGCCAAGGGGGAGTTGGGGGAAGATGGCGAGGAAATCGTTTTGGCGCGTCGGGCATGCGCCGACGCTATTGTCGTCGTTTCTCTATTTTGATATTAGTTTCATGATTTGGAACTTGCTTGGTGCGCTCGGGGTGTTTGTCGCTGAACAGTTTGCGCTCACACCGGCGGAAAAAGGGCTGATGGTCGCCATTCCGGTGTTGGGCGGGGCGCTGCTTCGCATTCCGATGGGGCTTTTGGCAGACCGCTGGGGCGGGAAGCGGGCCGGTCTGCTTGGCATGGCGGTGACGGCTATGCCGCTTGTGTGGGGCTGGCGGTTTGCAGATCAGATGTCGGATGTGTATGCGCTCGGATTTTTATTAGGGGTGGGCGGAGCCAGCTTCGCTGTTGCCTTGCCGCTCGCGAGCCGCTGGTATCCGAAAGAGTATCAAGGGCTGGCCATGGGGATCGCCGGGGCCGGCAACAGCGGGACGGTGCTGGCGACGCTGTTTGGTCCGCGCCTGGCGGAGATGTATGGTTGGAACGCGGTGTTCGGGTTGGCGCTCGTACCGCTTGTTGTCGTCTTCCTTTTGTTCGCTTGGCTGGCGCGTGAATGTCCAACAGCGGTGAAGCCCATTTCCTTGCGTGAATACCGAGCAGTCCTCCAGCGAAAAGAAGCATGGCTGTTTTGTTTCTTCTACAGCTTGTCATTCGGCGGATTTGTGGGGCTGACGGGTTACTTGGGCATTTTCTTCTTTGATGAATACGGCATCAGCAAAGTCACGGCCGGCGATTTCGTCACCGCCGTCGTGTTTGCGGGCAGTTTCATCCGGCCGATTGGCGGCTATATCGCCGACCGGATCGGGGGAATGCGGCTTCTTTCCTTGTTGTTTGCCGCTGGGACTTTGTTGCTGGCTTGCATCGGTACATTGCCGTCTCTTTTCGTCCTGTTCGGATTGATGGTTGCTCTTTTCCTTTGTTTTGGCGCGGCGAACGGTGCGTTGTTCCAAGTTGTTCCGACGTGGTTTCCGAAAGAGGTTGGCTTGTTGACGGGCATCATTGGCGCCGCTGGCGGACTGGGAGGGTTTTTGCTGCCGAACGTGCTCGGGGTGATGAAGCAGTGGACCGGTTCTTCGGCGTATGGGTTTTGGATGCTGGTCTTCGTTTTCATGGCCGCGGTAATGGCTGCTCGCCGCCTTCAAGGAACTACGGTTGCGGTCGAATCGTTCTCTCAAAAAGCAGCAGAATGAATAGGGTAACCCAAAGAGACGCTGCAAACTTTCAAAGGAAATCGTTTGATTGAACGAAAAAACTGGTGGAACACAGTCCTTTCTTTAGGTTGACAAAGAGGGGGGTTCGCGGCGTTTCTTAAGTTTTTCCAGCCTTGGCGCTGATTTCGGAAGGATTTCTATTGAAGAATGAGGGTGAAAAAAGGTGCCCGTGAAGAAATTCAGGGCACTTTCGCATGATCGTTTTATAATCGATTTTGCAAAAATCGAAGCAGCTCATCCGCTTGATTGCCGATGAGGGCGATCAGCTGTTCAAACATCGCATCGCGCTCGAGGTCAAGTTCAATGATGCGCTTGGCCAGTTCGAGGGCTTGTTTGTCCATGGCGGCGTCCTCCTTCGATCGTCTGGGCGGGGTGGAATCGTTCATATTCGCGGCGCAGTTCGGCCATTGTCCACTCTTCGAGACGCTCGCGGTCGGCGGCTAAGCCGAACTGCATCAGTCGTTCGATGTAAAACTGCTTTTTCTTCCGCACGGCGCTTCTCATCCATGTCCCCATTCGATTCCCTCCCTGTTTTTACCTTTACCATATCATCTTTTTCTTCAGCATACAGCAAATGTGTTAAGCACATTTACAGGAAATTTAAAAAATATGTTAATTTTATTTACAAAAGTTAGCGGGCTAACATCATTTTTTGTATAATTACGTTAGAAAATATAACGAATTGAGGTGAGGAGTATGACAGCTCATCCGCAAGAAGATCACTACAAATACAAAAAAGTCATTTCGATCGGTGTCGTCAGCGAACTGACCGGGCTGTCGCAGCGGCAAATTCGTTATTACGAGGAACGGAAGCTGGTGTTCCCTGACCGTTCCAAAGGAATTCGCAAATATTCGTTCGCCGATGTGGAGCAGTTGATGAAAATCGCCAATCAGCGCGAGGAAGGGGTATCGACGTGGGAAATCCGTCAGGAAATGACGAAAGAGCTGCGCGAGCGGATGTTGAAAGGGCAAATGAATGCGCATTTTCGGATGCGTTCCTAGAAGGCAGGTGAAAAATGGCTGTCACGCGCAAATCAGCGGCATTTCGCCAAAAAAGAAAGATGGCCTCGCAAGGTTTCTCTAATTGAAAAACGTCTGGGATCAGCAACTTTTTGTACTAAATCACCAGCCCTCTAGGGGTTCGGACAGATTCGAATTTTGGATGCATCCCTGCTTGGAAGCAGAGCATGCGGAAAACCGCCTGGCCGTGTGCCAACAGGATGTAAACACAGCGGCGTTTGTCCAATAATAAGAGCATAGTTGCTTGGCGCGCACAGAGATTCGTGCGCGCTTTTTTTTGTTGCAGGATCAAAAGGTTGGTTTAAAAATATTAATCTTTTTTATTAAATGACTAGACAAATAAATATAAATGTATATAATTTAAATTGAAAACGATATCATTTGTTTTACTCAATGCAAAGAGGAGGAATGAACCATGAAACGGATTTTATTGGCGTGCAGTTCTGGAATGTCGACAAGCTTGCTAGTGACGAAAATGCAGGAGTATGCCAAATCCGTCGGTGAGGAGGCAGAGATTTGGGCGGTCGGCCAAGATCAGGCGAAAAAAGAGATGGCCAAAGCTGATGTCGTCCTTATTGGTCCACAAATGAGCTTTTTGAAAGGGGAATTGCAAAAAGAAGCGCAAAAATATGGCATTCCAGTCGATGTCATTGACATGGTGGCTTATGGGATGGCGGATGGCAAAAAAGTGTATGAGCAGGCATTAAAATTGATGGGGGACAAGTAAGATGGAAAAAATCGATGTCAATCAACTCACCAATGAACAAGTCGCTTTCCAGCTGATTTTGCATAGCGGTAATGCCCGCAGCAAAATCGTCCAAGCCATCCGTGAATACCGGACAGGACGAGTCGGAGATGCGGAACGGCTGATCCAAGAAGCAGAGCAAGACTTAAGCATAGCTCATGATGTTCATTTTCAACTTATTCAAAAAGAAGCTGGCGGCGAGCAACCCAATATTACATTGCTTCTCATGCATGCGGAAGACCATGTCATGTCAACGCTGGCGATGAAAGAGATTGTAAAAGAAATGCTCGCACTGTTGAAGGAACGAAACGTGTGAAGGGAGGATGGCGGCATGAACCAAGCATTATTCGAAAAACTAAGCAAAATTCTCGTTCCGATCGCGGGAAAGTTGAACAATAGCCGTTATTTACAAGTGTTGCGCGATGCATTTATGTTGGCGTTTCCGTTGACGATTTTCGGTTCAATCGCGGTCGTCATCGCTAACTTGCCGTTTTTGGACAAGGTGATGAGTGAAAACAGCCTCAATACACTCAAGGAGATGCTCGGCGTTGCTCCAAATGCAACGATGGGCGTGATGACGATTTTCGTTGTATTCGGCATCGGCTACTATTTATCGAAAAGTTATGAAGTCGAAGGGGTTTTTGGCGGTGCGATCGCGTTAGCTTCTTTTCTCTTGTTGACGCCATTCGTTTTGCAGGTTGAGGGGAAAGAGGCTGTGCAAGGAGTCATCCCGCTCGACCGCCTAGGAGCGAAAGGGATGTTTCTTGGCATGATTACCGCATTTACTGCTGGTGAAATTTACCGGAAGGTTGTACAAAAAAATATTACAATCAAAATGCCGGCCGGGGTGCCGCCGGCGGTTGCGAAGTCGTTTGCGGCGTTGATTCCGGCGGTGGTCACCCTGACCTTCTTCCTCGTTGTCAATATCATTGTAACACAAATTTTTAAGACAAACATGCATGATGTCATTTACAATGCAGTGCAAGCACCGCTTGTCGGGCTCGGAAGCGGCATTATTGCAACGATGATCGCGATTTTTGTCACGCAAATTTTGTGGTTTTTCGGGCTGCACGGGCAAATCATCATTAACTCGGTGATGGATCCGATTTGGAACACACTGTCGCTCGAAAACTTAAATGCGTATACAAAAACGGGGGAAGTTCCGCATGTCGTCAGCAAACAGTTTATTGAAATTTACACGGTCGGCATGGGCGGAACGGGAATGACGCTCGCTGTCATTTTCGCCATCTTGCTCTTTATGAAGAGCAAGCAAATGAAGCAGGTGGCTAAGCTCGGGCTCGGACCCGGAATCTTTAACGTCAATGAACCGATTATTTTCGGTTTGCCGGTCGTGATGAATCCGCTCGTCATCGTCCCGTGGATTTTGGCGCCGATGGTCGTCACGTTGGTGACCTATTTGGCAATGTCCTCAGGCCTTGTACCCCCGCCTAACGGCGTAGCGGTGCCATGGACGGTGCCGATTTTCATCAAC
Source organism: Geobacillus zalihae NBRC 101842 (assembly GCF_001544135.1). Classification (GTDB taxonomy): domain Bacteria; phylum Bacillota; class Bacilli; order Bacillales; family Anoxybacillaceae; genus Geobacillus; species Geobacillus zalihae. Next base: position 25,187 of record NZ_BCPV01000006.1, on the reverse strand, counting down.
GGCATTATGGCGACGAACTCGCTGGCCGGCGGATTGCTGCAAGTGGTCAATTTCCTGATTGTGCTTGTCATTTGGTTTCCATTCTTAAAGTTCATTGACCGGATGAACTTGCAAAAAGAGCGGGAAGAGGGGCAAGACGCTGCGAAAAGTGCATCATAACGATACAGCAAATGAGGTGAATCGCGATGGAACAACGATTAAAGCAACCAATCACGTATCGCTTTCCTGCCGGATTTTGGTGGGGAAGTGCGACATCCGCGACGCAAATCGAAGGAGCGGCAAACGAAGGGGGGAAAGGGAAGAACATTTGGGATCATTGGTATGAACAAGAGCCTCACCGCTTTTTTCAAGGCGTCGGCCCAGAAGTGACATCCGATTTTTATCATCGTTACAAAGAAGATATTGCGTTAATGAAGGAGATCGGCCATAATTCATTCCGGTTTTCCATTTCATGGTCGCGCTTGATTCCGGATGGGGTTGGTGAGGTCAACTCGGAGGCGGTGCGGTTTTACAATGCGGTCATCGATGAATTGCTGGCGAATGGGATTGAACCGTTTGTGAATTTGTACCATTTTGATATGCCGCTGGTGATGCAAAACATTGGCGGATGGGAAAATCGCGAGGTTATCGATGCTTATGCCCGCTATGCCAGCCTTTGCTTTCAACTGTTTGGCGATCGGGTGAAAACATGGTTTACGCACAATGAACCCATTGTCCCTGTAGAAGGCGGGTATTTGTACGATTTCCACTATCCGAATGTAGTTGACTTCCGCCGCGCCGTGCAGGTGGCTTACCATACGATGATCGCCCATGCCAAAGCGGTTGCCGCCTTCCGCAGGGCGGCGATACAGGGTGGAAAGATCGGCATTATTTTGAATTTAACGCCGTCTTATCCGCGCAGCCAACATCCGGCTGATGTGAAAGCGGCGCATATCGCTGATTTGTTGTTTAACCGCAGTTTCTTGGATCCTGCGGTAAAAGGAGAATACCCGCAAGATTTAATCGAGCTGTTGGCTGAACACCGTTTTTTGCCGGTGACGGAAGTCGGTGACCGCGAACTCATCAAAGAAAATACGATCGATTTGCTTGGCATCAACTACTATCAACCGCGCCGCGTCAAGGCGAAAGAAAATATGCCAAATCCGGAAGCCCCGTTTTTGCCTGAACGGTTTTTCGACTACTATGCCATGCCGGGGCGGAAAATGAACCCGTATCGTGGTTGGGAAATTTATGAAAAAGGAATTTATGATATTTTAATCAATATTAAGGAAAACTATGGAAACATTGAGTGCTTTATTTCCGAAAACGGCATGGGCGTTGAAGGAGAAGAACGGTTCCGTGATGAAAGCGGCATGATTCATGACGACTACCGGATTGAATTTATTCGCGAGCATTTAAAATGGGTGCATCGCGCGATTGAAGAAGGGGTCAATGTGAAAGGATACCACCTTTGGACATTTATGGACAACTGGTCGTGGACGAATGCCTACAAAAATCGGTACGGATTGGTCGCTGTTGACCTGGACAATCATTTGAAACGGACGATTAAAAAGAGCGGCTACTGGTTGAAAACAGTGGCGGAAAACAATGGGTTTTAAGTGAAAGAAAAGGCGTCCCGGACAGCGGGGCGCTTTTTGTCGGTCGGGAAACCAGGACGGCGAAATCGGTGAAGGAGAAAGCCGCATTGAGTATTGTGCAAACAGATGATTGTTCGTACAATGAAAATAGGATAATGACAAGGGATGAAAACGATGCCGAAATATGAGCAAATTTCGAATGAGATCCGCAGACGAATTAAAGAGGGAGTGTATTCCCTAGACGCGCCGATTCCAGACGAAATCTCGCTCGCCGAGGAGTTTGGCTGCAGCCGGATGACGGTAAAGCGGGCGCTTGATGTGCTCGTATCCGAAGGGCTGTTGTATCGAAAGCGCGGTCATGGCACGTTTATTGTAAAATCCGCCATGCTTGACGGATTGGTGAATGTCGTCAGCAACGAAACACTTGGCTTGACGAGTTTATTGAAAGGGCGAAAGGTGACAAGCCAAATCATTACGTTCGAAGTATTGTTTCCATCCGATGAAGTAGCCGCCCATTTGTGCATTGACACGAACACACCGGTGTACCACTTGATTCGGCTGCGCAATGTTGATGGGGAGCCGTACGTCATTGAACGGACGTATATGCCCGTCCATTTGATCCCGGGGCTCAATGAAACGGTGCTTCATGGCTCGATTTATCGTTACATCACTCACGAGCTCGGCTTAACGATTGCAGGGTCGCACCGGAAAATCCGCGCAGATAAACCGAATGAGCTTGATCGCCAGTACTTGCAGTGCGCGCCCGACGATCCAGTGCTGGAATTGGAGCAGGTTGGTTTTTTGAACAACGGGGAGCCGTTTGAATACTCGTTTTCCCGCCATCGGTATGACAAATTCGTATTCGTCACGGTAAGCACCCGCCGCTAAATGACGCCTGCTTTCGCGATCCGGGGAAGGCAGGCGCATTTTGGTGCCGTTCAGGGGGGGCTCTTTCTGTCTTTCTTCATAAAAGGTTGGTGACAACCAATCTTTTTATTTAATTCGGGTGGTAGTTGATCAGAAAGAAGAGCAGATCTGACAATGTTTCTCCAATTGAAATAGGGTTGGAATAATCCGCCTTTTGCATGAAATCACCACCCTTCTAGAAAGCTGGTGATTTAGTGAAAAGTCGCAGAAAACGGAATCTCTTCTCAAATGGAGAAGTCCTGTAACATCAACGCTTCTCTTTCAGCCGAAAGCAACGGGTTCGGCGAAATCGGTCGTTTTTCACCAGTCCTCTAGAGGGCCGGTGATTTAGTACAAAATGCCGCTATTCCATCTTTTTCTCAATTAGAGAAGCCTTGCGAAATCAGCCTTCTTTTTTTGGTGAAATGCCGCTGATTTGCTCGTGGCAGCCGTTTTTCACCGGCCTTCTAGGGCACAAGGCGCTTTCTGACACATCTTTTGTTTGATCGAAACAGCTGTGGTGCTTGATTCATTCGGAACGGCGGCTAAAAACTGCTTGTACAGGGGAAGTGTTCGATTAGGGCGAGGAAACAGAGATGTGACTTCAGTACGCGCGTCTCCCGACTGGTCATGCAGCGATCTTTTCTCCTTTTTTCTCCATTTATAATGCCGCTCGATCGATTCCATAATGTAAATGGATAGAACGAGCAGGGGAAGGATGCCGCCAATGAGAAGCAAAGCGACGCAGTGGCTGTTGTCTGTATGGGGACTGATGGATCCACTCTATTATGCATGTTCCCGCCTTGAATATGCTGGTGGGAAAGAGAACGGCTGTCGTTCCATTTTTCGCGTCCGTTTGCTTCGATACAAGGGTGAAACCATTCACCTTTCGGACGGAACGACGATTGCGGCCAATGACTGGCTGTTGAAAATTCACCTTCATAATGTTCGTCTGCTTCGCGAACTGATGCAGTATCGAAGCGATATTCAAAAAGGACGTTATATTTTCGAACAAGTGAAGGCCAGTTTGCCGTATGTTGCCCATTATCTTTACCATCACGAACAGTCCGCCAGCATAAAAGGGATTATCGGCGTGACGATGTTAAACAAAGGTTGTGAGAGACTCGGATTTGATGTCATTAACATTGGCAATTCATTTTACCGTTGGTTTAAAATGGCATCCCATTGGCCGATGATGACAGTGGCCCAACACCGTCTCATGCCGCTTGTCCGTCCGCCGAAATATTTGGTGATGTCAAAGGGAAAATTGTTTTCGTTGTACGGCTGCCATCTCATCCACTAACTCCCTCTTTCTTCTCTCCTCCATTTCACTATAATGGGTATCGAGGGAGGAGAGAAGACGATGACATTCTTTTTTGTTTTTCTTGCAATCTTGTCATTGCTTGCTTTGGTCATTCGCAAAGCCCACCGCAATACGTATGAAGCGGTTTTGCATAAAGTCCAAGTCGGTCGTTCAGAGGATGGAGATGGAGCCCTTCGGATTTTGCAGCTATCGGATTTGCATCTTGAAAAACTGTCGATCACCCCGGACGATTTATACGAAAAGCTGAAAGAGGAAGCGATCGATTTGATCGCGTTGACGGGCGACTTTTTGGACCGTGAGGAAAGCATCGCCAAGCTCGGTCCGTATTTGGCCGCGCTGAATGCATTGAAACCGACGTACGGCATGTATGCGGTGTTTGGCAACCACGATTACGTGCTGCAAGGCGAACCGTTTGCGCGCTTGAAAGCGACGCTTGAGGCGCACGGCTGCGTCGTCTTGCAAAACGAGACGAAAACGATCACCGTCAACGGTCAAACCGTCAATATCATCGGCATCGATGACTTTTACACGGGGCGCAGCGACATCGAAAAGGCGTATGCGGGCGTGAAAGACGGCATCAACCTTGTGTTGACGCACGATCCGGACATCGTGCCGCATATGAAAGACTATCATTTTGACTACTTGTTGTCCGGCCATTTCCACGGCGGACAAATTCATTGGCCAAAGCCGTACCATTTGGCGAAAATGAGCAAAACGCTCACCGAGCGGAACATGATCAAAGGTTATCATGAATGGGAGGGAAAACCGTTTTATATCAACGAAGGGCTTGGGCAAACCGGGGTGAACATCCGGATCGGCTCGAAGCCGGAAGTGACGCTCCACTTGTTGGCGCTGCCGTCCCGAAGAGAAGCGGTGAAAGCTGTCTAATTGGCAGCTTTTTATTTTTTTAGGTAGGAAAGCGGTTTCGCTTGCGCGTGCCACCATGCGGCGCGCTTTTTGTGTAGACTCGTCTCCCCGTTGTTGGGGGAAAATCAATGACAGTTTGCATAGACAAGGGAAACCATCGCCATACTTTTTAAAGAAAGGAGTGAATGGCCAATGGAACCGTCGTGGAAAGCTCTCTTGCCATTTTTAGTTGTCATCCCGATTTCGATTTGGACGAAGCAAGTCATCCCCGGGCTGTTTGTCGGGCTGTTGGTTGGCAGTTATTTGATGACCCCGTCCTTGCTTGGCGGGTTGCGGACGATGCTTCATTACGTTGTTGACAACTTAATGCAGACGAACAACATTCGCATCATCATTTTCTTGTATGTGTTCGCCGGTCTTGTGAGCATGATCAAATACACCGGCGGAATCAAAGGATTTGTCCATCTCGTCAGCCAAAAAGTGAAATCGGCCAAAACCGCTATGCTGCTGACGTGGATTTCGACGATGGTGACGTTTAGCGACCCCGATTTTCGCATCGTCACCGTCGCGCCGATCATGAAGGCGCTGCGCAAACGGCTCGGGCTGTCGTCCCAGCAAATCGGCTTTGCCATTGAGGTGACATCCAACCCGGTTGTCGCGCTCATCCCAATTGCCACCGCGTTTGTCGGCTATATGGTGTCGGTCATCGATAAGGCGCTTGATACGGCCGGCATCGGCGCGGAGCCGTACATCGTGTACGTCCGAAGCATTCCGTTTAACTTTTTCTCGTATGCCATTATTGCCGTCGGGCTCTACTACAGTTTTTTTGTCTATTCGCGCCAAAAACAAGCAGCAGTAAGCGAAAAGCGGAAAGAGGCGCCGATTCGGAGCTGGAACGAGCGGTTGGCGCTCGAAATGGCGGAAGAACAGCGGCCGGCTGACCATGAACCCAATGAAGCGCAAGGGGAAGAAGGGGACGCGATGCAGACATGCCCGCGCGCCTACCAAAAAGAAACGCCGGTCAAGCCGTGGAATTTGATCGTTCCGCTTTCGATCGTGCTTGTCTTGACGTTGTTTTTAAGCTGGTGGGACGGCCGCCGGGGGGCAAGAACGTTTTGGCAGGCGTTTTTGCAAAGCGATGCGCTCGGCGCGATGTTGGAGGCGCTGTTGTTTACCGTCATCATTACAGTTGCTTTCTTCCTTTGGCAGCGATTTAAATTGAACGATTTGTTGACGCATTTTGTCAAAGGCGGCAATGAGCTGATTTCCGTCATTTTAATGCTGGCGCTCATTTGGGCGCTGTCGGCTGTGGCGGAGGATTTAGGGTTTTCGCAATACATTACGGGCCATGTCAAAGAATGGATTCCGCCGTTTTTCGTCGCCCCGATTTTGTTTTTGCTTGGCGCTGTCATTTCCTATTTCATCGGCTCGTCGTGGGGGACGTGGGGGATGTTGATGCCGCTTGGTGTGACGCTAGCGAGCCAGTCGGGAACGAACATTTTGCCGGTCATCGGCGCGGTGTTTGCGAGCGGGACGTTCGGGGCGTTTGCGTCGCCGCTTAGCGACAATACGGTGACGCTTTGCACCATTTTGGATTTGCCGGTGATGGAATACGCGCGAACGAAGCTGATTCCGTCGTTGATCGCCGCCGGCATCGCCGCCGTTTTGTTCGGCGCGACATCGTTTCTTTTGCATTAACGCCGTTATCGCCCTCTTTCGCCTTCCGTGATACACTAAAAGAAAAAAGAAAGGGGAACGCTGATGGGAGAGGCGGAACGGCGGCTTGAGGAGCTCGGCCAATGGCGGGAGGAAGATCCGAAAGAACGGCTCGAGCAGCTGAATGAGCGGCTCGCGGTGGAGGATGCGTATTATCGGGCCGCAGAAGATGAGAGGGCGCGCGAACGGTATTACCGCCATCTGCCGCTTGAAGGGGACGGATTGATGTTGTTTGTCCGCTATCATGAACTGGCGGCGCACACCCATAAGCGGCGGCTGCCGTATTTTTTCAGCAAGGATGAGTATTTGTACACATGGGTCGACTTGCACCCGGACGGAACGGTGCGCAGCTTGTATTCCGGCGAGAGGAAAGATCCACGAACACTGATCGTTCAAGATGTGGAAACGATGAAGCGGCGTTATGAAGAGTTTCGTCAACTGTTGAGAAGGACGAAAAATGGATGGGGCGATGTGCACGAGCGGGTGAACACGATCGAGCAGCAATGGAAATTCAATGCGGAACATGTTGTCCCGCAGTCGTGGTTTGGCGCCCGCGAACCGATGAAAGGCGATTTGCATCATTTATTCGTTTGCCAGCCGGAGTGCAATACGATGCGGTCGAATTTTCCGTACGCGGATTTCCCGTTTTACAATCCGGAAGATCCCGACGAGCAAATCCAAAACCGCTGCGGCGTCGTCCATAACGGCTATTTCGAGCCGGAATACGGCAAAGGGACGGCGGCAAGGGCGATGCTTTACTTTCTGCTTCGCTACCCGAAGGCGATCGCGAAATCATTCCGGCGCAAAATCGATATTCCGCTCCTTGTCCGTTGGCACGAACAATTTCCGCCAACGGTGTATGAGCATCATCGCAACAGCGCGATTTTCTTCATCCAAGGCAACCGCAATCCGTTCATTGATTTCCCGGAACTAGCGGGAAGGATGGTGTTTCCGTTTGAGGGGGGCGCTGTGAAATGAGATTGAAGGCGAATATCGGCTTTTTTGTTTCCAAAGCGCATCTGAATCGCTTGGAAGTGGAGAAACAAGAGTGATGGCAAAAAAGCTGTCTCCCGAAATAAACGACCGTCTTTCGGGGACAGCTTTTTGCCTTGCTGCTAGACAAAGTGTGAAAGAGATCAAGCGGAAATGGTTTGTTCGTCCGCCGCGTGGCGGTCTGCTTGTTTGCGGAAGTACGTTGCGACAATCGGGCCGGAAATATTGTGCCAGACGCTGAAAATAGCGCTTGGAACGGCGGCGAGCGGCGAAAAATGGGCGGTCGCTAAAGCCGCACCAAGCCCAGAGTTTTGCATGCCCACTTCAATGGAAATCGCCTTTTGTTTTGGCGGCGACAGGCGAAACAGTTTGGCAAACCAATACCCAAGCAGCAAGCCCAATCCGTTGTGAGCGACTACAATCAGAAAAATAAGAAGCCCGCTTTTGGCAATGGCCGCTTGGTTTTGCCCGACGACGGCGGCGACGATGGCAACAATGGCGATGACCGAAACGAGCGGCAGCGCCGGGATGCACGCTTTTACTTGCTTTTGGAACAGCGCCTGGGCGATGAGCCCTAAAACAATCGGAATCAGCACGACTTTAACGATCGACCAAAACAAGGCGGCAGCGGACACCGACAGCCATTTTCCCGCTAAAAGCAAAATGAGCGACGGCGTCAAAATCGGCGCTAAAATCGTCGAAACAGAAGTGACGGCGACCGACAGCGCCGTATCCCCTTTCGCCAAATACGTCATGACGTTGGACGCCGTCCCGCCCGGGCAGCAGCCGACTAAAATAATGCCGAGCGCCACCTCACGTGAAACCGGCAGAAAGTAAGCGAGCAAAAACGCGACAAGCGGCATGATCAGAAACTGGGCAACGACGCCGATTAACACATCAAGCGGACGCTTGAACACCTCTTTAAAATCGTTCGCTGACAGCGTCAATCCCATGCCAAACATCACGATGCCTAGAAGCGGCACGATATACGGAGCGATCCACGTAAACGCGCCGGGAGCGAAAAAAGCAAGCGCTCCGAACAAAAGCACCCAGATCGCAAACGTATTGCCGACAAAGTTGCTGATTTTTCCTAGTGTGTTCATTGAGCTTCCTCCTTGAGCAAAGATGGGAAAGATATACAAAAGATTATATACACTTTTCAGAAAAATTCAACTGATGAGGTGGCGAATTTTGAAGAAATGATGACAATGAGGAATGATTGTGAAAAAAGTCACTCCTTTCTTCTTTGCTTATGGTATGATTGGAATTGAGAAGAAGAATCATTATTGAATCACAGGAGAGACGGATAGAAAAACAGGGGGAAATGATCATGGTGCTGACTGATTTGCATAAAGGGGAAACAGCGGTCGTCGTCCGTCTGGCCATTGAGCAGGAGGCACTGAAACAGCGTCTTCTTCATCTAGGGGTGAAAGAAGGGAAAACGGTGCGGTTGAAAGCCGCGATGCCGTTTGGCGGACCGGTGATGATCGAAATCGATGGACAGGCGATCGGCTTGCGGCGCAAAGAGGCGTCATCGATCGAGGTGAAATAAATGTCCTACATCGCTTTATTTGGCAATCCAAACACCGGCAAAACGTCATTGTTTAACTGCTTAACTGGGTCTTATGAATATGTGGGCAACTGGAGCGGGGTGACGGTCGAGAAAAAAATCGGAGTGCTCCGCCAGCACGGGGTTTCGGTGGTCGACTTGCCCGGCGTGTATTCGCTTCAGCCGCTGTCGCGTGATGAAGGAGTGGCGACCGATTTTTTATTGACCGAGCCGTGCTCAGCGATTGTCAATATCGTTGACGCGTCGCAGTTGCGCCGCAATTTGCATTTGACCGTTCAGCTGCTGGAATTTGGCCGTCCCGTTGTCATCGCGCTAAACATGGTCGATGTGGCGGAAAAACGGGGCGTGAAAGTGGACGCCGCTAAACTGTCGAAGTATCTTGGCGTTCCTGTTATCCCGGTCATCGCCCGAACAGGAAAAGGAACGAACGAATTGGTTCACGCCGTTTTGGCGGCAAAAGACAAGCCTCATTCCTCCATCGCCGTCGATTACGGCGTCGAGGTGGAGAATGCCATCCGGAGCATTGCCGAGCAGCTGCCGGACGATGTGCCTGGAAACAAACGATGGGCGGCGTTGCAGTTTTTGGAGGGGAATGAACGCATCGCCGCCTATTTGCGCGGGCGATTCGATTTGTCACCGTTGTTGGCGATCCGTGAGGAGACGGAACAGGCGCTCGGCTGTCAGGCAGCCAAGCATATTTATGAAACGCGTGACCGTTGGATCAGTGAAACAATCGCTGCGACGGCCATCGAGTTTGAGCAAAAACCGCTGACGCTAACGGAAAAAATCGACGCGGTTGTAACAAACCGTTATGTCGGGCTGCCGATTTTTTTGGCGCTGATGTATGTGGTGTTTATGCTGACGTTTAACTGGCTGGGGACGCCGCTTGCCGATCGGCTTGATGCGTTTTTCTCCGGTCCGCTGGCAGATGGGTTGTCCCGTTTTCTCGACTGGGCAGGGGCATCGCCGTTTATCAAGGCGCTCGTCTTGGACGGCGTTGTTGCTGGGGTCGGCGGGGTGTTGGTGTTTGTGCCGCAAATTTTCATTTTGTTCTTTTTCATTTCTTTGCTTGAAGACTCCGGATATATGGCGCGCGTGGCGATGGTGATGGACCGGGTGATGGAAGCGATCGGGTTAAACGGCAAGGCGTTTATCCCGATGATCATTGGCTTTGGCTGCAACGTTCCTGGAGTGATGGCGGCGCGGACGATTGAGCAGCCGAAAGAGCGGCTCATGACGATCTTGGCGCTGCCGTTCATGTCATGTTCCGCCCGCTTGCCGGTGTACGCCTTGTTTGCCGGCACGTTTTTCGCCCGCGAGCAGGCGCTTGTCGTGTTTTCGCTTTACGTGCTTGGCATTGTAGTGGCTTTGGGGCTTGCCAAGTTGTTCTCATCGACGCTCTTGAAAAACGAAAATTCGCTGTTTGTCATTGAATTGCCGCCATACCGCGTGCCGCAGGCGCTCACACTATGGCGAAGCACATGGGAAAAAGGGAAAGGATTCATCCGCAAAGCAGGAACCTTTATTTTCGGCGGTTCGGTCGCCATTTGGCTGCTGACGTATGTCGGGCCGCGTGGGGTTGGCGTTCCAATGGATGACAGTTTGCTGGCTGCGATCGGCGGGTTGATCGCACCGTTGTTGTCGCCGCTTGGCTTTGGCGCCTGGCAGGCAGGCGCCGCGTTGATCACCGGTTTTTTGGCGAAAGAAGTTGTGGTGTCGACGATGAATATTATTTACCACGTTCATGAGGAGAACGGGCTGAAGCAGGTGATCGCCTCCCATTTCACGCCGCTGTCGGCGTTCAGCTTTATGGTGTTCGTTTTGCTTTACACTCCGTGTCTGGCAACCGTGGCGGCGATCCGCAAAGAAACCGGATCGTGGAAATGGACGCTGTTGTCGATTGGCATCGCCTTAACGGTTGCTTATATGATTTCACTTCTTGTCTACCAAGCTGGAAAGATAGTAGGTTTTCCATGAAAGGAGAGAATATGATGATGGCGAATATCATCATTGGCGGAGCGATTTTTGCCTACGCCGGCTGGACGCTGGTCCGACACGTGAAAAAAAGCGCCAAAGGGGCGTGCGCGTCATGCCATGCAGCGGACCATTGCCGAGGCAGCTGCGGGACGGAGAGATAATCCGTTCAAGACAAACGGATTCCTGACGATGATCGGAATCCGTTTTTTCATTTTCCGACGAAAGACTTTCGCTTCCATGGTTGTAGGATAGCCAAAAAATAAGCGGGGATGCAATGGGTAAGCTGCTTCAACGGACCATCCGTTTCAACGGGCTCTGGAGGAAAAAAATCAGGCCGCCCTTTGTTTTGGCTGTTGGGTGTTGTTGCCTCAATGATGGCCGAAACACCGGGGGTAGAAAGCTTTTTTCGTTCAACCGTTGAAACTCAAGGGAAGACCGTGAGTGTGGAGGATAAACTTTTGACAATACTCAATACCTGCCGCAAGGTAAAAGTATGAAAAGCTGCGAATAGCGAAAAGGCGTCTTTGGATCAAGGTTCGCACAGTTGCGTAAAAACAAAGCAGCAAAAAAACGATGTTGTTGTCCTGTCATCCAAGTTTACTGTGTTGGCGATGGAATTTCACGCAATAATTGAACTTGACCCGGCTTTGGCCCGCTCTTTTCCTCACTCTTTTCCTCATTCTTTTCGTTTTTGGATGGGACGGATGTAACTCTCTAATTCGTGGGCAAGATGCTGGATGCAATCATTTCCCCGGAACTTGGCATCCTCGACAAGGTACACCGTGAAATCTTCCGCTTCTTTATTGGTCATCGTGAACTCATATCCATTCAAATCAAGGAACGTGACGAATACGGTTAAAGCCGTCCGCTTATTGCCGTTGTGGAAAATATGACCTGTCGCGATGGAATGGTAATAGCAGCAAGCCTTTTCAATAATCGAAGGGAACTGTTCCTCCCCGAACAATTTCGTTTTCGGTCTTTCCAACATCCACGCGAATTTATCGGGGAATTGGATCCCCGCTTGTTCTGCGTCGTCGTACATTTCCATGACCGTGTAATGGATAAATATGATTTCTTCCGCTGTCAAATAATAAACCATGTTTTCCTCCAGCTGCTCCTTTATCTATATTTCAAGTTGCGCAGCGCTTCGTCATATTTGGAGATCGCGCGGTTCATCGCCATCACGACTTCAGGACGGACTCCTTTTGGAATTCGGTTTGCGCGTTTCATCACGATTTCCCCTCGTTCCTTGTCGTAATATATTTCGATTTCATCGCCTTTATTTAGGTTTAGCATCGTGGCTAAATCTTTCGGGATGCTAACGGACAAACTATTCCCGACTTGGCTAATCCGACGTGTATACGTTTTGTCATCCTTGCTTCCCAACATTTCCGCGTCCATTTCTTTTTCATCTCCTTTCCATAATATGGACAAAAAGGACGTTTTTATCCATAAAATTATTACTGTATAAACAATTATAACAATGATCTTCCGAAAAGCAATACGGAATAATAAAAAAGGGCTTTTTGTCTTTCAACGAGAAAAACGCATGCCGCATTTGCAGTCGGGGGATCATTCCATTGAGGGTAGGTTCTTTTTCACTATTCAATGGATATACATGACGCTGTTTTTGTCGTTTCTTGTTTCAAAGAATGACGAAAACGAAAAGAAGGAAACGATATTCATCAAAATTTGTTTGTAGTTAGGACGAACGGACTATTTACATGGAATGAAAAAAACGGTAAAAATAGAAGTGAGGACAGTAGTTTAGAAAAAAGAGAAAATTCTGTTTATCAAGGGGACAGCATTATGGTTTACGATGGAATCATTTTGTCGTTGTTGATCGGCTGGTTTCGCGGCGGAAGCCTGAAAGGGTTGGCCAACATGAAATTGCGCGGCGGTTGGTTGTTTCCGCTCTTGTTGGCGGTGCAGTTTATCGTCTTTTTCCTTCAAGAACGCATCGAGTGGATCGCCAAAATGAGCAACGTTATTTTTCTTCTCGTCTATATCACAGGACTCGCATTTCTGTGGCTCAACCGCCATCAGCCGGGGTTTCCGGTCATCTTCGCCGGCGTCTTGCTTAACTTTATCGTCATGGCCGTAAACGGCGGACGGATGCCGGTATCGATCGAAGCCGCCCAATTTCTCGGCCGCGAATACATCGAAGCGTTAAAAGCCGGTCTGTACGGCAAGCACCAGGCGATCACATCGGATACACTTCTGCCGTTTCTCGGCGACATCATTCCGCTGTCTCCGCCGTACCCGCGCCAACAAGTCATCAGCATCGGCGACGTCGTGATGAACGTAGGGGCGTTCTTGTTCATCCAGCATCTGATGCTCAGCGCACCGCGGCATAGAGCAGATGATGCTGAAGAAACAACGGGTGCTCCTGCGATCAATAAATAAAATGTTAAGGGGGAAAAGGACATGAAATTCAAAGCAAAACAAGTATTGATCAATTTGTTCATCCTCGGTTCGGTGATTGTGGCGTTGACGTCGGGGTTTAAACTCATTGAGTAGAAAATAATAATGTTGATCTAATAAAGAGGGAGGCGATACTCCTTCTTTAAAATTTTTTAGCTGAGAGTGATTTTGTATGGTTTTTGAACGGTTAAAAAACAAAGAAAAACTATATACTGTTGTTGTCTCTCTTTTAGGGATGTGTATATTTGCTACAGAGGTTGATATCCATTCTCAATCCTTAAAAGATTGGGTTTTAGTATATATATTGACTGGTTCTGTCGTTTTGTTGAATCTTTTTCCTATTATCTTGCCCCCTAAAGCTAATTCTTTTTCAATGGATTCTGCTGTTTACTTGGCTACCCTGTTTTTATATGGATTGAACTTTACGTTACAGGTTCTTTTTATTTTTAGTTTGATAGAATTGTATCGTAATCAACGAATGTCTGCATGGAGACATTTATTTAATTTCTCAATGTATTGTTTGATGATATCAGGTGCTTATTACTCATTTTTATTCTTCGATGGGAATATTGGGAAGATAAATGTCCATCATTTACTTCCTTATTTGATTAGTTTGCTAGTTTATTTTAGTATTAATGTATTATTGATTTTTCTTTTCTTCTATTTCATTGGACAAATATTTAAAGGTGCTCTAGAGTTAGGCGTCTTAAAAGAGGCGTGTGTTGGTTATTCAGTAACATTGCTTCTTTCAATGGTTTTAGCCATTTTATTGTCGGAAGAGAAATATTTTGGCTTGTCCTTATTTATTATTTTAGTAACGATATTGTCTATTGTTTTTAGGAAATTTTTGGAATTATACCAGTTAGTATCCAACCGCGCCAACAGAGATCACCTCACCGGCCTATACAACCACGGTTTTTTCAAAGAAACGCTCAAGGAGCAGTTTTCCGACTGCAAGCTGTTGAAACAGCCGTTGACCTTGGCATTTCTGGATTTGGACGATTTTAAAAAATACAATGACCGGAACGGGCATTTGCAAGGAGATCGTTTGTTGGCTTTTTTTGGGAAGCTGCTGCAACAAGCGGTGGAAGGGACGAACTTCACGGTCGCCCGCTATGGCGGCGAAGAGTTTGCCATTTTAATGCCCAACACGACGAAAGAAGACGCGTACGCGTTTTTAAACCGGTTGCGCAAAGAAGTGAACGATACATATTTTGACGGCGTCGAGCATATTCCGTATCGTTGCCTGTCGTTTTCGTGCGGCATCGCCGAGATGGAAAAAGATATGCATGAAAGCGATGAGCTCATCCACCGCGCCGATCAGGCGCTTTATTACGCGAAGGCGCAAGGGAAAAACAACGTTCAGTTGTATGATAAACATAATATGTGCTTGGATGAAATTAAGTTTAAACAAGACTTGGAAGCGCTCGAGCAACAAGTGAAATTCTTTCTTTCGAAAGATGTCTATACATACCGCCATAGCAAACGGGTGTTTAAATATGCACTTGAATTTGGTAGCCGCCTTGACGAATTGACGGTCCATGAACGGCAGACGCTTGCCCTGGGAGCGATCATTCATGACATTGGAAAAATCGAAGTGCCCCGGGATATTTTAAATAAGTCCGGAAAATTGGAAAAGCACGAATGGGAGATCATCCAAAAGCACGTGGCGTGGGGGCGCGAGATTGTAGCGGCGGAGAAGCGGTTTGATGAGTTGCTTCCGCTTGTCGAGCTGCATCACGAACGATATGATGGGAAAGGGTATCCGTACGGGCTGAAAGGGGAAGAAATCCCGAAATTGGCCCGCATTTTGTGTATTATCGATTCATTTGACGCGATGACGACCGAGCGGCCGTACCAGCCGACGAAAACGCTTGAAGAGGCGCTTGAGGAAATCGAGCGCTGCGCTGGGACGCAGTTTGATCCTGTGTATGCGGCGAAGTTTGTCGCGTTTGTGCGCGAGCATTATTTGCCGCTTGCCGAGATGGAGCAACTGAATTAAGCGACAGAAGGCACTTGCCGATGGCAAGTGTTTTTATTTTGGTTTTGAATGTTTTTGAATGGTTTTTCTTATTTATTGAATGATATTGATAGAAAATGAATGTTTTTGATTGATTTTTTCGTTGTCTTGGGATATGATAGAGTTGTAAGCGATATCCCCGGTGATCGGAGGTGGGAGTGTGCTAACCGAAGAACGCCACCGCTTCATTTTGGAGCTGTTGGCGCAAAAAGGGGTTGTCAAGCTGCAAGAGCTCGTTGACGCGACCGGGGCGTCAGAGTCGACGATTCGCCGTGATTTGACGCAGCTTGAGACCGAAAAGAAACTGCGCCGTGTGCACGGCGGGGCGGCCTTGTTGCAGCAAAAACGCGAAGAATTAAGTGTGTCGGAAAAGTCGCTGAAATATATAGAGGAAAAGCGGCGGATCGCCGCCTATGCGGCCAGCTTGGTGCAAAAAGGAAACTGCATCTATTTGGACGCGGGAACGACAACGCGGGAAATGATTCCGCACTTGGCTGGCAAAGAGGTCATCGTGGTCACGAACGGCGTGATGCATGTCGAGCGGCTGCTTGAGCATAACGTCACGACGTATTTGGTCGGCGGCATGATCAAGCCGAAAACGAAGGCGTTGATCGGGCGCGGCGCCATCGAGTCGCTGCGGCAGTACCGCTTCGACCAATGTTTCATCGGCGCCAATGGCGTTCATTACGATTATGGTTATACGACGCCGGATCCGGAAGAAGCGCTGGTGAAATATACGGCGATGCAGCTGGCGCAACGTGCGTATGTGCTTGCTGACCATTCGAAGTTGAATGAAAGCTCGTTTGCGAAAATTGCGGATTTGCATGAAGCGGTGTTGATCACCGATGAATTGGATGAAGAGTGGAAAGATTTGTATCGAACTAAAACAACGGTAGAGGTTGTGGCTCCATGATTTACACATGTACGTTGAATCCATCTGTGGATTATATCGTTCACCTCGATGAGCTTCATGTTGGCGAACTGAATCGTTCGCTGAAAACGTTCACATTTCCAGGCGGGAAAGGGATCAACGTATCGCGCGTGTTGAAGCGTTTCGGTGTTGACAGCACGGCGCTTGGATTCGTCGGCGGGTTCACCGGCGGGTTCATTGAAAGCGAGCTTCGGAAAGAAGGCATTGCTTGCGATTTTGTTCATGTCCCAGGGCAAACGCGCATTAACGTCAAACTGAAAGCGGGGCGGGAGACGGAAATTAACGGTGAAGGCCCGATGATTGCCGATGACGATGCCGCGCAATTGATCGCGAAAGTCGGAGCGCTTTCGGCCGGTGATGTGCTTGTTCTCGCTGGAAGCGCGCCGACGTCGCTGTCGGCGGACATGTACGAGCGATTGGCGGCTCGAGCGGTGAAACGGCGTGTTCGTCTTGTTGTCGATACGAGCGGTCCGGCGCTCGAGGCGCTGCTCGCCTGCCGGCCGTTTCTTGCCAAGCCGAACCACCATGAGCTGGCCGAACTGTTTGGCGCCGCTGTGCTGACGAAAAAAGAAATCATCCTCTATGGCCGCCGGTTGGTTGAAAGAGGAGTGGAACATCTCATTGTGTCAATGGGCGGCGCGGGGGCGTTTTACTTCAACGAGGAAACAGCGCTGTTTGCCGAAGCGCCGCAAGGAACGGTGAAAAATTCGGTCGGGGCGGGCGATTCGATGGTCGCTGGATTTTTGGCCGCTCAAGCGGATGGGAAATCGATTGAGGAAGCATTCGCTTACAGTGTCGCCGCTGGAAGCGCGACCGCGTTTTCGGAAGATTTGTGTACGAAAGAGGAAGTGGAAGCGCTCGTCGACCGCGTCCATATCGTGCATTTATAAATTGAAAATAAAGGGGGATTGGGCCAATGAAGATTACAGATTTGTTGACAAAAGAAACGATGATTCTCGCGCTTCAAGCGAAGACAAAGGGCGAAGTCATTGATGAACTGGCTGAAAAGCTTGCCGAAGCGGGAGCGGTCAGCGATGTGGAAGCGTTTAAGCAAGCCATTTGGGCGCGGGAAAAACAAAGCACGACCGGCGTTGGCGACGGCATCGCCATTCCGCACGCCAAAACGGCGGCGGTCAAGCGCCCGGCGGTGGCGTTCGGCCGTTCAGTGGAAGGCATTGATTATGAGTCGCTCGATGGCAAGCCAAGCCATTTGTTTTTCATGATCGCCGCGCCAGAAGGCGGGGAGCAGACGCACCTTGAGGCGCTCGCCCGCTTGTCGTCGATGTTGATGGATGCATCGTTCCGTGCTCAGCTTGAAACCGCTTCAAGCGAGGAGGAGATTATCCGTTTGGTTGCCGCGAAAGAAAGCGAGCAAGAAGCTCCACAGCAAGCGGTGCGGGCAGGGAACGGGCGGAAAGTGTTGGCAGTAACCGCTTGTCCGACCGGAATCGCTCATACGTATATGGCCGCTGATGCACTGAAGGCGAAAGCAGCCGAAATGGGGGTATCCATCAAAGTCGAGACCAACGGCTCAGATGGAGTGAAAAACGCTCTCACCGCACAGGAGATTGAAGAAGCCGCGGCGATCATTGTCGCAGCCGATAAACAAGTCGACATGGACCGTTTTGACGGGAAACCTGTCATCCAAGTGCCGGTCGCTCGTGCGATCCGCGAGCCGGAGAAGCTGATCGAGCAGGCGCTGCGCCAAGACGCGCCGATTTATCGGGCAAGCGGTGCGGCACGGGGCAGCGTGGGAGCGGCGAAACCGCGAACCGGTTTTTACAAGCATTTGATGAACGGCGTATCGAATATGCTTCCGTTTGTCGTCGGCGGCGGGATTTTGATTGCCATTTCCTTCACGTTCGGCATTAAGGCGTTTGATCCGAACGATCCGTCGTATCATCCGTTTGCCAAACTGTTAATGGACATTGGCGGCGGCAATGCGTTCGCGTTAATGGTCCCTGTACTGGCTGCATTCATCGCCATGAGCATTGCCGATCGACCAGGGTTTGCGCCGGGGATGGTCGGCGGCTTTCTGGCGGCGAACGGCGGCGCTGGGTTTTTGGGTGGATTGATTGCGGGCTTTTTGGCCGGGTATTTGGTCGTCGGATTGCGGAAATTGTTCAGCCGCTTGCCGCAGTCGCTTGAGGGGATTAAACCGGTGCTGCTCTATCCGGTATTCGGCATTTTTCTCACTGGCGTCATCATGATGTATGTGGTCATCGATCCTGTCAAAGCGTTGAATGAAGGGTTGAAACATTGGCTTTCCGGCATGGGAACCGCGAACTTAGTGCTGCTTGGTGCGGTGTTGGGCGGCATGATGGCGGTTGATATGGGCGGACCGATCAACAAAGCGGCGTATACGTTTGGGCTAGCCATGATTGAAGCGGGCAACTTTGCGCCGCATGCGGCGATTATGGCTGGCGGGATGGTGCCGCCGCTCGGCTTGGCGCTGGCGACAACGTTCTTTAAAAAGAAATTCACGAAAGCCGAGCGGGAAGCCGGAAAAACGTGCTATATCATGGGCGCTTCGTTCATCACGGAAGGGGCGATACCGTTTGCGGCGGCTGATCCGGTGCGGGTTATTCCATCGATTATCGTCGGCTCGGCTGTTGCGGGAGCGTTGACGATGTGGTTCCATATC
This sequence comes from Geobacillus zalihae NBRC 101842, assembly GCF_001544135.1. Taxonomy (GTDB): domain Bacteria; phylum Bacillota; class Bacilli; order Bacillales; family Anoxybacillaceae; genus Geobacillus; species Geobacillus zalihae. The sequence continues at coordinate 6,238 of NZ_BCPV01000006.1, read as the reverse complement.
GGGCTGCCGGCGCCGCACGGCGGAATTTTCGTCATCCCGATCGTCAAAGGCAGCGCATGGCTTTATATATTGGCTATTTTGATTGGTTCCATCGTGACCGCATTGATGGTCGGGCTGTGGAAAAAAGAAGTGGAAGAATAATAGAAGAAGAGGCGTTTCGCCAAAGGCGAAGCGCCTTTTTGATTTTTCTTGCCAAATTTTCATGACAATGGCCATTTCTCATGGTAAAATGAACGGTTGTAAATGAGAGGAGAACCCATGATGAACACGTTTTTGCAGCTGAATACGATTTTTATCAGTATATTGATTGAATCGTTGCCGTTCGTCGTGCTTGGGGTGTTTGTTTCCGGAGTCATTCAAATGTTTGTCAGTGAAGAGACCGTACAACGGTGGGTGCCGAAAAATCGCTTTTTGGCAATTGTTTATGCGGCGTTGATCGGGGTGTTTTTCCCTTCATGCGAATGCAGCATCGTGCCGATCACCCGCCGTCTCGTCGCCAAGGGGGTGCCGCTTTACGCGGCCGTGCCGTTTATGTTAACGGCGCCCGTCATCAATCCGGTTGTGCTGTTTTCGACATATATCGCCTTCGGAAGCAGTTGGACGATGGTATTGTGCCGGGCGCTGTTCGCTTGCGCCGTCGCCGTCGCTGTCGGTGCCGTGATAGCGATTCGGCATGAAGGCAGCGAGTTGCGCCATGAACGGCGCGAGATGCCGATGATGCCCCGTACTTGGAAAGAGAAAATCGTCGGCACCCTGCGCCATACGATCGATGAATTTTTTGCGACCGGGAAGTATTTGATCATTGGGGCGTTCATTGCTTCGGTGATGCAAACGTATGTGAAAACGTCGGCGCTTGTGTCGATCGGCAATGGGAAAGTGGCGGCCTCTTTGGTCATGATGGCGCTCGCCTTCGTGCTGTCGCTCTGTTCCGAGGCGGACGCCTTTATCGCCTCGTCGTTTCAAAGCACATTTCCGTTTCACGCGCTGGCAGCGTTTCTCGTTTACGGGCCGATGCTCGATGTGAAAAATACGCTCATGTTGTTTCAGTCATTCCGCGCCCGGTTTGTGTGGAAACTGATTTCCTATATCACGTTGTTTGTGTTTGCCGGATCGCTATTGATCTAGCAAGGAGGTGGCGGCATGATTCGCATGTATATTTTGCTTGGGTTTGCGTTTTTGTTTTTTCATTTATATATTACTGGAGAGTTGAGCAAATACATTAATATGCGGTATTCGTATATTTCGTTTAGTGCGATGTTTGTGTTTGCTTTTTTAACGATCGTGCAATTTGTGCTGGCAAGCCGCAACGAGGAACCGCACGATCATGGGGAAGAATGCTGCGGCCATCATCATCATGAGCCGTCCGCGCGCTGGAAGCGGGCGGTGAATTACCTTATTTTTGTTTTTCCGCTTGTTTCCGCCTTCTTGTTTCCCGTTGCGACGCTGGATTCTGAAGTCGTAAAGGCGAAAGGGATTCATGTTCCTGGGATGGCGGCTGACAGCAGCGATCCGTTTGCCCAGCGGCAGTTTTTGCGTCCGGATACGAGCATGTATTATGGGCGGGATGATTATCAAAATGCCATGGAAAAAGAGCTGAAAAAATACAGCCGTCTCCCTCGCTTGGAGTTGAATGATCAAAATTATTTAAATGCCATGGAAACGATTTATCAGTTTCCTGGCGAATTTGCCGCCCGCGACATTGAATTCACCGGGTTTGTCTACCGTGAAGAAACGGCGCGCGCCAATGAGGCGTTTCTCCTTCGCTTTGGAATCATTCATTGTGTTGCGGATTCAGGGGTGTACGGGCTGCTCCTTCAGTTTCCAAAGACGGCGCCGCTTCAAAATGATGAATGGATTCATGTGAAAGGTACGCTATCCACCATGTATTACCAGCCGTTTCATATGACGCTTCCGTATGTAAAAGTGACGTCATGGGAGAGGGTGGCCAAACCGAAGGAGCCGTACGTATACCGCCAATTCAATGAATAAGAGCGAGCCGCGGACTGGCTCGCTCTTTTGGATAAAGTTGCGCTCATTCCTTTTGCCGCGCTTGTTTCACCATGGTGATTGCGCTTGTTTGGCTGAACGAATTGTCGAATGGGGAAAGGGCCGTCAACGCTTGGGCGGCATCGATCACCTCGCCGAGTTTCAAGCAAAGCAAGCGCTCCTCTTCCAATCCGCGCCGCCGCCATTCAGCCCATAGGCGGTCAAGCGCTTCTTTCGGCGTATCGTCCGCGAGGCGGAACGCCCCGTAATGCATCGGCACAAACAGCCGGGAGCGGCAGTCCAAAAACGCCTGCACCGCTTCTTCGGGTGTGGTGTGCTGCGGCCCCATGAACCATTCCGGTTCGTACGCGCCGATCGGCAAGAGCGCATAGTCGATGGAAAAGCGTTCGCCGATGTCGCGAAAGCCGCGGAAGTAGCCGCTGTCGCCGGCGAAGTAGATGGTGGGCGCGCCGTTTGATGTGATCACCCATCCGCCCCAATGCGACGTGTTCGTGTCCCACAGCGTCCGCCGCGTCCAATGCTGGGATGGAACAAACGTCAGCGACACATCACGGAAGACGACCGTTTCCCACCATGACAGTTCGGTGACATGGCGGTAGCCGCGGCGGCGGAACAAGCGGCCGAGGCCGACCGGCACGAACACGTGCGGATCGCCTTTTAAGCGGCGGAGGCTGCCGAAATGCAAATGGTCGTAGTGGCCGTGGGAGATGAGCACAACGTCCACGGGCGGCATCTTGTCAAGCGGAACGCCGGGAGCCGTCAAGCGTTTGGCCGCGCCCATCCAATTCGCCCAGACGGGATCGGTGACGATGGTGATGCCATTGAGTTGAACGACAAAGGTCGAATGGCCGACCCAACAGAGCTGCGGCCTGCCATTCGGCTCCTGAAGCCTCTCGTATTGAGGCGGTGAAACATGCGGCACGACGTAGGACAAATCTTTTTGTTTTTGTTTCCGCTCCCGCTGCCAGCGGCGGAAATCGGCCCATGTTTTGTGCGTCGAGACGCCGTCTAAGTTTTCATAGCGCTTGGCCAACGATTTCTCACTCCATTTTTTGTGTTATATTATTTAGAGTAGCAAACCTTTTTTGCGAAGTACAAAATGTTTGCCCAGGTGGTGGAATGTATGCTTCGTTCGTTTACAATCCGCACGGCAAAGCGGGATGAAATGATCGACATTACTTCATTCGTCGAGGAGACGGTGCGCCAGGCTAACGTGACGGAAGGGATCGCTGTCGTTTATTGTCCGCATACAACGGCTGGCATCACCATTAACGAAAACGCGGATCCAGATGTCAAGCGCGACATGATGCGCCGCTTTGATGAAACATATCCGTGGGAGCATCCGCTTGACCGCCATATGGAGGGAAACACAGCCGCCCATATGAAAGCGAGCACGGTTGGTGCGTCGCAGCACGTCATCATTCATGAAGGCCGCCTGCTCCTTGGGCGGTGGCAAGGCGTCTATTTTTGCGAGTACGATGGGCCGCGCCACCGGACGTTTTACGTGAAAGTCATTGGAGGATGAAACCATAATTATATTATGTGAATATTAAACATAAGGAAAGACGATGGCTGAATCATACCGTCAGCAAATGGGGAAAAGCATAGAAAAGACCCGGGCGAATCGTTTGCCCGGGTTTTTCTATTGGCAAAAAGCCGGCTGGCGCCGTTGCCCTTACGCCGGCGTCGTCAAAATGAGCGGTCCGTTTTTCGTAATGGCGATCGTATGTTCATATTGCGCTGAATACGAGCCGTCGATCGTTCGCGCCGTCCAGCCGTTCGGATCCATTTTGCTTTGCCATGCCCCCATGTTGACCATCGGTTCGATCGTGATGACCATCCCTTCCTTTAAACGCATCCCTTTTCCTTTTTCACCGAAGTGGGGGACATACGGTTCTTCGTGGATCGTCGGGCCGATGCCGTGTCCGGTGAAATCGCGGACGACGGAAAAGCCGTGCGCTTCGACGTACGTTTGAATGGCGTGGCCGATGTCGCCGATCCGATTGCCGAGAACGGCTTGCTCGATTCCTTTATAGAGCGACTGCTCGGTGACGTTAAGCAGTTTTTGCACGTCTTCACCGACGTCGCCGATGGCGTACGTCCAGGCGGAATCGGCGAGCGCTCCGCGCAAATTGACGACAAAGTCGATCGTGACGATATCGCCTTCTTTCAGCGGCTCGTTGCGCGGAAACCCGTGGCAAATTTCATCGTTAATGGAAGCGCATGTCGCATACGGATAGCCGCGGTATCCTTTTTGTTCCGGTTTGGCGCCGTATTTAGCCAAAAACGTTTCAACGAACCGGTCGATTTCCATCGTTGTGACGCCCGGTCCGATGCGTTTGGCGATCTCTTGATGACAGGCGGCCAAGAGTTTCCCCGCCTCGCGCATCAATTGAATTTCCCGTTCCGTTTTGACGTGAATCATGCAACTGTCTCCTTTTCCCTCGATGTGTTTCGCTTCGATAAGTATTGTAGCAAAAAGAACGGTGATGTGAAACCGCGGCAATCCATTCTGAACTGCGGATCGATTCCAAGATTTCACCTCAAAATAGGATGCGAAAGAGGCGAAGATGCTCAGGAAAAAGAAAGGCCCTTTGATGGGGCATACAGAATTTCGAGTGATTGATCCTTGCCTGCAAAAAGCTTTTCCAGCTCGCCTCTGCTATGTCAAAAGGCGGCAAACAGCTGTTTTTCTTTATCAGAAATCGTTGAGGAAGAAGGAGACGGTGCGAGCGGCAAATAAATCGACACCGTCGTTCCTTTATGTATTTCGCTTTCGATGCGAATCGTTCCGTTCATCGATTCAATGATGCGGTAGACGACCATCATCCCGAGCCCCGTGCCTTTGACGCCTTTCGTCGTAAAATACGGTTCGCCAAGCCGTTCGAGCTGTTCTTTCGTCATGCCAACGCCGGTATCGGCGATGCGGATGAGCACGCGTCCGTTGTCAATGGAGACGTATACTTGCAACGTCCCGCCGTTAGGCATCGCTTCGATGGCGTTTTTCATTACGTTGAGCAAACATTGACGGAATTTTTCGCGCTCACCGATGACGGAAAATGGCGCAAGCGTCGCTTGAATATCGACGCAGCTCATATTGGCGAGCGGGCGGAGGATGTCAATGACTCGCTCGATTTCGAGCTTCACGTTCAGCTTTTCCGGCGTCTCGGGCGCCGGCTTGGCAAACGTCAAGTAATCGGTGATGATCGCTTCAGCTCGGTCAAGCTCCTCAATGGCGATGCGCGCATACTGGCGGCGTTTGTCGGCAGCGAGCGGCTGCTCTTCGATCAGTTGGATAAACCCACGCGCCGCGGTGAGTGGATTGCGAATTTCATGGGAGATGGAAGCAGCTAAATGGGTGACGGCTTCCATTTTCTCGGCCCGAATCACTCGTTTGCGCAGCGCGATGTTATGGTGCACCATTTCCTGAAACGAACAAACGATGAGCATGCTGATGGGCTGTACAAACAAAAAGATAAGCGCAACGGAAGGCGGAGGAGAAACCGCAGCAGCCATCCACTCCGCTATGGCGACGGTCAACAGGCCAGAGCCGAAGCTGAGCGATACAGCGAACAGCGTGCGCTGTTTGGTTGGCAGCTCGACAAACCGTTTTGTCAATAAACTGCTTGTTGCAGCGATGGCGATGGAAACGACGACGGTGACGAAGACGCCAGCTCCGCCGAACAGCGAGCGGTAGGCGATCGATGTCAACGCTAAAACCGTCGCCGCCCCCGCTCCGCCGTACAAACCGCCAAGCCATAGAGGAATTTGCCGCAAGTCGAAGATGAAATCATTCTCTGTTCCGACCGGGAGGGTGATGCATAACATGATCACGACGGCGTAACAAATGGTCGGCAAATAAAGGCGGAATCGTTTTGGCCTCTTCTCCTGCTCCGTACAGAGGGGAACGAGGAACACCGGCAGAAGGATGAAAAACAAGTTGAGCAAAAAGTCTTTAAAAATATTCAGCATCGCGGCACCTTCTTTCCCATCGTCAAGCTGCATAACCAGAATTTCTACAAAAACTGCGAATATATTACATTGTAACCGGAAACCGACCCGCATGTTAAGGTCGAATTCATAGCCTTTTTTTGATATAAATCTTGTTTTTTCGACAAGAGCAGGAAAAAAGAACTATTTTTTGTTTATTTAGTAAAGTGTGAGTAAAATATTTGTGGGTGACATTCCGAAATGATCCCCGACGAGGGTTGCGAACTTTTGTTCGCGACCC
>NZ_BCPV01000005.1 GCF_001544135.1 Geobacillus zalihae NBRC 101842 | reverse complement strand
ATTTATCAACAAACTCCGCACTTAGGATAACGCGATCCGCTTTTTTCGTGTCGTAAAGGTTTACCATTGTTGCGGTCTCTTTTACGACTTTGACGTTGATTTTTTCCAGCTTGACCGTATCTTTATCCCAGTAGTTCGGGTTTTTCGCATACGTCCAGCCTTGCTCATGCTTCCATTCGCTTAAGACGAACGGGCCGTTGTACAGCGTCGTATTGGCTTCCAAACCGTATTTGTCGCCTTGGGCTTTCACGAATTTCTCGTTTTGCGGCATGAACGTGCCGAATACCGTCAGGCTGATGAAATACGGAATCGGGTTTTTCAGCTCGACTTGGAGCGTGTAGTCGTCAAGCGCTTTGACGCCCAGCTGGTCAACTGGCAGTTTGCCGGTGTTGACTTCTTCCGCGTTTTTGATGTCGTACATAATGTACGCATACTCCGCTTTCGTTTTCGGGTCAAGCACTCGTCTCCATGCGAACACGAAGTCGTGCGCCGTCACCGGATCGCCGTTTGACCATTTCGCATCTTGACGAAGCTTAAACGTATACGTTTTGCCGTCTTCGCTTACCGTGTAGCTTTCCGCTACCCCTGGCACAGGCTTATTGTCTTTCCCTAAACGGTAAAGACCTTCCATGACGTTGTTCAAAACGATGAACGATACTTCGTCCTTAGCGAGCGCCGGATCAAGCGATGGAATCTCTGATGTTTCAAGCAAGTTCAATACTTGCTCTTTCTTCTCGGCTGGCTTTTCGCCGCCCTGGCCGCCTTGGGCGTTGTCGTTGTCCTTGCCCCCGCCGCAAGCCGCGAGGAACGTTGACAGCGCGAGAAGCAGGACGAGGAAGAAAGAAAATCGCTTCTTCACTAAAAAACCCCCCTTAGGTTTATGTAGTGTATTACAAATCTTCTGAACCATTAGTTTTCAGAAGATTGTACTTACATGTTTTATTATATCCTGTATTAGTATACCTGAAAAGAATTTTTTTATTTTGCTAAATAAAAAATTTCTAATTACTTAAAACAGACAGGAAGATCGGCTTGTATTTACATCTGCATTTTACCGACTTTTGACGCTGTTGTAAATAAAAAATTTCTGTCAATATATTAGAAAACGCTTACAACATAGGTTTTTCGCCCCTCATCCCTATTGTAAAGCAAATTGTTCCTCTGTTTCCAAGATGAATACAAATTTTCTGATATAACGTTGTTAATAACATTGACAATCCTTCCTCTTACATATGTTAAAATAAAAACAACGAATTGGAAAGGCGGGAGAGACAAAATGAAACGGATCGCCGTTCGAACAGGGTGGATGGTGGCCGCTATGCTGGCGGCCAGTGCGCTTATCGTTTTCTGGCAAGGGGCATGGACGGCGGTTGCCTTTATTAACACCGCCTTTTTGCTCTCTCTTGTGCCGCTTTCGGCTGGCGGGCTTTTGTTCGTTTACGAGCGCGGGTTTTTCAGCGGATTTGCCTACGGATTCCGCCGGCTGCGCAAAAGCGCAACGAAAGCGGAGCGCTATATGGAAGAAATGGCCGAGGAAAGCGAGGCGGACGAGCCCCCCGGTCCGGCGCGGTTTGCCATCACGTACCCGCTCCTTTTTGCCGGACTCCTTTTGTTTCTCGCGATGATCGCCGCCGGATATGCCTTGCAATAAGGTTGCAACAGCTGAATGTTTTCCGTATAATATAAGGCAAATCTAGAATAACCGAGCGATGAGAAAGAAAAGTACATATGGCGATGCCTTCAGAGAGCTTGTGGACGGTGCGAACAAGCGGCTAGCCATATGGAATGGGCTTTCGAGCTTCCCGCCGAACCGGCGACGCAGTAGGCGGGGACGTTCCCCGCGTTACAGGGGGCCATGCGCTAAGCATGGGTTGAGCGATTGCGCTTGTCGGCGCAATAAGTAGGGTGGCACCGCGGTCCTACCGTCCCTATCAGAGGGATGGCGGGGCCTTTTTTATTTTTTGCTTGAGGGAGTGAAGATCGATGAAAACCATTTTTTCCGGCATTCAGCCAAGCGGCGTCATCACCCTTGGCAACTACATCGGGGCGCTGCGGCAGTTTGTCGAGCTGCAGCATGAATACAACTGCTATTTTTGCATCGTTGACCAACACGCCATTACCGTTTGGCAAGACCCACACGAACTGCGGCAAAACATCCGCCGCCTCGCCGCTTTGTATTTAGCAGTCGGCATCGACCCGACGCAAGCGACGTTGTTCATCCAGTCAGAAGTGCCGGCGCACGCTCAAGCCGCTTGGATGCTGCAGTGCATCGTTTATATCGGCGAACTTGAGCGGATGACGCAATTTAAAGAAAAATCGGCCGGCAAAGAGGCGGTCAGCGCCGGACTGCTCACGTACCCGCCGCTGATGGCCGCTGACATTTTGCTTTATAACACCGACATCGTCCCGGTCGGCGATGATCAAAAGCAGCATATCGAATTGACGCGGGATCTGGCCGAGCGCTTCAACAAACGGTATGGCGAGCTGTTCACGATCCCTGAGGCGCGCATTCCGAAAGTCGGCGCCCGCATCATGTCGCTTGTCGACCCGACGAAAAAAATGAGCAAATCCGACCCCAACCCGAAAGCGTACATCACACTGCTTGACGATGCGAAAACGATCGAGAAGAAGATCAAAAGCGCGGTCACTGACTCGGAAGGAACGATTCGCTACGACAAAGAAGCGAAGCCAGGCATTTCGAACTTGCTCAATATTTATTCGACGCTATCCGGTCAATCGATCGAGGAGTTGGAGCGGCAATACGAAGGAAAAGGATACGGCGTCTTCAAAGCCGACCTCGCTCAAGTCGTCATTGAAACGCTTCGACCGATTCAAGAGCGGTATCACCATTGGATGGAAAGCGAGGAGCTTGACCGCGTGTTGGATGAAGGGGCGGAAAAAGCAAATCGGGTTGCATCGGAAATGGTGCGCAAAATGGAGCAAGCCATGGGGCTCGGGCGGCGGCGGTAAATAGCCGCATCGAGCGAAGCCATACAAAAACGGGCAGGCGCCTATCGCCTTGGCCCGTTTTTTAATTGACTTTTGGTTCTTGCTCCATTTCCCACAGTTTTTCGAAAAATGGCTGCCCTTTGATCAAGTTTTCGCACAGCTGCTCATGCCGTTCGGACCACCCGTATTTCGTCTCGTTATACAATTGTTCCCACGCTTCATCAAAAGACATTTTTTGAATAGCGGCGTATTTTTCCGGCGCCCATTCCGTATACCAATAGCGCATCTGGGCCGTATTTTTTGTCGAATAAAGCTGGTCAAGCGCCATAAACAACAGCTGTTTCAACTGCCGCTCTTTGCGCGTGAGTCCGCACATCAGTTCCGGAGCCGGCGATAAAATATGGTATTCTTTTTCATACCTCGGCAGCGGATAGTCCCGTTCCTCCGCTTCGGCCGCCATTTCGTAGACGAGTTGTTCCTGACGCGGAATGAGACGGCTTTTGCGAATCGGGATTTGATAACCGATTGTATCGACAGCCAAAACGCCGGCGCCGTCCGTGACAACGAAACAATAGTCCAGCTGGATGCGTTCATGGTTTTTGCGGACATACGCCTTCTGATGCACATCGTCTAGCAGCGGTTTTGGAAGCTCGGACAAGCTGTTTTCAATGTAATGAAACAGGGCCGGAGATACTTTTAACAATGGCACTTGGTCAAGCAGCTCGATTTGATCGTCCTTGCGCCATTCATGGAAATGGCAGACGTTGTATCCGTTCTCTTCGCCTTCAAACCAGTTGACCCAAATGTCGTGCAGATAAAGCATGCGAGACCCCTCACTTCCAGACGTGTTTGTCCATCAGTATAGGCAGAGGGACAGAATTTTATTCCATTTCGTCCTCTTTTCCCCTCTAGGAGCTGCGGCTTGGAAACGTCAAGCTCCCCCACATCAAAAGAAGGCCAATAGGGAATAAATAACATTCCACCCTTGTCGAAATATAAGACAAGTATTCGTGAAAACCGCGCTCTGGGGTGATGATGTTTAAATAAGCGATCACCATCATGCCGCCGACGACCGAAAAACCAAAGCCGACCAAATAAAAAAACAGGCGGACCACCGGGCTTTCCCTTCTTTCTTGTCCACGTCCTTGTTCTACATATATGTCGGCGTCATGGACAACATGCCTGTTTGCGCCCGATGTCCCTAAGATTCTTGTGATAACCGGACAGCGGCGTCCGCCATGCGGTTTCGAGCTAAGACGCTCCCTGTTTGTCTGAAAAGCCCGCCAACTCCGCGATGTCTTTCGTTTCCATCGTCATCAATTGGGTGAGCGAATATCCTCTTTCCAGGCAGCGACGGACGATGGCATACCCAACGGCATAGCCCCCCATTTTCGGATGCCATCCAAGTCCGTACAAAATGCGGGAAGTATGCGGATGCGAAACGGGCAAATGTTTATTCGGGACTATATAGCGCCGCCAAAACCGTTCCATCTCCCGATCGGTGTAATACTTCGTCCATCCCGCACACTGTTCGGCGCCGACTGTCTCGGCGACGGCATGCTCCGCCAATCCTTCCATCACGACGGCATCCAGCAACGTCGCATCTTCGCCTTCGTTCGGCAACTGCTTGAGACGGCATACATGGTTGTATTCATGCGCCAACAACGCGGCGATCTCCTCGTCGCCATGATCCGGCAGCAAGAAGAAAAACAATTTATCAGCAAACGCCACCCCGCCTTTTCCTTGAAACTCGCGCGCAAGCTTCCAGTTTTCGTCATCGGCCGGCAGCAAACATACCGGAACGTCTGGCCCCTTCCATATCCCCCGTTGCCGTTCATACAAACGGCCAAGACGTTCCCAAAGACGGCGCTCTTTCATCTCCGGCAAAAGCCGCTCGGCCTGTCGAGTGCTTCGGTACATGCCATACAGCCGTAAATAGCTGTAAATCTCACGCGCCGGCATCTTGCCAAAAAGCGGCGCCAACCGTGCGCACAACCGGAGCGGATCGCCTTCATCCTCTTCCAGCCATCGATCGGTCGGAAGCAATCCCATCGCTTTTCCCTCCTTTTCTCTTACGTTATGTCGGCAGGGAAAAGACGGTGAAACAAAACAAAAAAGAGAGCCTGACGCTGAACCGAACCCGCCGTTAGTCACGCGTTTTCAGCTCTGCTCAACCAAGGCTCTCCTTTTCATCCATTACACATATTTTTTAAAAATCAATGTCGCATTATGGCCGCCAAATCCAAATGAGTTGCTTAAGACCGCACGCACGTCTTGCTTGCGCGCTTCATTCGGCACATAGTCGAGGTCGCATTCCGGATCCGGTGTTTCGTAGTTGATCGTCGGCGGAATGATGCCGTCGCGGATCGCCAGCACGGAGAAAATCGCTTCCACCGCACCGGTCGCCCCGAGCAAATGCCCGGTCATCGACTTCGTCGAGCTGACAGCGAGCTTATAGGCATGATCGCCGAATACTTCTTTGATCGCCGCCGTCTCATACTTATCATTGTACTCGGTGCTCGTGCCGTGGGCGTTGATGTAATCGATCTCCTCCGGCTTCAGGCCAGCGTCTTGAAGCGCCTGGCGCATCGCCCGCACGCCGCCTTCGCCGCCCGGCGCCGGCGCGGTGATATGGTACGCATCAGCGGTCGCACCGTAACCGACAATTTCGGCGTAAATCTTCGCGCCGCGGCGCAACGCGTGCTCCAATTCCTCAAGAACAACGATGCCTGCTCCCTCACCCATGACGAAACCGTCGCGGTTTTTGTCAAATGGGCGGCTCGCCGTTTTTGGATCTGGATTGGTTGAAAGAGCCGTATTGGCGCAAAAACCGGCGAACGACATTTTCGTAATCGGCGCTTCCGTCCCGCCGGTGATCATGACATCGGCGTCGCCGCGCTGAATGACTTTAAACGCATCACCGATCGAGTTCGCCCCGGTCGCGCAAGCGGTCACCGTGCACGAATTGATCCCTTTCGCTCCGAGGATGATCGATACTTGCCCAGCGGCCATATCCGGGATCATCATTGGCACGAAAAACGGGCTCACTCGGCGATAACCGCGCTGCTGGAAAATCTCAAACTGCTGTTCAAACGTCTCCATGCCGCCGATGCCAGAACCAATCCAGACGCCGACCCGTTCAGCGTTGCTTTCATGAATGTCGAGATTGGCATCTTTGACCGCCATGAGCGCCGCCGCGACGGCGAATTGGGTAAATCGGTCCATCTTCCGCGCCTCGCGGCGGTCGATAAACAGCGACGGATCGAAGTCTTTCACTTCCGCCGCCACTTTCGCCGGAAAGTCGTCCGGATTGACGCGAGTGACAATGTCGATGCCGGACTGGCCGGCGATGATGTTTTTCCACGTCGTTTCTGCGTCATTCCCAAGCGGGGTGACGGCGCCTATGCCTGTCACGACGACTCGTCTTTTTTCCATCGTTTCCGTCTCTCCTTTTTTATTTCGATAATATACGTGCCGTTAACGGCCCCAGCGCAAAGCGATCGCGCCCCACGTCAGCCCGCCGCCGAAGCCGACCATAATGATGAGATCATCGTCATGGATTTTGCCCGCTTCCAACTCTTCTACAAGCGAAATCGGAATAGATGCGGCCGACGTGTTGCCATATCGACGGATGGTTGTCGATATTTTCTCTTCTGGCAGCTCGAGCCGCTGTCTGGCCGCTTCGACGATGCGAATGTTCGCTTGATGCGGAATGAGAAAGTCGACATCGTCTTTCGTGAGCCCGGCTTTTTCAAGCACACGCACGCTTGATTCTCCCATTTGCCGGACGGCGAACTTGAATACTTCACGGCCGTTCATGACGATATATTCGTCTTTGTATAAATGTTTTCCTCCTGTTCCGTCAGCTCCCAACTCGAAAGATAAAATCCCGCGCCCGGGCGACACCGGACCCATGACGACCGCTCCGGCGCCGTCGCCGAACAGCACCGCCGTGTTGCGGTCGGTCCAATCGGTGATTTTCGATAGTTTGTCTGCCCCCACTACTAATATATACTTGTAGGCGCCTGTGTCAATAAATTGGGCGGCCGTGACCATCCCGTACATAAACCCCGCGCAGGCAGCGCTAATATCAAGCGCAGCGGCGTTGACGGCGCCAAGCCGCTCTTGCAGCATGCAAGCGACCGACGGAAACGGACGGTCCGGGGTGACAGTGGCAACTAAAATGAGATCAATGTCCTTCGCCTCCATGCCAGCGTCTTGAAGCGCCCTTTTGGCGGCAAAATACGCCATATCGGACGTATCAATGTCATCCGCGGCGATGCGGCGCTCCTCGATCCCGGTGCGCGTTCGGATCCATTCATCCGATGTATCCATCATTTTTTCCAAATCAAAGTTGGTCAACACTTTCTCCGGCACATAGCGGCCGACCCCGATAATTCCTGCTCCCATATGGTCCATCTCCTCTTTCCCAAAATGGCGAAAAAATGCTCACGCTGACAACCAAACTTGAATGTACAATCAGTATACATCACCAATTATTATTACTTGGTACTAATTTTAGCCGAAAGAGCGTGGATGCGCAATAGAAAACGAAAGTTGAACGAGCGCTTTCCGTTCCCCTAAGGCATTTGTCCAAACCGCTTTTTCCTTTCTGCCATACAATACAAATACGAGCAACCATCGCATGAAAGCAATACAAATACGAGCAACCATCGCATGAAAGGGAGGATCGCCCATGGCCAACGGCGAAGCACAAGAACAACATCGCGAACGGCAAGACCATTTTTCCCGTCTAATGTTCGGATCTTTTCCTTCTCGCGCAACCGGCGAGCGCGAAGATCAAGGGAGCGGGGCAGAACCGCCTTTACTGCCGAACATCGATTTCATGAAGCTGTTTGAAAACGTCAATACGCTAGCCGACTCATGGCAACAATTAAAACCGCTCGTGAAAAAGATCACCTCGCTCGTCGACTTATTGAAAAAATAGCAGGGGCTGATCCAAAAAAGCGGTAATACCCCTATCTGAGGCAACATGGAAAAATAGACCACCTTGAAAACCCGGTACAACCACGGGGGTCAGAGGTGGTCTTTTCAATACTTGGGTGAAATTTCATCAAAAAGGAGCTTTTGAGTCAGCTCCTGCCCTTGTCGTTTACGGGAGTTCATTGTATTGGCAGAAAAATTGCCCGATTTGCCGAGCCAGTTGGCGCCGTTTCTCCGGCAGCTCGTAAACGACGCGCACCCGGTTGTTTGTCGTTTTCATCCATTGTTCATATTTACGGCTATGCAAGGCGGATGGATACGGGCTCACTCCGGCCAGCTGCCAAATCGTCACCGGAACGTCATGAGGACTGAGAAAGAGGGACGGAACAGCCTCGGGCACCTCCTCTTCTTTCAAGCCATAGGCAGTCGCGATTTCCCTCACCATCCGCCGGTACACGAATGGATGTTCCTGTTCATAGTCAAGCTGGGCGCGTACGTCAAGGCAAGGGTTGATCATGGCGACGGCGCGGATTTGACTTGGCATGGCGCCAAGCAGTTGCAAGGCAACGAGCGCGCCCATTCCTTCGGCAACGATATAGATGCGCTGGTTCACAATTTCGCTTTTCAACACCGAGTAAATGAGCTGGCGCGCCAGCCGGACCGCTTTCGGACTTCCCCAATGCCGGCCGTACAAATGGGACGAAAAGACCGTATACCCACGTTTCAACCAATCTCCCAGCCATTGGCGCCGCCCCGGATGTTCGAGCCAAAAACTCGTCTGTTCGTTCACAAAATGGTCGCCGTCTCCCATTAAAAAAAGGGCAAACCCATTTGGGCGCTCCGGCACGTGAACGATGCACCATTGCTCATCGAGTTGAAAAAACCGCCGTTGTCCTGCCATCGTTTCCATTCACCCTTGTTTGGCAATGCATAATGGTACAGTATACGATATGCGCGGCCAAAAAAAACGTCCGGGTATATGCCTACGCGACAAATTGTGATAAGATAAGAAAAGGAATGACGAGAAGATGGGAGGAACAAAGATGCGCTTGTTTTGGACGTTTTTTTGGACGTTTTTGCTCGTGCAAATGGCAACGTACGTCATGGGCTCGATGCAAGGGATCGGCTATAACTTCGCAACCGGTGCTTTGCTTGGCGTCATCGTGACGATCTTAGTCTTCGTGATTGCAGCCCTGATTCCGGACGAGCCGGCCGGGGATCACCATCATTGATCATTCGCTTCATAAGACAACGCCTTGGGGTGAAAGTCCCAAGGCGTTGTTTTTTGTCATCTTTAACCGAGAATCCTCCCACTTCAACACCTATATATAGATGCAATTTGAAGCTTTAACATTTGTAGCTTTTACCGAGCATTTGATCGACTGTCGGGCGACCGAACAACGCCGCTTTCAGACCCATGTATGGGTTATGGGTCTGTGAAGCGGGTGGTTGTTCGGTCTTCCGTCACGCCTTGGCGTGACGGAGGCAAGCCTGTGGCTTGCCTTCGACAGTCGAAAAATGGACAAGCGACTTTTCCATCAAGGATATGTTAAACTTTTTCGTTGCATCTATATAGGTGTCAATGGAGGAGCATTCCATCCCTATTGATCTAGACTTGTGTTTTCCGTCCATGCTCAAACAATGCGACCAACCCGGCAGACAGGAAGCACGTCTCTCCGCGTCGGCGGCGCCCCCTTCAGCTCGTTTGCGCCGACGGACGAATGACGATCTGCCCGTTGTCAACATCGACCGTGACGGTGCTGTAATCTTTCACCCGCCCAGCGATCAGCTCTTTCGCAAGCGGCGTTTCGATTTGCTTTTGCATAAACCGTTTGAGCGGGCGGGCGCCGTATACTGGGTCGAAGCCCGCTTCGGCGATGTATTGCTTCGCCGCTTCGGTCAGCACGAGTTCGATATGCCGATCGGCCAAACGGGCCGACAGCTCGCGGGCGAACTTTTCGACGATGCCTTTCACTTCATTCATCGACAATGGTTTAAACAAGACGATATCGTCGATCCGGTTTAAAAATTCTGGGCGGAAATGGGCGCGCAGTTGGTCAAACACTTGTTTGCGCGTTTCTTCATCGATGTCGCCCTGTTTGTTTTCCAACAACAGCGGCGATCCGATGTTCGATGTCATAATGACGACCGTGTTTTTAAAGTCGACCGTCCGCCCTTGCGAATCGGTGAGCCGTCCGTCATCCAGCAGCTGCAGCAGGATGTTGAACACGTCCGGATGAGCTTTTTCGATTTCATCGAACAACAGAACGGAATACGGCTTGCGCCGCACTGCCTCGGTCAGCTGGCCGCCTTCCTCATAGCCGACATAGCCAGGCGGCGCTCCGATCAAGCGGGAGACGGCGTGTTTTTCCATATACTCGGACATGTCAAGACGGATGAGCTGCTCCTCGCTGTCAAACAGCGCCTCGGCGAGCGCTTTGGCCAGCTCCGTTTTGCCGACGCCGGTCGGTCCGAGGAACAAAAACGATCCGATCGGGCGGTTCGGGTCTTTCATGCCGGCCCGCGCCCGCAAGACGGCGTCAGCGACAAGCTCGACCGCTTCGTCTTGACCGATGACCCGTCTATGCAGCAATTCATGAAGGCGAAGCAGCTTTTCTCTCTCTCCCTCGACGAGGCGGGTGAGCGGAATGCCCGTCCAGCGTGACACGATTTCGGCAATCTCTTCTTCCGTCACTTCCTCGCGCAGCAATTTCCCTTCACTTTGCTCACTGATTTCTTGCTCGAGCTGTTTGAGTTGCTTTT
Source organism: Geobacillus zalihae NBRC 101842 (assembly GCF_001544135.1). GTDB lineage: Bacteria > Bacillota > Bacilli > Bacillales > Anoxybacillaceae > Geobacillus > Geobacillus zalihae. The sequence continues at coordinate 40,505 of NZ_BCPV01000005.1, read as the reverse complement.
CCAACTGCGGAATGCGGCCATGGCGAAGCTCCGCCGCCTTGTTTAAATCATACTCGTTTTCCGCCTCTTCCAGTTCGCGTTTTGCCCGCTCGAGCGCCTCGCGCAAACGGCGGACGCGGTCAAGCGCCTCTTTTTCTTTTTGCCATTGCGCTTTCATGGCGTTCGCCTTTTCACGCAAATCGGCAAGTTCTTTTTGCAATGCCGCAAGCCGCTCGCGGCTCGCTTCGTCCGTTTCTTTGCTTAAGGCCGCCTCTTCAATTTCAAGCTGCATGACGCGGCGCATCACTTCGTCCAGCTCCGACGGCATCGATTCCATTTCCGTCCGGATCGTCGCGCACGCTTCATCGACCAAATCGATCGCTTTGTCAGGCAAAAAGCGGTCAGAGATGTAACGGTCGGACAAAACGGCGGCCGCGACGAGCGCGCGATCGTGGATTTTCACTCCATGGTGCACTTCATACCGTTCTTTCAATCCGCGCAAAATCGAAATCGTGTCCTCGACACTCGGCTCTTGGACAAGCACTTGTTGGAAGCGGCGCTCGAGCGCCGGGTCTTTTTCGATGTATTGCCGGTACTCATCAAGCGTCGTCGCCCCAATGCAGCGCAACTCGCCGCGGGCAAGCATCGGCTTGAGCATATTGCCGGCGTCCATCGCCCCTTCCGCTCTGCCGGCGCCGACGATTGTATGCAGTTCGTCAATAAATAAAATGATGCGGCCGTCGCTTTTTTTGATTTCATTGAGCACCGCTTTCAGCCGTTCTTCAAATTCACCTCGAAACTTTGCTCCGGCGACGAGCGCGCTCATATCAAGAGCGAAAATCGTTTTGTCTTTCAGCCCTTCCGGGACGTCTTTGCGCACGATGCGTTGAGCGAGCCCTTCGACAATAGCGGTCTTCCCGACGCCCGGCTCGCCGATCAACACCGGGTTGTTTTTCGTCTTCCGCGACAAAATGCGGATGATGCGGCGAATTTCACTGTCGCGGCCGATGACCGGGTCGATTTTTCCCGCTTTCGCTTCCGCGACAAGGTCGCGCCCGTATTTTGCCAACGCTTCATAGGTTGCTTCCGGATGTGGACTCGTCACGCGTTGATTCCCCCTTACCTTTCTCACGGCTTCTACCAGTGCTTCCTCTGTCAAGCCAAACGATGCCAGTTGCCGGGCAACCGGCTCGGCGCCATGAGACAGCGCGAGCAGCACATGTTCGACCGATATGTACTCATCTTGCATTCGTTTCGCTTCGTTTTCCGCCCCCTCAAGCAGCCGCGCCAAGGCAGGCGCAACGTACATCTGTCCCTCTCCCGCTCCGTGCACTTCCGGCTTTTGGCGAAGCCGGTCTTGCAGCCAGCGGATCGCCTGAGCGCGGTCGGCGCCGCAAAGGGCAAACAGCCGCGGCGCCAAGCCATCTTCTTGCTCGAGGAGCGCCAGCAGAAGATGTTCGACATCAAGCTGTTGATGATGTCGTTCTTTGGCGAGCGACTGCGCCGCCATCAGCGCCTCTTGCAGTTTTTCCGTCAAACGGCTTGCGTCCATGCCGTTCCCTCCATTTGACCTTCTTTGACCATAAATCATTATAGCCGATCGCGAAGCACACGGCAAATCAAAAGCCACTCCATACTTGGAATGGCTTTTGTTGTACTTCACGGTTTGCGCAAATACGTCCAATGTCGATTATGGTTCGACGTTTCTGGAAACGTATCGCCGGCTTTCAGTTTCAGCTTTTTCGGGTGCTTTACATTGTCTCCCGTTTCGCCGATTTCAATATACACGCCGTTGTTCGGCGCTTTATCGCCTGGTTTGAAATGGCGCGGTTGGCCCATTTGTTTCATCCCCCTTGCTTCGATTGCATTTGTTATCATGCCCGGTTTCATCGCTGTTCATAAGAAGGAAAATGATGGAGGATCGCAAACGGAACGCCAAGCTGTTCACAACGAAAAGGAGCTCTCCCCTCGAAATCCTTTTCAAAGTGAAAAAGGAACTCCCGAAACGGGAATTCCCCCTTTGCTATAAAACGGACAACAAAATCGCTTTTTGCGCATGAAGCCGGTTGCCGGCCTGCTCAAAGACGACCGAGTTCGGACCGTCCATGACGCCGGCCGTCACTTCTTCGCCGCGGTGGGCCGGCAGACAATGCAAAAAGAGATAATCCGGTTTTGCCGCTTTGACGAGCTCTTCGTTGACTTGATACGGCTGAAACACTTGCAGCCGCTCAGCACTTTCGCTTTCTTGGCCCATGCTCGTCCAGACATCCGTATAAATCGCATCCGCCCCCGCCACCGCTACAAGCGGGTCGTGCGTCACCACAACGGTTGCCCCGGTTTTCTCGCCGATCTGGCGCGCTGCCTCGACATATTCTTTCTTTGGCTCATAGCCCGGCGGACAGGCGATGGCGACATCCATGCCGACTTTCGCCGCGGCCACAAGCAAGGCGTTGGCGACGTTGTTCCCGTCGCCGACATAGGCGAGCTTGACGCCTTGGAACGTTTTCTTCACTTCATAAATCGTCAGCAAATCCGCCAGCGCCTGGCAGGGATGATCGTCGTCCGTCAAGCCGTTGATGACCGGAACGGACGCATACTCGGCCAATTCCTCGACTTTTTGATGGGCAAACGTCCGAATCATAATGACATCGACGTATTGCGACAAGACGCGCGCGGTATCCGCAATCGTTTCACCGCGGCCAAGCTGCAAATCGTTGCCGTTTAAATACATCGCCTGGCCGCCAAGCTGGATCATGCCGACTTCAAACGACACGCGCGTGCGCGTTGACGGCTTTTCAAAAATCATCGCCATTGTTTTCCCGGAAAGCGGCGTATACGATACACCGGCTTTTTGTTTCGCTTTTAAATCAGTTGCTAACGCTAGCAAGTCCAAAATTTCTTCTGTCGAGAAATCAAGAAGCGTTAAAAAATCTCTCCCTTTTAATGACATCACTGCATTCATGCGATCACCGCCTGTTCTGCCTGTTTTTTCTTTTCCAACCAGCCATGGATCGGCTGCACATCAAGATGATCGACATCGAGCGCCTGCAAGAAGAGCTTCAATGTCTCACGTTCCGTGAAGACGAGCAATTGTCGGGACAACGCAGTCATTCGTTTGTTTGCCTCGTCTTCCTCTTTGCCCAAGTTGATCACCGCGAGCGCCGTGTCGCGCTTCACCCAGTCGGCAAACGGGATATCGGACACGATCGCAAGCTGTTTTGCTTCGATTTCCGTTTCCAGTTCCTCATCGATGTTACCAATCACATACACTTCATTGGCGGTTGCTTTCTTTTGCAAGTAAGCGTAAAACGCCTTGTACGCCGCTTCTTCCGTCGTCGCGGCGATGCTGATGCCTTCACCGGTCGATTTCATCTCCGGTCCAACCATCGGGTCAACCCCCGGCAGCTTATGGCTCGAAAAGACCGGATACTTTAACACGGCGTACGGCATGACCGCCAATCCGCGAGCTTTTTCGTCAACGATGTCGACGAGTGATTTCCCAAGCAATAACTTTGTCGCAATTTGCGCCAATGGCACGCCGGTCGTTTTGCTGACGATCGGCACCGTCCGGCTCGCGCGCGGGTTCACTTCAAGGACGTATACATTGCCGTCCGCAATGACGTATTGAATGTTCATGATTCCTTTAAAGCCAAGTTTTTTCGCAATCCGGCCCGCATAGTCGATGATTTTCGCTTTTTCTTCGTCTGTGAGCGTCTGCGCCGGCAGCCAAGCATAGCTGTCGCCGGAGTGGACGCCGGCTTTTTCGACATGTTCAATGATGACCGGCAGCACGATGTCTATTCCATCCGTCACAATGTCCGCTTCCGCTTCTTTCCCATCCAAGTACGCGTCAATTAAAATCGGATACGTTAACTCGCCTTGCTCCACCAATGCCGCAAGCTGGACTTCATCGCGGACGATGAACATGCCGCGGCCGCCGATGACATACGACGGGCGAAGCAGCACCGGATAGCCGATTTCGGCCGCTTTGGCGGCGAGCTCCTCAGCGTCGTTCGCCATTAGGCCAGGCACGTGCGGAATGTCAAGCTCTTCAAGCAACTGATAAAAGCGGTCGCGGTCTTCGAGCTGGTCGATCATATCATAGGTGACGCCAAGCAGCGGCACACCGGCTTCTTCAAGACCTTTGACCAAATTGATTGCCGTCTGTCCGCCAAACTGAACGATGACATGCTTGATTTGTTCCGCTTCAATGACATCGAGGACGCTCTCTAACGTAAGCGGCTCAAAGTACAGGCGGTCGGCGACGGCAAAGTCGGTGCTCACGGTTTCCGGATTGTTGTTGATCATCACCGTTTCATAGCCTTCTTTTTGCAAGGCGAACACGCTATGAACGGAGCTGTAGTCAAACTCAATGCCTTGGCCGATGCGAATAGGTCCGGCTCCAATGATCAGCACTTTCTCCTTGCCGCTCGCTTTCTTCCGCTCGTCTTCGCCGAAATAGGTCGAGTAGTAATAATCCGTTTCCGAATGAAATTCGGCCGCGCACGTGTCGACCATTTTGTATGACGGCACGATGCCAAGTTCCTTCCGCTTGTTGCGCACCTCAAGCTCCGTCACGCCCCACGTTTCGGCCAAAAAGGCGTCGCTTGCCCCTTTTTCTTTCAAGAAGCGCAACGTCGGCTCATCGATCGTATCAATCGTGGTGGCTGCCGCTTGTTTTTCGAGCGCCACGAGCCGTTCGAACGAAGCAAGGAAAAAGCGGTCGATTTTCGTCCATTCGTGAATCGCTTCGACCGCCACCCCGCGGCGGAGCAGTTCCAAAATCGCGAAAAAGCGGCGGTCGTCTTTGTCGACAAGCAGCTGTTTCAGCTCGTCATCCGTTTTCGCCGAAAGCTCTGGCAAAAACAGTCCGTTGTTTTTGCCTTCGAGCGACTGCACCGCTTTTTGGAACGCCCGCTCCATATTGCGGTCGATCGCCATCACTTCCCCGGTCGCTTTCATTTGCGTACCGAGCTTCCGGTCCGCGTGCGGGAACTTGTCAAACGGCAAGCGCGGGAACTTGACGACGACGTAGTCCAAGGCCGGCTCGAAGCTGGCGTACGTCGTTTTCGTCACCGGATTGACGAGTTCCGCGAGCGTATAGCCGACCGCCAGCTTCGCCGCAATGCGGGCGATCGGGTAGCCGGTCGCTTTGGACGCGAGCGCTGACGAGCGGCTGACGCGCGGGTTGACTTCGATTAAGTAATATTGTTTGCTGTTCGGATCAAGGGCGAACTGAATGTTGCAGCCGCCGATGATCCCTAAGGCGGAAATAATTTTCACTGCTGAAGAACGAAGCATTTGGTACTCCTCATCGGTCAACGTCTGCGACGGTGCGACGACGATCGAATCGCCCGTATGGATGCCGACTGGATCGACGTTTTCCATATTGCAAACCGTGATGCACGTATTCGACTGGTCGCGCATCACTTCGTATTCAATTTCTTTAAACCCAGCGACGCTCCGTTCGATCAAACATTGGCGGATCGGGCTTTCGGCCAGCCCTTTCTCCACGAGCGCGAGAAACTGCTCCATGTTTTCGGCAATGCCGCCGCCCGTCCCGCCGAGCGTATACGCGGGACGAATAATGATCGGAAAACCGATTTGTTCGGCAAACGCGACCGCTTCCTCGACGCTTGTAACAATTTCGCTCTCCGGCACTGGTTCGCCAAGCTCATGCATTAACGCGCGGAACGCTTCGCGGTCTTCCCCGCGCTGAATGGCTTCAATCGGTGTTCCGAGCAGTCTCACCCCGTATTTTTCGAGCACGCCGGCTTCATGAAGCGCAAACGCCAAGTTGAGCCCGGTCTGGCCGCCGAACGTGGCGAGCAGCCCATCCGGGCGTTCTTTGGCGATGACCGCTTCGACCGCCTCGACGGTGAGCGGTTCAAAATACACGGCATCGGCATGAACTTCATCGGTCATGATCGTCGCCGGATTGTTGTTCACTAAAATGACGCGATATCCTTCTTCCTTTAAGGCGATGCACGCTTGTGTGCCGGAATAATCAAACTCGGCGGCCTGGCCGATGACAATCGGCCCCGACCCGATCAGGAGAATCGACTGAAGCGAAGAATCTTTAGGCATACACGTTCTCTCCCTTGAACACGGTTTGCAAAAATTCGTCGAAAATATAGCCGGTATCGTGCGGCCCCGGATGCGCCTCCGGATGGTATTGCACGGACAAAATCGGTTTATGGCGATGGACGATGCCCTCGACCGAACCGTCGTTGACGTTGATGAAACGAATGTCAAACGGTTTGCCCACCAAACTGCCTTCTTTGACGACATAACTATGGTTTTGTGATGTCATCATCACGTTTTGCTTCACCGCGTCCCACACCGGCTGATTGGCGCCGCGGTGCCCGAAGCGGAGTTTTTCCGTATCCGCCCCGTACGCTAAGGCGACAAGCTGATGGCCAAGGCAAATCGCAAGCGTCGGATACCGGTCGATAAGCTGACGGATAGCGGGAAGCTGATGGCTTAACTGTTTCGGATCGCCTGGGCCGTTCGAGAGGACAAGCCCGTCCGGTTTCAGCGCGTCAATCGCTTCCGGCGCCGTATCATGCGGCACGACCGTCACCCGGCAGCCGCGTGCAAGGAGCGACTGCAAAATCGACTTTTTATAGCCGAAATCGATGAGCACCAAATGCGGCCCGGCTTCGCCGTATGTTTCGATCGTTTTCGTTGACACCGCGCGCACTGGAAACGCCGCTTCCTCCTCCACAACGGCTGGAAGGGGCGACAAACTTAATTCCGCCATCATCGTCCCAGCGGTGCGGATTTCTTTCACAAGGGCGCGCGTGTCCACGTGCGCAAGAAGCGGAATGTTCCAATGCTGCAAGTATTCTGCCAAGCTGTATTTCGCCCCATAATGAAATCCTGTGCTGCTCGCTTCGTAGACGACGACCGCTTCGACGTGCGGCCGCTTGCTTTCAAAATCGTCTTCATTAATGCCATAATTGCCGATCAGCGGGTACGTAAAAACGATGATTTGGTTTTTATACGACGGGTCGGTCAACACTTCTTGATAACCGGTCATGCCGGTGAAAAAAACGATCTCCCCGCTCACCTTTTCTTCAAGCGGAGCGGCGAGCTCGCCGCTGAACGTTTTTCCGCTCGCCACATGCAAGTACGCTTTCATTGGCGCCACCTCATCGTTTGAGTTTTTATAACCGTTTAAGAATTTTTATGCATGAACAGGAATAAAAATTAAGCCGTCGGCCGTCCGTTTACAAGACGGCTGAGGCGTTGGCGTTGTTCAACACGTTTGTTAAAATGTCCACCGCTTCATCGATTTCCGCTTTCGTCACGACAAGCGGCGGCAGCAGGCGGATCACCTTCGGCCCCGCCGAGAGGACAAGCAAGCCGTTTTCATGAATCAATGGCAACAGCGGCGCGACGTCCGTTTGGCACTCGACCCCGACAAGCAGCCCGAGCCCGCGCACGTCCTTGACGATGTCAAGCGGGGCGAGCGCCTCGTTTAACCGTCCGAGCAAGTAGCTCCCCTTTTCTTGCACCTCTTGCAAAAACGCCGGATCGAACACCACTTCTAACGTCGCCTTGGCAGCGGCCATCGCGATCGGGTTGCCGCCAAACGTCGACCCGTGCACGCCAGGCCCAAACGACTCTTTCAAAAACGCTTTGCCGATCATCGCCCCAACCGGAATGCCGCTTCCAAGTCCTTTCGCCACGGTGATGATGTCGGGCTCCACGTCGAAATGCTGATAAGCAAACGGCTTTCCGGTCCGGCCGATGCCGGTTTGCACTTCGTCAATGATCAGGAGCGCGCCGTATGTTTGGCATAGCTCGGCCGCTGCTTGCAAAAACGCCGGATCCACCGGGCGGACCCCCCCTTCCCCTTGGACGACCTCAAGCATCACCGCGGCCACTTCTTTGTTCATTGCCTGCTTGAGAGCGTCGACATCATTCAGCGGCAAGTGAATGAATTCGGGAAGCAGTGGACCAAAACCGCTATGCACTTTCTCCTGCCCGGTCGCCGCCATCGTCGCGAACGTCCGTCCGTGAAACGATTGGGAAAACGTGATCACTTTGTGTCGTCCGGTATGTTTGCGCGCCAGCTTCAGCGCCGCTTCGTTCGCCTCGGCTCCGCTATTGCAGAAAAAGACGCAGTCGCCGGCGCTGTGGGCGGCGAGAAGAGAAGCAACTTCTTCCTGAATCGGAATTGTAAACAAGTTCGATACGTGCCAATATTGATTCAGCTGTTGTTCAATCGCCTTTTGCACGTGCGGATGACGATGGCCGAGATTGCAAACGGCAATGCCGGAAACAAAATCGAGATATTGTTTTCCGTTTACATCGGTCACAACCGTCCCTTCCGCGGCTTGGACGGCGATCTTCCAACGGTTGTATGTCGGAAACAGCGCGCTCATAAATATACCCCCACTTCTTTGCGAATCGTTGTGCCGTGCCATGTTCCGTTCTGGTAAAACGTCGTTTTGCCGCTGACGATCATCACCTCGGGCAGCGCATCGGACAGGGCGGACAGCGCCGCTTTCACTTTCGGAATCATCCCGCCCGTGATGACGCCGTCTTCGATCAGTCGTTCAATCGTTTCCGCCGTCGCCTCGGCCACGAGCGCGCCGTCTCGCAAAATTCCGGGCACGTTCGTCACAAACGCGAGCTGGCTGGCGCCAATGGCGGCCGCGACCGCCCCAGCCGCCGTGTCGGCGTTAATGTTGTATGTTTGCCCGTTTTGGTCGATGCCAAGCGGCGAAACGACCGGAATGTAGCCCGCCGCAAGCAGCGTGCGCAAAAGACGGGAGCGAACCGTTTTCACACGGCCGACATAGCCAAGTTTAGCAAAGTCAATCGGTTCCGCTTCGAGCAGCCCCCCGTCCACGCCGGAAACGCCGACCGCCGGCAAGCCGTTCTGCCTGAGCATCACCACAAGCTGTTTGTTCACTTTGCCGGAGAGCACCATTTCCACAACGGCAAGCACCTCTTTCGTCGTTTTCCGCAAGCCGTTGACAAACTCGCTCGGCACCGCCAGTTTTTTCAACATTTGCCCGATTTCCGGCCCGCCGCCGTGGACGATGACGACATCCATCCCTTGTTCCCGCATCATGTTCACGCTGGCAAAAAAGGCGGGAGACAGCTCATCGAGCACGCTGCCGCCGCATTTGATGACGACCGTTTTCCCCATCGTTCTCTCTCCTTACGTCCGATAGCTGGCGTTGATTTTCACATAATCGTACGTCAAGTCGCAGCCCCACGCGACGCCGAAGCCATCGCCCAAGTGCAAATCCACCTCAATGACGACCGTCTCTTGTTGCAAATACGCCGTCGCTTCTTCTTCCGAGAACGGCTGCGGCTCGCTTCCTTTCAGCATCACAATCGGCCCGATCGCGACATCAACATTGTCCGGATCAACGTCAGCGTCCGCATAGCCGATCGCGCCGATGATCCGCCCCCAGTTGGCATCCGCGCCGTAAACGGCCGTTTTCACTAAGTTGGAGCCGACGATTTGCTTGGCGATTTTTTTCGCTTCCTCATCCGTTTTCGCGCCGCGCACGCGCACTTCAATGAGCTTCGTCGCCCCCTCGCCGTCTCTGGCGATTTGCTTCGCCAAGTCTTCGCACGTTTTCCGCAGCGCCTCGTAAAAGTTCCCCCAATCCGGATGATTCGGTGTCAGCTCATCATTTCCAGCAAGACCGCTTGCCATCACCACAACCATGTCATTCGTCGACGTATCGCCATCAACCGTAATTTGGTTAAACGAAACGTCCGTAGCCGCTCGCAGAGCCGCGTGCAGCACCGTCGATGAAATATTCGCATCGGTCGTAATGAACGCGAGCATCGTCGCCATGTTCGGATGGATCATCCCCGATCCTTTCGCCGCCCCGCCGACGGTGACCGTTTTCCCATCGACGGTCGTTTGGTAACAGGCGTGCTTCATCACCGTATCCGTCGTTAAAATCGCCGTTTGAAACGCCTCCGCATCCGCCATCGTCGCCCCTGGAACAAGCTTTTCGATGCCCGCGCGAATTTTTTCCATCGGCAAATATTCCCCGATCACGCCCGTTGAAGCGACAGCCACATGGTGCAGCGCCAGGCCAAACTGTTTCGCGCACAGCTCGCGCATTTCATAGGCGTCCTTGAGCCCCTGCTCGCCGGTGCAGGCGTTCGCGCATGCGCTGTTGACGATGACCGCCTGCAATTTTTGTTCTACAGCGAGGCTCGCCTGCGTCACTTTGAGCGGCGCCGCCTGGAAATGGCTTTGCGTATACACCGCCGCCGCCGAAGCCGGCACGTCGCATAGAATAACCCCTAAATCGTTTTTCGAATAGCGCAGCCCGGCGTGCACCCCAGCTGCTTGAAATCCCTTCGGCGTGACGACCGTTCCATCGGCGACCGCCGTTACTTGCGCCGTTTGTTTCGTTGCTGTCATTGTTCGTTCCCCTTCCCTCACGGATAGATCGGCAAGGATCGGAGGCCCTCCTCCTCATCCCAACCCATCATCAAGTTGAAGTTTTGCACCGCCTGCCCGGCAGCGCCTTTCATCAAGTTGTCGATCACCGACACGACCGTCACCCGTCCCGTCCGTTCATCGTAGGCGAGGCCGATGTCGCAATAATTTGAGCCGTACACTTCTTTTGTCGCTGGAAACTGTCCAAGTTGACGGATGCGGACAAACGGCGAACCTTCATAACTTGTTTTATATAAATCTACCAAGTCGTTTGGCGAAATCGGTTGTTTCGCCTTCGCATAGATCGTCGCCATAATGCCCCGTGTCATCGGAATCAAATGGGTGCTGAACGTAATCGGCTCCATCGCTTCATTCCACGTTTGCAGCGTTTGCTCAATTTCCGGAATGTGCTGATGGACGTTCACTTTATAAATTTTCACGTTTTCGTTCACTTCGGAAAAATGCGTCCCAAGCCCGGCTTTCCGCCCCGCGCCCGATACGCCCGATTTGGCGTCCACGATGATCGAGTCTTCCTTAATTAATCCTTCTTTGACAAGCGGCGCCAAGCCAAGCAGCGTCGCTGTCGGATAGCAGCCCGGGTTGGATAGGAGCACGGCCTCGCGCACCGCCTCGCGGTTCCACTCGGTCAATCCGTACACCGCCCGCTCTAAATACGCAGCTGGCGCCGCCTCGCGCCCATACCATTGTGCGTACACCGCGCCGTCTTTCAACCGGAAATCCCCGGATAAATCGATCACTTTCACTCCCCGATCCACGAGCGCCGGCGCCCACTCCCCCGACACCCCGGGCGGCGTGGCGAAAAAGACCGCGTCATACTTGGCAAGCGCCTCGATTTCAAGTTTATGCAACACCGCACCATCGACCGAACCGACGTGCGGGAAACTTTCCGATACATGAACCCCGTCCTGCGACGACGAGAAAACGTCGCAACGGCTCACATGCGGATGCCCGTATAGCAAGCGGAACAACTCCGCGCCGCTGTACCCCGTCGCCCCGATAATGGCTACGTTCATCATGTTCCCCCTCACCCGTATGCCTCATGTAGTTCTCATTATAATACTGTATAAAAATAAAATCAAATGTATATTTAATAATTTTTGAGGATTTTTTTTCTTGCCCCTCCCTCTGTCTATGAGAAACGAATACCGATTTGTCCCGGCAGCCAAGGTGCATCCTTGACTCCATCGCCCTCATGTTCTTGGGATGCAAAGACTTTCACAAACGATTCCACCGATGTTCAACAAGTTTTCAATCTTTCCACTATCCTTATATTGACTTCCCTCTTTTTTCCTGTACACTTTTAGATAGCGATACATTTTACGTAAGGTTGTGATCGGATGAACGAGATTGAATCTCGTGAATGGCAGAAGTGGCTTACATCGCTTGGGCGCGATCTTCGCCTTGAGAAGGGAACGTACTTGTTTCAAGAAGGGGAAAAAGCAGACGATATTTACTATATCCAATCGGGGAAAATCCAAATCAGCAAAATGGATATGGACGGACGGGAGCTCACGCTGCGCATTTGCAGCCAAGGAGATTTGATCGGCGAGCTGACGCTGTTTTGCCCTGGCGCCCGCTACATGCTGACGGCGAAAGTGCTGGAAGACGGCGTCGTTTCCGCCATTCCGCGCGAAAGGCTTGAACAAGAGCTCGCCAACAATCCGACGTTGGCGATCGAGTTCATGAAATGGATGAGCCTCCATTTCCGCAAAACGCAGACGAAGTTCCGCGACTTGATTTTACACGGCAAAAAAGGAGCGCTCTATTCAACGCTCATCCGTTTGTGCAACAGCTACGGCGTCATGAAAGAAGACGGCATTTTGATCGACGTGCCGCTGACGAACCAAGAGCTCGCCAACTTTTGCGGCACCGCCCGCGAAGTCGTCAACCGCATGCTCGGCGATTTGCGGAAAAAAGGCGTCATCTCCGTGGAAAAAGGAAAAATTTGCGTCCACAACTTGCAATACTTGCGCGACGAAATCGCCTGCGAAGGCTGCCCGCCCGAGCTGTGCCGCATTGACTGACGGGCGGGTGCGGCAAAAAAAGGAGCTGACCGAAAAGAGCGGTAATGTTCCTATTTAGGGCGACATGGAAAAACAGGCCACCACGAAAAACCCGGTAAAACCAAGGGTTTCAGAGGTGGTCTTTTTCACATACTTCGGTTAAATTTCACCAAAAAGGGGGGCTTTTGAGTCAGCCCCTTTTGCTCTTTTCGGAGCAATCATTCACACCGCACCTTACTTCACCATATCCCGATCCATCCAACTCAGACGGCCATCGTCTCCAGTGAACTACCCACCACCTACGCTTCGCTGAGAGGTGGGGGCTTCAAGCGACTTGTGTGCGTTCGCCGAACGGTAAGCCACACACAAGAACCCTTTACGCTTCCCTTCGTTCGGAAGGTGTCCGTTCTAACCATATTCTATCCTATTCGTTGGCTAACGCCAAACGACATTCATCTCCCACCTACTCACTGAGTTACACCCTTCGCGTTCCTTGCGGTGGGAGACTTCTTTCGAAAAGATGTTAAAAAAGATAACAAAAAATGCGCAAATACAGACCTCTCGTTGCCCTGCAGGCAAATACGATGTTTACTGATGATGATTGTTAAGAAAAGAAAACAAGCCCACAAATAAAAAAATCCCCCCCATCGTTTTATAAGTGCTTATATATTCTTTTAACATTTGCAAATATTCTTGAGAATCCACAGATCCCCCCATGGATCGAACCCACGATGAAGCAGAACGACTCCCTAATTCAGGACTATTTAACATCAACCACAATCCGATGAGAGAAAGAACGAGTGAAACAAACTTCATTTTGTTTGGGCTTTTTAAAATATTCATTTTGCATCCTCCTTTTTATGACTATCCGTTATGCTTAAACGAAACACAAAAACAGAAGCAAGTTCCATCAGGAAACTTGCTTCAATATTACTATAAATAACAGAACACAGAACATTACTCATAGTAATAAAAACATACCCCTACAGGCTTAGCGGCATATCCATACCCTACTTTAGAATCCCATCCAATAAGTGGGTCGTACCAAACTTCAAAGTTATAAACTTTGTAATACGGTCTAGCTATTATGGTATAGGTTTTTCCTGCTGGAACTTGAATTTGATAAGTGTCTGTAACTTCATAAGATTTTGTTACGTTAAATCCCAACGCTGCCGAAACTGTTTCAGCGCTTATATTTGTGTTCGATGACCATGTGGCAGAAACCCCTTGTTTTATAGACATGGTAGCTGTTGATGGTCCTTTAAAAGTAGATTGTCTTATTATTTCTGTTCCACATGCTTCACTAGTAGTAATGTTTTTTAGATAATAACCCGTTCCTAATTGTGGAGTCACCACAGGACGATCCCCTGGAAGGGATGACTCTTGTGCTTGAGTGTATGCGATTGAAACCCCAACTAGTTTTTTCCCTTTTGGTCCAGGAACAGAAGTTTCTAATCTTTTAAGAAATTCTAGGTCTGTTATTTCAATCACCTTGTTCCCGCTTTGAGATACAATTAGATTATATTTCGCCTTTACTAAAATTGTCAATAAAAATTTGAATTGTTTGTTTCTTTGTCGCATAAAGTAAGATTTTTAAGCTTTATCGAGTTGTTTTTTGGCTCATCACCAAATTTTGTGATTTAGTGACAAAAGAGAAAGCACTGACGAGATCCTGGCCATAATGTTAGCGGTGAAATCAACATTAAGGAAGTCTCGTAAGGGCTTTCGACACCACTAGGATTGCCAGAATATTGAAAACAATTGATTTCCCACTCATGTTGAGTGACTTCCACGCGAACCACTGGGAAGCCGAACACTTAGCGAATGTCTACTTGAAGTGAATCGACATGTTCTAATTTTTATTTATTTGAGAACGAGCATAGAAGAAGAGGTAGGCTTTTGAAACGACCCTTTGCAAAACCGTTACAAGGAATTCATGCCCATTTCACATCATGCTTGTGCAGTGAAAAAGCAATACCGCCTAACCAAAAGAAAAAACCCCAAACGGTCATGGATGCCTCCCGTTTGGGGTTCGCTCAAGAGTAGAGCACGATCATCGCGATGAAAAAGTACGCCGCGTTGGCGATTTCCAGCATGCCGAGTTTCATGATCGGCAGCGACTTGCCGTATAAGTAGACGGCGCGAATGACGCTCGGGGCGTAGGCCAAAACAGCGAACGGCTCGCCGATGGCGATGAGGCCGACGATCAACAAGGCGTGGTAGCCCCATGACAGCCATTTGTACCGTTCATTTTTCTTTTCCCGAATCATCGTCTTGACGTAAAACGTGCTGCCGATGAAAAAGAGGAAGGAAAACGCGGCCAATTCGAACGCCTCCACCGTCAATTCCCCGCGTCCGGCGTAAAAGGCGGCGAGGCCGCCGATGCAAAACGCCGCGATGGCCGCTGCATCATTCCAAAAGGCGCGCTCATTCTTTTTCTTGCTGTAGTAGGTGTTTACTAGGAAAAACGGGATCATCGCCAATCCGAAGAGAACAAGGGTCGGCCGCTGCCAAAGGGAAACGGCCAGGGCCGGCGCGGCGATGGCGCCATAGCGAACGGCAGCGGGCACGTACGGCTCTTTCCGCTTCGTTTTCACCGCCATCAAGAGCGGATACGTCGCCAAATAGAGCGCAAGCCAGGCGACAAAGAGCGGCGCGTGAATCCGCGAAAGCCCACCGGCGTACGCTCCGAGCCAAAACGGGATGATGAGCATCGCCCAGGCGCCGTGTTGTTTTGGCATCACCCATTTGCTTTTGTTCGCCATCCGTCTCATCCTCCGCTTACCGGTGGAATAAAGGCGACCGTGTCGCCGGCGTGAAGCGGCGCTTCGTCGCGGACATACTCCTCGTTAACCGCTGTCATGACGCGCCCGAGCGAGACGCCATAGCGCTCTTCCACTTCGTCTTTCAGTTGTTTCACCGTTTCCGGAACGTGCGGCCACATCACTTCCCGCTCACCGATTTGTTCGCCTAAATGCGCGAAAAATAAAAGGCGGATCATTCCTCTTTCACCTCCGGTTTTCCGGACGGATACGCCGTTGTTTCAAGCTGGTCGCCCACCCAGGCGCTTCCGTCCTCCCATTGCTCTTTTTTCCAAATCGGCACGATTTGCTTGATCCGCTCAATGGCATAGCGGTTCGCCTCATACGCTTCGGCGCGGTGCGGCGAGGAAACAGCGATGACGACGGCGATGTCGCCGATCTTAAGCCGCCCGATCCGGTGGGTGATGGCGGTTTTCGCCCCTGGCCATTTCTCCGCAATTTCCGCCCCGATTTGCGCGAGCATTTTCTCGGCCATCGACACATACGCCTCATATCGCAAAAAGAGCGTCCGCTTGCCGTTCGTCCATTCGCGCACCGTGCCGGCAAAGACAGCGACCGCCCCCGCTTCCGGACGCATCACTTTTTTCATCACATCCTCGACCGAAATCGGCCGGTCGGTAATGACAAACAACGGTTCTGTCATGTTCGCGTTCTCACCTCATTTATGAGCCATGGAATATATTCATCATCGTCCGCCAGCAAAAACACCGGGTGTGACAGCGGTTCGGGAAGCGGCTCCCAGGCGATGACGGCGCGGATGTCGGCGAGGTGCTGGAGCGACGCCCAATCTTTCGCGGAGCGCACAAGCACGACTTTCGGATGCCGCTCTTGTTTGTAGCCTTCAACCAACACGAGATCGAGCTGAAGCGGCGCATAAAGCGCCAACACGTCATCCAGCCGCCATAGCGGACGGCGGAGATGCAGCTGCAACAGCCCGTCCCCTTCCACCGCCGTTGCCACCGCCCCGGCCCGCTCGTGGCGGACGGAATCGACGCCTTCCGGCCGCGCGGGCTCGCCGCCATGGCCGTGATGCTTCACCGTCCCGACGCGCCATCCTTCCCGGACCGCGGCCGCCACCCATTTTTCCATCAACGTCGTCTTGCCGCTATGTTTATAGCCGACGACTTGCCAGACGTTCATTCGCTTGACCCCTCATCGTCATTCAAAAGCCACACGTCGACCTCATCGCCAACCGCAAACCCTCTCGTTCCGCCCGGCAGCACCATTAAGGCGTTCGCAAAGGCAAGCGAGGTGACGATGTTCGACTTGTCCATGCCGACCGGCTTCACGACAAGCCGACCGTCAACCGCCTCGACCCGGCTGCGCACGAAGCGGGTGAACGGGTTCGGCTTCGGAAACTCGGCGCCAAGGGTGGCTTTCGCTTTTTTCAAATACGGCTTGGCCGAAAACAGCCGCGTGCGCACGACCGGGCGGACGAACAGCTCATACCCGACGTAGCACGCCGACGGGTTTCCGGATAGACCGAACAGCAGCTTGCCGTCCCGTTCCGCAACGGTCGTCACGCTTCCCGGGCGCATGGCGATTTTGTTAAACAACACGTTCGCTCCGAGCCGCTCGTAAATGGCGGGCAAATAATCGAAATCCCCGACCGAGACGCCGCCGGTCGTAATGAGCATGTCCACTTGATCGAGCGCCTCGCGCACCGCGGCGAAGCAGGCGTCCAGGTCATCGGCAAGCTGACCGAAATAAACCGGCTCGGCGCCGCTTTTGAACACCTGCGCCTCGATCATGTAGGCGTTGCTGTTGCGGATTTTTCCCGGCACAAGCGGTTCAGAGACGTCGAGCAGTTCGCTGCCGGTCGCAAAAATGCCAATCCGGGGCTTTTTCGCCACCTTCACTTCGGCGTAGCCGAACGTCGCCAAGAGCGCCGCCACCCCGGGATTGATGCGCGTCCCTTTTTCGATAAGCAGCTGCCCTTTTTTCGCGTCTTCCCCTTGAAATGAAATGTTGTCGCCAGGGCGGAACGAGCGCTTAATCGACATATACGTTTTTCCATCTCGCTCATACTGTTTGGCGAGCTCGAGCATGACGACGGCATCGCACCCTTCCGGAATTTGCGCTCCGGTCATCAGGCGCACCGCTTGAAACGGGCCGACCGGCTGCTTCGCCACTTGCCCGGCGCCAATCGTTTCGATCACTTCAAACTCGACCGGATGGTCAAGTCCCGCTCCTTCCGAATCCGCGGCGCGAATGGCAAATCCGTCATACGGCGAGCGGTCAAACGGCGGCACGTCATGATCGGCGAGCAAATCCTCGGCTAAATAGCGCCCGTACGACTGCCTTAGCGGCACGATCTCCTCTTCTCCTCTCCCAGCGTAACGCATCACCCGGGCGATGGCTTCCGCTACGGGAATGGGAGTTCGTCTTTCGACCAACGGTGTTCTCCCCTTTCTTTCCCTCATTCACTTCACTAAGCCCATTTTATCGTTTTATCACAATGATTTCCAATCTTGCAGCTGCTTAATGGTTTTGGCCAATTTTTCATCAACGACGCTGGCATCATAAATATGTTGCAAAATCATCTTTTTCTTCCTCCCAGCGGCTTGCCTTGGCCAGCAGCCACATGCTGACTCCTCCTCTTTTTTCGGCCGTTCACATCTTCTATGCAGCGCATTCACAATTTATAGGCTCTTCACCACAACATGTACTTGACAAGCAATACGGTTTCCTGCACAAAGATGTGCAAAAATCACTGATTTGTTGATTTTCCCTCACAAGCGTAAATAGAGTATGTTCAGAAAAAATCAAGTACCACTTTTGGTGAAGAGCCAATTTATATCGTCCGTTTTATTGTACAGGAAAGAAGGGAGCCACTGTTGTGATGTTCATCACATTTCCTTGTTGTCTACTTTTTTCGTTTGTGTGAGATGTGTCACAACGTTGGCGTCCAAAACAAGGTATGCTGAAGCTGTAACGATTTGGTGATGGAGGGATCCGAAATGGAACAGCAGTTTACCGAACAATCGTTAATTGGTGATATTGTCACGGTCTTTCCGAAAGCAGCGGATTTGTTTAAAGCGCAGCGCATTGATTTTTGCTGCGGCGGGCAGCGCCCGTTAAAAGAGGCCATCGAAGAGCGCGGACTGGACGGCGAAGCGCTCCTTCACCAGCTGAACACCTTGTATAACGAAGCGCAAAACAAGCCGTCCGGAAACTGGAGTGAAGCTCCGCTAGCCGACTTGGTCGAGCATATCATCAACACGCACCACCGCTATTTGAACGAGGAGCTGCCGCAGCTCAGCCCGTATGTCACGAAAGTGTTGCGCGTGCACGGCATGCACCATCCGCATCTTTCCCGCGTGCATAAACTGTTTCATGAGTTAAAAACAGAACTCGAGCAGCATCTCATTAAAGAGGAAACGGGAGCGTTCCCGCTCATTTTGCAATTTGCCGACAACCCGTCGCCGGAAAACCGGGAGGCGGTCGAGCAGGCCGTTCGCGAACTCGTCCATGAGCATGACGCCGCTGGCGATCTCATCAAAGACATTCGCGACATCACCAACGACTTCACCCCGCCGGAAGACGCATGCGGCACGTACCGGCTCGTCTACAGCCGGCTCGCGGCGCTTGAAGACGATTTGTTCACCCACATCCATTTGGAAAACAACATCCTCTTCCCGCGCGTGTTGGCGGCGGTGAAGAATTAAAGGAAGAAAGACGCCGATTCGCACTTCCGAAAACATAAACCAAAAACGGGATCGCTTCTTCTACGGAAAGAGCGCTCCCGTTTTTTTCACCCTCCAATATACGACATTTCAATTTTCGGCCGTTGTTTCGCCGTTTCGGCTGTCCGTTCTTCCGAATAGCGGTCCGTCCGCCGGTTCCAGACGGCTGTAATGAGCTCCTTCAGCTCCTCTTTCCCTGCCCCGGCGCGCAGTTTTTCTTTCAAAGACACACCTTTCGAGGCAAAGAGGCACGTATACAGCTTGCCATCGGCGGAAATGCGCGCCCTCGTGCAGCTCCGGCAAAACGTTTCCGTCACGGAGGCGATAAAGCCGACTTCCACCTCCGTGCCCACGTAGCGGTAGCGGCTCGCCACCTCGCCGAAGTACTCGTGTTCGACCGGCTCGAGCGGGTGCATGGCGTTGATTTGCTCGTACATCTCTTTTTTCGTCACGACATGGGAGTAATCCCAGCCGTTCGTCGTGCCGACATCCATGAATTCAATAAAGCGGAGCGGGATGCCCAAGTCTTTAAAGTAAGCCGCCATCGGCACGATTTGCGAGTCGTTCCATCCTTTTTTGACGACCATGTTCACTTTCACGCCGAGCCCCGCCGCCAGGGCGGCTTCGATGCCTTTTAACACCGGGGTGACGCCGACGCCAATGCCGTTCATTTTTCGGAAAATGTCATCATCCAACGCATCCAAACTGACGTTGACGCGCTTCAACCCGGCCGCTTTCAGCCGTTTCGCCCATTTCACCAAATGGATGCCGTTTGTCGTAAGGGCAACGTCCCGCAAGCCGGGAATCATGGACAGCCGCTCAATGAGCGCATCGAGGTCGCGCCGAAGCAGCGGCTCGCCGCCAGTCAGGCGGATTTTTTCAACGCCAAGCTCGACGAAACATTCCGCTAAAAGCGCCATTTCCTCAACCGTCAACAGCTGGTCTTCCGCCAAAAAGCGAAAATTCGGCCCGAACACTTCAGCGGGCATGCAGTAGACGCAGCGAAAATTGCATTGGTCGATGACCGACAGCCGCAAATCGCGCAACGGGCGGGACAGGCGGTCGGCGATCGTCACCCGGTCGCGCTCTTCCATGGCGCTCCCTCCTTTCCATGTCATGGGCCGCGTGATATTCCAACGGCCTTCTCCTTATCGCTGCCAACGGCCTAGTTTCGCCGCACAAGACAATAAACTAAACGACAATCCAATCGTGACCGCCACCCATGCCCACGCCAACTCCATCCGCCCCGACTCCATCGCCATATAGACGGCAGTCGGAATCGTCTGCGTTTTTCCCGGGATGTTTCCGGCAAACATGAGCGTTGCGCCGAACTCCCCGAGGCTTCTGGCAAACGACAGCACCGCTCCGGAGAATAACGCGTGTTTGGCCAGCGGCAGCGAAATATGCCAAAACACTTGGCGCTCGTTCGCCCCGTCGATGCGCGCCGCTCCTTCAATGGCGGGGTCGACGGCCTCCAGCCCCGCTTTGGCCGCCTGATACATGAGCGGAAACGACACGACAACCGCCGCGATCACCGCTGCGCCGGGCGTAAACAATATCGTTGTGTGAAACCACCTTTCCACCAGCTGTCCGATTAGGCTATGACGCCCAAACAAGACAACGAGCAAAAACCCGACGACCGACGGCGGTAATACAAGCGGCAGCATAAACACCGTCTCCACGATCGTCTTCCCGCGGAACCGGCGGCGCGCCATCCACCTCGCCGCCGCTGTTCCAAGGATTGCGACGATCACGCCGGCAAGAAGCGATACGTTTATCGATAACCAAACCGGTGACCAAAACTCTGCCATCGACGAACCTCTCTCTGTTCCGTCTCCCTTTTACCATACGAAAACAAACAGTAGAATGCTGTGATGCTATGCTACTCACATTGTAACATAGAAAAAGGAAAAACCAATTTAGAAAAAATTGTGACGCCTCTCAGAGAAAGTCGCAACCGGTGATTTTTTTCACTCTCTCTCGCTGTGATGATTTTTACAATAGAAATAGCTGAATGAATGGAGGTGCTATCGATGGAAGCTGCAGTGAATGAATATTTTCCCCATTTACGTTCTTTGTTGCAATCGTCGAAAAAAGTGATTCCACTTCGCAAGCACTCCTTTTTGTTCCAAGAAGGGATGCCGGCCAATGAGCTGTATTTGATCCTTTCCGGCAAAGTGCAAGTGAGCAAAATTTGTCCGGACGGAAAAGAAATGTGCTTCCGCATTTGCGGAAGCGGGGAAATCGTTGGTGAATTGACGCTGTTTACGAACGATGCACGCTACTTGTTGACGGCCAAGGTAATAGAGCCAGGCGAAGCGGCAGTCATAAACAAAGAGGAACTGGAACAGCAGCTGCTGATCAATCCGCCCCTTACCCTTGAATATATGCGCTGGATCAGCAAGCATGCCCGGCGGACGCAGACGAAGTTTCGCGACTTAATTATGAACGGCAAAAAAGGGGCGCTTTATTCAACGCTCATCCGCCTTTGCAACAGTTATGGCGTCCCGCTTGAGGACGGAAGCATTTTTATTGATGTCACATTGAAAAACCAAGATTTAGCCAACTTTTGCGGCACGACGCGCGAAAGCGTCAATCGGATGCTCAACGCCTTAAAACAGGAAGGGATTATCTCGATGAAGCGGGGGAAAATTACGGTTCATGATTTAAACTATTTGAAAGCGGAAATCCAATGTGAAGATTGCCCGGCGGATATTTGCTGCATTGAGTGAGCAAAACGCCAAGGACAACAAAACGGATCGAGCCGTCTCAGGACACTGATGAAAAAAGCGCCCGGCCGGCCGTTGTTCTCGGCACGCCGGACGCTCTTTTTTTCTTGTCGGTTGTGATGCGAATCACTTCTGTTTCTTTTCACTGCCGTATAATGCGTTTTCCCTTTGTCAATTTCAATGTCAGTGATTTGCGCCGTCATTTCGACGCGGACATCATGCAGACCGATCCGCTCCATTTTCAACGGCACCGGTGCTTGGTTCACTCCTTTATGCGCCGCTAACATGTTCGCAGCAGACTGTTGCGTAGTTGCCGCTGTTCCGTTTTTATTTTCCGCCTTTGCCTCTCCTCCTCCCCCGTTGCTGCATGCGGCCAGAAGCGAAGCGGCTAACGCGACGGACAATAACGAAGACATCCTTTGTTTCATCGTTCTCCCCCCTTAGATGATTTGATTTACACCTTTAACGTACGGCATTTTCACTTCTTCCCTGGTGATTTGTATCACCAACAGACAGCCATGTTTGAATGATTTGTGAAATAATGAGCAATATATTTTAATCATGTAACAATAGTGAAACGCATACTCACATTGAATAACAGAAAAACACGCCCAAATAAAAAAAGAGGCTAAAAGCGAACAAGCTTTCAGCCTCTCTATACGGTATTCCATTCAAGAAGCGAACCGCTTCGCCGGTTCGCCGGCTTTTTTGCCAAATACGAGCCGGTTCAGCAAGAAGCAAATAAGGGTAAACAAGCTAAGGAGCAGAAAACCGAGCACGTACGAACCTGTTGCATCTTTCATGATCCCCATGACAATCGGCGGAAAAAAGCCGCCAAGTCCGCCCCAGGCCCCGACAAGGCCGGTGACGGCGCCCGTTTCGGCTGGGAACAGCTGCGGCACGAGTTTGAACACCGCACCGTTGCCCAGCCCAGACATCACGGCCACAAACAAACAAGCCGCTGTCATCACCCAAATATTTTCCATTCCAAACGCGATCACCAACGCGCCGATTGTCATTCCAGCGTAGACGAACGTCAACACCCGTTCAGCGCCGATTTTATCGCCAAGATAGCCGCCGACTGGCCGCGCAAGCGTAGCGAGTACAGTAAACCCAGCCGCGCGCATCCCAGCATCCACCGGCGTCAACCCATACAAGTCAACGAGCAGCGACGGCAAGTAAATGCCAAAAGCGACAAACGCCCCGAACGTAACGAAGTAAAAGAGCGACAACGTCCACGTATGTTTATATTTCAATACCGACAGCGATTCACGCACCGTTTTTTGTTGTTTCGGTTTCGGCATATCCGGTGTGAAAAACCAAACGAGAACGAGCATGACGACAACCGGAATGATCATCCCCCAAAAAGCCCAAGGCACACCAAACGCTGCGGCAATCGATGGAACGGAAAACGCAGCAACCGCCGTGCCGAAGTTGCCCATCGCGTTAATCCCAAGCGCCGTCCCTTGCTTTTCCGGCGGAGTCAAGCGGGAAACGAACGTCACCGAAATGGCGAACGACGTTCCGGCCATGCCGATGAAAAACGCCCAAAACAGAAGCATCGCATACGAATCTGCAAACCCTGCGCCAACAAGCGGAATGACAAGAAACAAGAGCAGCAGCGAAAACAGTCTGCGCCCGCCGATCTGGTCCGTCCAAATGCCAAGCGGCAAACGCATGATCGAGCCAAGCAGCACCGGAATGGCGACCAAAATGCTTTTTTGCGTCGATGTCAGCCCGTACATTTGTTGAAACGTACTCGCAAGCGGCGAAAACACGGCCCACACAGCGAATGAAAACATCATGGCGAACGTCGTAATCGGCAGCAGCGCCTTTTGTTTATTCATGAAAAGCCCCTCCCAAACTTTCAAAATTTGTGACGTTGTTTGTACTTCCATCATACGCAGGAGAAGGAAACGGATTTGTGAGGTTGATCACATTCTTGCCTGTTGTCACCATTTTGCCACAAGCGTTGTCACGGTTTTGTCACATCCAAAAAAAGAAAAAGCCCGTCCCCAAAAGGAACGGACACGATTTGGCAGAACGTTTTTCACATACGAACGATAAGAAACGCTGTTGGGCGCACACATCTCTTCCGCCCCGTCTACGGCAAACAACTTGTTTTCTCACCCACTCGCCCGTATCTCCTGCCTCATAAACAACCAATACGCGATCGCAAAGCAGATGAGAGTGGCGGCAATGAGCGCGGTCGCCTGCGGCCAAATAAGCAGCAAACTTTGCGAGAATGGCAAGGGGGCCGCAACAGCGCCGGCCGTTTGCTCCACCGTGACGATCCCTAGCGTTCGGACGTCCGGCGAAAGCAAGGCGGTTGTTGATTCATTGAACAAGTAGCTCGGCGACAATCTCATGAGACCAAGCACCAACTCTTGACGGCCGACCGCCTGCTCGACGGACGTAATGGCGTCAGACTGCAAAAACGGTTTCGCAAACACTTCCACAATCATCGAGTAGAAGAGATTGAAAAACAGCCAAACGGCCATCGACGACAACGCGGATGTCGCCGCCTGGCGGAAGACGACGGAAAACAAAATGCCGAGATTCAGCCAAAAGGCGATATACACAAGACATAACAACAAAAAGCAGACCATGCGGGCAAACTCTTCGAAAGTAGGCGGAATCCCCAAGATCAAAATGCCCAATGCCGTCACAAGCAGACCGAGAGAGAAAAACAACACAGCGTTCAATAAAAGAGCCGCGACAAACTTGCCATTGATCACATAATCGCGCGGAATCGGCTGGGCCATGAGCCGGCTTAACGTCCCCCGATTCCGCTCCGAATTGATGGCGTCAAATCCAAGGGCGATGCCGAGCAGCGGCCCGAGAAAGCTGACAAACGTCAGAAACGAAGGCAACGTTCCGTCCGAGACGGTGAATAATTTTAGAAACAAGTAGGCGCCTTTCGCGATTTCCTTGGCCTCTTCCGAGGAATCCAACGCGTCCCGGATTGTCGTCATCGCCGTATACAGCGAGCCGAAGCAAGTAAGCAAGATGAGGGCGATTAAAATGATCATGCGCCAACTCGTCAAATAATCGGCCAGTTCTTTTTTGACCATGGCCGAAAAGGCGCTGTTTGCCCCTCTTGCCCGTTTCTTCTCATCAAGCGCACCCGCCTTCAGCCGTTCGCTCCATCTTTTCACATATGAAAAAACATCGTTTGCCCATCGTCCTTCGTTACTCGCCCTCACGTACATCCCTCCCTTCAAAATAGCGGTGATAAATCTCATCAAGTCCAAAATCCCGCCGGCTGAGATGGAACAGCGAAGATCCGGCTTCGATGATCGTCTGGCTGATGGCGGCGCTCACATCCGTCTGGCAATACACATCCCATCCATTTTCCGTTTGCTCGACTTTGTTGACGCCCGGAATCGCCTCGATTTTGGACCGTAAGGAAGCGTCAAGCGGTGAAGCGACCACATGGATGACATAGGCATCCTGCAAAAACAGCTGTTGCGCCAGGCGTTCGATATTCCCTTCGGCCAACAATCGGCCGCCCACGAACAAGCCGACTCGGTCGCAAATTTGCTGCACATGGTGCAATTGGTGCGAGGACAGCAGGACCGTGATGCCTTCATGGCGGCTCAAATCGCGGATCAGGCGAAGCAGCTCTCGCACTCCCTCAGGATCGATGCCCAACGTCGGCTCATCCAAAATGATCACTTCCGGGCGCTTCATCAACACATCGGCCAAGCCGAGCCGCTGCCTCATTCCCCGCGAGTATGTCCCCGCTTTCTTGCGGGCCGCATCAGTCAAATTCACCTTCTCGAGCAGCTCCCACGCCCGCTTTTCCGCCTCGGCGCGGGGAATGCCGTTTAACGCTGCCGTATACAACAAGTTCTCCAAGCCTGTCATGTGATGGTAAAAGCCGACATCATCCGGCAAGTACCCGACTTTCCGTTTCACCTCAATCGGGTTTCGCACCGGATCGATCCCGCATACCCTCACCGAACCGGACGTCGGTTCGGTGAGCCCGAGCATCATCAAAATCGTCGTCGTCTTTCCCGCCCCGTTCGGGCCAAGGAGGCCAAAAATTTCCCTTTTTTGAATCGAAAGCGACAAATGGTCAACCGCCCGATGGTCGCCATACGTTTTGCACAAGTTGTCAAGCTCGATGACGGCAGGTGCTGCCATGCTTACCTCCTCCCGTATGTTTTGATCAAATAGTACAGCCCTCCGGCCACCCCGAGAATGATCAACACCGCCACCACGCCCCAAACGGTCGACGTTTTGACCGAGACGCGAAACGCCGCCTCCGCCGACGTTTCCGCCGTTTGCGCCTGGAAGTTGACGACATAATCCCCAGCGATCGCTTCATCCGACGCTTTCACTTTCGCCTTGACTGTTTTGGAATCGCCCGGGTTCAGCTGGGCGATCGTGCTTTGATCGAATTCCACTTCCCAATCAGGCGGAGCGTCAGCCGTCATATTGATGTTCAAAAGCGGAGCGCTTCCGGTGTTTTTGACGACAAGATCGATCACCCGTTCATGCCCCGCCGTCACATCGGTGCTTAAGTTTCCTGACGGCGTCGTCAGTTTGAGCGCATACGTGCCCGTAATGACCGCTTCTAACGTCAGCTCAGCCGACGTATCGCTCGTTTGCGCTTTGATCGGGATTTTGTACGTGCCCGCTTTCACATTTTCCGGCGGTTTGATCTCTACGGTAATGTCTCTTGATTCATTCGGCTCGAGTTTCACCGACGTAACGGAATTGCCTTCCGATTTGAACGTGACTTGCCAACCTTTTTCCGCCGCCGAACTTAACGCGTAATTTTGCGTCTTGGCGGTTCGGTTTTTCAGCGTGACATCATACGTGAAGCTCGAATCCGCGTGCCCCTCGAGGTTCGTTTGTTCCGACGTCAGTTCCGTTTTAAACGATCCTTGTTCCGTCACGCGGACAAGCAGCGGCAATTTCGATGAACCACTCTCCCCTTTCGCGACGAGCCAAAAGCGGTAATCCCCTTTGTCGGCATCCAGCGGCACGGTCACTTCCAACGTGACCTGTTCTTCTTTTCCGCCTCGGACGGACAGCTGCTCAATCGTTCTCCCCTCAGCGGTAATCGAAGTCGACCATCCTTTCGGCAGGTGGTCAAACGAGAAGGTGACGTTTTCAATGTTGGAACCGTTGTTGATGACATTGACCGTATAGTCGATTGTTTCCCCCGGCGTCACGGAAAGCCCGGTGTATGGCGTGAAGAGAACAACACCGCTTGCCGCCGCTGCCGGGCGGATCGGAAGAAGAAGCGAAAAGAGCGTCAAGATCATGGCGAACATCATGATGACCCTGCTTCGCACGACGTTCACTCCCTCCTTCTGTTTTCACTTCGTATACGCCAGAAATGGATCAATGGATTTGTTTTGCAGGAGAAAAATGAAATTGTAGAATAGATGCAGTAGGGGCAACAATTCCATCAAGCATGTGTCGGGAGGTGGGCAAGATGGAAGATCGACGGGAAGACATGGAACTGCTCGAGAAGATCGCCGAAGGCTCGCGCGCCGCCTTTGACCGTTTTTACGAAAAATACGCTCCGATGGTCTATCATATCGCTCTTCGAATCGTCGGCAACGAGGTGGAGGCGGAAGATGTCAGCCACGATGTGTTTCTCGAAATCTTGCAAAAACCGCACCAATTTGATCCGAAGCGGGGAAGCGTTCAAGCCTTTCTTGCCGTGAAAACGAAAAGCCGGTCGCTCGACCGCCTGCGCAAGAAACGGGATTTGCTAGTGAGCCGCCTTGAGGAAGCGGCTTTAAAAGAAAAGGGGGCGGAATTCTACTTTCTCCGCCAACTGGAACAACAAGTCATCCTCGATGCGTTAGCCCATCTCCCCGAGGAGCAGCGGCAAGCGATCATTCACTTTTACTTTCACGGGGAAACCCAGCGGGAAATCGCCGCCGCGATGAACAAACCGTTAGGCTCCGTCAAGTCGCTCATCCGCTACGGCTTGCGCAATTTGCGGAAACAAAAAGAGTTGTTCCACTGGATGGAAGCTGGCAGAGGTGAAGAACAGCATGAAGCATAGCCATATTTCGGAAGCAAAAATCGTGGACTGGCTGTTAGGGATGCTGCCAGAACAAGAAAAAGAAGACGTGTCCAACCATCTTAAGTACTGCCTTGAATGCCAACGCCTGCTTGAAGCGTGGAAAGACATGGGGCTTAAAGAGGCAGCCCAATATGAAGCACCGCCCCTTTCTCACAAAGAGCGAATTTGGGCACAAGCGGAAGCGCAAAGACAAACAGCGCGCGCGCAGCGAAAGGTCCGCATCGCTTCGGGATGGATCGGCGCCGCTTTGGCCGTCTTCCTTTTCGCCTTGTGCCTTTCCGCTTCGAACGACGGGCCGACCGCTTCCCATGGCGGATCGGATGAGCCATATCGATACCAGATTGTCAAACAACATACCGACATTCCAATTGAGCGAATCATCCGTAATCCCAAAACGAAACAAATTCCGATTGAACCATCGGCGCTCTTTCAACAGATGGACGGCACGATTTGGCTCAATAACGATACGAAGGAAATGCTGATGGAAATTGAAGGGTTGCCGCCGTTTGCGACTCGCGATTATCAATTGTGGATCATTTACACCAACAACGAGGTCAAAGGGGAGCTGTTGACGATCCGCCACGGAGCGGCGCGCATTTTGATCACCGGCGAGGATGTCAAACAGTTCAAGCAAATTAAAGCGAGCCTCGAACCAAAGGGAGGAAGCGCGGCGCCGACCGGGCCGGAGACATTTATTGTCGATTTGGACCACGAATGATATTTCAACATTGAACGCTCTCCCACCTACGCTTGAGCTTTGAGGTGGGAGATTCTTGGGAACACCCGCCCCACAGCAGGCTGTCCACCAAGCCATCCCCGTGCGTCCCACGTTTCTTTACCCCTTCTGTTCTGTGGAAGCAAGAGGAAGAGTGACGGCAAATCCCGATTCATCCCCCACTTACGCTCACGCGTGGAAGTGGGGGATCTTCTCGGTTCAGGATGATAAAAACGGGGAAGGGCGCCTGCTCCTTCCCCGTATGTTTTGGACACATCACCAACGTCCGCCGCATGCGCCCGGGCAACCGTCTCACGAACGCCGCAGCGCCGTCATTTTAAGCGGCCGTTTTTCACCGCTCTCTTACCGTTGGCTTCGCTCTTTTGTCCGCAGCGCCTTTGGAATGTAAACACAATACGGCTCGCTTTCCAAATAGTCTCCCGTCACCGCGTACGCCCGCGAGCGTGAGCCGCCGCACACATATCGGAACTCGCAGACGCCGCATTTTCCTTTATATTTGTCCGGATTGCGCAAGTCTTGGAAAATCGGCGAGTGTCGGTAAATGTCCGCCAGCGGCGTTTCCCGGACGTTCCCTGCCTTCACCGGCAGCAGCCCGCTTGGGTAGACATCGCCGATATGGGAGATAAAAACAAAGCCGTTGCCGTCGTTTACTCCTTTCGGCGCGCGGCCGAGCCCGTCGACTTGTCCGGTTAAGCCTTTGTTCAACACGTCTTCGTAACGGATGCCGCCTTTTGCCGCTTTTCCTTCACGCATTTTCGCCTGCAGCACGACGCGGCGGTAATGCTGACCCGCCGTTGTTTTGATGTCAAACGGGACGCGCTTGCTCGTCTCATACAGCCAGCGGAACACCCGCTCATGCTCGATGGGGGAAATCATATCCTCCTCTTTTCCCCTGCCTGTCGGCACAAGGAAAAAGACGCTCCAAAGGACGCATTTCAGCTTCTCCACCAACGCCGCCATCTCGTCAAGCACATGAACGTTGTATCGCGAAATGACGGTGTTGATTTGCACGGGAATGTCGAGCTCATGCAAGTAGTGAATCGCACGGATCGTCAAATCAAACGAGCCGCTCACGCCGCGGAAATGGTCGTGAATCTCGGCGTTTGGCCCGTCAAGGCTAAACGCCCAGCGCGACAGGCCGACCTCTTTTGCTTTGCGGATCGCCTCTTTCGTCACGTTCGGCGTCGCGCTCGGCGTCATGGACACGCGCAATCCTTTATCGATCGCATATTTCGCTAAATCGTACACATCCGGGCGCATGAGCGGATCGCCGCCCGTAAAGACGAGCATCGGCTGATCCATCTCGTAAATCTCATCGATCAGTTTTTTCCCTTCCTCAAACGTCAACTCGCGCGGATCGCGATGGTATTGCGCTTCGGCGCGGCAATGAAGGCACTTGAGTTGACAAGCTCTCGTCAATTCCCAAATCACAATAAACGGATTTTCATTAAAATCGCGCATGGCGGCCCCCTCCTTGGCCTCCATTGTACCGCAACATTCAGGCGCGTTATGTGATATGGATCACATTTAGACCTCAACGCTAATTCCATCTTATCTTTCGATTAGCTCAACTGAAACTCCGAAACTGTGGTCAGCCAAAATGGAGGAGACCTTTATTTCAATTTATATATGAATGTGAGCTTATAACATCGCGTTCTACTTTTTTACTTTTTCAAGTCTGAAACGATTGATTCTGTACACTTCATCACAAAGAACATCAATATCCTCTTGATTATGGCTAGTGAGCAAAATCGTCCTCCCTTCTTCCTTGAATTTCCGAAGCAAGTTTCGGATATTTTCAACGCTGTCAGCATCTAAAGCATTGAATGGTTCATCTAAAATAAGCGTTTGTTGATCCTCCATAATGGCTTGAGCAATAGCAAGCTTTTGTTTCATTCCAAGTGAGTAATGTTTGACCTTTTGCGTCGATTCTGGATCTAAACCGACCAACCTCATCGTTTGCTTTATTTTGTCATCACTGATTTTGTTTCGAATGAGAGCCAATGCTTTTAGATTATCAAACCCTGTCTTTCCCGCTATATATCCAGGCCGATCAATGATAATTCCAAAATCACTGGGAAATCGTTTATTGACCCCCAACTCTTCCCCGTCCACGATCACCCTACCGTGATTAGGGAATAGAAATCCACATATGAGTTTGAATAAGACAGACTTTCCTGAACCGTTAGGACCAATAATTCCATAAATTTTCCCCTTTTCCACTGCAAAATTCACGTTTTCAAAAATCGTTGCTCCTTTAAATGATTTACTGACTTGATCTAACAGGATATGCGGCAACTTACTCACTCCTTTTTAGAAATCGAGATCTTGTTTGGAAAAGACATACAGCAAGAAAACAATGGCGAAAACATTCCATAAGAATAGAACGGTGCTGATGCGGTAAATCGAATCATTTGTCAATAAATACGCCATGCTATTCAATCCAGATGGAATAATCCCCCAGTTATTAAAACCCGGGAACATAAAAAATGAAAGTATAGCGATCCCTACGAAACTATAAAATGTTTCTTTGCTCAGCCAAGAGATCAGAAACACAAATAGGACATAAAACGAAACTTGAAGGTAGCCGTTGACCAAAAAATGATAAAACATATCAAGCAATGTAACTGAACGGTCAATAGAAACATGGAAATCAAAAGAAAAACGTTTCAACGACAAAATGAACAAAGCGAGCAATGCTAAAGCGAATAAATATAATCCAATGTATAGCATGATCTTATGATACCACGCCCAAAACCATCGGCTGATCGACTGATAACGCACTAACTTGTAATACCCCATTTCCGACAATTCCGTCTGCAAATGCAATTGGACCAAATAGATGACCCCAAAATAAAGAACCCAATAACATAAAAACGACTTGAAATAAAACGCTTGTTTGGAACCGCCTATAAACATGAAAAGAAACTGGTCCCAAACAGTTTGTCCCACGTTCTCTCGCATTCCAGACCATAATGCTAGAACAACCAAGACAATAAAAGCGGTATATTTCCAATTGTACCCTTTCACATTCAAATCCAGTCGATTGACAATCCATATGAGCAGGATCATCCATCCTATAACCACCGAAAACGATCCCCATATATTGCTGAACTGAGCAACCCCCGAATGCAAAATCAAGTAATGGCACAAATTAAACAGGGAATGAGGAGAAAGAAGTTTAAATGACACTACGCCATACACCCATATGAACACCGCAACAAACACGACAATGTCCTTGTTTTTCCACTTTACATAAAGGATGGCCAAAACAAGGTGAATACAGCTGACACTGAAAACAAGCAAAGCTAAATGCAACACCAACGCTAAAATGGGACTGTTTATAAATTTTTGCAATATTTGCGTTTCGCTTAGAGAAGCATTCAGCCTACTAAACGGACTCCAGCCAGCAAAAGAAGGGGCGCCGATTGACAAAACGAGGCTCACTGCTCCCCAAACGATTATCGATATGCTGGCACTTTGCATCAATCGAACTAGTGTCGCATACACCCAACTTCGATAAGAACCCAACCGTATCAAAACTGCATAATCAAAATCAGACATCATAATTGAAATAGAACGGTATAGAAAGACCGGCAAGATAAAATATAAGATAAGGTAAATATCACCAAAAAACTTATGCAACAAATCCCATTTATTCAACAATAATTTTGTTTGCAACGAAGCAACATACATATGCTCTTTAGCACTTAATCCATATATGTAAATCACTACTCCGAAGAGAATCCATTTGAATGCCAATAGTTCATCCACAAAATCCTTCCATTTGTTTACTACCCTAGTCATGGTGCTTATGCAACCTTTCCTTTAAATAGAACATCAATACCATCACCACAAAACATAAGAAGAGGAATGGCACGAATACTGTCCATAAAGGTTGTTGCGATATACTGAAAGGAAAAATCGTAAAGGTAGGGGAAAATTGGTCATACCCCAAAACTTGAGTAATAAAGTTTCCCAACAAGTAATAAACAAATGGAATGGAAAGCGCTATAAAAGGCTTCTCCAAAATCATGACGAGCAATAATCCCATTGTCGCATACATCATTCCATTCAGCCCTACCCATAGTGAGTAAAGAACTCCATATGGCAGCGTGCCAAGGACAAGCAACTGCTCAAACGTTGTATAAGGGATAGGATTCCCATTAGTTGGATAGAAACGAACAATTCCTAAATAAGGTTCAATATACATAGAAAATATAAAAGGGACGAATACGATCAAAAAGGCAATCAAAAAAGATAGAATCGCATTGACGATCAATTTGCTCAAGAAGTAAGTCGTCAAAGGGATGCGGATACGTACATATGGGATAAAATGGTTTTTTTGTTCACTTGGGAAGGAAATCGAATACACAAGAACCATGATAATGGGAAACAACAGCGGCACAAAATTCGAATTCAAGCGGAGAAAAAGATCCAATTGCCTATAGTAAACGTAGCCATCCTTGATTAGCATAAATTGGATGACAGGCAGAACCAACACCAATGCAGCCCAAACAATGCACTGACGCCACGTAAAGACTCTCACAAATTCCACTTTCACTTGATGCCCCAACATGCTTTACACCCTTTCCCAAGCTTGTTTTCATGTTCAAAGAGAATGGACCATCCAAACGGTTTGGTCCATTCTCATGATAAATCAATTGCTTCTCCACTCCCCTTTTACCCTGACATCTACTAATTGAGTAAGATCCGAGCTAAACTCCACTCTCGCATCCTTGCCTGCTTTGATCGAATTAGGCAGTTTGAATGGTCCCCCAACCGTTTCGATACGGACCCAAGGTCCAGTTCCTCCGCTATAAGAATACACTCTTGCATCCAGTGCTTTCCCCAGTATCGATACTTTCAAATCTGCTGACGCGCCGGTAGTCGACTTCGTTTGCTGAGGAGTAAACGCATTATCATTGAATCTTGGAACAATCACGTCATAATCATCATACGTCGTTCCCGCCTGAGCTACTCCTCCTGCGGCCAGAAGCCCTGCTGCTAAAGCAAGCACGGCAAATTTCTTCTTCATTGAGCATCATCCTCCTCATTATTTCAGAGATCACCGGCCGGCTTCACCCTTACTGTACCAAAATAACATTAAAAAAACATCCGTATTTTCCGCAAATTTCATGGCGGAAAATACCTATTTTTGAAATTTCGTTTACAGAGATTGATCGATATTGTAAAATTTTAACGAATGAAGTTGAGAGAAATGGCCTCATGGATCAAAACAGCACATCACTTATCCCCTGTAAAACTCCATGTTTCACCGCAACGTGTGTTCCAACCAAATCAGTGTTCGACATCCAGCAGCACCAGGATATCCGTTTGGCGGCGGAATTCATCGACAAGCGACGGGTGGCTGAACGATATACAATTCATCGGCGACCGGATCAAGCGCCGCGACCGACCAAGTGAAAAACGGAGCTCCTTCGTATAGCGCAAACGCCTTTGGCCGCCAGATAAAAGACACAAAGTAATTAAAAACGTTCACAAATGAAAAAGGGGCTGATCCAAAACTCTCTCGTGTTCTGGGTCAGCCCTATTGCCATGAAAAAGCAGCTCAACCACGTCCTTTTTCAAACTTGAGAAATGAGCACCTTCTCATCTTTTGATCAGTTCAACCGGAACCCCGAAACTGTGATTGGTCAAAATGGAAGAAACAGCATCCCGTTCCTTTTTTGTATGATAAACAATGTGAATAAGCGCTTCATCCGCTTGATCTCCGCACGGTGCCCCCACTCTCACGCTGACGCCCTCTCCGATGTTCTCTAAGCGAGCGACAAGATCCCGGTGCTGACTCAATGCACGTTTCACTTCGGATTGGCTCGGCAGCTTTCCGCATTCAGGTCGAGAGAATTCTTGTTTGCCCGGAAACGGGATAAGCGACAACCCTATCCCTCCTCCTGCCACCAAAAGCCCTCCGCCCAACACTACGGCAATGCCAATGGCCCACCATCTTTTTTTCGTCATCTTGATTTGCCCTCCCTCCTTAACCATGACGAATCCCTTTTAGCGCGTGCATGGCATGAGCAGCTTGCATCATTTTCTCATCATGAGTGGCGACGATAACCGTTCTTCCTTGCTTCGCCAATAATTGAAGCAGCTCGATGACGCGATCACCGTTGGCCTCATCAAGAGAGGCCGTCGGCTCATCAGCAAAAATGACTTGTGCATCTTTATAGAGAGCGCGGGCAATGGCCAAACGTCGCTTTTCACCTCCGCTTAGCCGAGCGGCCAATTCTCGTTCTCTTCCATCCAATCCCGTTTCCGATAACACTTTGCGCACCTTCTCCTTGTCGCCAACGACTTTCGAACGAAACAAACTCGAAGCCATTGTGACATTAAACGCAACCGATTCTTCCTCAATGATTCCGTAATCTTGGAGAACGAATGCCGCATGGTGTTTCCAAAACAGACGGCGTTGCTTCGCTCCCCAATTGGTTGTGTCGACACCATCCATCAATACCCGTCCGCTTGTCGGCCGCAAAAGCAAGCCAAGCACATGGAGA
The DNA here is from genome assembly GCF_001544135.1 of Geobacillus zalihae NBRC 101842. Classification (GTDB taxonomy): domain Bacteria; phylum Bacillota; class Bacilli; order Bacillales; family Anoxybacillaceae; genus Geobacillus; species Geobacillus zalihae. Next base: position 5,524 of record NZ_BCPV01000005.1, on the reverse strand, counting down.
AGCGTCGTTTTGCCCGCTCCGCTTGGACCGACAAGCGCCGTCAAAGCTCCAGGGGAGCATACGACACTTTCGTTCTCCATAATCGTTCGCTCATTAATCATCATCGTCACTTGATCGGCCTCAATTCTCATGGAGCCTTCCTCCTTCTTTCTACAACTGGCGCAGGGAGTTTTTCGCAAACACCCAAGCTGCCGCGCCAATATGTATGAACGGCAAAGCAAGCAGTACAAGCGCCCCTGTTAAACCGACTGGCAACCAGCTGTTTGTTCCTTGAAATAGCATGATCACCATGACCATGATCCCCCCTAAAAACCACTCTTTCACGATTCGCCCGCGCAACACCGCCCACCAAGATGCCCCAGCAAGGCGAAGAGGAAAATCGCGTTTTGCTTTTAACACAGCCATAATAAACGCACTAATGGCGGAGGCAATAGCCAAGGCCGCTAAAAGACCAACAATCGATCCAATTCTAAGCCACACGAAATAGGCATAAAGCTGCGCGCGCAAAATTCCTTCCTCCGCCATATAGTTGACGCGGATCCGGTTCTGAAGGCCGCGTTCAGATACGAGTTTCTGTGTTTCCTCTAGTCCGACAAAACTCAACTCCGACGAAGAAGCGACAGAGATCAAAAAGTTGTCATTGAATAATGAATGGACATGAGGGGCAACCAACAATAACACCTCCTTCGGCCGGGCAAACTCAAGCTGTCCGCCAAAGCGGACAAATGGAAAAGGGGACGATCCGGTCAAACGACACATCTTGACCTCATGCCATATGGCTTGAGCCTGTTGCTGGTTTCTTACATATAACGGGATGGAGAGTTCGACAAATTGTCTCACGTCCTTTGGAATCTGTTCCAGCGCAAGAGGAACCAAAGATAGCCCTTTGTTCTTTTTGCGAACGATATCCAACCATCGCTCATTCACGATAACCATGTAACGATACGGCGCAATGGTCATGCCATCGATGGCGAAATCGTCTTCCGTCCACGCTTTCGATAACACTACGCGATCGTCGGCCTCCGCTTGTCGAACCATGTCCCCCACCGATGGTTGCAACATCTGAAACAACTGCTCGATTTCCGCTCCCCCCGCTCTTCCTGGACGGGACGGGAACACCAACACCGCTTGATCAGCCAACGACTTCCACATGATTTGTTCCTGTGCTGTTTTTCTAGCATTCGTATAAGCTGAAACCGCCGGTGAGACAGCGGAAAGGACGAAAGCAAATACAGCGAGTTTCAATACAGCCGAACTTCTGGCCAAACGCTTGACAGCAGGTTCGCGCATCGCCAACATCTCTGGATTCGGCCATGAGGCAACAGAAAAAATCAACGCGCAAGCCATTGTCAAAGAGATCACCATCGCCTCAGCCAAAAGCAACACTTTACTATAGTAAGGCACGAATCCCCATCCATAGACAAAGCCGACATAAAGAGCGGCCAAGACGTCCAATATAGCGGCGGCCAAAACCATAGCCAGCAAAAAGTGGCTGAAATCCTCGCATTGGATGCGCGACGTCGGAACTCCCGCCAACACACGCAACGCGCGCCCTTTCGCTTTGACCGCCAGCCAGTATAAAGCTAATGACACCATCAGCGCCGAAACAGCCAACAGCGCCACACCAAAATCGCTTTGCACGATCAAAAATTGGAGAATGGTCAACAGAGTCTCTTCGTTCCACTTCTGATCGACCCGATGCGACGCCAGCCAATGTTTCAACTCGTCTATATGATCGGTTTTCCCTGTCACCAAATAATCGCCATTGGCAAACGAATGGGCCAACGCGCGGCGATCGCGGATCTCCGCATCTGGCTCATGGCCAAAGCGCTGAATTCTCTTTGGAAAATCCCCTTTCTCCCCCACTTGAACAAAGATCTGTCCCGACTGATCCCCCCGTAAATCTGGCGCGATTTTCATCAATCCTAGTTCCCATCGATCGCTCATCGCCCCCAACTGTTGAAACACATCTTCCTGACGCAAATCAGACTGGCTAAAATCCAATGTCACTTTCGCTTTCACATCCAGCTGTTCCGGAAAAAAGCGGTCATGGACATCCGAAACAACAATCGCTACGAAAGCTAAGAGAAGAAACTGCACAGCGGAAACAGCGACCACGATTTTTTTATGCATGAGCCTCATTCCTTCCCTAATCCATCATCCCCCGGAAGAGAAAGACCCCATCCCGCTCGGGAAGGGGTGAAAGAAAAGCTTCCAGTCAAACAGATTCATTATTTGCAAATTCTATAGTAATAGGCGTCATCAGACCATGGGAAATTTAGAGCCCCTTTCTCAGCAGCAGAGGTCAATCCTGCAGGGGTATCGACACTTCTTAACATCTCACCATTGTATACAACTGTTGAACCGTGGCACGAAGTTGGATGATAGTAATAGGAGCGAACCATAGCATTCCAGAAGCCATATGTCCATTTTCCTCCCTCACTTGGATATTGGACGGTAGGACCTGGATGCAGCCACGCTCCAGCTTGATTTGGGTTTGCCAAGCCAAAAGCGATGATGGAAAGCACCAACACACCAGCCAATGCCATGACCTTTCGCAACAATACATGGACGGTTTTAGGCGAAGCAAGAATCCCAAACATCAGTAATCCCCCTTTTTATACTTCATGCTTTGATCCAAAATACATCACCAATGATTGAGAACACAGGAATTAGCCGGCCGGCTTCACCCTTACTGTACCAAAATAAAATCGAAAAAACATCCGTATTTTCCGCAAATTTCATTGCGGAAAATACCTATTTTTTGAAGCTTCGTTTACAGAGATTGATCTATATTGTAAAATTTTAACGAATGGAGTTGAGAGAAATGGCCTTATGGATCAAAACAGCACATCACTCATCCCATGTAAAACTCCATGTTTCACCGCAACGTGTGTTCCAACCAAATGCGTCGCTACTCGCTGCGTTTTACGGGGGAGGGGGAGAGACAATGGTGAAAATCAACATTTTGATCATAGGGGAGCATGACCTTGTCATGGATGGCATCCGTCAGCTTTTGGAACGCGAGCCCGACTTGGAAGTAGTGGGAACCGTCTTCTCTCCAGCCGAACTAGAGAAGGAGATCGCTCACTTCCAGCCTGATATCATTGTCATCGATGCTCCAAGCCAAGGGGAAAACTGCCTCATTTGGACAAAGAACATCTCATCACGATTCCCTGCAAGCAAAGTGGTCGTGTTATCGGGGGATGCCAGTACAGAATATGTACAGGCCGTCCACGAAGCAGGGGCCTATGCTTTTGTATCCAAATGCGACTCTGCCGAAACCCTGATTCACGCCATTCGGGAAAGCTATCGCGGGGTGAAATCGTTTCCGGCCGATCTTGCTTTCTATGATGGTTCGCCCTTGACCGACATGGAGTTGGCCGTTCTCGATCTCATTGCTAGAGACAAAACAAACAGCGAAATCGGCGAACAACTGAACATCAGCAAACGAACCGTGGAACACCACGTGTCTTCCATTTTGCGAAAACTTCGCGTCAAATCGCGGGCGGGAGCAGTCGGAAAAGCATTTAGACTTGGCTTGCTTGAGTAACCCTGTTTAGTGGTGGGCGATTCAGGCAACTGAACCATTCCATGGTCAAGGATGGCTCTTCTGATTGAAAAAAGTGTATGCTGTGTCTGCTTCGGCCACAATCCCCCTTCACCGGTACTCTTCCTCCGTATTGACATTGCGCCATACGTCTCCATCCGCGGCAAGCTGCTCGGCATCCACCCAGCGGACGCGGGCGCGGTCAAGGAGCGAAATCATCCGCCGTTCGCCGTCATCAAGCAGTTCAGCAATCACGAGGCTGAGCCGCCGGTGGTATAAGGCGACCAATGGCTCTGGGCGGCCGCCATGGAGCGGGACGATGGCATCAACCATCGGATCGATATGAGAAGCAAGCCGCTCTGTCACTTCCCTCCGCATGTACGGCATGTCGCACGGCAAGACGAATACCCAGTCGGCTCGACTCTGCTCCATGACGGTGTAAAGGCCGGCCAGCGGCCCAGAACCACGGTAACGCTCCACATCAAGCAGCACCGGGATGTTGGTTTGCCGGCGGAATTCATCGACAAGCGACGGATGGCTGACGATGTACAGTTCATCAGTGATCGGATCGAGCGCCGCCACAGACCAAGTGAAAAACGGAGCGCCTTCGTGCAGCGCAAACGCCTTCGGCCGCCCGAATCGGCGCGACTGGCCGCCGGCCAGCACCGCTCCGGCAATCGTTTGTTTCATCATGCTTCCCCTTTCCGGACATCCATCGTTTGTTTTTACCGTACCATACGAACCGGCGAAAAAAAAGATTTCCGCCTGCAGACGGAAATCCCAATGGAGCGGATGATTTATTTTTTGCCGATGGCCACCCGCCATACGTCCGGCCCTTCCTCTAAGTACTCCCATGTAAATTGATCCGGACGCTCCATCATGAATTGGTATTGCAGCGGACGCGGGTCATGGTCATTCGTCAGCTCCATCACTTCCCCCGGCTTCAAACTGTCAAACAGCCGAAAAATTGCCGGATGGCGGTCGCGCGGCGGATAGTCCGGGGCGTGGATTTTGGCGGCAAATTGGTTCATAACATTGGCCTCCTTTGTAGTATAATGAATTATATACTTTATCATAACCGCTTGAACCTTGGGGGGTAGTGACGAGCGTCACAGCCCGAAGGTGAACATGTTCAATCCCCATGAAAGGAGAAATGGCGGTTGGAAGAGCTTGTTGGCTTTTGCGCGCAATGCGGCAAGCCGATCCATTGTCTGCATGGGTTCTTAAATGGCGTCGTCAGCCGAGAAACAGAGACGTTGTACTGCTTTCCGTGCCATGACAAGCAAAAGGAAATGGAACACACCACGCCGGACAAATGCCACAAGTGATTGAAAACGCTCACAAACGAAGGGAGCTGACCCAAAAATCCGCTAAAAAGCGGACTTTTGGAGCCAGCTCTTTCTTTATTAAGTAAGCCGTGTATTGATCATGAACGATTCTGAATCAAACCCTATTTATTTATAAGGAAATTCAATTTTCGTCAAAACAATGTCGCTGTCGGGATTAACATGACCGTACGGGCTAAAACGCACTCCTTTTCCTGGACGGATACAAAGCGACAATGACACAAAACGTTATTTTCAAATTTCTACGAATCATTTATAATATGAATGGGGAACGATTGTCCTCATTTGTTCTGCGCTACAATCCCATCCCTTTCCTCAACCACTTACTCTACACGCTCGTTTCCCCAGTCCTCAAAAGAAAGGAGCGATTCATCATCACTCGCTTTTCCAGGGCTGCTATATATCTTATTAGAAGGGAGGATTTTCCTTGGAAGAGATATTGAAACAAATTTTGGACAAGCTCCAAATGATCGAACATGAAGTAAGCGACGTCAAAACAAACATGGCAACGAAACAGGAGCTCGAAGAAGTGAAGCAAAACTTCACAACAGAGCTTGAGGATATTAAAGCCAACATGGCAACGAAACAAGAACTTGAAGAAGTGAAGCATAGTTTCACAAAAGAGATC
>NZ_BCPV01000004.1 GCF_001544135.1 Geobacillus zalihae NBRC 101842 | reverse complement strand
GGAGCTTGAGGACGTAAAGAACAACCTAATGAAAGAATTAGATCATGTCAAAGCCAATATGGTCACGAAGCAAGAGTTTGTTTTCGTCCAACAAGCAGTGCTTGAAACAAATGAAATCGTTAAGAAAATAGAACAAAACATGGAAAAGCACGAACGGATTTTAGATCTTCTTTCTAGGCGTTCGATTGAACAAGAAGCGGCAATTTCCAGCATTCGTCTTATTAAGGCACCATAAGCAAGGAGAGAGCATCCCTCCCTACCTTTCTTAGGTGTGGCCGCCTTTTATAGTAAGGAAGAAACGTCTCCATCGGAATGCGCTTGGCGATTTCGTAAACTACATGAGCCATATGATCCAATGGAATGATATCGCTTGGCAACGTGAGGTGATCCACGGTACACTCTTCAAAAATATGATGATGTGTCATAAAAGAATCGCTCCTTTTTCGGTGATAGTGGTTTATGGTGACTCTATTCTGCCAGAAAACGAACGATTCTCTTCTATATTTCGTGTAAAAACGGGCTAATCCCAAAACGCATTCGCGTTTTGGGTCAGCCCCGTTTTGGTTATTCTTCCTCCGCCAAATTCGCCACCGGCAGCTCTTCCCCTTCGCCGTGAGTTGGTTTGCGCAAATGGAACATCGCTTTGATGGCAAAGACAAGCAAGGCGGCGACGCCGATCAAAAAGATCGTATCCGGAACAAAGCGGACAAGCAGCAAATTTTGTACGACATCTTGTTGCAAAAACGAAGGCGAACGAGACGCCCAATAGCCGTGTTCAAACGCTTCTTTGATTTGCAGCACCCCAACCGGGAGAAGCGTGATGAGAACCATGCCAGCCAGGCCGATGTTCAGCATCCAGCAAGAGAATTTCAGCCATTTGTCGTTCCATGCTTCCGGTTTGACGATGTTGCGCAGCGAGTAAAGAAGCACGGCGATCGCAAACATGCCGTACACGCCCATCATCGCCGCATGGCCGTGGGTCGGCGTTAAGAATTGCCCGTGTTCAAAGTAGCTGACCGCCGGCAAATTGATGAGAAAGCCGAACACCCCGGCGCCGACCAAGTTCCAGATCGCTGTGGAGATCAAAAACCAGAATGTTGCTTTATACGGGAAGTTGACTCCGCCGTCGCGCATCATTTTGTATTGCTCGTACGCTTCCAAAATAAGGAGCGTGAGCGGAATCACTTCGAGCGCCGAGAACACGGCGCCAAGGGCGATCCAGATTTCCGGTGAACCGTTGTAGTAATAGTGGTGGCCGATGCCGATCACACCGCTGCCCAATAAAATCGTAAATTGGAAATAAAGCGCCCGGACGGTCGATGTTTTCGTCACAAGCCGCAGCTGGACGAGCAAAAACCCGATGACGACAACGGCGAACACTTCGAAAATGCCTTCGACCCATAAGTGGATGATCCACCAGCGCCAAAAGTCCGCCATCGTAAAGTTCGTATCCGGTTCGATAAAGAACGCGAAGATGTAAAAGAACGGAACGGCGATGGCTGAGTAAAACAGCAAGTGAATGAGCCCGCCTTTGTCGCTTTCTTGCTTCAGCCCTCGTTTGACGCCGCGGAAGACGATGAACAGCCAAAGCAGCATGCCCACGACTAAAATGATTTGCCAAACGCGGCCGAGCTCAATGTATTCCCAACCTTGATGGCCAAACAGAAACCATTCGTTCCCTAAGTAGCCGTTGACGCCTAGCCATTGGCCGATCATGCTGCCGCCGACAAGCACGACAAGCGCCCAGAAGAGCAGATCGACGAGCAGCCCTTGCTTTTTCGGCTCTTGCCCGCCGACAAGCGGAGCAACGAAAATCCCCATGCCAAGCCAAGCAGTGGCAATCCAGAAAATCGCCAGCTGCAAATGATATCCTTTGGCGATGTTAAACGGCAACAGGTCATGGATCCATTTGATGCCAAAGAAGCTGTCCGGTTCCGTATAGTAGTGGGCGAGCAGCGCCCCAAACATCGCTTGCACGAAAAAGAGCGCGGCGACGACAACGAAATATTTGCCCGCTTTCACTTGCGACGGAGTAAGCGGCTGCCGCCGCAAGTCGATGACCGGAAACTTTCCTTCTGTATACGCTTCTTGCATGCTTAGTTGATAACGGTGGAAGACGTACAAAATGATCCCGATAAACAAAATCAAAATCGTGACGCTCGCGCCGCTCCACCAGACAGCCGAGAACGACATCGTATTGCCGGCGTCCTCATAGTACGGCCAGTTGTTCGTATAGGTGATGTGGTCGCCAAGTCTTGGCGTGCTTGACAGCCAGGCGGTCCAGAAGAAAAAGTCGGCAATTTGCTTGATTTGGTCGCCATCCGCCACCCAGGCACGGTTCGATTTTGGCATGTCGCTTTCTTTGATCAATCCTTTTTTCAATCCCCAGCCGTCGCCATTGGTGAAGACATCGCGGTAGTAGTCGCGCACTTTTTCCAACCCGTATACTTGCGCATCCGTCAGGACGAGAACATCCGTAACCGGGTTGTAGCGGTTTTTTCGCATTTCCTTGATGACTTGTTCGCGGATGATCGTTTTCTCATCGGCGGTTAAATCGGCAAACGGTTTGTGATACCGCTCTTTTGCTTTGTAATCTTGCATGCCTTCCGTATAAATTTTCAACGCTTCCGCCGTATAGTCCGGCCCCATATACGACCCGTGTCCAAGCACGGTTCCGTAATCCATCAGCCCGTATTTTTGGAAGACGGCCTGCCCGCCGATGATCGTTTCTTTCGTCATCAACACTTGGCCATCTTCACTGCGCACTTCCTTCGGCCTTGGCGCCATTTCTTTAAAAATCCAATACCCGCCGACAAGCAGGACGGTGAAGCTGATCACAATAGTGAAAATGAGAATCGATTTGAGAAAACTGTTGGTCGTTTGCCGCCCCGGCCGCATGTTGGGGCGAACGGATCGATGAACTTCCATATGAGACAACCTCCTTCTCGTTTGTTCGCCCCCATTGTAGCGTGCTGAACCGAGGACGGTTTGTGAGCTGGGGCAAATGTCTGTTATGATTTATATCACAGCTTTATGGCGTGGGAATGTATACAATGAAGGCAGAAAAGGCCAAACGACGCGGATGTTCAAAAAGAGAAAAGCATTGATGTTCCGTTGTCAGCTGTCACACGTTTGTCACATTTCCAAAGGAGAGAACGCCATGGCGAACCATTGGATGAAAGACCGCTTAAAAGCTGTTCCGTTGTTTCGTGAACTGTCCGATTACGAGCTTGATTCGCTGGTTGCCATTTCCCACGTGCGCGTTTACAAGCCGCGGACGTTCGTCTTTATGCAAGGCGATCCGCTCGAGCGAGTCTATTTCATTCATTCCGGCACGGTAAAAATTTATAAAACGGACTTCAGCGGGAAAGAGCAAATCATCTCGATTTTGCAGACGGGAGAAATGTTTCCGCATGCCGGCTTTTTCTTAAAAGGCACCTATCCGGCCCACGCCGAAGTGGTCGAGGAAGCGACATTGATCGCGATCCCGATCCACGATTTCGAACAAGTGCTGATGGCGAGCCCTGAACTTTGCATAAAACTGTTCCGCGTCATGGGCGAAAAAATCGTCGACTTGCAAAACCGGCTTGAGGCGCAAGTGCTCCATAATACGTACGAACAAATCGTGCTGCTTTTGTTGCGGTTGACGCGCACGAACGCCGTCAAGCAAGGGAAATGGCATCGGCTCACCGCCCATGTGACGAACCGCGAGCTGGCCAACATGATCGGCACCGCCCGGGAAACGGTGAGCCGCACGTTGAGCCAGCTGAAACGGAAAGGGCTGATTGACGTCGACGAACACGGCTTTTATTTGATTGACCGCGAAGGGCTCGAACAAGAAATCTTTTTCTAACTCCTTTTTCCCCATCGTCCGGCACCGGTCGGGATGCGCAATGGAGCTGATGGGGTTTCCTTTCAAACACTTGGGCAAGCCCATCTTTCTGAAACATGCTATTCCGCCCTTTCAAACGAAGACGAAACCTTTTTTCCAAAGTGGAATATGTCATGTTTCGGCCGAAAGATGTGAGCTATATCACAACATTCCGCAGTGAAAATGATTATCATGATAGTCAAAAAGGAGGGAAAGCGCATGGGTGTGACGATTGAACTCGATGTGCGCGAAGATTTGCGGCAGAAACGGGAGCCGTTTGAAAAAATTATGAACGCCATTAAGCCGCTCAAACCGGGCGATACGTTCATTTTGCACGCTCCATTCAAGCCGCTGCCGCTGTTTCCGATTATGAAAGCGAAAGGATTTACGTACGAGGCCGAACAAATCGAAAAAAAACATTGGAAAGTAACGTTTGTGAAGCAGGGGGGATGACCGATGATCCTCGATAACCGCGGACTCGAGCCGCCGCAGCCGATGATGCGGACGCTCGCTGCCCTCGCGAAGCTGAATCCTGGGGAGACGCTGACGATCATTAACGACCGCCGCCCGATGTTTTTGTACGAGCAGCTTGATGAGCTCGGCTACCGGCACGAGACGGTCGCACGCGAAGACGGCAGTTTTGAAATCCGCATTACGAAAGGATGAGCAACGTGTTTCCTACTCGCACGGGGACAGAAACAGACGTCCGTCTTCCGTTCTCGTTTATCATGTTCGCCGTGTTGGCGTTCGCCGCGTCGCAGCTTATGTTGCTTGGAGCGATTCCCTCACTTAGCAGCGGCGCGTTCCGGTTGCCGTTCGTGTGGGCGGCGGCCCACCTGGCGTTGCTTGGCTTTGCGTTGATGACGGCCATGGGGGCGATGTATCAGCTCGTTCCGGTCGCCTTTTTGACGCCGATTTGGAGCGAGCGGCTCGGCTTTTGGCAATTTGCAGTGACAGCGGCCGGCATTGTCGCATTTGCCGTAAGCCTGGCGGCGGCGCCAAACCGGGCGTTTCTTCCCAGCTTGTTGCTTTTGCTTGGCATCATCCTATTCGTCTGGCAAATGGCGATGACGTTAAGAAAACAAGAAACGAAAAACGTCATGACCCTCTTTGTCGCCACATCGCTGTTGTTTTTGCTGCTGACGGCGGCGGCCGGAGGGCTCTTGGCGTTTCACTTTTTCGCCGCCAAAGGCGCTAACAGTCATGAAGTGGTGTTCGGGCTGCATGTGCTGTTTGGGCTGTGCGGCTGGTTCACACTGCTCATCATAGGCTTTTCGTACAAAATGGCGCCGATGTTCTCGCTCGCCCACGGCTTTTCGCTGCGGCCGGCGCGTTACGTCTATGCGCTGTACATCAGCGGGATTGCGGTGGCGTTCGCCAGCTTATTCTTGCGAAGCCACGCATGGCTTGCAGCCGGTGCAGCCTTGCTCATGAGCGGATTCGTTGTTTTCGTCTGGCATATCCGCGCCATTTTGCAAAAGCGGATGAAAAAAACGCTTGACCGCCCGTTCCGCTTTTCGCTTTCGGCCATCGTCATCGGCCTTGCGCTGCACGTTGCCGCCTTTGCCGCCATCGTTGTCGGCAGCGGACGGCTGCTTGGCATCATTGTTTATCTATTCATTGTTGGCTGGATCCTGTTTAGCATCATCGGCTATTTGCTCAAAATCGTGCCGTTTTTATGGTGGACGCATCGCTACAGCGAAAAAGTCGGCCAACAAAACGTGCCGACGTTAAAGCAAATGATGAATGAGCGAGCCGTCACCGTCCAATGCCGCCTATGGCTCATCGCCCTCGCGCTGGCGGCTGTGGCGCTTGCTGTCGCGAGCGTGCCGCTGTTCGCCATCACTCAAGTGCTGTTGGCTGGATTAAGCGTTGCTTTTGCCGGAACGATTTTAACGGTCTTCCGAAAGTAAGCGAATGAGGAGGAAAAGAACGATGGATGTCCGCAAACTTGCCATTCAACAGCTGAAAACGGTCCTTGATCCGGAGCTCGGCATTAACGTCGTCGATTTAGGGTTAATTTATGACTTAAAAATCGAAGATGGGCATATCAATGTCCTGATGACGCTCACGACCCCAGGCTGCCCGCTTCACGACTCGATCGCCCGCGGCGTCAAACGGGCGCTCGAACAAATCGACGGCATCCGCGACGTGCGCGTCCAAGTGACATGGAACCCGCCTTGGACGCCGGAACGGATGAGCGAAGAAGCGCTCCGTCAGCTTGGGCATTTTTCCTGAAACGGTCCACTTTTCCATCCCTTTTCGCCGTTCGCCCGTGTTGGGCGGACGGTTGTTTCATTGTCCTGCAACTGCTGAACACTCCCCGCCCTTTATTTTCTGTATCATATAGAAAAAACGAGAGCCATCGCTTGGCTATTTAAAGGAAAAACGAATCGAGGCCGCGAATCATATACCAAGAGGTGAGAGCGATGTTTGCTAAAATCGACGAGCTGAAACAACGGTTGGATGCGTTGCGCCCTTTGCCTCCAGGGTTGGTGAAAAACTTGCGGGAATCATTTCGGATCGAATGGACATACCATTCTAACGCCATCGAAGGCAATACGTTAACCTTGTTAGAAACAAAGCTAGTCGTAGAAGAAGGGATTACCATTGGTGGAAAACGACTCAAGGAACATTTGGAAGCGATTAACCATGCGGAGGCGATTGACTTTATTGAAGAGTTAGTCGCAAACAAAGAACATTTGACCGAGCACGTGTTGAAACAGGTCCATTATTTAGTATTAAAGAGCATTGACAATGAAAATGCCGGGAAATATCGAACATACAATGTGCGCATTTCCGGCAGCTCGTACACCCCCCCTCACTTTTTGCATGTACAAGATGAAATGAATCGATTGTTTTCTTGGTATGAAACGAATCAATATGCTCTTCATCCAATCGAACTGGCGGCTCGTTTCCATTTTCAGCTCGTATCCATTCATCCATTTGCTGACGGAAATGGACGAACTGCCCGCTTAATGATGAATTTCATTTTAATGCAGCATGGCTATCCGCCCGCTATTGTGAAAGCAAACCCAGAACAGCGCCGGAAGTATTACGAAACGCTGGAAAAAGCGAGCGTCGAGGGTGAGGTTACTCCGTTCATTCAACTGATCGCCGCATGTGTCGAAGAAAGCTTGCGCCACTATTTGTACGCGTTAGGGATGGAAGACGAATGAAACAGTACAAGAAAAAGACACGGAAGTGGACATGATTCCGTGTCTTTCTTGCTCCAATTCTAAGGTTGGCATTTGATCGGCTATTCAAGCAACACGTTCCACAACCACGCCATCAAAGGAACGATGACAAAAAAAGCGAAGGCGATGTATCCGACATATCGAATCCACCGGGGAAATCCTCGCCAATCGAGGGCTTCCCGCTTCATCGCCCCTCCCGCAGCGATCCGATCCAACTCTTCGGTCGGCGAAAACACCCGGTCGTCCACCCGTTGAACCTCTTCTATCCGTTGCGTTTCATGCCTCTCTTCTTCTCGAGATCCCTTCATGACGCCCCCTCTTCCCTATGATTTTCCTAAACAGAACAAAACATCTAACAACCGCCATCCCAAACATCCAACCGAATCCGCTTTGCTGTTTTCCTCTGCATTATACCGTCTCTCGTTGTCAGAAAGCACCACTATTTTCCACGAAGGAGGACAAATCCCCCAGAGGGGCGGAAAACGGTCCGTTCCCCGTTGCCCGGAGCCCCCGTTCATTCCTTCACCCGCAGCAGGCGCATGCTGTTGAATGTCACGAGCAGCGTCGCGCCCATATCGGCGAACACCGCGAGCCAAAGGGTGAGCCAGCCCGGGACGGCGGCCACGAGTGCCAGCACTTTAAGCCCTAAGGCGACGGCGATGTTTTGCCGGATGACGGCAAGCGTTCGGCGCCCAAGGTGGACGGTGTACGGCAGCTGGCGCAAATCATCGGCCATGAGCACAACATCGGCCGTTTCCAAGGCGGCATCCGTCCCCGCCCCGCCCATTGCCACACCAATATCGGCCGCGGCCAAGGCAGGGGCGTCATTCACCCCGTCACCGACCATGGCGGTTATGCCGCAGCGCTGTTTCAACTCGCGGATCGCCGAAAGCTTCTGTTCCGGAAGCAGCCCGGCGCGAATATCGGATACGCCCGCTTGGCGGCCAATGGCCTGTGCGGTTTGCTCGTGGTCGCCCGTCACCATCACCACTTCCGCCACTCCAAGGCGCCGCAGCGCGGCGACCGTTTCCGGTGCGGACGGCCGCAGTTGATCGGCCGCGGCGATAAGACCCAACAGCCGATCGGTCGTGCCGACGGCCATCACGGTTTTTCCTTCGTCTCGGAAGGCAGAGATTTGCTTTTCCGCTTCATCGGGCAACTTCCCGATCAAACTGGTGAACAAGGCCGGGCTGCCGATATAATACGTTTCGTTTCCGACAGCGGCCTTGACTCCTTTTCCGGTCAACGACTGAAACGCATCAACTGACGCGTCAAGAAACGGCGCTCCTTCCTCTTCCGCTTTGCGGATGATGGCCGAAGCCAAAGGGTGCTGCGATCGTTTTTCGATGGCGGCGGCGATAGCCAACAGCTGTTCACGTGTCCCTTCATATACGACGACATTGGTCACGGCTGGTTTCCCTTCCGTCAACGTCCCCGTTTTATCCAAGGCCACCGCCCGCAGCCGTCCGATTTGTTCGAGATATACCCCGCCTTTGATGAGCACGCCGCGCCGGGCCGCGTTGCCGATGGCCGTCACAATCGCCACCGGCGTTGAGATGACGAGCGCGCACGGGCAGCCGATGACAAGAACGGCAAGACCGCGGTAAATCCAATCAAGCCACTCCCCACCCATCACGAGCGGCGGCACAAGAGCGATCAGAAGCGCGGTCACGATCACAAACGGCGTATAATAGCGGGCAAACCGGTCGACAAACGCTTGCATCGGAGCCCGCTCCGCTTGCGCCTCTTCCACAAGATCAATCATTTTCGCCAATGTCGTCTCGTCCGCCCGTTTTGTCACTTCAACTTCGAGGAATCCTTCTCCATTCAGCGTCCCGGCAAACACTGCGTCTCCCACTGTTTTTTCCACCGGCAGACTTTCGCCGGTGATCGCCGCTTCATTCACTGTCGAGGCGCCGCTTATGACAATGCCGTCCAAAGCGATTTTTCCACCCGGCTTGACGATCATGACATCCCCGACGCGAACGTCTTCGACCGGAACGGTCATTTCCTCGGGGCCGCGACGAATGATCGCTTCAACGGGCGCCATCTCCATCAACGAAGCGATCGACCGCCGCGCGTTCTCCATCGAATAGCGCTCGAGCGCTTCACTGATGGCGAACAAAATGACAACAACCGCCCCTTCCTGCCATTCCCCGATCGCCGTTGCACCGAGAATGGCGATCGTCATTAACGTTTTCATATCAAACTGCCAGCTGACCAAATTCCGGAGCCCCGTCCAAAACAGTGAGTAGCCGCCGATCACGATCGCCGCCAAATACATCGCAATCGCCAGCATCCCCTTGTCTGCCGCATCCGCCGCAACGCCAAACAGAAGCAGTGCCACAGAGGCGAAGACATTTCGATTTTCTTTTCGCTTCCAAAACGGCTCTCGCTGAACCGTGCGCTCTCGTTCTTCACGAATGGTCAACTGTTCAAACGCTCCTGCCTGCTCAAGTTCATCAATCGTCGCCTCGCCCCAAACGGTGAGCTTGGCGGCGCCGAAATTCACTTTCGCCTCTTTCACGCCGGGCAAGGATTTCACGTTTTGCTCAAACTTAGCTGCGCAGTTTGTGCACGTCAGTCCTTGCACGCGGTATGTTTTGGCCTCAAGCCGATCCAATGTTTGTTCATTCCCCACGGCCGTCCCCCTCTTTCCGATGGGCGAGCGCGACAAGCAGCAGCTCGCGAATATGGTCGTCATCCAGCGAGTAAAAGGCCAGTTTCCCCTCTTTTCGATATTTCACAATTCCTTGCTTATACAAAATGCGCAAATGATGTGATGCCGTCGCCACTGTCGCCCCAATCACGTTTGCGAGGTCACAGACGCACAGCTCCTCTTCACCGCAAAGCGCATACACGATCTTCGCCCGGTTTTCATCGGCAAGCGCCTTAAAAAAAGGGACAATCTCGGCAATTGGTTCATCGCGAAGCCGCCGCTGAACCCGCTCGACCTTCTCGTCGTCATAACAGTAAACGTCGCACACATCATGACGGTGCATTCCTTCTCGCTCCTTGTCAATATTCAAATATTCATTTGAATATAGAATAGCATATCTCCCCCTTATATTCAAATATTCATTTGAATAAAAAATGTGCTCAAACGAAAAATCCGCCTTTTTTGTTTAAAAGGCGGATTCCCTCTTGTGAAGCACGCTTTAGCTGACCACAAACATGTTCGTTTCCTCATTGCCGATTTTGCTTACACATGCTCGCGAAACCAGCGCACCGTCTCCAAAAACGCTTCACGCGTCACTTTATGGCCGGCGTGCGGATCGGCGATGAATTGCAGCCGATCTTCGTTTCCTTCATAAAGTGGTTTAATTTGCTTGTAAAACTCATATGTATAAGCATACGGGACGACTTGGTCGGCTTTCCCGTGCCAGATGAACAACGGCCGCCCGGCGAGTGTTTCCGGCTGCTTGGATAAATCGTAGCGGGCGAGCTTTTCTTTTTCGAGCGCAAGCAGCGTCGGCGGCATCGGGATGTCAATCTGACGCCGTTTCGCTTCTTCCATCATCGCGTCAAAAAAGGCGCTGTAGTTCGGGCAGCCCATAAGCGCCACCGCCGCCTTCACCCATGGATACACAGCGAGCGCGCCAAACGTGACGATGCCGCCCATCGATGTCCCAGCGAGCCCGATCCGTTCAGGATCCGCCAATCCGTGGCTGACAAGGTCGTTTTTCATCTCCTCGATTTCGGTGATCGTGCGCACGACAATGTCCCAAAACGACAGCTGCAATTTTCGTTCGCTCAAGCCTTCGTCCCGCTCGCCGTGAAACAGCGCGTCGGGAAGCACAGCGCGGTAGCCCGCCTCCGCAAGCAAGTAGCCGAAATGCAAATTATGTTCTTTGGCGCTCGTAAAGCCGTGGATAAAGAAAATCAGCGGCAGCCGTTCGTCCCGCTTTTCCGGCTTGACAACGTGAAGAACCGGCACGCCGGCCAACTGTTCCTGTTCAATGATCACCATGGTTGCACAAACCCCTTTTCTTTTTCCATCGCTGTATAGTGTACCATATGGACAGCGATTTTGGAAAAGAGTTACACTATGTAGTGTAAAGAATAACGAGGGCAAAGGAGTCGGACATGAAGCCGTATTTAATCGCGTTGGATTTGGATGGAACGTTGCTCAAAGAGGATAAAACGATTTCTCCATTTACCAAAGACGTCATCCGCCGCGCCATCGACGCTGGCCATTTTGTTGTCATCGCCACCGGCCGCCCGTACCGGGCAAGCCGTATGTATTACGAGGAACTCGGGCTTACAACGCCGATCGTCAATTTCAACGGCGCGTTTGTCCACCATCCGCGCCAGCCGTCGTGGGGCATGCACCATTACCCGCTGCCGCTTGCGGTCGTCAAAGACATTGTTGAAATCAGCGAATCCTATGGAATCAAGAATATGATGGCCGAAGTGTTAGACAATGTTTATTTTCATCAACACGACGACGTCTTGCTTGACATCGTCCGCCTTGGCAACCCGACCGTGGAAATCGGTGATTTGCGCCGCTCGCTCGGCAAAGATCCGACGAGCGTGCTCGTGTACACAGACGATGATCATATCGAGCGGATTCAATCACACTTAGCGAATGTGTACGCCAACGTCATCCACCAACGGCGTTGGAGCGAACCGTGGCATGTCATTGAAATCATCCGCCATGGCGTCCATAAGGCCGCGGGCTTAAAACAAGTCGCCAACTACTTCGGCATCCCAAGGGAGCGCGTCATTGCTTTTGGCGATGAAGACAACGACCTCGAAATGATCGATTGGGCCGGTCTCGGTGTTGCGATGGGCAACGCCATCGAACCGTTGAAAACTATTGCCGACGATGTGGCAAAAACCAATGAAGAAGACGGCGTCGGTGTATACTTGCAGGATTTGCTTCGTTTGTAGTTTCCATCGTTGCGGCTTCCGAGCCGCCTTTTTTTGGCGCCATCCATTAAGGGTGGACGAAAAAGCGCGTTTCTCCAAAAAAGAACCGTTTCGATGCTGCTCCGTTGGCGAACGCTTTGCCGGAGCGTTTTCCTCGCTCTATCGCCAGCCTTATCTGCTTCCTACAATCTAAACGCTGGCTGATGCTCCTCTTTTCACCTTGCTCCAACCGCCTTGCCGTTTTGTAGAGCGACTTGTGTTGTAACGAATTTCCTTACTACTGTTCCCCCCGTGCGGTTACACTATACGTGACGCAACGCGCGTCTTCAACTTTTTAAAGGGGGAATCGGTCATGGGCAAACGAAACAAATCGAAGCGTTTCGTCCAGCAAAGCGTCGATGCGGTTGAACGGCATGACAAGCGAATCCCTTACCATTTAACGTACGCCGAGGCGGAAGCGCGCAAAGCGGAAAAAGCGATGGAAACGTCGCTTGGAGGAGCGTAGCGATGGGCAACCGCCTGTTCCAAGAGGCGCGCAAAGCGGTCGCGCAGGCGAAACAAGCCAAAAGCGGCGAGATCGACATGAGCGTCGACCGCGCCATTGCCATCGCCAAAAACGCCTTGTCATCTGCCTATGCGCATTCCAACACGGCGGAAAAAGCGCAGTTGCGTCAATTTCAAGCCGAGCTTGATGAGCTCACTCAATAACAGCTGCGGGCTTCCCGCAGCTCTTTTTTCTCTCGTCCCCGATTTTCCGTTGTATTCTGAGCTGAAAACCGCTACACTGAACATAGAAACATGAATCGCCGTTCACCTGCGGAAACGGTTCGTTCATCTGATAGAGCCGTGGGGAACACGAAAGGAGAAAAGAGGAGGACGAAAGATGTCCATTCAAATCATCACCGACAGCGGCGCGGATTTGCCTCAATCGTACATTCGCGAGCATCAAATCGCCTTTTTGCCGCTTGTCGTTCATTGGAACGGCCAAGATTACGAAGACGGCATCACAATCGAGCCGAAGCAAGTATATGACGCCATGCGCCAGGGGCATACGGTGAAAACGGCACAGCCAAGCCCGCTGGCGATGAAGGAGCTGTTTTTGCCATACGCCAAAGAAAACCGGCCATGCCTTTACATCGCCTTTTCATCGAAATTATCCGGTACATACCAAACAGCGGTGGCCGTGCGCAGCGAGCTGCTTGATGAATATCCGGAATTTCGCCTGACAATCATCGACTCGAAATGCGCCTCTCTTGGCCAAGGGCTCGCCGTCATGAAGGCAGTCGAGCTGGCGAAACAAAACACACCGTACAACTTGCTTTGTGAAACGATCGAATCGTACTGCCGCCATATGGAACACATTTTCACCGTTGACAACTTGGATTACTTGGCGCGCGGCGGCCGCATCAGCAAAACCGCCGCGGCCTTTGGGGGCTTGCTCAACATCAAGCCGCTTCTCCACGTCGAGGACGGAGCGCTTGTCCCGCTTGAAAAATGGCGCGGGCGGAAAAAAGTGTTGAAACGAATGGTCGAGTTGATGGGTGAACGCGGCGACGACCTGCAAAAGCAAACGATCGGCATCAGCCATGCCGATGACGAAGAAACCGCCTTGGAGCTGAAACAAATGATCGAAGAAACGCACGGCTGCACGCGCTTTTTCCTCTCCGACATCGGCAGCGCCATCGGCGCCCACGCCGGACCGGGGACGATTGCTCTCTTTTTTCTGAGCAAATATATTGAGATCTGACGCCTTTCCCGCTGGACGAAACAAAGGCGCCTGCCCAACACAGGCGCCTGTTTTCATCACCGAAGTTGATCAAGAAGGTTGTAGTAGTAGTACGTTTTGGACCGCATCCGGCCATCCGAAAAAATGAGCTTCTGCTCCTCAAACCGATTCAAATAGCGCCGAACCGTTGCTTCCGGCAAACCGGTCAACTCCGCCATCATGTTCGCGGTAAAAATCGGGTGCTGGAACATGACATTGACAACGGTTCGAATATGATGGCTGTTCACAAGCGCGCTTGCCTTTTCCAAATCTTCTTCATACAAATCGTTTACTTTTTGAATCAATCGAACATTTTGTTTCGCCTGCAAATGGACACATTGCAGGAAAAATTGAATCCATTGCGTCCAGTCTCCTGTGTAGCGTGTATCATTCAAATAGCGGTAATACTTGTGCTTATCCCGTTCCAGCACATCGCTGACAAAAAAGAAAACGCATTTGATTCACGACATCTTCGCTAAGCGGAAGCTTGAAGGGGACAAACGGGTTTCGTTTCATTTTCTATTGCCCTTTATGAACATTTTTATTAAAAAATGATCGTTAAACACCTATATTTACCTTATTACAAACATTTATCTCTATTTTTGCACTTAATTATACTCTGTGGCGAACCATTTGTGAAGAAAAATTCTCCATTTATCTTTCCATAAACTACCTTCCCCTATTTCCATATAGTTTATTTCCATTTGCCGCATACTAATGATGGACGATCGAAACAAGGGAGGGCTACCGATGCCAAACACGAGCGACAACGACAAAAAAGCGCGCGACAACCAAGCGAAGCGCCATGAGAAAAACATGATGCGCGAGAAAAACCGCGAAGCCGGGAAATTCGCGTATTCGAAGAAGACGGATCATCTATGAGCAAAATGACAAAAAGGCGGCCGAAACACCGCCTTTTTCACATTGTTCCCCCCGCACCAAGCCCCCACTTTCAGCATGGCGCTACATGCCGGCCTCTTCCAGCTAAAAGACGAAACCGACCTTCTTGCCTCTTTGATCATTGTTGTCTTTCCTCCCACCTTTTTCTATAATGAAAGTACATCACACGCCCGGGAGGTTGCTTATGTCCAAAGAAAGTTCGTTCGATATCGTATCGAAAGTCGATTTGGCGGAAGTGGCGAACGCCATCAACATCGCCATGAAAGAAATCAAGACGCGCTATGACTTCAAAGGAAGCAAAAGCGACATTTCGCTCGAGAAAGACGAACTCGTTCTCATCTCCGACGACGAGTTTAAGCTTGAGCAGCTGAAAGATGTGCTCATCGGCAAGCTCATTAAGCGCGGAGTGGCGACGAAAAACATCCAATACGGCAAAATCGAGCCGGCCGCAGGCGGCACGGTGCGCCAGCGCGCCAAGCTCGTCCAAGGGATCGACAAAGAGAATGCGAAAAAGATCAACACGATCATCAAAAACACCGGCTTGAAAGTGAAAAGCCAAGTGCAAGACGACCAAATCCGCATCAGCGGAAAAAGCAAAGACGACTTGCAAAAGGTGATCGCCGCCATTCGCGAAGCCGATTTGCCGATTGACGTGCAGTTTGTGAACTACCGCTGAAACAGGCAGAAGCGCGCTGCCTGTTTTTTCATCATATAGAAGAGTGATGTTTATAGGGGGAGGAAGCAAGTGTGTCTGATTGGGGGATGGTTGTTTCGTTTCTTCTCGGCTTTTCCCTTCAATGGGCGTCCAAAAAATTGGAAAGATGGAACGCAGCCTTATACGTCCGGCTATTCGCTGCATTGATTGGAGCGGTTTGGGCATGGTGCGGTTTTGTTCAAGGCGGATTGCTGCAGTCTGTTGCGATGTTCGGCGCGTTTTGGCTCAGTTGTGAAGTCATCCCGCTGCCAAAACGAAACCGCGTGCCAACATATGACATCATGGCCGAACTGCAAGCGAAAGGAGCAAAAGAAAATTCTTGTTCCGCGCGAAAAAACGCGAGCGTTGCTTGATATCGGCTTCTCGGCCTTATTCATCGGCATCGCCATTCCGTATTTTTGGATTGGCTCTCCATCTCCCGTTGTGGAGCTGTTTCTCTTATACGGCTTTTTATCGATGACGGCGGGACTTTTCAAACGGATGGCGCTTTTTCGTTCGCTCCGCCTGTTTTATGACCAACACGACCATGCGCTCTATCTCATCTCTTCCGTTGAGGTGAAGCGATATCCATTGGATCAGTGCGTTGACATCCAAATGCATACAGCCCCGGATATTTTGCAGCTATTCCATCTGTTTCACTTGTTCTCCCCTCATGCCGACTATACCGTCAACATAGGAAAAACGTAGAAACTGTCGTTTCCAGGGGAGCGAGTGTATCTCAATCCTGGATCGCTGGCATCAATGAACATTCTTCCAAAACCGTTGTCTTCACAGAAAGTGATTCGCATCCAGCCGTTTTATCATCCAAGCAATTGGAAGCGGCTGCTTGGAAAAGTGTATTTCTCCGCGGGCCGATGTATTGGCGCATTCATTCGCTCCGCACAACCGAAATCGGATGGAGCACTAAAAAACTTCGATTATGGTGGCGCGACTGTTGGCGCGAATCACTTCCTGATTTTGTGAAAGAGTGGCTGCATATATAGATGCAACGAAATCGTTTCACATATCTTTGACGGAAGACCGAACAACAACCTGGAAACAGCGTTGTTCGGTCACCCGACAGCCGGGTGCAATGACCGGCAAAAGCGATAAATGTTAAACAGACAACCATCATCAGACGCCAACCATTCTTCCGACCAGAACATCGGCAACAGTGATCACCAGCGCCGCTCCGACAATCGGCCTCACAAGGCGCATCGCCTCCCCTTCCCCGCCGGGGCGGCCGATGCAGAAGCAACCAGAGCAAAGCGGCTGAAGCGATCCTTAATCTATTATCGGTATTTCCGAATGACGGGCATCCAATAGGTGCTTCTTCACTGTACCGCCAAGATGGCGTTGTATTAAACAGGCCAGTTCCTCTAACGCTTGATGAAGCGCTTCATGCCTTGTGTCATCTATTGATTCCATGCAAAGAAAGGCGCGCTTCGTCTGTTCGGTGAGCATCGTCCGTTGGGCTTCCCGCCAATTCCAGCAGCGGCATATGACTCCCATGTCATCTTTATACACGATTTCCCCTTCATACGGTGGGTCGTTTTCCTCTCCTCCCAACGGGATGAATGGTTCATTGCCATCCGCCAGCGCCAGCCGGATGTCGCCGACAAATGTGTCGATATCCTCTCCACCACATGGAAGCCCGTAGCGCAATGAAATACAGTTATAGATATCCACAAGCGGGTTGATCGTTGGAATGTGATGGCCGTTTTTCACTCTTTTCAACAGCGCTTCAACCGAACAACGCGCCCCTTTTTTTGTTCTGAATCGTCGAAATGCCTCTCGCCAAACACTGATGACGGGGTTGCGGCTCAACTCTTCAAACTCTAGGAATTTCCGTGCCTCTTTCTCCGCCTCCCGCAGCATTTGTTCGTAAACACTGGCATTCTTGATGCTGTTGTCAATCCCTTGGGCAACGACCACACCGATTTTGGCATGGGGAAATATGGCCCAAACATCGTCTTCAACAACAAAACGTGTCATCATTCACTCCTCCATTTCCTTACGGTTTCGAAGGGTTCGCCAATGCGGAGAATAGTCCTAACAAGATATAACAACAGCCCGCCACCCGGTTCATCACCTTCACACTTCCTTTCTTGGCAGCCAGCCGTTTTCGGATGCCCGCGGCCAACATGGCATACAAGCTGTCATTCAGCAAGGCGAGAACAACAAATATCTCCCCCAAAAGCAAAAATTGACCAGCCACCGATCCAGCAGAAGGCGAAATAAATTGGGGAAAAAAGGCAAGAAAAAAGAGCGCTGTTTTTGGATTGGTCACTTCGACAAATAGAGATTCGTAAAACACTTGCGCCAATGTTTTCTCCTTGGCCTTCGTGTTCGGGATTTCCTCATCCTTGGTGGAAGCAAAAAATAACGTTTTGCCTCCCAAATAGATAAGATAAACGGCTCCTAAATATTTGATCATCGTAAAGGCAGCCGCCGATGTCATCAAAATCGCGGAAACGCCCACGGCTCCAAGGATAACATGGACAGCGCCCCCAAAAGCTACGCCGAGCACCGGTACAACCCCTGCTTTCGTTCCTTGGCTCATGCTCCTAGCCATGATGTACAATACTGCCGGTCCGGGGACGATGAGCAGCGCCGTGGCTGCCACTATAAACACACCGATCGCCGCAAGATCCATCACATCTCACTCCTTCATTTTCTATTTCACTGCTGTTGCTTTTTCATCAGGAAAGCGATTTGCTTTTCGTTTTCAAATGGCATTTGCTCGAGCTGCTTGATGATCCGTTCTTGTCGGTGTGCAGGATGGTTTTGGCTCAACTTGGCTTTTCCTTCGATTCGTTTGATGATGATTTTGAAAGCTTGAATTCCTTTGTTCATGCCGGACAGCATCCTAGAATCGACCTCTGACAGCTGGTAACGGCTGCCCGGTGCTTCGTATTTTTCTACCATATCGTGCAGCGACTGCATGATTTCTTCTTCATCGTCGATCAACTCCACGTTCCCATACACATGGACGGCCACATAATTCCATGTTGGCACCGCCTGGTTCGTTTCATACCAAGAAGGAGAAATATAACAATGCGGACCGTGGAAAATCGCCAAGACCGTCTGATGTTGAATGTCGTTCCATTGCGGATTCGAACGGGCAAAATGGCCGTACAAACACGTTTTCTCTCGATCGAGCAACAGCGGCAAATGGGTGGCAAACAGCTCCCCTTGATGCATCGACACCAAGGTGGCAAAACTGTTCTCCTCGATCACCTCATAGACGACAGACATATCGTTGATGACAAAATGCTTCGGAATATACATCAGTCCTCTCCCCCCATCTTTTCAATTACAGCATTCCATTGTTCACAATGTATAATATAATCAAAACTGACATAAAAAAAGTGACAATAACAAAAAAATAAACATGTCAGGAGGATGAACATGAAGACGATCATTTTTGACTTGAAGGACGGCTCGCCTAAATACAAGCAAATCTACGAAAAATTGAAATCATTGATTGAACAAGGCGACATTCGAGCTAATGAGCCGCTTCCTTCCATTCGCCAACTCGCCGAATCATTAAATGTCAGCCGGAACACAACTTTAATGGCTTACGAACAGCTAGTAGCGGAAGGATATATTCGCGCGGAAAAACGAAAAGGGTATTTTGCCAATGAAGTGGAACCTCTTTTCATTCCAAAAGCCCGCATTTCTGCACGCCAATCGGCAAGGGAAGCAGCAACGTCCGTTGTTGTCGATTTTCGCGCCGATACCGTCGATGCCGATCATTTCCCCGTTAAAGCATGGAGAAGAATTTCCAATCAAGTATTGGCGGCCAAAGGATGTTTTCGCTATGGGGATCCGTTTGGGGAATTATGCTTGCGCAAACAAATCTCCATCTATCTTCTCGAATCCCGCGGGGTGATCACAGAGCCAAACGCCATCATCATTGGAAGCAGCACACAGCAAATACTTCTCTCCCTTGGCCATATTCTAAAAGATGAGTTCAACAGCGTGATCGTCGAAGACCCTGGCTATGACGGCGCCAGAGAAGCGTTTTTGTTTCACCGCTTTCAGCTGGAAACGGTGCCTGTTTCCGAAACCGGCATCGATCTTTCGCCGCTCGAGAACAGGCGATCGCGGCTCATCTATGTCACCCCTTCGCATCAAAGCCCCATGGGAGTCAGCATGCCGATCCAGCAGCGGCACAGGCTCATTCAATGGGTGAACAACGTCGATGGCTATATTATCGAGGACGATTACGACAGCGAATTCCGTTACACGCAAAAGCCGTTTCCTGCTCTTTCCTCCATTGATTCGTCAAGAGTCATTTATCTGGGCAATTTCTCAAAATCGTTTCTGCCTGGGATTCGCTTAAGTTACATGGTGTTGCCGCCGTCGCTTTTGGACCGTTATCAGCAGCGGTTTCGCCTTTTCGAAAGCACTGCGTCCATCCTCAGCCAATTGGCGATGGCCAAATTTATGGAGGAGGGGGAATGGGGCCGCCATATTAAACGCATGCGCCTCGTGTATAGACGAAAAATGGAGCACTTAACATCACTGCTGCGAAAAGCATTTGGAGATATGATCTCCATTATTGGCGAACAGTCCGGTTTATACGTGTTAATCAAAGTTCAGTCGGATTGTACAGAAGAACAGTTGCTTCAGCGCGCCCTATCGTGTGGGGTAAAAGTGTATCCCACTTCGCGCTATTTTGTGAACCAACAGCCGGACCAACCCATGATCAAGATCGGTTTTAGCGGCTTGTCGCTCGAGGATATTGAGCTTGGAGTCCAACTGCTCAAAAAAGCGTGGTGTTGACGACGACTTCAAGGAAAACGACCCTCTTTTTACACAAGCTCCCGGAGTCCCTGTCTTGGCGTGTATTTTTGATCGGTTTCTAATGTCACGTTAATTTTAAATATTTACTTTTTTTCTTTTTTTGTATAATGCAATTAAATACAGGAAAAGAAAGGGTAGAAAAAAATGATCACCGTGCAAGACGTAAACAAAATCTATCCGCCAAACCGCCAAGTATTACATGATGTCTCTCTCGAACTGGTTGAAGGGGATCGGCTTATTCTGTTAGGGCCGAATGGAGCCGGAAAAACTACTTTAATAAGGTGCATCATCGGGCTTACCGCACCAGACAGCGGCAGCATCTATGTCAATGGAGTGGATGTTGTCCGCCATCCAGATGAAGCACGCGAGTCGATTGCGGTCGTATTTGAAGAAGCTGACAACTCCTATTCCTATTTAACTGTTTTGGAAAATCTCTTATACTTCGGCTTGCTGAACAAATGGAGTCGTGCTGAAGCAAAACGAAGAGCCGAACGAATGATGGCCGTGTTGAATCTAACCCCATACGCTGAGCGTCTTACCCAAACCCTTTCACGTGGGATGAAACAAAAACTGGCATTTGCGATCGCCTTAATGAAAGGAGCGCCGTTTTTGTTCCTTGATGAGCCGACTCTTGGCCTTGATGTGGAGTCGCAGCATCATATCCGCACCATGTTAACGGAAGAAAACCAATGGTGGAAAGCCGTTCTCATCACCACCCATGACATTCCTTTTGCCCACGCCGTTGGAAATAAGTTTGTCTTTATCCAAGACGGAAAAATCGTTTGGAGTGGCACAAAAGAACATTTTTCAACTCCAGCCGACCTTGAAACTCATTTTTTGGCCGCTGTTCGTTCCAACCTATCCGCCTAAGGAGGTGAGTCGGTTGTCCCCGCAAATTTTGAATGTCGTATGGGCTTCCTTTTTGAAAAAAAGGGCAGAGTATCGTCGGTATTGGTTCGATTTTACCGTTGGACTTATCATTAAATTTGTCTTTTTTCTCGGTACGCTGTACGCAAGCCCGATACAGACCGGAAAAGAAGCGACGGTCAAACTGTTCGGTTTCAGCCTTTGGTACTTAAGTGCTCATTTGATCTCGAAGCTCGGCAACACGGTGATCGAAGAAGCGTATCTCGGCACCGCCGAGCAAGTGCTTTCCACCAAGACTGCTCCATGGAAAATTTTGATCGGCGTAGTGATCGCTGAAATCGCGTTATCGTCCATGTGGGTGACGCTCTTTTTCATTTGTGCGGCTTTGATGATCGGATTTTCCGAAATTCTCTCGGGAATCGCATCCATGATAACGGAGATCGTCATCTTTGGCGGCGTCAGCCTCATCGGGATGACGGGAATCGGCGTGTTCATTTTAGGGCTGTCCCTTCGCTTAAAGCAAGTGGGAGCCGTTACCGAGGTGCTGCTTTATTATTTATTGATCTTCTCAGGATTTTTTCTATCTTCGAATGTATTGCCGACAGCGTTTCATATTCTCAACTGCTTTTCTCCTCTTTCTTGGGCCGTGCAAGGAGTGAATGAAGGATGGCCCGTATTCTTTCCTGCTCTCGGTATCTCGCTATTCTGGCTGGCCATGGGCTCATTGGTCTTGAAGCAACAATGGCATTGGGCGAGAAAAAATGGAAAAATCGGAAGCTACGTCTAAAAGAGTGGACGTTATCCCTCACCTTTTGCACCCTTTCGGCGAAAATCGAGAGGATGTTTTCGCGACCATGCCGAATGAATCCTCGGCACTCAGGGAAAGCAAAGGAGTTTTCATAACACGGACATCTTGCGCGAAGAGAGCTCTCTTTATTCCGACGCCGGCTGCGAACATCAGTTGATCAACACGGGCAAAGAAGCGTGCCGCTATGATCAGATTATTCACTCGCCTGCTTCGAAAACATGACCCATAGTCATGTCCGCCCAAGGCGTTGCTTTTTTTTTTGCCGTCACATAGAAAGAAATCACCGCATCGACGGCGAATAAAAGAGATGGCATTTCTTTGACGGAGGTGTGTGAATGAACATCGGCCAAGAATATTTGCGAGTGGTGCGCGCGCGCTTTCTCGACATGAAAAAGACCGCCGAACGGGCTATGGACCAATGTTCGGAGGAACAGCTGTTCCATTGCTTTCATGAGGAGACAAACAGCATCGCCATCATTGTCAAACATATGAGCGGAAATATGGTGTCGCGCTGGACAGACTTTTTGTCATCGGATGGGGAAAAACCGGACCGAAACCGCGATGATGAGTTTATTAACGACTTCCATACGCGCAAAGAAGTCATGGATTGCTGGGAAAAGGGGTGGTCTGCTTTCTTTCAGACGCTGAACGAACTGCAAGAAACGGATTTGTTGCGGACGGTCACGATCCGCGGCGAACCCCATTCCGTCATCGAAGCCATTGAGCGGCAAATGTACCATTATTCGTATCATATCGGGCAAATCGTCTATATCGCGAAACAGCTGAACACAAACAACTGGAAAACACTGACCATACCAAGAAATCGAAAAACAACATAGGCAACTCCTTACTCGAATCATCTTGCAAACGCCATCCACCCCTCGGAACCGTCAGCCGATAAAGGTGGATGGCTTCTTTTTGTTGCTTGTTGTTCCTTCCCAATCCTATCGCTTATCGGGATCACGGTCAGCGCCTTGAAAGTTTCACAATACCGACCAACAAACAAACCATCCCCGCTCCCCACGCCCTCCCCGCCTTGCCAAGAAGGAGGGAGATTTCTTCGGATGCCTGCGCATGGGTAAGATCAAAGGAAATCGCCTTCAGCGCAAATGAAACAGCCAGAGACAGCAACAAGAAATGGGCCAATATCCACAGAAACACTCGCCCTTCTCGATTCCTTCGCCAAAGAAAAACGATTGTCACAACCGCGATCAACATCACAACCGAAAAGCCGCCGATGAGCATATCCATCACATTTTCTTCCATAGGCAAATGATTGGGCAACGTTCCCACCTCCTCTTTTTCATCATATCATGTCTTTCTATTCTTCTTCCCTGCGTCCGATCCCTTCTTGTATGTGAAGCCGCCCATGGGCT
Organism: Geobacillus zalihae NBRC 101842; assembly: GCF_001544135.1. Classification (GTDB taxonomy): domain Bacteria; phylum Bacillota; class Bacilli; order Bacillales; family Anoxybacillaceae; genus Geobacillus; species Geobacillus zalihae. Next base: position 39,826 of record NZ_BCPV01000004.1, on the reverse strand, counting down.
TCTTCGTTCCCGCGTGCTAGGGAAGCGGCGCAACCCTTTACGCAAACGACAAGCAGGCGCCCATCTCCCTATTACAGAGGGCGGCGCCTGCTCTGATTGTATAGATGCAATGTAAAGCTTTAACTTTACCGGTCATTGCATCCGATTGTCGAGTGACCGAACAACGCCGCTTAAAGACCCAGGAATGGGTCTGTGAAGCGAGTCGTTGTTCGGTCTTCCGTCACGCTAAAGCGTGACGGAGGCAAGCCTGTGGCTTGTGCCTTCGACAGTCAAAAATGGATAAGCCACTTTTTCGTCAAGGATATGTGAAACGATTTCGTTGCATCTATATGGTTACTTTTGCTGCATCTTAAACTCCAAAAACAGCTCGTTGTAGTAGGCGAGCATGTGTTTTCCTAAGTTTTCGTACACTTCGAGATGCCCTGCTGAATCCAAATCGGGGTAAAAGCGCCGATCGCCCGCGATGTCTTTTGGCAAATAGCGAAGCGCCGCGCGATTCGGCGTCGAATAGCCGACATACTCGGCGTTTTGCGCCGCGTGTTTCGGGTCGAGCATAAAGTTGATGAACGCGTGCGCTCCTTCGATGTTTTTCGCTGTTTTCGGAATGACCATGTTGTCAAACCATAAGTTGGATCCTTCTTTCGGCACGACATAGTCGAGTTTGTCGTTTTCCGCAATGATTTCCGCCGCATCGCCCGACCAGACGACTCCAACGGCCGCTTCTTCATTGGCGAGAAGCAGCTTGATTTCATCGCCGACAATCGCCTTCACGTTCGGCATCAACCGGTCGAGCTTTCGCTTTGCTTCTTGCAAATGGGCTTTGTTCGTGTCATTGAGCGAATAGCCGAGGCTGTTTAGCGCCATCCCCATCACTTCCCGCGCCCCGTCGACAAGCAAAATTTGATTGCGCAAGCTTGGATCCCATAAGTCGTTCCAGCTTGTCATTCTTTTGCCGCCAAACATCTCGCGGTTGTAGACGATGCCGACCGTCCCCCAAAAATACGGCACGGAATACCGGTTGTGCGGATCAAACGGCAAGTTGAGAAACCGCGGCTCGATATATCGCAAATTGGGAAGCTTACGGTGATCAAGCGGCAGAAGCAGCTTTTCTTCGATCATTTTGCTGATGGCGTAATCGGACGGAACGGCGACATCAAACGTCGCCCCGCCTTGGGCGATTTTCGCCATCATCGCCTCGTTGGAATCGAACGTTTGGTAAATCACTTTCCACCCTGTCTCTTTTTCAAACTCTCGAATGAGCGCAGGGTCGATGTAATCGCCCCAGTTGTAAACGGTCACCGTTTTGCCTCCGCCGTACCCTTCCGCTTCGTTCAACCGGTGGGTGATGAACATGAGGACGAACGCCGCGATGAACACGGCCGCAAATCCTTGGACAAGCCGTTTCACCTACTTTCGCCCCCCTATCCCGTACATTCGGCCGCCTTTTTGGCTGAGCACATAATAACCGATGACAAGCAGCATCGTAAATAAAAATAACAGCGTCGACAGGGCGTTAATGGACAGCGAAATGCCTTGGCGCGCCCGCGAATAAATTTCCACCGACAGCGTCGAGAATCCATTTCCCGTGACAAAAAACGTCACGGCAAAGTCATCAAGCGAATACGTGAGCGCCATGAAAAAGCCCGCCCATATGCTCGGGGCCAAAAACGGCAGCACCACACCGGACAGCACTTGCCAAGGCCCTGCTCCTAAATCTCTAGCCGCATCAATCAGCGTCGGGCTCATTTCCTCGAGTTTCGGCAGCACCATCAACACGACAATCGGCACACTGAATGCGATATGGGACAACAGCACGGATGTAAAGCCGAGCTTGATGCCGGCTATCGTAAACAGCAGCAAAAACGAAGCGCCGATGATGACGTCTGGGCTGACGATCAGCACGTTGTTGAGAGCGAGAAGAGCGTTTTTCGTTCGCTGCCGCTTGACATAGTAAATGGCGAGCGCCCCGATGACCCCAAGTATGGTCGCGACCGCCGCCGACAGCAGCGCGATGACGATTGTATTCAAAACGATGATGAGCAAGCGGTCGTCGGACAGCACGTCGCGGTACCATTTGAACGTGAACGATTGAAAATCGTGCATCGTCCCGCCGCTGTTGAACGAATAATACATCAAATACACAATCGGCGTATACATCACGGCAAACACGGCTAACAGGTACACACGTCCCCACCAATGCGTCCGTTTCATCGGCTTCCCTCTTTTCTTCCACTTCCTGTCAGGCCGACGATGACCGCCATCGCGATCATTAACACAACAGCGATCGTCGCCCCCATTCCCCAGTTTTGGGTGACAAGAAAATGCTGTTCAATGGCGGTGCCGAGCGTAATGACGCGGTTGCCAGCGACAAGGCGTGTAATCATAAACAACGACAACGACGGGATGAACACCGCTTGGCAGCCGGCCTTCACTCCGCCAAGCGTGAGCGGAAAGACGACGCGGCGGAACGTCGTCCAAGCCGAAGCGCCCAAATCGCGGGCGGCATCGACAAGCGATGGCGGCAGCTCCTCCAGCGCGTTGAAAATCGGTAGCACCATAAACGGAATAAAAATGTACACCGACACAAACACAAAACTGAAATCGGTAAACAACAGCTGCCGCGCTCCAATGCCAAGCGTCTGCAACAGGGCGTTGGCCAGCCCGTACGTGCCGAGCAGCCCTAAAAACGCATACACCTTCAGCAGCAAATTCACCCACATCGGCAAAATAAGCAACAACAGCCATAACTGCTTGTGGCGCGTCTTCGTCAGCCAATAGGCGGTCGGATAGCCGATGAGCAGCGACACAAGCGTGATTAAAAACGCATACCAAAACGAATACGCCATCATTTTCAAATAAATGGGCGTCAACACGTTTTCATAATTCGCCACCGTCCAATGGCCGTCAAGATCCAAAAACGATTCATACACCAAAAAGACAATCGGGGCCACGACAAACAGCACAAGCCAAATGCCATAAGGGATTAAATACCAGTTTCGCCACGCCCGTTCCGTCATGCGCCCTCATCCTCCCTTTCGACTCGCATGACGTGAATCGCTTCCGGTTCAAAACGGAGGCCGACCGTTTCCCCGACTTCCGCCTTTTTCGTCGAATGGACAAGCCATTCGTTGCCGTTTTCATCATAGCCGCAAATTTCGTAATGGACGCCGCGGAATAAGAGCGAATCGACGCGGATGACGATCTGCCCGTCTTCCGGCGCTGCGAGTTCCAAATCTTCCGGGCGGATAACGACATCAACCGGTTCGTTCGGGGCAAAGCCGCGGTCAACGCAAACAAACCGCTTGCCCGCGAATTCGACGAGGAAATCGTCGATCATGCGCCCCGACAAAATGTTCGATTCCCCGATGAAATCGGCGACGAATCGATTGATGGGCTCGTCGTAAATGTCTTTCGGCGTCCCGAACTGCTGAATTTTCCCTTTATTCAGAACAAAAATGTAATCGGACATCGCCAGTGCTTCTTCTTGGTCATGCGTGACAAAAATAAACGTAATGCCCAATCGACGTTGGAGCTCACGCAATTCATACTGCATTTCCGTGCGTAATTTCAAATCCAAGGCTGACAGCGGTTCATCCAAGAGCAACACCTCAGGTTCATTGACAATCGCCCGGGCAATGGCGACGCGCTGGCGTTGGCCGCCGGACATCTCTTGAATGCGGCGGCGCTCATAGCCTTCCAAGTTGACAAACCGGAGCGCTTCGCTCACTTTTTGGCGGATGTCCGCTTCTTTCATCTTTTTCACGCGCAAGCCAAATGCCACGTTTTCAAACACATCGAGGTGAGGAAACAACGCATAGTCTTGAAAGACAGTGTTGACTTGCCGTTTGTTCGGCGGGACGTTTTGAATCGGCTTCCCGTGGAAATAAATCGTTCCTTCCGTCGGTTCGATAAACCCGGCAATCAGCCGCAAAATCGTCGTCTTCCCGCACCCTGACGGGCCAAGCAGCGTATAAAACTTCCCGCGCTCCATCGCAAAACTGACGTCATCCAATACGACCGTTCCGTCGTATTCCTTCGTCACTCGCTCGAAGCGGATGATCTCTTCCCCGTTCACTTCCAGCCCCCCGTCTTCTTGATGTTCACTATTCCTAATTAGAACATAGGAGAGTGGAAAGTGCAACGGAAAAATCCTTGATCACACGTATGAAAACTGAATTTTTCCTGAAGATCCCGCCGTCATTTTTCTATTTTGTCTTCATTGTTTGGACGTGTAAGCGAGATTATGCGGGAGCCAGGGAAGCGCTCTTGATGAACGTGAGAAGCAATGAGATAAGCATGTTGACGGTCGCCTTGAATCCACTCCGCCAACCGATCGCGACTTAGCCTATCAAGGGAATTGAACGGTTCATCCATCAAATACAATTCGACCGGGCGGGCTAAAGCAATCGCAATATGCAGTTTTTGTTTTGTTCCTAATGAATACTGATCCACCGGGAGCGGGAGCATCTCCTCCATTCCAAGCAGACTGCATAATTCGTTCGCTTTGCGGACGTACTGTTGATCCAGCTTCCATAAAAGCCGGAAACATTCGATATTTTCATAACCCGTCAATTTTGAAAACATGACAGTCTCGGATGTCACATAAGACAAATGAGCGCGCATGTCGGGAAGCTGAATCGGATTGCCTTTATAAAAGGCTTGATAATGCAGCTCTCCTTTATCGAGCAATCCCGAAATAATATGCAAAAGAGTCGTTTTCCCCACTCCATTGGGGCCGGTGAGAAGCACGGTCTCCCCTGAAAAAATGGAAAATGAGAATTGCTGAAAAATCGTGGCTCCCCCATCATAGCGATACGTCAAGTTTTGCAATGAAAATAACGGTTCCATCTATTTCTTCCCCTTTTCCTGCTTGGCTCTTCACCAAAAGTTGTACTTGATTTTTTCTGAACTCTATTTACGCTTGTAAGGGAAAATCAACAAATCAGTGATTTTTTCAAATCTTTGTGCAGGAAGCTGTATTGCTTGTCAAGTACATGTTGTGGTGAAGAGCCAAAACTTTTTTCAAAAACATTCTGTGTCTATCTCATCCTTCGCACTAAACGAGAATAAACCCCGCCGTAAAGCAGCACCAATACAATAAATCCTATTTTGATGGGCATGCTGGCCGCTTTTAGGCGAAAAGCAACTCCAATCAACACAACAAGCGGCAGGCTAATCAGAATAAAATACGGCCACGACCATTGTTTCACCCACTTCACTCCTGTCTGCGATGCGGTTTCTAGTAAATTCCTTGTTAATATCATCCATTTTAATCATACACCTTGACTCTAAAAAAAAAGAGAAATCGTTCGACAATTTTGTCTTTTTTACATATTTCGACATATTTCATGCTATTGAAATGAAACAGAGATGCTTTTAAGAGCTTGGTACAAGGTAAGCGTTGATCCAAGAAATTCTTTTTGAAATTTCCTTGCTTCACCGTATTGAATAATTTCGAAAAATACATTAAATTATATAGTAATCATCAAAACGTCACCGCACAATTGCATACGGACATTCTTATCAAGAGAGGGGGAGGGACTGGCCCGGTGAACCCTCAGCAACCTGGCCCGCGGCCAAGGTGCTAAATCCAGACAGGCGGAAGCCTGGAAGATAAGAAGAAGCGAATGAAAAGTCTTCTTCTTATAGAAGGCTTTTTTCTTTTACTACGGAGAAACGGGGGAATCGAACGTGGGATTGCTGGATGAGTTGAAAGAGCGCATTCTCATCGCCGACGGGGCGATGGGAACGCTTTTATATTCGCACGGCATTGACCGTTGTTTTGAAGAATTGAATCTATCCAATCCAGATGAAATCGTCCATATTCATGAAGCGTATATCGCCGCGGGCGCCGACGTCATTCAGACGAATACATACGGCGCCAACTATGTGAAACTCGCCCGCTACGGCCTTGAAGATGAGGTGCCGGCCATCAACCGCGCGGCGGTGCGGCTCGCCAGGCAAGCGGCGAACGGGCGGGCGTACGTGCTCGGGACGATCGGGGGGCTACGCACGTTAAACAAAAGCGTCGTCACGCTCGAAGAAGTGAAACGGACGTTTCGCGAGCAGCTGTTTGTGCTGCTGGCTGAAGGGGTTGATGGCGTGCTGTTCGAGACGTATTACGATTTGGAAGAGTTGGAGACGGTGCTTGCCATCGCCCGCAAAGAAACGGATTTGCCGATCATCGCCCATGTGTCGCTCCATGAAGTCGGCGTTTTGCAAGACGGCACGCCGCTCGCGGACGCCCTTGCCCGCCTAGAGGCGCTCGGGGCCGATGTCGTCGGACTGAACTGTCGTCTCGGTCCATATCATATGCTTCGGTCGCTCGAGGAAGTGCCGCTGCCGAAGCAGGCGTTTTTGTCGGCGTATCCGAACGCCAGCCTCCCGGATTACCGCGATGGCCGGCTTGTCTATGAGACGAACGCGGAATATTTTGAAGAGGCGGCCAAAGCGTTCCGCGATCAAGGGGTGCGCTTGATCGGCGGGTGCTGCGGCACGACGCCGAAACATATTGAGGCAATGGCAAAGGCGCTCGCCGACCGGACGCCGGTGACGGAAAAAACGGTGAAGCGGCGCACGGCATCTGTATCGGTGCAAGCGGATCGGCCCGCGCCGACTCCGCTTCCCGAGCTCGCCCGCACGCGCCGCTCGGTCATTGTCGAACTCGATCCGCCGAAGCAACTCGGCATTGACAAGTTTCTCGCTGGGGCGAAAGCGCTCCATGACGCTGGCATCGACGCGCTGACGTTAGCTGACAACTCACTTGCCACGCCGCGCATCAGCAACGCCGCCGTCGCCACGATCGTGAAAGAGCGGCTCGGCGTCCGCCCGCTCGTGCATATTACGTGCCGCGACCGCAACTTGATCGGCCTGCAGTCGCATTTGATGGGGTTGCATACGCTCGGCATCACCGATGTGCTCGCCATTACCGGCGACCCGTCGAAAATCGGCGATTTCCCGGGAGCGACGTCCGTGTATGATGTGTCGTCATTCGATCTCATCCGCCTAATCAGCCAATTCAACGAGGGATTATCGTACTCGGGCAAACCGCTCGGGCAAAAAACGAACTTCTCGATCGGTGCGGCCTTCAATCCGAACGTCCGCCATTTGGATAAAGCGGTCGAGCGAATGGAGAAAAAAATTCAATGCGGCGCCCACTATTTCTTGACCCAGCCGGTTTACTCGGAAGAAAAAATCGTGCAAATATACGAAACAACGAAACATCTCGCCACGCCGATCTACATCGGCATTATGCCGCTAGTAAGCGCGCGCAACGCCGAGTTTTTGCACCATGAAGTGCCGGGGATCACCCTGTCGGACGAGATTCGCGCCCGCATGGCCGCCTGCGGCAGCGACCCAGTAGAAGCGGCGCGCGAAGGAATTGCCATCGCCAAATCGCTCATTGACGCGGCGTTTGATTTGTTTAACGGCATTTATTTGATCACGCCGTTCTTGCGCTACGACATGACGGTCGAGCTCGTCCGCTACATTCACGAAAAAGAAGCGGCCGCCAAAGAAAGGAAGGTTGTTCATGGCTAACGTCACCTTAGAACAGCAGCTGCAGCGAAAAATTCTCGTCATTGACGGCGCGATGGGGACGATGATCCAAAGCGCCAACCTATCAACCGCCGATTTTGGCGGCGAGGCGTATGAAGGGTGCAACGAATATTTGACCCTCACCGCCCCGCATGTCATCCGCCGCATTCATGAAGCGTACCTAGAAGCCGGTGCTGATATCATTGAAACGAACACGTTCGGAGCGACACGCATCGTGCTTGACGAATATGGCCTCGGTCATTTGGCGCTTGAGCTGAACATCGAAGCGGCCAAACTCGCCAAACAAACGGCTGAGTCGTTCTCCACCCCGGACTGGCCGCGCTTTGTCGCCGGGTCGATGGGGCCGACGACGAAGACGTTGTCGGTGACAGGCGGCGCGACCTTTGAGGAACTCGTCGCCGCCTATGAAGAACAAGCGCGCGGGCTGCTGTTGGGCGGCGTCGATCTTCTGTTGCTGGAGACGTGCCAAGATACGTTGAACGTAAAAGCCGGATTTCTCGGCATTTCCAAGGCGTTTGAGGCGGTCGGCCGCCGCGTGCCGCTCATGATTTCCGGCACGATCGAGCCGATGGGCACGACGCTCGCCGGGCAGGCGATCGATGCGTTTTTCATCTCGGTGCGCCATATGAAGCCGATCGCCGTCGGCTTAAACTGCGCAACCGGTCCGGAGTTTATGACCGACCATTTGCGCACGCTCGCCTCGCTCGCTGACACGGCGGTCAGCTGCTACCCGAACGCCGGTCTGCCGGATGAGGAAGGCCGCTATCATGAAACGCCGGAGATGTTGGCAGAGAAAATCCGCCGCTTTGCCGAAAAGGGATGGATCAACATCGTCGGCGGGTGTTGCGGCACGACGCCGGATCATATCCGCGCCATTGCCGAAGCGGTGCGTGATCTCCCGCCGCGGGCGATTCCGTCTTCGTTTGATGTCCACGCCGTTTCCGGCATCGAGGCGCTCATCTATGATGAAACGATGCGTCCGCTCTTTGTCGGCGAGCGGACAAACGTGATCGGCTCGCGCAAATTCAAGCGCCTCATCGCCGAAGGGAAATACGAAGAAGCGGCGGAAATCGCCCGCGCCCAAGTGAAAAACGGCGCCCATGTCATCGACATTTGCCTCGCCGACCCAGACCGCGACGAACTCCATGACATGGAGCAGTTCGTCCGCGAAGTCGTGAAAAAAGTGAAAGTGCCGCTTGTCATCGATTCGACCGACGAGCGCGTCATTGAACGCGCCCTCACCTATTCGCAAGGAAAAGCGATCATTAACTCGATCAACTTGGAAGACGGCGAGGAGCGGTTTGCAAAAGTCGTGCCGCTGCTTCATCAATACGGCGCCGCCGTCGTCGTCGGCACGATCGATGAACAGGGAATGGCCGTCACCGCCGAACGGAAGCTGGAAATCGCCTTGCGTTCGTATGACTTGCTGGTGAACCGCTACGGCGTCCCCGAGCGCGACATCATTTTCGACCCGCTCGTCTTCCCGGTCGGCACCGGCGATGAGCAATACATCGGCGCGGCGAAAGAAACCATTGAGGGCATCCGCCTCATTAAAGAGCGGCTGCCTCATTGCTTGACGATGCTTGGCATCAGCAACGTCTCGTTCGGCTTGCCGCCGGCCGGGCGCGAGGTGCTCAACTCCGTCTTTTTGTACCATTGCACGCAAGCCGGGCTCGATTACGCCATCGTCAACACCGAGAAATTGGAGCGGTTCGCCTCGATTCCGGAAGAGGAAGTGCGAATGGCTGAGGCGCTTCTTTTTGACACAAACGACGAAACATTAAACGCCTTTATCGAATTTTACCGAAGCAAAATCACCGCCGCCAAACCGGCGCAGACGAACTTGAGCTTGGAAGAGCGGCTCGCCCGCTACGTTATTGAAGGGTCGAAAGACGGGCTCATTCCCGATTTGGAAAAGGCGCTTGAGACCTACTCCGATCCGCTGTCCATCATCAACGGTCCGCTCATGGCCGGCATGGATGAAGTCGGGCGGCTGTTCAACAACAACCAGCTTATCGTCGCTGAAGTATTGCAAAGCGCGGAAGTGATGAAAGCAGCGGTCGCCTTTTTAGAGCCGTATATGGAAAAGAAAGAAGGAAGCACAAAAGGAAAAGTCATTCTCGCCACCGTCAAAGGCGATGTGCATGACATCGGCAAAAACTTGGTCGACATCATTTTAAGCAACAACGGCTACGAGGTGATCGACCTCGGCATTAAAGTCGCTCCGCAGCAACTCATTGAAGCGGTGCGCGAACATCAGCCGGACATCATCGGGTTGTCGGGCTTGCTTGTGAAATCGGCTCAACAGATGGTCGTCACCGCCCAAGACTTGCGCCAAGCGGGCATCTCGACCCCGATTTTAGTCGGCGGCGCCGCCTTGACGCGCAAATTTACCGAAAACAAAATCGCGCCCGAATACGACGGCATCGTCTTGTACGCAAAAGACGCCATGGACGGGCTCGCCCTTGCCAACCAAATCCAGCAGGGCGAGATTGACTACAAGAAAAAAGAAACGGCCGAAAGCGAGCCAACGCGGCAAACGACGGTGGTCACAGCGGTCAAATCGAACGTCTCGACCGACGTTCCCGTCTACATCCCAGCCGATCTCGAGCGCCACGTGCTGCGAAATGTGCCGCTTGACCACATTTTGCCGTACGTCAACTGGCAAATGGTGCTCGGCCACCACCTCGGCTTGAAAGGAAAAGTGAAACGGTTGCTTGAAGAGAAAGACGAAAAAGCGTTGGCGTTAAAAGCGGTCATCGACGAACTCGTCCACGAAGCGAAAGAGCGCCGCTGGATTCAGCCTGCCGGCGTCTACCGCTTCTTCCCGGCGCAAAGCGACGGCAACCGGGTTTACATTTACGATCCGACTGACGGCAAAACAGTGCTCGAGATGTTCGACTTTCCGCGCCAGCCGCGGGCGCCGCATCTTTGCCTCGCCGATTATTTGAAATCGAAAGAAAGCGGCGAAATGGATTACGTCGGTTTGTTCGCCGTCACCGCCGGGCATGGCGTCCGCGAACTCGCCCAGCGCTGGAAGGAAGAAGGCGAATTTTTGAAAAGCCATGCCATCCAAGCGTTGGCGCTCGAGATTGCCGAAGGGTTCGCCGAACGAGTCCATCAAATTATGCGCGACCGCTGGGGCTTCCCGGACGACCCGGATTTCACGATGGAAGAGCGCTTCGCCGCCAAATACCAAGGCCAGCGCTACTCGTTCGGCTACCCGGCCTGTCCGAACTTGGAAGACCAGGAGAAACTGTTCCGTCTGCTTCATCCAGAAGACATCGGCATCCGTCTCACCGACGGCTATATGATGGAACCCGAAGCATCGGTTTCCGCGATCGTCTTCGCCCATCCGGAAGCGCGGTATTTCAATGTGTTATAAGCGGGGAACGAGAAACGAGCTGGACTATGTGAGCCAGCTCGTTTGCTTTTTACGCACCAACCCTTGGCCGCGGAGATGTTTCCCGTTTTTTAGCAAAAAAAGACGAGGAATTGGCGATCTAGGAAAATCGCGATGTTTGTTCAAGTGTCAACCATCATTGATTCAAATGATGGATTCAGGCATATAGCATTCCACGCCAAGCCGACGAAAATCTTTTTCGTTCCAGGTGATGATCCCTTGGATGGATGCAGTGTGCTGCGCCAGCGCCGAAAGATACGCGTCAGCAAAATCGACACTGCAACGGGCGTAATCGTCCAATGCCTTTCCAACAACTTCTTTGTCTATCGTCTTAATACAAGAAGCCTCCATGATTTGCTTCAGCTTACTTGCGATTTCTCCTTTCGTATACCCGTACCGTTTCGACTCGAGCACCCAGCAGCATTCCGCCACGACAAGAGGATGCAATAGAAACGCAAATTCACCGTTGACCGCCTTTTCAAATACCCGATAGGCAACCAAAGATTGTTTCTCATCGTCATTGGCTAAAAAACGAATGATGATGTTCGTGTCTAAAATATACACGTTTTATCCTCTTCTCCCTATCATCTACTCCACGTCTTTTTCCCTCTTGGACATCCGTTCCTCTTTCGCCTGTTTGCGAATATCCTCCCATGTCATCGGACGACTGTCCCCCCTAGGCGGCATGGTGCCGAACAAAGATAGCAACGCATCTTTCTTTTTCACCTTTAACGTCACCTCTTGATTTTCCCCATAAACAAACGCGACTTGGTCTCCCGGTTCTGCCCCAAGCACTTCTCTGATCTTCATTGGAATCGTCACTTGATGTTTCGAAGAAAGTGTGGAGTAATACGTATACGTTTCATGTGAGGATGGCTTCATCACAAATCCTCCTTCCCTCTTTGCTAATCATTTTATCTTTGCTTAATCAAAAAGTAAAGATTGTCTAATCCCCCAAGACTTCTATGGCAAGAAACGAAAAAACAGAAGAGAAAAACATGTTCCCCAAATTTCCAGATCTATTGAACAGCACGGTCCATCCCCTCTTCACACATAATTCCCCTCCTCCGTCCCATACTAACGATGACAATACATGCTAAGGAGGAACAAACATGGTCACAAAGCAACAAACGACGCTGCCCCCGCAGCACCAGACGCGCCAGCCCGGCCTGCAAACGGAGATGAACCCGCAGCCGGTCACCATCAAAGACACCTATAAAGGAAGCGGCAAGCTCGAAAACAGAGTCGCCATCATCAGCGGCGGCGACAGCGGCATCGGCCGGGCGGTCGCGGTCCATTTTGCCAAGGAAGGAGCCGATGTGGCGATCATCTATCTCAACGAACATGAAGACGCCGAAGAAACGAAACGGCTTGTCGAACAGGAAGGAAGACGGTGCCTGGCGATGGCGGGAGACATCGGGGATGAAGCGTTTTGCAAAGAAGCGGTGAAACAGACGATCGAAGCGTTCGGCAAGCTCGATATCGTCGTCAATAACGCCGCTGAACAGCACCCGCAGCCGAACTTTCTCAACATCACCGCCGCGCAGCTGGAAAAAACGTTTCGCACGAACGTATTCGGCTGCTTTTTCCTAACGAAAGCGGCGCTCCCGCACTTAAAGAACGGAAGCGCCATTATCAACACCGCTTCGGTCACCGCCTACGAAGGAAACGAACAGCTCATCGACTACTCGGCGACAAAAGGGGCGATCGTCGCCTTCACCCGCTCGCTCGCCAAAGCGCTCGTCGGCCAAGGCATTCGCGTCAATGGCGTCGCCCCAGGCCCGATTTGGACGCCGCTCATCCCGTCGACGTTCAAAAGCGAGCAAGTCGCCACATTCGGCGCCAACACCCCGATGAAACGTCCCGGCCAACCGTGCGAAGTCGCCCCGTGCTACGTCTTTTTGGCGAGCGACGAATCGTCGTACATGACCGGGCAAATGCTTCATGTAAATGGCGGCAAGTTCATCAGCGATTGACCGCAGCCACCGCTGTTGCCAATCATTTTTAACAAAATCGCGTTACCTTTTCTCACAAAAATATGGCGTGATTGTAAAAAAACGAGTACGATAAAGCTACGATGTTCCTCTACTTCTTTACAAGGTGCCCCTCTTCTCTCCGTCCACTCCGGAATGGGGTGGATTTTTTTTTTCACGTTAAAGGTTCACTAAAGGTAGATCGTTTATCATCATAACTGTAAGGCGGCCGCTTACAACCATAATCTCAAGGAGGTATCACCATGCTCAACAAAGTATTATCTATGAAGACAGCCAAAACGAAAGCCGTCGCGATCACGCTCGGCACAGCACTTGTCACCTCGTTAGGAGCGGTAACAGGCTTTGCTGCAAATTCAATGAACACTTTTCCTGTTTTGGTTTTCGTGATCGTACAAGCCTTGATGATATGGTGGGCAGGAATCTCCCGGTGTTGCTTGAACTTGATCCATTTCAGTTTGGGCAGCTTGATATAGCCATCTGAAAGCTTGATGTTGCCATTCACCATATTTGTGGTGTACGACTGTTTCGCCTTGCGGTTTTTGAACTTAGGAAATCTAGCGCGGCTAGAAAAGAAGTGTTGAAACGCTTTCTGCAAATTCAATTGGGCGTTTGCCAGCGCAAGGCTGTCCACTTCTTTTTAAGCAACGCGATTCATGATGTGATATTGTACATGGAAGCTGCCGTGACTGACAAACATATTCAGCTCACGTGTTCCATTGAACCTGACGTCATGATAAAAAGTGATCCAGAAAGAATCAAACAGGTGATCGCCATTTTATTTGAGAATGCCATCAAATATACAAATGAAAACGGGAAGATCGATCTATCTCTCATGAAATCAAAACGTCATATTGTATTTTCCATAAAAAACACCGGGAAAGGGATCGGGAAACAAGACTTGCCAAGTCAAATAAGCATCGACACTCCGATTATCCAAAGGGTTGCTTAATTTTCCCTTAATTTTTTCGTTTCTTCCTTCCAAGCTTGAACATACACTGTCCATTATGCTTTTGCATGATGATCCCAAAAGAAACCGTGATCATGCCCGAAAACGAAAAAACGCCCGCCAATACGACGGACGTCTCTTTGCCAACACCGCTTCTTTCTAACGCTGTGCACACGACCCCCGCTCCACAAGCCGGTGGGGAATGATGATGCGCTTGATCGGTTCATTCGGGTTGGTGATTTTCTCAATTAAACTTTTCGCCGCTTCATAGCCGAGCTGAAAAATGCCGATGTCAACCGACGTGAGCGGCGGACGCGACATTTCGGCGAGCAGCGTGTTGTTGAAGCTGACGATCGAAACATCTTCCGGGACGCCAAGCCCCATTTCATCAAGCGTTTTCAAGATGCCGAGCGCCATGAGATCATCAGCGACGACAAGCCCGGTCGGCGGCTCAGGCAACGAAAGAAGCTCCTTCATCGCCTCTTGGCCGCCTTCCTGCAAAAATTCTGCATGGACGACGTATTCCGGCCGGTACGGAAGCCCCGCCTCCTGCAAGGCCGCGGCGTAGCCGGTTTGGCGGTCGACGGTCACCAAATATTGCGGATTGCCGCCGACAAACGCGATGCGTTCGTGCCCGCGAGCGATCAACCAGTTTGCCGCATCTTTCCCCGCCTGGACGTTGTCGTTGTCGACATGGGTCACTTGTTCCGCTTTTTGGTGCGGTTTGCCGATGACGACGAACGGAAAGCCATGCTTTAACAAGTACTTCATGAGCTTATCGTTTTGCCGCGAGTAAAGCAAAATAACGCCGTCGACGCGCCGTCCTTGCAGCATCTCCACGACTCGCTCGTAAATGTCGTTCTCTTTCTCTCCGGTCGACATTTGCAAAGCATATCGCTTTTCATGGGCGGCTTTGCTGATGCCGCGGATGACTTCCGGGAAAAACGGGTTTTGCAGCGCTTGGTCGGCGGAGCTCGGCATGACGATGCCGATCACTTGCGTCATTTGGCTCGCGAGGCTGCGAGCAATAAAGTTCGGGTGATAGCCGAGCTCTTTCATCGCTTCGCGCACCCGCTGTTTCGTCTTCTCGCTGATGCGCGGGCTGTCGGCGATGACGCGCGAGACGGTTGACGGCGCAACGTTCGCTCGTTTCGCCACATCTTTAATCGTAACGGTCATAAGGTCCCTCCTTTCCCTCTATTCCGGCATCCGCTTCGCCCGTTTTTTCACCAAATACAAAAACAAAAGAAACAACACGTAAACCGATACGATGGCGGCGATAAACGGAACGTTGATCCCCGTTTTTTCCCGCAGCTTGTATACTTCCGCCGTTTCGCGATCGAGCACAAGGTCGTAGCCGTCATCATCGCCGCGGACGAGATCGTCCAATAAAAAGCCGCGCAGCTCTTTGTTTTTTGGCAACTGGTCGTTCGTTAGGTGAACGTGCTGCGTTTCGCCCGTGTTGTTGATGGCGATAACCGTTGTTTCATCTTCATATTGCCGTTTCCACACCGCCATGCCGTCTTTTTCATACAGGAGCGTAAAATCGCCGCGCCGCAAAGACGGCAGCTGTTGGCGGAGCGGGCCGATTTTTTTCAAGTAATCGATGATCTCCGGATCGGCGCGGAAATCCATCAAGCGGCGGTTGTCCGGGTCTTCGCCGCCGTTCATGGCGATTTCCGTTCCGTAATACATGATCGGGATGCCGGGGGCGGTGAACAAATACGTCATCGCCAGCTTGATGCGTGAAATCGGATTGTTGCGGTTGTCAATCGCGAGCTTCGTAAACCGCACGGTATCATGGTTGTCCAAAAACGACCCGAGCAAATACGGTCGGTCGTAAAACGTTTTGTTGTATTCCCAGACATCATACAGCGGGCGCAGTGACGCATCGCGCCTAGCAAGCGACTGCTTCACCGCGCCATACAGCGGGTAATCGACAAATCCGTCGATGCCGTATTTGCCGTATTCCGCAATATAGCGCGGATCGTCGCTCCACACTTCGCCAAGAAGGAAAAAGTCTTGTTTCACCGATTTGACTTCTTTCGCAAACTCCTGCCAAAACGATTTCGGCACGTGGCGCACTGTATCGAGCCGGTAGCCGTCAATGTCGGTCTCTTTAATCCACCATTTGGCAGCGTCAATTAAATACGTTTTGACCTCTAGATTTTCCTGCGCCAAATCAGGCAACCCATACACCCAGCCGTTTTCAAGCTGTGTTTGGTCGTTCCAGTCGAAAATCTCTTTTTTCGGGTGAAACCAATCTTTTTTCGTTGGGTCATGTAACCATGGGTGATTGTAACCGACATGGTTGGCGACAAAATCCAAAATGACTTTCATGTCGCGCTTGTGCGCTTCTTTGACGAGTGTTTTCAAATCGCCCAGCGTGCCAAAGTGCGGATCGACTTGATAAAAATCTTCAATCCAATAGCCATGATAACCGCCCGGCATGTTTTTAAAAATCGGCGTCAGCCAAATGGCGGTAAATCCCATCTCCTTGATGTAATCGAGTTTCGCCGTCACCCCTTTCAAGTCGCCGCCGAAATACCCTTTCGGATCGTTCACATTCACGTTCTGGTCGTTTGTCGGATCCATATTGTTAAACCGGTCGACCATAATGAAATAAATGGCTTCATCTTGCCACGTCCGTTCTTCTTTCTCCGCCGCCGCAGCCGGCATGGCATAAAAAAGAAGGAACGGAAGGACGAGCAGCATAAAGAGCCGGTTCCCCATTTCCATTCCTCCCTTCCCGATTCATTTGCTCATTCGGAAACGGGTAAGCCCACTATTTATGATAGCGGTTCTTACCCTTTTGTGCCACCGGCCGTTAAGCCGGAAATCAAATACCGTTGCAGGAACAAAAAGACGACGGCGATCGGCGCGGCAATCAAAATCGAGCCGGCGGCAAAGCGGGTGAAGTTGTTCGCAAACCGGTCGCTGATGAAGTTAAACAGCCCGACCGCCAATGTAAATTTATCCGGGTCGCGCAAGACGATCGACGGCAGCAAAAAGTCGGTGAACGGCGCCATAAAGTTGAACAACGCGACAACGGCCAAAATCGGCTTGGCCAAAGGCAGCATAATGCGGAAAAAGACGCCGAAATGCCCGGCGCCGTCGATGCGCGCCGCCTCATCCAGCTCGCGCGGAATCGTATCAAAGTAGCCTTTGACCAGCCAGGCGTTAAACGGAATTTGTCCGCCTACATAAATGAGAATGAGCCCCCACAGCGAATCGAGCAAATGGAGCATATTGAGCAAAATATAGATCGCGACCATCGCCATGAGCGACGGAAACATTTGCAACACTAAAAACAAATACAGCCCCGTTTTCCGCCCGACGAATTTGTAGCGCGAAAACGCATAGGCGATGAGCGCCGTAAACAAGACGGACAACGCCGCATTGGCCGCCGCGACAAACAAGCTGTTTTTATACCAAAGCAAATAGTCGCTCTCTGGGCTTGTAAACAGCCACTTGTAGTGTTCAAACGACCACTTCTCCGGGATGAGCGATGCCGAATACAGGCTCGTTCCTGGATTGAGCGACATGCTGATCGTCCAAAGGAGCGGATAGGCGATGACGACAAACATGAAGGCGATAAACAAATAAATAAGCGCTACTTCCACGCGCGATTTCCATTTGCGGTTCATCAAATGTTCCCCTCCTCTTTAAAGGAACGGGTGCGCCGGAACTGGTAAATGGCAAACCCGCTGACGATCAAGCCGATGATGAGCGAGATCGCCGCCGCCATATTGTAGTTGTTCGTCGTGAACGTCAAATCGTACACCCATGAAATGAGAATGTCCGTCCCCCCGGCGTTTTGTCCGCGCACGGCGGGTCCCCCGTCGTTGAACAAATAGATGATGTTAAAGTTGTTGAAGTTGCCGGCATATTGCATAATCAACAGCGGCGCCGTCGCATACAAGACGTGCGGCAGCGTGATCGATTTGAACTTTTGCCAGCGCGTCGCTCCGTCGATGTCGGCCGCTTCGTACCAGTCGCGGGAAATGCTTTGCAAAACGCCGGTAAACAACGCAAAGACGAACGGGAAGCCAAGCCACGTTTGAATCAAAATAAGCGCCACTTTCGTCCAAAACGGATCGGTCATCCACGGGATCGACACCCCAAACAAACTCAACACTTCGCGGTTGATGGCTCCGAATTTGTCGTTGAACATCGCCGCAAACACCAAAATCGTGACAAACGCTGGCACGGCCCACGGCAAAATCAACACCGTGCGGATGAACCGCTTGAACTTGATGCGCGGGTCGTTGACAAGGAGCGCCAAAAACAGGCCAAGGGCGATTTGCGCCGTTGTCGCCACCACGGTCCAAACGATCGTCCAGGCGAGAACGCTAAAAAACGTGCTTTTCCAAATCGGAATCGACACTAAGTTTTTGAAGTTTTCCAACCCAACCCAATTCAACAAATGGCGCGGCGGCGAGTGGTACAAGTTGTAGTCGGTAAACGCGAGCGACACCATAAACAACAGCGGCAGCACCACGATAAACAACAGCATCACAAGCCCGGGCGTCACAAAGATGTACGGAAACCCCCGATCCCACGCATGACGGCACGATTCGATCAGCGATGGGAACGGCTCGCCGCGTTGCCGGCGGCGGGCATCGTTGCGCGCATCAATGATGTTCGCAATATGCAGGGCGGCGGCAAAAGCGATGATGATGACCGAAACCAATCCTTGAATCAAGAGAAAAATCGAATGATCAAGCATCGGGATTTCGCCAAGCGTGACGAGTCCCCACAGCCCGATGTTCAAAAAGTTATAAAACGTCAGCAAAAACGAAGCCTCAATGATGATGAACAAGATGCCTTTGACATACCGGCGGTTGTACAATTGCCCAAGGCCGGCAAACAACAGCGACAGCGCCATCGCCACCGCCGGCCGATGGCGGACGTTTGCTTCCGGCATTCCAATCCCCCCTATCGTATGGATAAGAATGGTGGATAGGGCTGATCCTATCCACCACGATATCACGCGTTATTTTCCAGCGCCGCTGGCGGCGATTTTATCTTGAATCGTTTTGACCGCCTCACTCAGCACCGCTTTCGGGTTGTCGCCTTTCGCGATAAATTGCAAGGCATTGCCCATCGGCTCCCACACTTGCGACATTTCCGGCACGTTCGGCATCGGCTCGCCGTATTGGATTTGCTCCGCAAAGCCGGCGATCAGCGGGTCGTTCGTAATTTTCTCATTTGTCAACGCTTTTTCATTCGCCGGCATTTCACCTGCCACTTCATAGTAATGGAGCGAATTTTCTTCGTTCGTCACAAATTTCATGAAATCGACCGCCCATTCTTTGTTTTGTGAATAGGCTGATAACATCCATGTTTTCACGCCGACGAACGATTTCGGATGCTCGCCGTTGTCTAAGACCGGCAACGGTGCGGTCGCTAATTTGTCGCCCAACGCTTCTTTATACGACGCGATGTTCCATGGTCCGGTGATGGCAACCGCCACATTTCCTTTCGTAAACAGCCCGTTCATAATATCGCCGGTGATTTCTTTCGGAATGTAGCCGTTTTTAAACCACGATTGGACGAGCTCGGCTCCTTTGACGGCTCCATCATTCGCGAGCCCAATGTCGCTTATGTCGTATTTGCCGTTTTCATTTTTAAACACATAGCCGCCGTATCCGGCGAAGAACGGATAGACAAAATAGAAGTTGGCTGCTTCCATTAAAAAGCCATATTGGTCTTTCGCTGCATTCGTTTTTTCCTTGGCGATCTTCATCAAGTCTTCCATCGTTTTCGGCGCTTCTGAAACTAAGTTTTTATTGTAGAACACGCCGTACGTTTCGACGACCATCGGCACGCCGTACGTTTTCCCGTCATAGGTGACCGCGTTGATGGCTGTCGGACTGTACTCGCCTTTCGCATCGCCAAGGTCGACTGGATCGGCCAATCCTTGCAGCACAATGTCGCCGATGCGGTCATGCGGCTGGTAGAACACATCCGGCCCTTTGCCAGCCGGTCCGTCGAGCGCTAGTTTTTTCGTTTGATCGAGCATGTTGACCCCAACCATCTCGATTTTGATTCCGGTTTTTTCTGTGTACTTTTGAAAAATATCCTTTAACGCTTGTTTTTGTTTTTCATCATCGTTCACCCACACGACGAGTTTCTCTGGCTTTTTGTCCTGTTCTGCCGTCTTTTGGTCGTTTCCTTTCGGCTGCTGGACATCGCGCTTGGGACCGCAGGCACCCAGCACGCCAATCAACAACACGGCCATGAGAAAGAAAGATAACGCTTTTCTCATAATCCCCCTCCTGTCATCATGACGGAATCTTAGCGGTACAATCATAAGGAAAACGTTTGCGCAAATAAGTTTTAATCCTTTCTATGAAAACGATTGCACCACTCATCTCCATTATAACGCTTATTTTTCATTTTACAAGCCTTTTTTCTATAAAATTTGACTTTTCTTTTCTCTTAACGTACTTTTTATTATAGCTGAGCATTAATGCAAACGGTTGCTTCAGATAACAAAGGAGGAAAAAGAAAATGAGGAAAGAAGCCATCCACCACCGCTCAACCGACCATTTCGCTTATGCTTATGACAGCGAGACGCTCCATCTCCGGCTTCAAACAAAGAAACATGATGTCGACCACGTCGAGCTGCTTTTTGGCGACCCGTACGAATGGCACGATGGCGCCTGGCAGTTTCAAACGATGCCGATGCGGAAAACGGGAAGCGACGGGTTGTTTGACTATTGGCTCGCCGAAGTCAAACCGCCATATCGACGGCTGCGCTATGGGTTTGTGCTTCGAGCTGGGGGCGAACAACTGGTCTATACGGAAAAAGGATTTTACCATGAAGCTCCGAGCGACGACACCGCTTACTACTTTTGCTTCCCCTTTCTTCATCGGGTCGACCTATTCCAAGCGCCGGACTGGGTAAAAGACACCGTATGGTATCAAATTTTCCCCGAGCGGTTCGCCAACGGCAACCCGGCCATCAGTCCGAAAGGGGCGCGGCCGTGGGGAAGCGAGGACCCGACGCCGACGAGCTTTTTCGGCGGCGACTTGCAAGGAATCATCGATCACCTTGACTATTTGGCTGATCTCGGCATCACCGGCATTTACTTGACGCCGATTTTCCGCGCGCCGTCGAATCATAAATACGACACCGCTGATTATTTTGAAATCGACCCGCACTTTGGGGACAAAGAGACGTTGAAAACACTTGTCAAGCGCTGCCATGAAAAAGGGATCCGCGTCATGCTCGATGCAGTCTTCAATCATTGCGGCTATGAGTTTGCCCCGTTTCAAGATGTGTTAAAAAACGGTGCAGCGTCTAGGTATAAAGATTGGTTCCATATTCGCGAGTTTCCGCTCCAAACGGAGCCGCGCCCGAATTACGACACATTTGCGTTCGTGCCGCAAATGCCCAAACTCAATACCGCCCATCCGGAAGTGAAGCGCTACTTGCTTGATGTCGCGACGTACTGGATTCGCGAGTTTGATATTGACGGCTGGCGGCTCGATGTGGCAAACGAAATCGATCACCAATTTTGGCGCGAATTCCGTCAGGCGGTGAAGGCGCTAAAGCCCGATGTGTACATTCTCGGCGAGATTTGGCATGACGCCATGCCGTGGCTGCGCGGCGACCAATTTGACGCCGTCATGAACTACCCGTTCACGGACGGAGCGCTTCGCTTTTTCGCGAAAGAGGAAATCAGCGCCCGCCAGTTTGCCGATATCATGGTCCGGTTGCTTCATTCGTATCCGAAACATGTGAACGAAGCGGCGTTTAACTTGCTTGGCAGCCATGATACACCAAGGCTGCTTACGGTTTGCGGCGGCGACGTCCGCAAAGCGAAGTTGTTGTTTTTGTTCCAGCTCACGTTCACTGGTTCGCCGTGTATTTACTATGGCGATGAGATCGGAATGACGGGGGGAAACGATCCGGAATGCCGGAAATGTATGGTGTGGGATCCAGAGAAGCAAAACAAAGAACTGTATGAACATGTCAAGCAACTGATCGCTCTTCGCAAGCAATATCGGGCGCTTCGACGCGGCGATGTCGCTTTTCTCGCCGCCGATGATGAAGCGAACCATCTTGTTTATGAAAAAACGGATGGCAATGAAACGGTCATGATCATCATCAACCGGAGCAACGAAGCAGCAGAAATTCCCATGCCGATCGATGCGCGTGGAAAATGGCTGGTCAACCTTCTGACAGGGGAGCGATTCGCTGCAGAGGCGGAAACACTTTGCGTGTCCTTGCCGCCGTACGGGTTTGTGCTTTACGCGGTCGAAAGCTGGTAAGGCGACTGAGCGGGCGGTTACGGACAAACATATCGGTTGCCGGTGCAGAGGACAAGCTGCACCGGTTTGATCTTTTGCTGACCGTCCCCATCTATACCACCGGCATAGAAGAAGGTCAATTACGCCGCGCCATGCGCCGATATTCGGTCGGCGTGATTCCTTCCACCTTTTTAAACAGGCGCGAAAAGTAGGCGCCATCGTCAATGCCAACCCGCTTGGCGATCGCCTCAATCGTCTCGTTCGTCTCCGCCAACCATTGCTTTGCCTTTGACAACCGATAATGCGCCAAGTAGCGGCTAAATCCCATGCCCATCGTTTTTTGCATGCAGCGGGTGATGTAGTCCGGGTGGAATCGGAGCTCCTGCGCGAGCATGTCCAGTGTAATCGGCTCGCTGAAATGTTTCTCGATATACGCAACCACCGCGGCGCTGATCTGTTCAGACGCACTCGGGACGGAAAGCTCTTGTTTTTGCAAGTGCCAAAGGAATTCGATGAACAACAGCAGCTGCCGGAGTGGCTGATCGATATCCCGCCGAATGTTTTGTTCCACGATTTGACTTAGCAGCTGTTCCACCCGCTCGCGCTGCTTGACTTCGCCATATTGACGGATGGAGAGCCGGTATTGGATCGGCTCGGTGTATGTCGCCTCCTTTTCGATCACGATCTGCCGGCTGACACCGCAATCGGAAACGACCGCAAAGTCTGGCAGCAAAAAATGAAGCCAAACCAGCTCCGTCCGTTCTTCGCATGGGCGGTGTCCGTAATGTTCCCTTCCCGGAATCAACAACAAATAGTGTCCACTGCCAACCGCAAACTCGCGCCCGTTTTCTGTCATATACAAACAGCCTCGTTTCACGTAAAGCAAATCAAAGACGGAAAATGTGCGGCGGAAATGCTTCTTTCCTTCCAGAAATACACTTTCCGCCCCTTTGATGAACACCGGCAGCGGCGGCATGGAAAATGTGACCGTATCCATCGGCCTCTCCCCTCTTTTGTCGGAAATGTGCAAGCAAAATCGCTTCTTTCTCTTTCCATTATGCAACAAACTAGCTAAACTGAATATATCGTTCAAGTCGGAATAAGAAAAAGGAGTTGTCTCAACATGCGCCATGAGGCCAAAACGCGGTCACTGTTTTCCTTGACGTGGCCAATTTTTATTGAAACGCTGCTCTATATGGTGATGGGCAACGCCGATACACTGATGCTCAGCCAGTATTCAGATCACGCGGTTGCTGCCGTCGGGGTGGCGAACCAAATCATCACTTTAACGATCGTGCTGTTCAACTTCGTCGCTTTAGCGACAGCAGTGCTTGTTGCTCAATATTTAGGCGCCCGCCGAGAGCAAGAAGCCGTTGACGTATCGCTTGTATCCCTCGTGGCCAATTTGTTGTTCGGATTGTTGTTAAGCGCCATTCTCGCCGCATTCAGCGAGCCGATTTTGCGAATGATGGATTTGCCCGCCGAGCTGCTCGATGAAGGAACCCATTATTTGGCGATTGTCGGTGGATTTTTGTTCATCCAAGCGCTGATGATGACGGTCGGCGCCATTTTGAAAAGCTATGGCTTCACCCGTGACACGATGTATGTGGCGGTTGGCATGAACGTTTTGCACGTCATCAGCAACGCGGTCCTCATTTTTGGCTTGTTTGGCCTGCCCGCCCTCGGCATCCAAGGGGCTGCTATATCGACCGCCGCCAGCCGTGGCATGGCCTTTCTCGCACTTCTTGCTTTGTTGCGCAAACGAACAAACATTCCGCTCGCACCAAGGGCGTTTCGCCGCCTTCCGTTTCACTATTTGCGCTCACTGCTGAAAATCGGTGTTCCGGCAGCCGGGGAACATCTTTCGTACAATACGGCGCAAATGGTCATTACGTATTTCATTACATGGCTTGGCGCTGAGGCATTGACCGTCCGTGTATACACGCAAAACATTATGATGTTTGTGTTTTTATTCGGCATCGCCGTCAGCCAAGGAACGCAAATTCTCGTCGGCCACTTCGTCGGGGCCGGGCGATACGAGGAAGCCTACGCCCGCTGCTTGAAAAGTTTGTACAGCGCCATCGCCATCTCAGTGTTGCTGGCCGCAGCCGCCTATTGGTTTGCCGAGCCGTTGCTGTCGCTCTTTACCGATGACCGCTCAATGATTGTTCTTGGCCGCAAACTGTTGCTGTTAACGATTATCCTTGAACCGGG
The DNA here is from genome assembly GCF_001544135.1 of Geobacillus zalihae NBRC 101842. Taxonomy (GTDB): domain Bacteria; phylum Bacillota; class Bacilli; order Bacillales; family Anoxybacillaceae; genus Geobacillus; species Geobacillus zalihae. The sequence goes on along the minus strand of NZ_BCPV01000004.1, from coordinate 15,450 downwards.
GCGCTCATTTAATTTAGTGATTATCAGCTCGCTTCGTGCCGCTGGCGATGTGCAATTCCCTGTCTATATGGGCATTTTGTCGATGTGGGGCGTCGGCGTGACCATTGCTTACGTATTTGGCATCGCCCTCGGATTTGGCCTCGTCGGCATTTGGCTGTCGTTCATCGCCGACGAATGGCTGCGCGGACTGTTGATGCTTTGGCGCTGGCGGTCGCGCGTCTGGATGAAAAAAACGATGGTGCCACAAGCAAAAATGGCGTAGCGCCGCCAAATCGAATAAGAGCTGCGCGTAGGCGCAGCTCTTATTCTTTAATGCGAATGCCGTAATGATCAAACCAAACGTGCACTTGGCCAAGGTAAGCGAGCAGCTGCGGACCGGTCATGAGCTGCCCAAACCACGGCACTTGGAACGACTTCCCTTCTGTTTCAATGAGCGCCAACAATTTTTCCCGGTCGAAAAACTCGTGCAAAACCGAAGAGCGGTCATGGAGCAACTGCTCAAGCCATTGCTTGACAAGTTTCGTATATAGAGGATGGTGCGTTTTCGGATAGGGGCTTTTTTTCCGGTAGAGCACCTCTTCGGGAAGCAATCCCTCGAGCGCTTTTCGCAAAAGGCCTTTTTCTCGTCCTCCATACATTTTCATATCCCACGGAATGTTCCAAACGTATTCGACAATGCGATGGTCAGCGAACGGCACACGCACTTCCAAGCTTGCTCCCATGCTCATCCGGTCTTTTCGGTCAAGCAGTGTCGTCATAAACCAAATCATATTTAAGTAAAACAGCTCACGCCGCTTCGCCTCCTCGGCGCTTTCCCCCTCGAGACGCGGCACTTCAGCAAGCGTTTGTTCATAACGCATTTGCACATAGTCGTCAAGGCGAAGCTTTTGCCGCCATTCTTCCTTTAACAACCCGATGCGCGCCTCAATCGAGCGCATCCATGGGAATCCTTTCCGCGCCAAATCGTCCGGCCGATGAAACCATGGATAGCCGCCGAAAATTTCATCGGCGCACTCCCCTGATAAGCTGACGACAAACCGTTCGCGAATTTGTTTGCAAAACCAAAGAAGCGAAGAATCGACATCGGCCATGCCCGGAACGTCGCGGACGATGACGGCTTCATGCAAATGGCGGAACAGTTCCTCTTGCGTGATCACACAGCGATGATGAACCGTTTGAAATTGGTTTGACACCTGTTCGATAAAGGGCGCATCCGTGTTTGGTTGAAAATCGTTGGCTTTGAAATACTGGTCGTTCCCTTCATAATCGATCGAGTAGGTGTGCAGCGGCCCTTTTCCAGCTGCCGCGAAGGCATTGGCAGCAATCGCCGTAATGGCGCTCGAGTCGACCCCACCAGAAAGGAAGGTGCAAACCGGTACATCGGAAACGAGTTGGCGCGTGACCGCATCCGTCAATAGAAAGCGCAGCTTTTCGACCGTTTCCTCGAATGAATCGCGATGGACGTCGCTTTCGACATTCCAATACCGCCAAATGCGAAGCCCGCTGCGAGAGAACGTGAGCGCATGTGCCGGGCGTAGCTCTCGAATGCCGTCAAACACGCCGTGCCCCGGTGTGCGCGACGGTCCGAGGCCGAACACTTCGGCGAGTCCTTCATAATTGACTTCTGCCTTTACATCGGGATGGGCCAAAATGGCTTTCACTTCCGAGCCAAACAGCAACCCCTCGCCATCTTCTCGATAAAACAAAGGTTTTACTCCGAGCCGGTCGCGCGCCATAAATAACAGCTCGCGCTCCTCGTCCCAAACGGCGAAGGCAAAAATGCCGTTGAGCCAATCGACGCATTTCTCCTTCCATTCCATATATGCGGCAAGCAACACTTCTGTATCGGAATGACCATCAAATCGATAGCCTTGGCGCAACAGTTCCTTGCGAATGTCTTCCGTATTATACAGCTCGCCGTTATAGACGATCGTATAACGATGTCCGTTTTTTTGCCGGACCATCGGTTGTTTGCCGCCAGCCGGATCCACGACGACAAGCCGTTTATGGCCGAAGGCGACATGAGTGTCCAGCCACGTATTTGTATCATCCGGTCCACGTTTGGCGAGCGTCTCTGTCATGCTGTCAATGACCGTCCGCTCGCGGCGCAAATTGCGCCCGAAATGGACCCAGCCAGTAATGCCACACATACAAACCAATCCTTTCTTTTTATCAAAGATGGCAAGTTCTCACCCGTTTCCATCATTTCGTCCGTTCTTTTTCACGATCGTTTCCAGCGATCGCTCCTTTGATTCACGATGGTTCTCCACGTCGGCATGATTCCATTTTATGCACCCCCCGTCATTTCGATGAATTGTCCGACGTCGGTCGCCGCACGAATAAATCAGCAAAAAAATGGAAAAACAGAGGAGTACAAGGAGGATGAGAGACATTGAACATCGAGGAACGACTGCAATGCATTGTGGAACAGCCGCGGGCTTATGTGTATGGAACAGTGGAGTTCGTCAACGATGAATGGATCTTCTTCGACGAAGAAGAAGAGGAAGCCTCTTTAGTAGAAGAAATGGCCGAGCAAGGCATCGAATGGTTTCACTGCGGGCATTGGCTGTCCGGGCAATGGCAGGATCAGGGCGCGGTCGCCACGGATCTTGGCGTCTTTCCCCTCGAAAACGGAGATCGCATCCGTTTCCGCAAACGGCTGACTTATGCCTATCAACAATGGCTCGCCGCGCTTCCTGATTCAACCTTTTTCCAGTTTGTTCAATGGCTGAACAGCCTCGGATTTTCGCTGTATGACTGCTTATATTGCTACAACGGCCTATTGTTTGCCAAATCGTCTGGCGTGAATTTCATCATTTACGACAACACCGAACAAATTGGCAGCATCCACCATTATTACGAGCGCGGACGGGCGTCAAGCGACCGTTTTGAAATCACATTAAACAGCGGTGAGCGAGCCATTTGCGCCCAAATCGGCTGAATCGCCTGTTGATCCTCACGTCGTCGAAGTCCAACGGTGATCTGTCAATGTTTTTTTACCGGCCATCCTTCCGCCCGAAGCGAAGCCTAGCAGCCGTTTTGCTTCAGGCGGAGTGCCGACGGACGACAGCTGTCAACCGACGCGGGCGGGGGATCACTTTTGCTTTTCCGTCACATACCGCATCACTTCTTCAGCGAGAAGCGGCGGACAAAACACGTATCCTTGCGCATACGTGCATTGCAAATCGCGAAGCCGGTTGAGCTGTTCCGGCGTTTCCACCCCTTCGGCGATCGTCTCAAGCCCCAACCCGTGTCCCATCGTAATCATCGCCTTGACAATGGCCTCATCGGAAGCGTTGGCATGCAATTGTTCAATAAAGGCACGGTCAATTTTCAATATTGTCGCTGGCAACCGCTTTAAATAATGGAACGAGGAATATCCGCTGCCGAAATCATCGACGGCGATGCCGACGCCAAGCTTCCTCAACTCGTCCATTGTCCGCATCGTGCTGGACAGATAACGGAGCATCGAATGTTCGGTCAATTCGAGATGCAAACAGGACGGAGACAAGCGTGACTGCTTAAGCGCTTGTTTTACATTGTCTACAAACCGCTCGTGTTGAAACTGGACAGGGGATACGTTAACAAAAATGGAAAGCCGGTTATTTCCTGTAATTTCCTGCCATTGTTTCGTCTGTCTGCAGGCGGTTTTCAGCACCCAGCGCCCAATCTCATGAATCAACCCGGTCTCTTCCGCCAAAGGGATGAATTCATCCGGCCGCACAAGCCCAAGCTTCGGATGGCGCCAGCGAATCAGCGCCTCCGTCGCCTTCACCGCACCCGTATGTACGTCGACAATTGGTTGGTAGCAAAGAAATAATTCATTCTCTTCGATCGCCCTGCGCAAATGTCCGCCCATTTCCAATCGGTGCATTGCTTCTTCGTTCATTTGCGCGCAGTAGCGCTCCACCCGGTTGCCGCCGCCTTTTTTCGCCATATTGACCGCCATATCGGCGTGCCTAAGGAGCGCATGTTCGTCCTCTCCGTCATCTGGAAACATCGCTAGACCAACGCTTGCTGTAACGAAAAATTCCTTTCCGTCGTACACAATCGGCCGCGCCACTTCGCGCACGATGCGGAGCGCCGCTTCCGTCGCCGCCTGGGCCTCTGTTTTGAGCGGAAAAAGCAAGCAAAACTTGTCGCCATGAAATCGGCCAAGCTCCGCACTAGGCGGCAAGGCGCGGCGAATGCGCTCGACAAGCTGGCGCAAAATGTCATCTCCGGCGTAATGGCCGACGCTGTCGTTAATCCATTTAAACCGGTCCAAATCGATCAAAGCAACCGCCATCTTTCGTCGCTTCTGCTTGGCTTTATCCAGCTGTTCGGAAAACAATTCCATCCACTTTGTCCGGTTGGGCAAGTTCGTATCGATGTCGTAATATGCTAAATAAGAGATTTTCTCTTCCGCCTTTTTTTGCTCGGTAATGTTGCGTCCGATTCCGTAAATGCCGACCTTTTTGCCATCCACAATGATGGGAATGTTTTTCATTTGAAACAAAAGCCGTTCTCCCGATTTCGTCGGAATTTCCAAGTTATACGTTTGGATATTCCCCTGCAGCGCTCGGTAAAAATAGCGAGTGACGCGGGGAATATCATTCGGATGAATATACTTGAGCGAATTCGTATACAAAATCTCTTCTTTCTTGTAACCGAGCACTTGCTCAAAAGCGGGGTTGACGCTTGTCAAACGGCCGTGCAAATCTGTGGAATAGACAATGTCCGTGTTATGCTCAAACAACGATTTGTAGCGTTGCTCCGACATTTGCAGGCGGACGTGCAGCCGCTCCATGTCGCGGGATGATGTTGACATGAGCTGCGCCAATGTCATCATCCCTTCTGGCGGCGATGACCACGGTGACAGTAGGCCGCTCTCCGCCGAGGCCGCTGTTTCCGCCAGCGAAATGGCCGCAAATGCGGCCGGCCGCACCGCCGTATACGCATCTTTCACCAACACCTCGACGGCCGGAAACAGCGCTGCCTGTCCAAACGCCGCAGCCACGCCGTCAAACAGCGGGCGCGTATACCCACCGAGCGCCGCACTGTAGTAAAGCAGCATTCCTTCTGCTGGTTGCTTGGCCGTTTGCATCGCCACATCACGCGCGCTCCAGTAAAGGGACGCGGCATGAATATAAGCAAATCGCACCTTTTCTCCGTTATGGACATGGCTCCTTACGGCAACCGAGCCATCCTGGTTGACAGCGACAATCGGCAGGCAGACATCGCGTCCGTTCCGTTCGATAAGAAACGGAAATTCCATCCCAGAAAACGGAAGGCGTTCGATAAACTCTTTTCCTAAATACCGTTCCAAATAGCTCGACGCTTTTTGCCCGTTTAGCTCGTCAATCTGCTGATCGCGGCTTTTCGTGATGGAAAACGCCAAGCCAATCGGCTCCCATAAAAACGGTGCGGCACAGTGGCCGCGAAGCGCTGTTCCACTGAAAGAGACGGCGATTCCTCCGCGCTCAAGCCGACCGTCGGGCGAAAATAACACGCTGCCCTCGGGAAGCGCGCAGCCGATGATAACCATTCGTTCGTTTGCAAGCGGCAAATGGCGAAGCAAAGGCGGCAAAGCCGAGCGGTGATTCGTAAACAACAAAAGCAACGTCGTATCGTGACGAACGACCGCCTCCGCGATCAACGCCGCCAATCCATCCGGTCGGTCAAACTCATCAGCTGGCAGCGCCAACGACGAAACGGTTGAAGACGTCATCGACGCGACGCCAACAGCGAGATTCGCCTCCCCGGCCATTGGCAGCGGTCCTGCCATCCCAACCATATGGGCGTGCGGCCAACGACGGGCTAACGCGGCGGCCGCATGGCGCACTGCTGCCTCATCATTGCCCGCGATTTGGACAAACAACGGCTCATCCAAGGAAGAACTATGCTCCCTGAGCAAATGATCCAGCTCCTCGGCGCGGCGGCAGCAGAACCAACGCATAAACGATCATGCCCCCCTCCCGCTGACCAACGAGGTCGAAAAATGCAAAAAACATTGTTTGTTTTACCATATCATATTTTCGCCTTCGACAAAAGCGGCAACCAATAGAAGGCTGCCGCTTCGCTTTAGAATAAGTCAAAACCAAGTGGCAGCAACAGGCCAAGGAACAGCGTCACCACAAGGGCAATGACCCATTGCGTCCATCCTGCCGCCGCGCTTTTTCCTTTTTTTACAGCTGCTAAAACCATTTCCATCGCTCCGATCACCCACAGCCCGGCAAGCGCCTTTAGCCAATAAAGCGCAGATATCGAAGCAATGCTATGCAGCAAAAGCAGGCCCGTCACGATCGTGAGAATGTAAAACAGCCGCAACACCATTTGCACGATCTTGGCTTTGCCCGCCCCTTGCCGCTCCATCGACACCGCAAGGAAAAACAAAACAATCGTGATGAGCCAGCTCGTAATATGGGCATGCGTCAACATCCATCCCTCCAACCATTCCTTGTTCCTTCCCATCATAGCACGGCGGGCTTACGGTTGACAAACTTCACGAAAACGAAAGACGCCCTTTCTTTTCAAGAGGACGCCTTTTGAGCATCAATGGGAGCTTCCTCACTTTCGCCGTTTACTCTCCCACTTTGTTGCGCAACATGCCGATGCCTTCCACCGTCACCTCAATGACATCACCCGTCTGCAAAAAACGCGGCGGGTTCATCCCTTTGCCGACTCCAGCCGGAGTTCCTGTCGCAATGATGTCGCCCGGCTCAAGCGTAATGCCTTTGGAGATCGTCTCGATGATCGATTCAATGGAAAAAATCAATTGTTTCGTGTTCGCTTGCTGGCGCACTTCGCCGTTGACCCGTGTCTCGATGCGCAAATCGTTTGGATTTGGCACAAATTTGCTTGGCACGATCCATGGCCCCATCGGGCAAAATGTATCCAAGCTTTTGCCGAGAAAATATTGTTGGTGCCGCTCCTGCAAATCTCTTGCTGTCACATCGTTGATGATCGTGTATCCAAATACGTAATCAAGCGCGTCTTCGCGGCGGATCGCCCGCCCTTGTTTGCCAATGACCACCGCCAGCTCCCCTTCATAGTCCATTTCATCCGTGACATCGGCATGGCGCAAAATCGTTTCCTCATGACCGATGACCGTTGTCGGCGCTTTCGTGAAGACGATCAAATGCTCCGGCACATCGGCGCCGCCGAGCTCCAGCGCGTGATCAACATAGTTTTTTCCAATGCAAAAAATGTTTTTCGCCGGCCGTGGGATCGGGGCCAAAAGACGGACATCGTTGAGGCGATAAACGTACTCCCGCGTCGGATGGCCTAGCGCCCAGTCAATCACTTTTTGCGCCCGTACGAGAAACTCCTCCCCTTGGGCAATCGCTTCAACCATCGTCGTCGGCATCGTCTCCGTTCCATCCATCGCCCGTTCGGCGCGGCGCAAATGAACCGCCCGGTCGTCTCCTTGCGGCACGGCTCCAACAAACGTTTCTCCATCGAAAAGTGCGGTGATCAGTTTCATCGTGCCTCTCTCCCTTTCTTTGTTATGCAGCGGACGCTTCGTGAACTCTTCTCTTCCACCCATCTTCGCCATTTTGGCGCGTTGAGGATGGTATTCGCCATCGAGGCGAAAAAGTCCTGCTTTTGTAGAATTTTGTCTAAATTAGGAAATTTATCGCTTATTTTCCCGAATCGCTTCCTTTTTTCGTCGTGATATGTATAATAATGTTTAGTTTCCACTAGGGCGTCGATTGCGACTTTCGTCATGCAACAAACGTCTTGCATCGACGCGGCATGCCTCAACCAACATTTCAAACGAATTGATGGTGAAGGAAATGGTTCTATTGCAAATTGAAGAAAAACGACAACAAATGATCGAATTGGCGCTCACGTATGGGTTCACGGCCAAAGAGACGATCGAATGCAGCCAAGAGCTTGACCAATTGATCAATCAATATTTGCAGCAAACAAGGATGTTGGAATCGCCTTCCCCGTCCGTTCAGTAAGCGGGGGTTTTTATTGCCCCGGCCGGCGGCGAAACGGCGGCCGCGTTCCGTATGTTCCCCACCTCCACATCCACTCAATCGGGCCATAATGAAAACGCGCAAACCAAAAGCGGCTTATCCACACTTGAGTTGCATACAAGGCAAACGCAATCAACATCTCCTGCCATGCGCTTGTGCGTCCATACCACCCAAGCCCATAACCATAAAACAGCGACGTGCAAACGAGCGATTGCGCGAGGTAATGGGTGAGCGACATTTTCCCGACGTCTTGCCACCACCGCCAAGCGCGCTGCCAACTTGGTTTCCGGCAGACAAACACGGCAGCCGCCGCGTAAAACACCGCCAAAGCGGCGCCTCCGAAGCTGTCTTGGATGTACATGGTCAAGTCGTTGGCCGCAGCCCAATGCGGAATGGTTTTCAGTGCTAAACCAAAACATAGCGCCCACCTCATCAGGCGGCGCAGCTTCGCAGGCGAGTGACGGTCGGCTTCAAGCCAACGTTGGTCGGCGGCATAGCCGCCAAGCAAACAAAACGGCAGCACGGTCAACACCGTAAGCAAAAGCCCTCCATCGCCGTTGATATACATCCAGTCGTTCCACCGTTGCCAAAACACGTCACGAAACGTTCCGTTTCGATAATGGCGAACCGCCGCGGCCGCCGCGGTCTCGTGGCCGCCGGCTGTCTCCATTTCTCCGGTCAACACATTGAGAGTTAACAACAGCGCCATGAGGCCGTGAAAAAGAAAAAAGACGGCAACAGCCGCCGTCCGCCACCAACGAGGCGGGGCGGCGAAAAAGAAAAGCATGATGAACCCGACGAGGGCGTAGGGGATTAAAATATCGCCAAACCAAAGGCCAAACGCATGAGCAATGCCGATCCCAAGCAAAAGAAAGAAGCGGCGCAAAAGAATCGGAATCGGCCGCTCCCCGCGGCTTTGGAGCCGGTGGAACATCATCACGGCGCCAAAGCCGAATAAAAAGGCAAACAGCGGATACGCGCTCGCTTCAAACAACACATCCACGACGGCAACGAAAACTCGGTCAAAATCACTGCCCTTGACGCCGTCGTCGTATAACGCCGGCGAGGAAACATAACGCATGTTGACAAGCAAAATGCCAAGCAAGGCGAATCCACGCAACACATCCGCTGCGGCGATTCGCTCGGTCGATCTGATCATCGCTTTCTCCCTTCTTTCTACCGCCTAGCCGTCTGCGCAATCGGCGACGCCTTACCGCCTTGCCGGCACGCCCGCCGCCTTATCCATTTCATTCGATGCGCTCTCCTCTGCCCGTCTGAAGGCGCATGCCTGTATCATCAGTTGACATAGCGGCCCGATTTTCCAATTGCATCCCAATATTGGCGGCGCAAGTGTACTTTCTGAATTTTTCCGGAGGCTGTTTTCGGCAGCTCATCGACAAACGTAACGCCTGTAATGGCTTTGAAATGAGCCAGTTTTTCCCGAGAAAAGGCGATCAGCTCTTCCTCTGTCACATTGTGCCCTGGGCGGACGACGACAAACGCATGCGGCGTTTCTCCCCATTTTTCGTGCGGCGCGGCAATGACGGCTGCCTCAAGCACAGCAGGGTGTTCATAAAGCGCACCTTCGACTTCAATCGACGAAATATTTTCCCCTCCGCTAATAATAATATCCTTTTTCCGGTCAACGATATCAATATGCCCGTATTCATCGACGGTCGCCATATCGCCGGTATACAGCCAGCCGTCGCGGATCGTTGCGGCGGTTGCTTCTTCGTTTTTCCAATATCCTTTCATGACGCCATGGCTGCGGACGATCACCTCGCCGATCGTCCGGCCATTATGAGGCACTTCGTCGCCGTTTTCATCGACCACTTTCACTTCACAGCCGATCATCGGATAGCCGGCTTTTGCCTTGATCCGCTGCTTTTGCTCCACAGGCAGTCCGTCAAGCTGCGGACGAATGAGCGAAATCGTGCTGAGCGGAGATGATTCGGTCATGCCGTACACCTGGATAAACTCCCAGCCGAGCTTTTCCTCAACGCGTGCGACAAATGCCGGCGGCGGCGCAGAACCGGCGATGACGACCCGCACGCCTTCCGGGACATCTGGTTGATATTGCTCATAATATTGCAGCAACATATTGAGCACAGTCGGAGCCATATGCATAACCGTCACCTGATGTTCCTTGACAAGATCAAAAATGACTTTCGGATCGACTTTACGCAAACCGATTTGCGTTGCCCCGTTGGCGGTGTAATAAAACGGAGCCCCCCAGCCGTTGACGTGGAACATCGGCAACACATGCAAATACGTATCGCGGTCGGACACACGCAAATGGTGCATCGTCACAAGCGCATGCAAATAGTTGTTCCGATGCGTCAGCATGACTCCTTTTGGATTGCCTGTCGTCCCGCTTGTATATAGCAAGCTGCATATATCATTCTCATCGATCATCGGGCGCGGAACCGGCGCTGACGACTGGGCGGCGAGCCATTCATCGTAAGCGGTTTCATCAATCGCCGCCTCTGTTTTATGGTGGACAATGATCTCCTCGACCGTTTCAAGCTTGTTTTTGACTGGTGCAATCAGCCCATACAGCTCCTGATCCACAAACAACACTTTCGTTTTTCGCTGTGATTCAAAATAAAAACGTAATCATCCGGTTTCAGCCGCGTATTCAGCGGCACCATCACCCCTCCCACTTCAAACACACCGTAAAACCCTTCGAGCATCTCGAGCGTGTTGGGCGCCAAGTACGCCACACGGTCGCCTTTGCGAACGCCAAGCCCCCGCAGCCCGTTGGCGAGTCTCGACACCCGTTCGCCAAGCTCACGATACGTCACCGTCCGCCCCGAACAAATCATGGCTGTCTTGTCCCCATAGAGAGCCACGGCGCGACCGAAAAAGTGATGGAGCACGAGCGGCGCATTCATTCTCCCATCCCCCTGTTTTATGTTTTAGAAAATTCACAATTGTATTATATAACAAAGATGGCATAAAGAAAAAGAGGGCCATCCCAAAAGTCGTAAAATGACTTTTGAAGCCAGCCCTCTTTCTTGGCTAGTCCGCTCCATTGCGCCAAAAAAGAACCCAGTTTCTTCTTTTTTCCCAAAAACGAATGCTAGGCGAATCGTCTCGACAACCGCTAGTTATTTCCTTTCACCCCGGCGTCGGAGACGTCCGGATCGACCGTATTCGTGACGCTGCAAAACGTATTCGTTTGCAAGAAATCGCCAGTATTGCCGCCGCCGGCACCTGAGTTTGACTTCGTGGTGCTTTTCGGAGCGATTTGCAGCACATCGCCCATGTTGACAGTGCCATTGCCGCTTACGTTCGTCACTTTGAGCCCACCAATGACGATTGCTGGCATCCCCTTTCCCCTTCCTTTCTGCCCGTTCCCTTTCTTTATCATACGCGGGAGCTGCTTTCCTCAATTGGACTCTCGCCCCGCATTGAACCGTTTTTTCTCCGTTTTCATACAATAACGATAGCGACACGACGAAAAAGGAGGGGGCTCTTCATGCCTTCATTTATCAGCGGTCCAATTAAAATCACCCATGTCAGCGGCGACGGCACGGTGAATTTCGGCGACGTCTTGCAAATCACACCAAAGAGCACGTTGAAATCCAATACCGGCTCAGGCGGCGGCAACAACGGGGACTTCCTGCAGACGAATACGTTCGTCAGCTTTACAAACAACGGCGATCCGGATGTGTTCGACTCAAATAATGCCGCCAACAATTAAAGCGAACGTTTCGCAGCTTGCGCCCATACACTAGTATCAACGAAGAAAACATGGAAGGGAGCATGCCCACATGCCGGCTTTTGTCGGAGTCGTCAAACTGAACAGCATCGGAAGCAGCGGCGTGTTCCATATTGGCGATGTGTTTGCGATTTCCCCGCAAAGCGTGACGAAAACGTTCGCTGGCGCCGGTTCGTTTAACACCGGCGACGGGCTTCATATCTATAACTATTACAGCAATACCAATACGAATGACGCCGATGTCGCCGATGAAAATGTCGTCGGAAACGTTTGAAGGAGGAGAAGGAGGGTGCACGTTTACATCAGCCAAAGCATCTGCATCCACCAGTTGCGGATCGGCTCGGTCACCAATTCATCCGTTTTGCAAATCGGCAGCGCCGGAAGCATTCAAGCGCTCTCAACGCTTGCCAACACCGGCGGATTCACCGGTTCGGCCCCACAGGCGACCGTGCCGCCCGGTGCATCCGCTCCTCTCGTTCCTCTCCATTCAGCCACCCGCTAAATTCAGCGAAAAAAAGTGATGAGAGCGAAAGGCCGTCCATATATTGAAGTAAGAGGGCTCTTTGGAGAGGATGATGGTGCACAATGAGCATTTACGAGTATTTCGTCAAGCTGCACCGCTATTTATTATGGCAAACAAAAAAAATACGGGCTCTGGAACGCCGTCTCCACGCACTCGAAGCCCGGCTTCGGGAAATGGAGGCTCAGCCGCGCACATCGATCGAACGAATTGAATATAAATTTGACCAGCTCAAAGTGGAAACGCTCGAAGGAACGCTAAACATCGGGATCGCTCCGTCCGGAGCCGGCGGTACAATTGAAGACTTTGCCGTCGAACCGGTCAAAACCGTAATTCCAAAGCCGGAACCGGTGCTGATGCGCCCGATTCAAGAAAAAGTAGCCGCCTATCTCAACGGGGAAGCGTCGGAAACGTTAAAACGCCTTGAGCAGCAATACGGCCGCCGCCTCGACGATACGTACCGCCAGTTCATTTTGCAAGACATCGCCCGGCAAACAGACGAACGCATCCGCTTCTATTTGCAAGAGAAAGCCAACCATGGCTACGTTCCGTCCGGCGACCGCGATGAAGCAGTCGAAAATGAAATTTTTCAAAAAGTGAAAGCCGATATCGAACAATCGCTCGATGCGTTTTTGAAACATTTGCCTTCAAAGGAGGGATAGACGTGAATTATACAGTGATCAATCGTCATCTGCATGTTGGCGACATCCGCCTCGTGGCCGTCGCCAGTGCCTCGCTGTTTTTAATCGGCGACGCCGATGCGATTCACTTGTCATCCGCGTTTGACACACCGCCTGAATCGCTCATCATCGGTCCGTTTGTCCCACTTGTACCGACGCGAGGGGAAGCACCGTGAAACGAACGTCAGTTGTGCAAACGTTCCATGCTGAAACGCTTATCATTAGCTCTGTCCTGCAAATCGGCGACTCAGAGCGAATTTCCGCCCGCACGCGCGCCTTTGCCGTTCAGCGGCAATATGAACTGTTTTTTGGTCCAGAAGGAGAACAAATATTCCCTGTTTTGACGAAGCCGATTCCGCGCTGGACTTCTCCATCGCCGGTAGCTGCACGCCAAACGCTCCATGAGTCCCCGGTCATTTCCGTTCAGTCTGTGCGCGTGCTCGCCATTTCTTCGTCCGCCATCGTCCATATCGGCTCGACCTCGACAGCGGAGGCAGAGGCAAGAATTAAACATATCCGCCAGCTGGCCGGCTCTGAGTCGAGCGCGCCAACAAGAGGGAGGGATTTATAATGCCTTCGTTTGTCGGCCCGATTAAAATCAACAACGTCAGCAGCGGAGCTGTCGTCCAAATGGGCGACTGTCTGTACATCGCGCCGAAAGTCGCCACGAAAACGCAAGCCGGATCCGGCGGGTTCAACACCGGCGATTTTGTGATGACGAACAACGCGATCAGCTTTACAAACGCGTTTGATCCGGATGTATCCGACCAAAACGTGGCCGCCAACAACTGAACGTTGCAGAAAACGAATCCCCTCACCTTTCATTTGCCAACATCAACCTTATCAGCCGAACGCTGCCGAAACCAAAAAGAGAAGGTGTCCCAAAAGGATCCGGACACCTTTGCTTATTTACCTCTATATCTAAAAAACCATACATTGTGCTTGATCGAAAGGAAACCAACCTTTTGCGACCGCATCTCTCCATTATTCCCCTAAAGCCCGTTCAGCTCAACGGGCGAGCCATTCACATCATTTCCAGCCAGACGTGCGTGCCGCGTCCGGACGGTTCAGCCGGTTCGACGATGAGCCGTCGCGGCAGACGGTGGCGAATTTCTTGTACATGACTGATGACGCCGACCGCCAGCCGCTCGGTATGCAGCTTTTCCAAGGCGGAAATGACCGTCTCAAGCAGCTCAGCATCGAGGGTGCCAAACCCTTCGTCCAAGAAGAAAAAGCGGAGCGGATACTCGCCGCGCAGCTGAATTTGCGCCGATAACGCCAACGCCAACGACAGTGACGTCAAAAATGTCTCCCCACCCGAGAGCGTCGATACCGGCCGTCTGACGCCGCCATTGGCATCATCACGGATCAGAAACCCGCCTTGCGAATCCAATTCGAGCGAATACCGGTGCCGTGTCAGCCGCTGCAGCCGTTCCGAAGCCATGGCGGTGACTTGCTCGAGCTGCTCTTCAGCCATAAATTCGACAAAGCTGTTGCCGCGAAGCAGCGCCTGCAGCTGTTTATACCGCTCGATGCGCCGGCTGAGCTCCGTCTGCTTCTCCTCCAGTTCAACAAAGCGGCTATGTTTTTTTCTCAACTCTTCCACCTTCGCTTGAGCCGCCCCAAGCTGCTGCGTCATCGCCTCCACTTGCCCCTTCAACTCGGCGTATACACGCTGCATCGTCTCCCATTGTTCAGCGCTCACCGCCGCCCCCCCGATGGCGGCGGCCAGCTGGGCGAGGCGATGTTCGGCTTGCCCGATTTGGCGCCAATAGCGGCGGATTGCCTCATCCCATTCATCTCGCTGCGCTTTTTCCGCCTTTGCTTGCTTGACTTGTTCGGCATCGGCAAACATGGTGTCCAAAAGCGCGCCGCGCCAGCGAGCGAGCGCCTCTTCTTCGCGGCGGACGCCTTCTTCCCACGCCTGCTTGGCTGCTTTTGTTTCGCTTTCAAGCATTTGATATTCCCGCTGGGCTCGCTGCCAGGCCTCATACGCCTGTTGCTCGCCGTTTTGCAGCTGGCGCCATTCGTCCTCCGCCTTCTGAAGCTGCACGGCCGCAGGACCTTCCCCCGCCTTCTCGCCCCGTTGCCGCTCATATTCGTTCCATTGCTGCTGTTTGGCACTAATCAGCGAGTCAAGACGCACCCGCTCCGTCTCAAGCCGGCTCCGCTCTTTGGCCGCTTCCTCTTTCGCCCGCTGTTTTTCCTCTAAAAACAGCACGCTGTCCTCCAGCCGTTTTTGCACGTCGCGCCGCACGTTTTCCAGTTCACACAGCTGTTCATACACCGTATCGATCGTCTCAAGCGAATGGAAAGGATACATCTGCCGCCATTGCTGTTCAAGTTGCCGCCGCTCTTCCTCCAGCCGCTGCTTTTCAACTTGCAGCGCTTCGATGTCCGCCGCTATCCATTGGCACGCTTTCTCCGCTTCGCGCCGCGCTGACTCGGCTTCATTCCATTGGGCAAGCACCCGGTAGGCCGCTTCTTTCAATTCAATGACATCTTGCGCAAGCGCCCGCACTTCCACAGTGAGGTCGACGACCTCCTCCACCGATCGGC